>CAWABA010000013.1:0-26735 GCA_963780185.1 Candidatus Bathyarchaeota archaeon | reverse complement strand
GTGGATAAGCCAAATCGACGCGTCCAGAGGCTCCTAAAAGTCACACAAGTAAGCATTATGTTGCTTGCTAAAATCTCAACATTTTATAATATAAACTGCACCTTATACGGGAGAGGAGCGCCTGTGTGGGAAGCATTTTTGCCTATTATCGGATTCTTCATCGGGCTGGTTTCGGTTATGGTTGGCCTTGGAGGAGGATTTCGAATGGGTACCTTTGTTGACTTTGGTCTTCGCTTTTTCCCCAGCAAGTGCAGTCGGAACCAGCTTAACAACAATTTTTGCGACGACAGTTGTTGCCTCAGCGTACGATTCAAAACAAAAGCAAACTTACTATAAGATGGGTTTAATGATAACAGTTGCCGCAGTGCCAGGTGCAATATTTGGAAGCTACTTGACGACAGAAGTGTCAGGACAGATAATAGGTTTGCTTATCGGTGTTTTTCTGGTTTTTGTGGCATCGCAAATGATCTACAGAAAAGGGACCGAAAATAATTGTCAAAGTTCAGAATGTGATTCTGGTTTTCCTGAAAAAGAATTGCTTTCTCAAAAAAGAAACCTGTCGCTAGGGATTTTTCTCTGCTTTTTTGCCGGCTTAATTGGTGGGTTGCTTGGCATTCCAGGGGTTCTATTGGTGCCGATTATGCTTTTGGTTTTGCGCATGCCGTTTAAGGCAGTAGCGGCAACTTCGGTTTTCACGATGGTTTTTATTTCGTTAGCGGGCAGGTGCAACATTTCAGTTTAGGAAACATCAATCTCGAATACGCATTGCTTATAGGATCTGGCTCGATGTTTGGAGGGTTACTCGGCGCTTATCTTTGCCAAATTGGAACAGCAGAACTTTGAGTTGGGTTTTATCAGTATTGCTTCTTTATAGGGTTACAGATGTTTTTGAAGTTTGGGTTAGATTTTGCTATTAGTTGAGCAAGGTAATTGGAAAAGCAATCTGGCAAATCGTCAAATCACCTTTAGTCTTTTCGTCGAATTCAGAAATGCTTTTTAGGAAAGAAACGACAAGGTATACAATTTATCATCAGGGGATGTTAATGGAATCTTCTAATGTTGCTTCTCTTCGAAAATTCGGCATTGAACTCGTTGGTTCTGTTACGTGGGGAACGCATCTTTGCCAGTTTTACGAGTCAAAACAAGATCTAATCGATATTTTGGTTCCTTACTTTGCGGAAGGCTTACGCAGCAACGAGTTCTGCATGTGGGTTACTTCCCCGCCTCTGGAAGCTAAAGAAGCTAAAGAAGCGTTAAGAAAAGCCGTTCCCCACTTGGATACGTATTTGAAGAAAGGTCAGATAGAGATTGTTTCATACAAGGATTGGTACCTTTTAGGAGGCAAATTTGATTCGGACCGGGTGCTGCAAGGCTGGGTGAAAAAAGAAACCGACGCAATAAAGCATGGTTTTGAAGGACTTCGACTTACAGGAAACACTTTTTGGATTGAACGCAACCTTTGGAAAAGTTTTGTAGATTACGAAGAAGCCGTCAACGCGGTTATAGGTCAACATAAGATGCTGGCGTTATGCACTTATTGCCTCAAGAAAACAAGTGGAACTGACGTTGTTGACGTAGTTAGAAATCATGTTGGCACTTTGCTTAAACAAGGCGAAAAATGGGTTTTAGTCGAAAATGCAGTGGAACGTAAGAAAGAGCAAGATGCATCAATAGAAAGAGAGCAAAGCTGGCAAACGACTCTGGGCAGTATCGGGGATGCCGTTATAGCGACTGATTCAAAGGGCGAAATAACTTTCATGAACAATGTGGCAGAAAAGTTGACGGGGTGGACCCTGAATGAGGCATCAAAGAAACCTTTGGAAAAAGTCTTTCACATAATTAACAAAAGACCCGAGAGAAGTTGCGAACCCGGTAACGCGCGTGATTAAGGAAGGCAAGACAGTAGGATTAGCTAATCATACAGTGCTGATAACAAAAGATGGAAACGAGGTTCCGATTGACGACAGCGGCGCACCCATAAAACATAAAGACGGAAAGATTTCAGGTGTAGTGCTAGTATTTCGTGACATAACTGAACGCAAAAAGGCGGAAAAAGATCTATTTAATCTTGCAAAGTTTCCGTCAGAGAATCCTTTTGCCGTGCTTCGAATCAATAGCGATGGCACGGTTATGTATGCTAATGCGGAAAGTTTGCGGCTTCCAAAACCAATCAGCATACAGGTTGGTCAAATTGTCCGCCCGCTATGGCTTAACTATGTTTCCGAAGCTTTGATGTCTAACCGCCGGTTAGATTTTGAGGAAAATGCTGGGGGGCGTTGGTTTGAGTTTAAGCTGGCGCCGATTCTTTCTGAAGGGTACGTCAACATTTACGGGGCAGATATCACTGAACGCAAGAAAGCTGAAGAAGCAGCCAGAAAAAGCGAGGCTTTAAGCATCGTTTCAAACTATACCAGAAGCCTAATTGAAGCAAGCTTAGACCCATTGGTTACTATCAGCCCTGACGGAAAGATTACTGGACGTTAACGAGGCTACTGTTAAGGTTACAGGTGTTTCGCGTGAGCAACTTATCGGTACTGACTTCTCCAACTACTTCACAGAGCAGGATAAAGCCCGTAAAGGCTACCAGCAGGCATTCGCCGAGGGCTCCGTTACGGATTATCCTCTGACTATCCGGCATAAGGACGGAAAATTGACTGATGTTCTTTACAACGCCAGCGTTTACAGGGACGCAGGAGGAAACGTATTGGGTGTATTTGCCGCTGCTCGAGACGTCACTGAATCAAAACGAGTTATGTATGATTTCACCGAGACAAAGAATCTTTTGGATAACATCTTGCAAAGCTCGACCAAATATTCCATTATCGGCAAAGATCTTAATCGTAAAATTCTCTCCTGGAACGAAGGCGCTAAGAGAAATTACGGTTATACAGCAGAGGAGATTATCGGTAAGGATTCAAGCATACTTCACACTCCTGATGACATAAAATCCGTGCGTGTCGATCAAATGCTGAAGGTTCGTATGAGAAAGGCGTAGCTGAAGACAAAAATCCAATGTGTTAGGAAAGATGGTAGCCGTTTTATGGCCAGCATCGTCGTGACACGACGAAATGACTCTAATGGTCGCCCTGTTGGTTATCTTCTCATCAGCAATACATCTCAGAGAAAAAGCAAGCAGAGGAACAACTAAAGCAGGTCTCTGAGTATTCTAGAATCCTGATTGAAGCAAGCCTTGATCCACTGGTAACGATTAGCGCTGAAGGCAAAATCACTGACGTTAACAAAGCCACTGAGGGAGCAACTGGGTGCACAAGACAAGAATTGATTGGCAGTGACTTCTCAAACTACTTTACCGAACCAGAAAAAGCACGCAAGGGCTACCGGCAAGTCTTCAATAAAGGCTTCGTCAAGGATTACCCGTTAGCAATTAGGCACAAATCCGGTAAAATAACTGATGTACTTTACAATGCTACAGTTTATCAGAACGAACGAGGGGAAATTCAAGGATCTTCGCCGCCGCAAGAGATATTACTGAACGCAAGAAAGCTGAAGAGCGAACTACGGAGACTTCCGTTGTCTTCACGCAGTCTAACTGAGGCTAACCTCGACCCACTTATCACAATTAATGCCGAGGGAAAGATTACAGAAGTCAACAAAGCAACGGAAGAAGTGACTGGTTATCCGCGAGGGTAATTGATTGGCAGTGATTTCTCAGTACTTATTTCGTGGAGCCAGAAAAAGCGCGGGCAGGATACCAACAGGTTTTCACAGATGGCTTGGTGCGGGATTACCCATTAGCTATCCGCAATCGAAACGGCAACATTACAGATGTGCTTTACAACGCCACAGTATACAGAAATGAAGCCGCAGAGATAGAAGGCGTTTTCGCCGCTGCCAGAGATGTCACAGTACAGAAACAAGGCGGAGGAAAAGCTCCAGTGCAGCTTCACTCTATGGAGGACGCTTATCGAAGCCAGTTTAGACCCGCTGGTGACTATCAGTGCAGAAGGAAAAATCACTGACGTAAATCAAGCCACTGAAACTGTGACGGGTTTGGGTCGTGACCAATTGATCGGAAGCGACTTCTCGGACTATTTCACCGAGCCGGAGCAGGCTAGAAAAGGCTACCGGCAGGTCTTCACAGACGGCTTTGTACAGGACTACCCATTAGCCATAAGGCATGTCTCAGGAAGAATAACCGATGTTCTCTACAACGCTACCATCTTCAAAAACGAGAAAGGGGAAGTTCAAGGCATATTCGCCGCGGCAAGAGACGTCACTGAACGCAAAAAAGCTGAAGAAAAACTTAGAACTGCATCACTGTATTCACGCAGCTTTCTTGAAGCAAGCCTTGACCCCTTGGTGACAATTAGCCCCGACGGAAAAATCACCGACGTTAACAAAGCAACCGAAGACGCAACGGGCTATTCACGTGAACAATTAATCGGAAGCGACTTCTCAGAATACTTCACCGAGCCCCAAGAAGCCAGAGCAGGCTACAAACGGGTTTTCACCGACGGCTTCGTCAAGGATTACCCCCTCGCAATCAGGCATAATTCTGGAGAAATAACCGACGTCATATACAACGCATCGGTTTTCAGGAATGCTCAGGGACAAATTCAAGGGGTCTTCGCTGCTGCAAGAGACATTACCCAGCGGAAAGCCATGGAGAACAAGCTTAGAGAAACCCTTGAGAAACTTAAGCAGTCCAACGCTGAGCTGGAGCAGTTTGCCTACGTTGCGTCGCATGACTTGCAGGAGCCGCTGCGGATGGTTGCAAGCTACGTCCAGCTTCTTCAACGCAGGTACCAAGGAAAACTTGACCCTGAAGCCGACGAATTCATCGCGTATGCAGTGGACGGCGCAAATCGGATGCGCGGGTTAATCGATGACCTCTTGACGTATTCGCGGGTTGGAAGACTCGGCAAACCGTTTGAACCCACAAACCTCGAATCTACCTTGGACATCGTTCTTAAAAATCTCCAAGCGTCAATCGCGGACAACAAAGCCACCGTGACACATGACACGCTCCCGGTTATCAAGGCAGATGGGTCACAGCTTGTTCAACTATTTCAGAACTTGATTGGCAACGCCATCAAATTCCACGGCGAAGAACCGCCTCACGTGCATGTTTCAGCTGTGGATAAGGGTTCTGAGTGGGAGTTCGCCGTGCGCGACAACGGCATCGGCATAGACCCCCAGTACTTCGAACGCCTCTTCAAGATTTTCCAGCGCCTCCACACAAGAGAAGAATATCCAGGGTCAGGAATAGGCCTTGCAGTATGCAAAAAAATCGTGGAGCGTCATGGGGGACGCATCTGGATTGAATCGCAAATAGGGAAAGGTTCAACTATTTACTTTACACTAAGTAAAAGGAAAGCGTAGTGAAAACATGAATGAAGTTAGACCAGTTGATATATTGCTCGTTGAGGATAATCCTGGAGACGTTCGTTTAACCAAAGAAGCTTTAAGAGACGCAAAAGTACTAAACGAAATCTACGTTGCTAAAGACGGCGTTGAGGCTATCGAATTCTTGCGTAGAAAAGGTCGATTTTCGAAGGTGCCTTTGCCTGATTTAATACTACTTGACCTTAACCTGCCGAAAAAAGATGGGCGCGAAGTTCTGGCTGAAATAAAAGAAGACCCAATCTTAAAACACATCCCAGTTGTGGTCCTGACAACCTCCAAGGCTGACGAGGACATAGTTAAAACATACAACTTGCATGCCAACGCCTACATCACAAAACCAGTTGACCTTAACCGCTTCGCAGAAATCATACATGTACTGAACGAATTTTGGTTCACAATAGTTAAACTGCCACCGAAGGAATAAAATCGACAAAAATTCTTTTGATTGAAGATAACCCCGGCGATGCCCGCCTAATTGTCGAAATGTTAAAGGAAGAAAAGTTCTCAGTGGAAAACATCGAGCATGTTGATAGACTTTCAAAAGGACAAAACCGCTTAGCCGAAGGCTCCGTAGACGCTGTTTTACTGGACCTCGGTTTGCCTGACAGCCAAGGACTCAGCACATTTGAGAACATACATTCAGCCGCCCCGCAGGTGCCCATTGTGATTTTAACCGGGTTCAAAGATGACGCGCAAGGCGTTGAAGCAGTCCGCAGAGGCGCACAAGACTACCTAAGCAAAGGAAAACTAGACGGACCCCTTCTAGCACGCGCCTTAACCTACGCGGTTGAACGCAAAAAACTAGATGAAGCCGTCCAGAGGCAAGCCGCCCTAATAGACCTCAGCCCGGATGCCATCATAGTAAAGAACCTTGAGGACACCATCACTTTTTGGAGTTTAGGCGCAGAAAAAATGTACGGCTATACAAAAGATGAAGCTATTGGGAAAAAAGGTCGGGCGCTTTTCAAAACAAAATTCGTTTCGCCCCTTGAAACCATAGAAGAACAGCTTAGGAAAGAGGGAAAATGGTCAGGCGAGCTTTGCCATGAAACAAAATCTGGGCATGAGCTGTCGATTCAAAGTTATTGGCTAGCGAAATTTGACAAGGATGGCAAGATAGTCGAGATTTTCGAGTCGAACGTTGACGTAACTGAACGCAAAAACTCTGAACGGTTAGTTGCCATCGGCGCCACTGCAGGCATGGTTGGACATGATATCCGTAACCCTTTGCAGACAATTGCCGGCGAAGTTTTTTTGGCTCAGGGTGCATTAGAAGGTCTGCCAGATGGCGAATCCAAGAGAAACCTCAAGGAAAGCCTGGACACCATAGAGCGCCAGACCGAGTACGTGAACAAGATAGTTCAAGATCTTCAAGACTACGCCAAACCTATTAAGCCGAGCGTAAAAGAAATAGACCTGCAGAATGTCTGCGAAGAACTGCTTTTAAAAACCAAAATTCCACAAAACGTTTCAGTTTCATGTCAAGTTGAACCCGACGCCAGGCAATTGCTTTCTGATCCTCTCATACTAAAACGGGTTATAGTTAACTTGGTAACTAACGCCGTTCAAGCTATGCCTCAAGGCGGGAAACTCAGCTTAGAAGCCTACCTAAACAAAGGCGACACTGTATTGTCCGTTAACGATACAGGCTGCGGGATTCCCAAGGATGTGAGCGCAAAATTATTCACGCCCCTTTTTACAACGAAGGCTAAAGGTCAGGGATTCGGGTTAGCCGTTGTCAAACGTATGACTAACGCGTTGGGCGGCACTGTCACGTTTGAAAGCGAAGTGGGAAAAGGTACAAGATTCTTCATACGGTTACCCAAAACAAAAAGCAATTGAAAACTTGTTTCTTTTCGATTCAGATTCCTCGAACTTTCTTGAAATTATGCAAAAATTCGTAAATAGAATTTTACCGCAAAGTATATTGCTGTTTGAGCGGGTGTTAACCCAGTTTCGCATTGACAAGGAGCCAACATTGTGCCTGTAGAAGCGGTAATATTTGATTTAGACGGGACACTTGCCCACTTTAACTTGGACTTCAAAGCCCTACGCGGCGAAGTGCGAGGCTACCTCATAAGAGTTGGCGTCCCCACCTCAGTTGTAAACGTCAACGAAAGCATCTTTGAAATGCTCACAAAAGCTGAAATATTCTTCAAAAACGGCGACAAACCGAACTCCGCCCGAGTGTTTGAAGATGTTCGAAGCGGAACTTTAGCCATCGCCGAAAAATACGAGATGGAAGCCGCCTTAACAACAAGCTTGCAGACTGGAGCCGTTGAAGCGCTAAAGGAGCTTAAAGCCATGAAGCTGAAGATGGGTTTATGCACCACCAACAGCGAAAAAGCAGCAAAATACATTCTGGGGCGCTTCAAGATTGAAGACTTCTTCACAACCGTCGTTTCCCGAGACAAAGTCAAATATGTGAAGCCGCATACGGAGCAGTTTGAGTTGGCGCTCAAAGCTTTAGACGCTCAGGCGCGGGGAACCGTTATCGTTGGGGACAGCGTTGTTGACATGCAAAGCGCCAAGGAACTCAAAGCAATCGCCGTGGGAATCTCAACAGGCACAGCTACGGTGGAGCAACTTAAGAATCACGCGGCAAACTACATCATCACTTCTCTTAGCGACCTGCCACGCCTCATCAAAGAAATAAACAGACCCGAACCAGCCATTTAACCCCAACTGGCTAGCCGATCCCACCTGCTTTAAATAAGCAAGTTAAGCTACAACTGCTTTTCCGTGGTTTGCAAAAAAAGAATCTTTTTTACCGCATCCACACCGTTCGGCGTTATGATGTAATCGCCCTTGTTATCCTCTTGGGCTATCAAACCCGAATCAAGAAGCTTTTTGAGATGAAAAATTAGGTGACCTCCCTTCAACTCCATTGTTTGAGACAGTTTAGAGAAGTTCTTTTTTCCCTCGTACAAACTAATAAGAATCTTAAGCCGCACAGGATTAGCCAGCGGCTCAAGAAAATTTTCCACAGTGAAAGGAACATCTATCACTTCCTGACTGCGGCTATCAGGTTTTTCGACAAGAACAATTGTTTGGAAGGCTCTTTTTTCTCTTTTTAGTTTTTTCTGGAATTTGGTTTGACAGGCTTCGCATTGCGTGCCTTTAGCTTTTTCCGCCTGGCTTCCTACTTGGTTTATTCTTGCGTCCAGATCAGCCAAAGCCTCCTTCGATCCACGCGACTTGGCTATCAGCAGGTTTTCAGCCAATTGTTCTTTAAAGTATTCGTGGCATTTTGACCTTTTTCCGCAATCAGCACTTAGCAGTTTGTCAATGTCTTCGTTGGCCTCTTCATTTAGGAGGTCGGCGTAATGCATTAGGCGGTTTTGTGAGAGTGCCTCTTCTACGGCGCTTAGTCGGTCTTTGAGGATTACGCTTTCGATCCTGCCTAATTCGGCTTTGAGGCTGCTGATTTCTTGTACTAGTTCACGGAGAATGTTTGTCATGGTTTCTTGGTCGGTTTGCTGGTTTTGTTTGGTCGTTGTGAGCACCTGTGTTTTGGTATATTATTGTTACCTAAAACTATATAAAAGTATTTTGTTTTTTAGTATCCGTAAAATGGGAGGTGAATACATGCCAAAAGTGTTAGTAGCATACTATTCTAAAACGGGAAACACCAAACAAGTCGCCGAAGCCATAGCAGAAGGCGTAAAAACCGTCAAAGGAGCCAACGTAGAAATAAAAAACGTTGAAAACCTCACCGCGGCAGAAGCCGTCACAGCCGACGAATTCGCGTTCGGGTCACCAACCTACTTCAGCATGATGTCAGGTCCCATGCTTACTTTCCTAACAGAACTCTACTTTGTGCGCGAAAAATTAGCTGGAAAAACCATGGTCGCATTCGCAACTGGAGGTGGCAGCCAAACAAAGGCAATAGAAAACATCGAAAGCATATTAAAAGCATTCAACCCAAAGCAGATTTTGCCCGGACTAGCCATAGGAAACAAAATTGCAGAAACCGACAAACAGCAAGCAAAGCAACTCGGAGCAAAACTAGCCAAATCCCTTGCTTAAACAAGCCGCCGTAACCCATTTAATCTTTTATTCCTTTTATTTACCCAACGAAAATCTTGGACACTGACTTTTAACGAAGGTAGGTATGGAAGAAATGCGGGTTAAGCGGCGGTGACAACGTCGTCTTTGAGGATGAGTTTTCTGTCTCTTACCAGTCGCCTGAGGATTTCTGAGAACACGTCTTCTGTGCCTTCCGCTGAATGGTTAAGCCCGAAAACCTTCGCCGTTTCCCAAATCAGCGATTCTTGGCTGATGCCTAACGCGTACCGCGTGACCAGCAACATAGCGGATTCGACCTCTTCGGGCGCAATGTACTCGGCTTTGCGTTTGGATTCAGGAATACCTTGCACTGGAACCCGTATCGGCGTTTCTTTCAGTGTCGGAGGCCAAAGGAAGCTGCCTTTAAGCGTGACTTTTTGTTCTCTTATCAGATTGTTGAGGGCTTGTTTCACGGCGTGGGTTATCTGAGGCGTCACCTGCTTAATTCCCCAGGCAGCGGCTAAACGCTCCACCGCGTAATCGAAGTGTACGGGTCCTTCGTTCTGGATAAGCTCGGCGAGGAGTTTTGTTTGGTTTTCTCGGTTTTCTGGGAAGTGGAACTCGTTTTTCGTTTTAGAATCCATTGAGCCATTCGCCGCGGCGACTTTGATGTACGGGTTAAATGATGCTTTAAGCGGGTAGGTTTTGTAGGGGAAACCGATTTTTTCGATGCCTGCAAACTCGTTTTTCTGCACGTCAGTCTTCGGAGCCATGCCCTCTTTGATTTCAATCGTGGGTTTCTGTGTGTCTTTGTCAAGCTGCTGTTTGCTGGCTTGTTCTAAGGATTCTTTTAGCCGCCGAATTTCGGAGTCGCGTCTTGCAACCCAAGCGGGAGACCAGATGCGGTGGATGCGCCATCCAAGCTGCCGCAGGACTTGTTCGCGGAGGCGGTCTCTGTCCCGTGCGCTGCTGCTTGACCTGTATGAGGCGCCGTCGCATACTACTCCGAGCAAAAAGTTTCCAGGGTTAACTGGGTCCACGACGCCGATGTCTATGCGGTAACCGCTGCAACCGACTTGCGGCGCAACTTCGTAGCCCATTTTCTTGATTTCCGCAGCCACGTCTTCATCTAAAGCAGATTCAAACTCGCCGTCTCTTGCCTTAACCGACTCCAACGTCTCAGTTCCATGCTCAGCATAATCAAGATAGTAACGCAGGGTCTGCACGCCGAGGGCTTTTGCTTCAGCATCAATGTCAGTAGCCTTAATCGAGGTGACAAGGACCACTTTTTCTCGGGCTCGGGTAACCGCGACGTTTAGGCGTCGTTCGCCGCCGGGTTTGTTGAGTGGACCAAAGTTCATCGCCATCTGCTTTCCCTCGTCGTAGCCGTAGCCGACGCTGAAGAAGATGACGTCTCGCTCGTCGCCTTGAACGTTCTCCAAGTTCTTAACGAAGAAACCTTCCAAACGGTCTTCTTTGAAGAACGGTTCGAAGTCGGGTTGCTCTTTTAGTCGGCGGTCTATGGCTTCTTCAACGGTTTCCATCTGGGCTATGCTGAAGGTTACGACGCCGAGGGTTTTCTTGGGGTAGAGGCGGAAATGTTCGAAGACGAGGTCTGCTACTTTTTCTGCTTCTTTGAGGTTGTTTCTTTTGCCGCCTCGGTCGTAGACGCCGTCTGGAACATAAACCAGCTTAACGCCTAAAGTGTCGGCTTGCGCTTTTGCCGCGGGGAAAGTTACAAGTTCATCTTCGTAGAAGCGGTGGTTCGAGAACGCAATTAACCCTTCATGTTTGCTGCGATAATGCCACCGTAGTGTTTTGACTGGTAACCCGATGCCGAGGCATTCGTCAAGTATGCTGTCGAAAACTTCCACGTCTTCGTCGCTGAGTTCATCCCAATCTACATCGTCAATCAGGTTTTTCTGGAAGAAAGAGGTGGGCGGCAACTGCTTGTTATCGCCTGCAACAACCACGGTTTTTCCACGGTAAATTGAGCCGATAGCATCTTCGGGAACAATCTGGGAAGCCTCATCGAACAGCACCAAATCGAACTTGGTGTCAGGCGGCAGAAATTGGCTTACGCTTATTGGACTCATAAGTAGGCAGGGTTTTAGTTTGACAAGCAGGTTAGGGATTTTTTGGAAAAGCACTCGAATCGGCATCAACTGCCTCTTCTTTGCGGCTTCTTTCTGAAGAACTGCTGCTTCGGTGTCGGCTGCCTGAATCAGGATGTCTTGGGGTTTGCGGCTGTTCGCCTGCTCAATAACCATGCTGGAACTCAACTTGATGAGGTCTTGATCCAGCTTCCTGAAGTCGGCAATCAACTGCTCATGGTTTTCCCATCTGAACCTGCCCAGCTTAGGGTCTTCAATGTAGAGGTTGTTGATCCATTCTTGGTAGACTCCTCTGCGGAAAACATCAAGCAGATCCGCTGCCGGAAGCTTCTGCTCAGCCAAGCGGCTAAAGAACGGTTCTAACCCGCGGAGGGCAAAGCGGTTTTTGATGTCTTTGAAGTCAACCCAAACCTGAATATCGTCAACACGGTCACGTAGCGCTTGGATGCGTTCGCTGATAACTTTTATTTCTAAATCCTTCAGAAGCTGATTTTGGTACTTCATCGGCGCTTCAAAATGAGCCCCAAAATCCTTTATAACTTTCATGGAAGCATCGCGTTTTTGGGTTAGCTCCGTGCTAGATGGAGCCGCGCTTGGTCCTTGAGCTGCGATTTGTGCAAAGGCTTGCGGGACAGGAGTGTCAAGGAAGGCTGCCTGAACCTTTTTCACCCATTCGAGAACCCCAACTATGTCCTGCCAGTTTGTTTCAAGCAGGTTAAAGCGGGAGCCAAACTTCTCTTGAAGCTGCGCTTTTTCGCCTACGATGACGGCTTCTTTTTTCCGTATGTCCTCGGCGTTTTTGAGGTCTTCTACCAGTTGCTTGTAGGTTTTGGGTTCTTGCTTGGACAACGATAGAGTTTCATCCGTCAACGCACATAGAGGGCTCAAATGCCTTTCTACTTCGCTTGCCCATTCCTCAACCTGCAGCAGAGACGTCCAAGCGATTCCAGCCTCTGACTTAGGCATGCTTGTCGGGATAAGCGACTCTAACTCCTTGGCTTGCTGCTCCCACTTCTCAACCGAAGCCCCAAGCTCAGAACCCAAGTTCTTAATCATAGGCGACGGGATAGAAGAGTTTGTGATAAGTTGCAGCAGGTTCTCGGGAATCGTTGTTGCCCATGAAAGCTTGCGGATTTCAGCCGCCAACGCAAGCGCTTTTTCTGCACCCGCGAAGTCGGCTTTAGAATTGTGGTAGTAATGTCCCAGCAAGGTACGAATAGTGTCTGCTGACTCATCAATCTGCTGCCGAATCTTCTTGACTTTGCGTGCATCCTGAAGGTCTGCATACACGGATTTCGGAATTTTGCCGTCGTTGGTTACCCGAGCAATTTGTTTCTGGTCGTTGCGGTAACTTGAATTAAACAGATTAAGAGAGCTCTGGCTGTACTCGCTGTACCGAGCAATCAAGCCGTCAAGGTCAAGCTGGTATAACCCATCCGTGTAAGTACTGTCTAGGCGGCTCTTCAGCAGGCTATAGTCTTGGTAGAGCCGTTTTGCTTCAGCCAAGATTTCTTCAACCTGCTCAAAGTACTTGGCGTCAAACCACTGCGGCTCAGGCTTATCTTGCGCGAAGCAAAGCAGCGCCATGCGAGACAAGTCTTTCATGTGTTTAATCGTCAAGCCGTCGCTGTCCAAACCTAACATCGAGGCAAGCGCCTGCGATGTTTCACGCCATTTTCGTGCAGCAATCTGCGTGTTTTTTATGAAAGCGAGGAGTTTTTCGCGTTGAGGCAGAAATTCGCCTTCTGCCAATCCGACTGCTGGAAACAGCTTGGTTAGCGATTCAAGCTGCTGTTTGATTTGTTCTGACCTGTTTAGAACCAAGTTGAAAATGGCGGGTTGATAGCGCTTCATGAGGCTTGTGCGGGTGTTCTTTATCCAGATGCTTGCTTCTGCGTAGTTTTTGGCTTCTACGTAGAGTTTTTCGATGTCTTGATTAGTCAGCCAATATGCTTCAGGCTTGGGGCTTTGGATTAGGAACGTGCTTACTTCTAGTAGCCAAGTGATACGTGCGAATGTTTCAGGCGGAAAAACACCTAGTTTAGCGGAGAAGTCTTCTGCTTCGAGCTGCAGGTTCCTCAGGTTTTCGTTGATGTTTTCAAGAGATGTTAGCACTTCTGAACGGAGTTCCAGGTTGTAGGAGTCAGCACGGTAGCCTAGCCATGGAAAGTCAGGTTCTTCCACCACTTGCCAAACCTTGCTTAATTGGGAAACAAGAGCTTCCAACTCATGCATCTTCTGCGGCGTGAGCGTTCCCAGCTCCGTCAAGCCGACGGGCACGAAGGGAACCCGTTCAAGACTCGAGATTAGGCTGAGAACTTCATAGGCGCTCCTCTGAAAGTACTGGCGTTTCTCATGCAAGGCGACGACGTAACCGTTCAATGATTCCCGATACTCAGCCATCTTTTCAAATTCGTGGGCAGAGGGCAATTTACGCGGGACAAGGTTCTCGTCAAGGCTACGTTTAAGCTCGGCGACAACCTGCTGCTTGTTGGCTTTGCTGCTGTGAAGTTCAAGACAGAAATGCGCCAACCCAACCTCGCTAAGCCGTTTGTAAACAACTTCGAGGGCAGCCATCTTGTCGCTGACGAAAAGCACGGATTTCCCGTTAGCGATGCTTTCTGCGATTATGTTTGCGATTGTTTGGCTTTTTCCTGTTCCTGGGGGACCCTTCATGACGAAGCTTTGTCCGCGCTGGGCGTATTCAATCGAGACTCGTTGGCTGCTGTCAGCGTCTAGGACTTGGTAGGTTTTGTCTGGCGGCTCGATTTTGTCTACGTCTTTTTCGTCGGGTAACCCTTCTAAAATGAGGTTGTCTTCTTTGATGCCTGCGATTGCCCTAATAATGGGGTGCTGCGTAACCAAGGCAGAGTTGCCCTCTAAATCTTTGTAAATGACCAGCTTTTGGAATGAGAAAAGCCCCAAGTCAAATGAAGGCTCAACTTTCCAGCCTAACTCAGCAACAGCCAAATTGACCTTGTCGAAGTAGTCTTGCAGAGTCAGGTTTTCCCACTCTTCAGGCAGCGGCGGCAAATCAATTTTGTAATCGTTTTTCAACTTAACCTGCAGGGCAGGGTTCAAAACCTCTTCTTCTTCCACAGGCGGCAAACCGATACTGTAAGGTTGCCGAATAGTGTCTCGTGTTAATTCCAGAGGCACAAGAATCAGGGGCGACTGCACTTGCTCTTTGCTTTCTAAATCAACCCAGTTAAGGGTACCGAAAGCCGCATGCAAAATGCGGACACCGCGTTCACGGTAATCCAGAAGCGAGCGCCACTGCAGACCTTTGAGGCTTCTTTCAAGCTCTGCGCGGGACATCTTCCCGGCGACCAACTGGCTTGCTTTAGGATGCTGCGATTCTTCAGGCATGGCTGGGGCTTCTTTAACGGAGGCTTTGACGTCGCCTTTCGCGGTTTTGGAGGCTTTGTCTTTACCTTTGCCTTTCGGCTTCTCCTGCCCTTCAGGTTTTCCCGCTTCTCCGGGTGGCATCCAGAATTCTAGTCTTTTCTTTTTCAAAACCAACGAGCTGAAAGCTGTCTGCATTTCAGGTTGTGAAATCGATAAGCTTCCCCGCTTGTTTTTGTGGAAAAAGAGAAGGTTGTTTCTTCTTGAAAGGTCAATTAATCTGGATTTCCAATCTTCCACTCTTTTCATTGGCTGGGAAGGAACCGTCTGAGTCATAACCACATCCACACCCATTGAATGCACTATTATGCGGATGCTTCTTTAACATTTGCGGTAACTCCATACACCCTCAAACAATCAATTACTCAACTTTCACGGCCTAAAAAGAGTCACTTGGCGCTTGTAGCATGTTGAAATGCATCAAAACCACTCGCCTGAATTTTTCCAAATCTTTTGGTATCAGAATATTCTGCAGGATATCCATATCCTTCTCTCTCAGCAATACTACAAGGAAAACATAAAGGTTGCTTAGCCCACTTCTTGAGCAATGGATTCAAGACGTTTTACTGACTCCTGATTAACTGCTGGCTTGGTAGCCAAGTATTTTTTCATTTTTTCTATCCCAACCAAACCACGGATTTTTGCCGCTTCCCTTCGCTGCTCAGACCTGTTATAGTTCCTGATAGTATAGAAATTAACACTCTTCCCAAATGTGGGTTGAAGAGCGGGATAAGTTGAAATTTCATATGAGTATCTCGCTCTCGAAAAAACCCTTGCTTTTGGGTCTTTACTGCCTCCACCTCTGCTTTTGAAAGTAGAACCTAGTACATCGACGTAGGCAAAAACCCCTAGGAAGTCATCTGATTCAACCTCAGTTACTTGAAATGATGAGGGGACTCCTGCGTTAAATGCAAAAATCACGGTTTTGTCCAAGTTTATTGTTTCTTTTATCCTTGAGAGAACACGGGCAAAATCATCTTTGTATTCCACTATGTCCCTAAAACCACAGTCAATAGCAAAGGCTCGGATACCTTCTGTGCAATAGAAATCCACAATTGGTTTGGCAAACTTCCATGGAACAAAAGGCACCATTCCAACTATCTGTTTCCCATTCTGGGGCTTTGTGATTTCTTCTATTAAAAGTTTCATCATTCTTTTGTAAGAGTCTATTCTATCCATACTAAGAACAGCTGTTTTGCGGTCGGGTTTGGTTTCCATCAGCAATGTTTTCATTACTGTTGGCAGAAATATGACTTTGTCGCTTGCACCGTGCAGCGCATGGGCAATTGTCTTTAGGTTTTCGTCGCATGGAATGTCTTTATATTTGAAATTAAATAGAGTCGCGTTTAGCTTGTCACTTGACCATTCGGTTTTCACTGAGTCTGTATAGGTCTTAATGTATCTACTATCTAAAGACTCAACAACTTTTTCATCAATATGTCTGATAATTTCCTGAACCTTGATTTCGGGGTCAATTTTGTTAGCACGTTGGGAAACAATCGGAGTATCAAAAGAGAAAGAGTTATCATCACAGGTTATTTGCTTCTTTATTAGCCCCAATTCATCGTCTCTGCTACTCTTGTCGATTTTAAATATTTGTCCCATAAATATTTAATCAAGCCATTCTCCTTTTAAGTTATGTCCTATATTGAGGATTACGGTCTTAAATCGCCATCAAGGAAATACCCGCTTCTAGTGTTGGCGCTGAAAGATCGTAATGGTCGGAAGGAAATGGATATTATACATTTACAGAAAATCGTCAGGTATTTTGAATATTTGAAAAACTCAACGGAAATTCAATACTCCTACTTCAAGTACGGAGTTGTCTCACATGAAGTTTCAGAAAACCTTGAGACACTCCAGGAAACTGGTTTAGTCGAAGAAGAAAACAAAAATAATTACGTTCTTACGGAAGAAGGTAAGGAAATTGCCGATAAGATGCTGTGCACTCTCAGACAGAAAAGAACTCGAGAAGATAACCTTTGCAAAACAGCAACTCAACGACCTGCCCCCTGATGAATTGATGTATTTTATGTACCGCCTTATCCCTGATTCCGTCGTCAATTCTACCGAATTTCCACGGTTAGAAATAAAGAGGATTACTCTGGTTCAGAGTCTCTTCCTCAAAGGTCGCATAAACTCGGGAACCGCAGCTAAATGGCTTGACATGAGCGAGAAAGATTTCCTTGACAGCCTGTGCAGATAAGCCGAAGTACGTCTTTGACACATCCCCTTCAATTATGTTGCTCGAAAAGTGTCAACTGCAATCTCAATTGAAGGCTTTCTCAAATGTATATGCTATAGTAACGCCAACTCGTGTCATGGAAGAGTATTCTGTTGGATACGGCGATAACCCCAAGCCAGATATCGAGACCTTCCGAGAAGTTTTCAACCCAATTGATGTGAAGTTGGATAATGATTTGCTACCCTATTTCTATTATGAATCAACAAGTGGCGAAATTTGGGTAATTTCTTATGCTCGTCAACATCCAGAGTCTACATGCGTAATCGATGAAATGTTTGCCAGAAACATTTGTACCCTTTTGGGGGTAAAAGTAATTGGGACAATCGGGATAATCAGGGAAATGACGAACAACGGTTTTCTAACTGCACAGGATTTAACTTCTATACGTAACTCAATCAAGAACTCTAGATTTTACCTTTCCAAACAACTGCTCAGTCAACTAGATCAAATTTGTGATTCATCAACTACTCAGGTCAAATAACTTAACAGTATCATCTTTTCCAAAAAACATGAATATACGCTACTTTGAACGATGATTTTCGTCAGTGATTTGGAGGGAGCATTTGTCGGTTGTAGGAAATGATTAAACATTCTCAAACGTTGACTTAAAATTCATTTAAAGCAACCGTATGATTGGCTTTCAACTGGTTTCTTCCTTAAGAAGTGTATGTAACTCCTTACTCTTCTAGCCTTAACATCCTCTTCTCCTTGCGCGATAGCCTTTATCGATCCGAGGGTCGCTTAAATCAATGGTTTCCATTAGTTCGCTCATAAGGCTTTAGCAGTTCTTTTCGATTGCGTCATGAACTACACTCCTGACGCCTTCAAGCCCAATTTCCCTTGTTTCAAGAATCGGAAGCCTCAAACCCGACGCTTCAAGCTCTTCACGGCACTGCTTCGCGTTGCCGAGGGTGTCCAAAATCACGATGCCTTTTATGCCGCTGAACATGCCTGCGAAAGCTGCTTCGTCAACGCCTTCCTGCAGCATTTTCTGTTTCATGCCCTTGAAAAACTCAATCATTCCTGGACCCATAAACATCAGGTTGTGCTCGGGGTCAGCTTCATAGAACGCTCCGCCTCCGCCGAGTTGGCAGTCGACACAGTTTGCCGCATCCACTTTTACGACGCCGTATTCGTCGGCTAGCTTTTTCATTTCGCCGTTTGGTCCAAGGCAGAGGTCGCCGTAAACCAGCACGACTTTGCCGTTGAAGCGCTTGAGGGTGGCTTCAAGGACTTTGCGCAGGTTTTTTTCTACTGCTTCGTAGTCGACGTGGAAGTATTTGCTGACGAAAACCAACTCCGCATCCAGCTGCCCCTCTTTAACGAGCCGTTTCAGCTCGTCTTTGAGGACGCTGCAGGAAACAATGCAAACCCTGTCGGGTTTACCCATAGTCATGCATCTCTACTTAGGCATGGGTTTGATGGCAAAAAAGCTTTGCCTGAATGCCCGCCAGATGCAAACGGATGTTGAAAAATCAGAAAAGCATGTTAGCTTTCGGCATCAAGAAATCATCTCTAAGCTCGTTTTAAAGCCTAAACCAAAAAATCAACCAGAAACAAGCCCTGGCTGAACCGTAGGGGAGAGGGGTCTAGTATTTGTGACCAAAATCCATCACAAATATGGTTTGACACAATGAGGGTACCCCCATTTTTACATCAAAAAAACAAGGTAAAAATGGAAAAGAAATACAAAGCGCCATCAAAAAGAAAACAAAAAGAAAAAATTAATGAGCCGATTTTATGCGGCTTTCGGCTTAGCTTTGTCAGCTGCGCCGCTTACGCTCGTCATTTCAGCATTGGCTTTCCGTAAGAGTTCGCCGATGGTGTCTTTGGTGGGTACTGCTGCGGCGACGCCTAATGCAACGGCTTTCTGATGGGCTAGCTGCAGTAGCGGTTTGATGGTGTCTTTGGTGGGGTAGCTGATGCCCATTGCCAATGCGAATGCTTCCTGATTGCTTTGCTCAAGGCTTTTGCGTGTTGCGTCAACGTCAATTTTGAGTTGGTCGCCGACAATTATCAATCCGTTGTCGAAGACTGCACGCATTGAAATGCCAAGTTCAACGGCTTTAATGTTCAGTTTTGAGAGGACACCTGCGAGGCGCTCGTTGATTTCTTCGCCTTTGCGGACAACCAACGTGTCTTTGCTGACCCAGACGCTGCCTGACTCGATACGGGTAGGCAAGCCGACGGAGTTAAGTTGGCTGATGATGGGTCCTGGAGGTTGCCCCGTGTTGCCAGTTGGAACAACCACGTCCATCGCGGCTGTGTCGCCTGCCTTCGCGGTTGTCTTGACTTTGCCTCGTTCCAGAAGCAACGCAAGTTTGAAGGGGTTCAGGTCTGTGAACATGTAAACGTTTGACCCGTCCAAGTATACCTCGAGCTTCTTGAGGTCTTCCTGTGCCATTTCTTCTATAGCTAGCTTCATCAGCGTGTTCTTTAAAACTCGGAGGTAAACTTTGCCCTGCATGGTTTTCTTTAGCTCTTGAAGTTGGGAAGCGCGAACCTTCTTGAGGCTAGCGATGCCGATGGAATGGTACTCTTTAAGTATGTCCTTTATCGCGTCTACTTCGCTTGACTTTTCTTCTAATACTTGTTGGGACGGCATAGTTTCTCTACTCTTTAAGGTTTAATTTTAACTGGCTCACCCATAGATGTCTTGATGAAAGCGTACTTTACGTTCTTGAGGCCACGCTTAAGCTTCCCATCTAAAACACGAAGAACAGTCATAGTGTTATCGACAAGATCCTCATCCTTCATCTGCTGAGAGCCAACTGAAACTTGAATAATCGGCTGATTGCGCATCCTCACAACCACCGTCTTACGATGCTTAATTAGCAAAGCTGCAATATCAGCGTTAGGCGCAACTGGAATAGGCATCTTTCCTCTCGGACCCAAAACAGGACCAAGAATCCTACCTACAAGCGGCATCAAAGGAGCTTCAGAAATGAAAACGTCATATTCTTCAGCAAGCTTACGCAGCTCCTTCTTTTTACCATTCAACGCATCTAAGTCGGCACGTTCCACAACGTGGTCTGCGTTAGCGTTTTTCGCCTTATACGCAAATTCTCCAGAAGCAATCACGCAGATCTTGTTCGGCTTTCCTGTTTCGTGGGGAAGCTCAACGATCTCTTGGATTTTGCCTTCTGGCGACTTCATGTCGATCTCTGTAATGTCTAAGATCAAATCTACTGTCTGGTTGAATTTTTTGTCGCCAGACTGCGTCTTTGCCTTTTTAATTGCTTCGGATATCGTCTTGTTGTCTAGGGGCATTTTTAAGCCTCGTGCCAATGAGGGATTGGAAACCCATTATAAAAATATTCGCTTATCATTATTCGTTACCAAACAGCGCTTCATATTTTCCGTCGTCAACGTCTTTTTGGACTTCCCGCGGGTCTTTGCCTTCAACAGTGACGCCTACACTGACGCATGTACCAAGCATCTCCTTTGTCGCCTTCTTGAGAGTCGGCGCTAAAAGTTCAGGACGCTTAATCTTAGCGATGCGCACCATCTGCTCCATAGACAAATCGCCTACTTTAACGGTGTTAGGTGTACCTGAACCCTTCTCTATCTTCAACTCAGCAACAATCAAAGCTGAAGCAGTCGGAGTGCCTACGGTAACCTCGAAAGTTTTGTCTTCAGTGTCAACACTGATCTTCACCGGAACCTTCATTCCAGCATAGTCTTTGGTAAGCTCGTTAATTTTGTTGACAATAGCCATGATGTTAACGCCTAACGGTCCAAGAGCTGGACCCAGAGGTGGACCTGCATTGGCTTGTCCGCCGTTTACGAGCAATTCAACAGATTTTTTTTCGCTCATGTTTTTCACCAATTTTGTTTTATCTTGCTTTTTCCACCAGTTTTACATAATCTGAGTGTACTGTGATTGGCAAAGTGAATGTTGCCTCAAGCAGTTCGAGGGTAACTTCGCCTTTTGACTTGTCAAGTCTTGTGATTTTAGCCCGCATACCTTTGAATGGTCCGCCTGTGATTTCAACGACGTCATCTTCGTTGAGGTCTTCCATGACTGGTTTGCGAACGATGTATCGTTCTATTTCGGCGAAGCTGACTAGACCAGGAATTCTGGAGCGTACATGTCTTAAACCTGAGATGGCTTCTTCCACTAGGTGCGGTCCGTCTGCTTCAACAAAAACGTATCCTTTGAGTGTGTCGGGTACAAGAAGAGCTTTTATGGGAATGTGGTTCATGTCAACCTTTGAGGCAATAAGCCGGGCTACGTTTCGTTCTTGCCCAGTGGTTGTTTTAACCACGAAAATTTTAGTTTGCATTTGCTCTTCTTCTTTCTTGTCCATGATTCAGTTTCCTTTAAGTTGTAGATGTAGCGCCTGACTGCCAAGAGCCCAAGATAAGAGTTTGATTACATAGCCGATTACGCCAACTAAACCTATGCCGAGAAGACTGATCTTTATCGAAAGCCAAAGCTCTTCCCGTCCAGGCTTGTTAGCTAGCTTCAAAGTTCGTCCAGCCTGCTGTAACCAAGATTTCAAACCCATATCTATCGCACACTCAACATTTCATTATTCAATAATAAATGTTACTGTGACTTGGAGTTTAAAAACACGTACCTTAACTCTTTAAGGTTTACTGAAGATGGTTCATTGTTTGGGATTTTTTGTTTTTTTTCTGTGTTTTTTTAAGTTGCGACTTTTGTTTTGGTGAAAGTTGCGACTTTCGCGGGTGGCAAGTTGTGTTTCGGGTTGCTTTTTTGGGTTTAGGCTTGCTCTGTCTGATTGAACGTTGCGACTTTACTATGGGCGGATTGCGACTTGCCATGTTGACTCAACATAGACGGCATTGTCGCTTATTGTCGGATACGGGCGCGGCGTTTTTTTGGTAGCAGTTGTTTTCGCCGAACACCGCATTTTTCTAGTACCTTTCAATTCCCGTTCCTTGGGATTTTTCCTTGCATCTGACTTCAATGACGGTTTCGGGAGATTATAGCTATTGGGTCTTTCAATTCCCGTTCCTTGGGATTTTTCCTTGCATCAAAATGTATAACCCTACAGTATTTGGTCGAATTACTTGTTTCTTTCAATTCCCGTTCCTTGGGATTTTTCCATGCATCAGTCAACTTTGGGGTTTCGGCAGGATAATAATTTTCAGGCTTTCAATTCCCGTTCCTTGGGATTTTTCCATGCATCTAAGTTTCTCCTGACGCTTGGCTACCATAAGCAACTTTCAATTCCCGTTCCTTGGGATTTTTCCATGCATCCTTCGTCTGTCGTTGTTTCGGGGCTGCTTCAATTTACTGTCTTTCAATTCCCGTTCCTTGGGATTTTTCCATGCATCGTTAATTTCGGCGTTTATTCCACCTGCCATCAATTATCTCCTTTCAATTCCCGTTCCTTGGGATTTTTCCATGCATCCATCCATCTTGGCGCTTACAAGCTTGCCATACAAGTATTTAACTTTCAATTCCCGTTCCTTGGGATTTTTCCATGCATCGTTAATTTCGGCGTTTACTCCACCTGCCACCAATTATCTCTTTCAATTCCCGTTCCTTGGGATTTTTCCATGCATCCTCCCACTCTTGGCGCTTCAAGCTTCTCCGCCTAGAAGTATTTAACTTTCAATTCCCGTTCCTTGGGATTTTTCCATGCATCTTAAGTCAATCGGCGTATCAACGCTACAGCTTCAATGCTTTCAATTCCCGTTCCTTGGGATTTTTCCATGCATCAAGAAAGTCATTAGAAGTTCACCACTGGATTCCTTCATCCATCTTTCAATTCCCGTTCCTTGGGATTTTTCCATGCATCTGACAGATCGCTCAAGACGCATCTCGCCATTAGTATACCTTTCAATTCCCGTTCCTTGGGATTTTTCCATGCATCCTTAGCAGTACGTTGAGCGGTGACAACGTCAATTTCCTGCCTTTCAATTCCCGTTCCTTGGGATTTTTCCATGCATCATGCCAATAGATTGCTCTGTTCTAAAGTCTATTGATGTTTACTTTCAATTCCCGTTCCTTGGGATTTTTCCATGCATCCGCCAATGCTTAACCTTATGCCTTAACACTCGATGAATCCTTTCAATTCCCGTTCCTTGGGATTTTTCCATGCATCATATAAGTTCACCAAAATCCGTACTCGTTCAAGTTGCTAACTTTCAATTCCCGTTCCTTGGGATTTTTCCATGCATCAAGAACTAACCTGGTTAAGCCTTGACATGCTTCGGTCGGCTTGCCTTTCAATTCCCGTTCCTTGGGATTTTTCCATGCATCTCTAGAATCAACATTTTTAGCAACTCTTAATTGTTTCACTTTCAATTCCCGTTCCTTGGGATTTTTCCATGCATCGCACTATTTGACGTCTGGTCAACTGCATCGGTAGCTTTACTTTCAATTCCCGTTCCTTGGGATTTTTCCATGCATCCAACTGCATTTATCCCTAAATTAACCATTCAGCTAATCACTTTCAATTCCCGTTCCTTGGGATTTTTCCATGCATCCTGCTAGACCTCGTTCCAATTCGACGGTTCCATGCAGATATGACTTACGCTTTCAATTCCCGTTCCTTGGGATTTTTCCATGCATCCGAGCCGATTTTTGCCTTATTCGCTAATCGGAACCTATTCCGAATATGATTCTGAATATATAGGCTCGATTATTATTCAACCGTCATTCAGTTTATAAACATAATCGAATAACGTCGTTTTGATGGTTGACCAAGGTTGTATTTTCTGTCAGACATCGAACAGAAGCGGCTCCTTTATCAGCTTCTGCCGACCGCAAGGGAAGTGGGCGTTAGTAAGGAGCTGAGAGGCTGGAACTGGCATCAACCGCCCTTAAAACCTTATTTTGACAACGTCAAGTTACCCATGTACCAGGTTAGCTCCAAATATTGCCCCAGTAGCCGCGATGTGTATCTGCGCAATGTTGAAAAGAAGTATTCGGCTCCGAGTTCGCGGATGGCTTTGGGCAAACTATTCCACGGCATAGTTAGTGATTGCTTGCAGAGTTTTCGTCAACGGCAAAACTTAACTTTTGACGTGTGGTGGCAAAAGGTTAGGTGGCAGGAAATTGGCGAAAAACCTGAGAACGTTATTGATAAGTGCAGGCAGGTTTGGGATTTCATGCATAAAATGTGTGATGCCCAGTTGGCAGAACTTTCCTGCAGCCAGCCGTATGCGTCAGAGATGGATTTGTTAGGCACTACGGTTCCTTTTTTGGTTGAGCACAAGCTCTCTGGTGAACTGCTTGGCTTAAGCGACATCCTTAGTGTGGATTGTTTTGATTATCTTAGAACCATAATGTTTGACCTAAAAGTAACCAGTTTAAAAGAAGACTGGCATAGGCTTTACTCTGTTGGTTATGCGCTTGTTTTTGAGAGCATCCATGAAGTACCCGTTGACATTTGTGGTACTGTCTACTTGAACGTTGAAAACGGCAAGATAAGCGTTCAGAAGGACCTCTTTTTTGTCAACGACGAACTTCGGCAGTGGTGGATTGAAGAAAGAGACAAGAAACTGGAAATTGTAGCTGAGAGAAAAGACCCCGGCAAGCCTGAGAGTACTCAATGCAAAGAGTACTGCCAATACTACAACGTCTGCTATGGCTAGAGCGGTTGATGCTGCCATGAATGTGTTTTTAGATGATTTTGGCATTTTCGTTGGAAGAAAGAGAAATCGTTTTAGCATCAAGAAGAATGGAGAAGTCAAAGAGATAGTTGCAGATGACGTTGACTCGATAATTTGCTGCTGTTCAGGCGTTTCTTTTTCAGCGAGCGCATTGGAACTGGCTACAGAAAACAACATTCAAGTAATCTTCGCCAAATATCGCGGCTGGCCCTACGCTGTGCTGATGCCTGCAACTTTAACAGGCTCCGTCAGAGCTATAAGAGAACAGTTTATCGCTTACAATGATGAACGCAGCGTAGTGCTTGCGAAAAAGTTCATTGCTGGAAAACTGGTTAATCAAGCGAATTTTCTAAAACTTATGGCAAAGAATAGGCGGCAGACCGACCAGAAGCTGGCTGAAAAACTGTATGAGTCAGCTAAACTCATCGATGATGCAAACGACCGAATCAGCAGAGAGCAAGGATGTAACATAGACGAGAAGCGGCAACAAATCATGAATTTGGAAGCTGAAGCTGCACGGTACTATTGGGATTGTGTTCGGCAGATTTTGCCGCCTGAACTGGGCTTTACAGGACGGATAACACGTGGCGCTACTGACCCTTTCAATGCGATGCTGAATTTTGGTTATCAAGCAGTTTTGTTTACGGAAGTTTGGAAGGCAGTGAGCTATGCTGGGCTGGATTTTTACGCGGGATACTTGCATGCTGACCGTTCTGGGAAGCCGTCTCTTGTTTTAGATATGATGGAGGAGTTTCGCCAGCAACTCGTAGATAGAACCTTGATTGGGCTAATTACAAAGAACGTCATTAAACCTGATGAAATTATTGCCGTTGAATCGGTTGAGGAAGGGCGAGTTTTACGCAAAGAGGTCATTAAAGTTTTGTTGGATAGCCTTCAGGAACGCTTGGATAGTGAAGTCATGTTTAACGGTCAAAAAGGCGACTTGAAGAGCTTTATTCATTTGCAACCGCGTTGTATGGTTCGTTTCTTGTTAAAAGAAGCTGAGTATGTTCCGTTCAGTTTGGGCTGGTGAGCCGTAATGCGTTATGTTGTGATTTATGATGTTTCGGACGATAATTTGCGATCGCTTGTTGCTGAGACGCTTAAGGATTATGGGTTGCAGAGGATTCAGTATAGTGGTTTTATGGGTGACCTTAGGCGGGATGAGTTGAATAGTTTGCTTGTGGAGTTGAAGAATTTAATTAAGGATCTAGTGGAAAATGTCCAGTTGTTTCCGATGTGTGATAGCTGTTTGAAAGGCAAGAAGATGGTGGGCAAGCCCAAGAAGTATGAGTATAAGGAAGGGAAAGAAAAAATCGCATATTTCTAAGATGGTGAGGCTAACATGAAGGCTAAAGCGGAGAGGGAAAATAAATGGTTGAAAAATCAGCAAAGGCTACATGTATCGGATATTGCTGAATCGTTTATCTCTGTAACTGATGTGAAGCATTACATTTACTGTCCAAGGCTAATCTACTTTGATCGGGTTTTGCATGCGACGCCTGTTTTTGGTTCCCAGCAGGAAGAGGGGAAGGAGTCGCATGAGGATTATGTTGCTAAGGAGCTTCGGCGAAAGGACGCGGTTTACTATTCGCCTGAGTTTGTGGGCGCCGAGAAACTGCTGTCCACTACATTGTGTTCCGATGCGCTGGGGCTGCAGGGTAACATTGACCTCATAGTTAAAACCGTCAAAGCCGAGTACATACCCATCGAGTACAAGAACATGAACAGCGACGGCGGCAGAGTATGCATGGACCACAAATACCAACTCGTCGCCTATGCGCTACTAATAGAAGAGAACTATGGCACAATCGTTAAGCGGGGATTCGTGAATTACATCCCTGAAGGGCTAATCCAGCAGTTTGAGATAACGCCAACCATGAAAACCCACGTCAAACGCGTCATAGGACACATAAAAAGAATAATCCAAACAGAAGACCTCCCACCCATACGAGTAGCTAAACACAAATGCCAAGGCGGATGCGGACACAAACAAACATGCC
>CAWABA010000012.1:0-43845 GCA_963780185.1 Candidatus Bathyarchaeota archaeon | reverse complement strand
TTTGTCCGTATGCTGCTGTTTTGTTTCCGCCTATGTTGGCGTATTCTGCGTAGTGTGCGAGCATGTGGGTGGTTTTGTTGTAGGGGTTTTCTTTGTCGCCGAGTTCGTAGGTGACGGTGCCTGTGAAGCCTGTGGCTTTCTTGTTGCGCATGACTGCGAGGCGCGTTTGCAGCTCGTATCTGCTTACGCCTACGTTTTTACCCAGCCAGTCCTTGTAGGCTACGTATTCCTCTTTGGTGAAGCGCCGCTCGTCGCTGAACTGGTTCCAGCACCGCATCAAGCTGCAGAACACTTTCACGGGGTCAGGAAACATCCAGTGAAAACTGCTGTTTAGGTTCGCCAGATACGTAGGCGTCCTAAAATCCAACGTGAACCCATCAACCGCTTGGGCTTCCCTCTCCAAGTCGGCATAGGTTTTGCAGTTTATACTCATTGAGGCAATCTGGAAAGTAGTGTCAAAAATCAACGCAGTATTCTGTTTCTGAAAGAAATTAAGCAGATATGTTGAGTACTCGTCTTTCAAAAACCTAAAACCTACCTTGCAAGGAAACAGCGGATCCAAAACATAACCTTCGCTTGTCCGTTGGCTACTTCTAAACCGCAGAGGCGTCACACTATAAGGTTTGGAAATATTGAGCTCGTGCGGCAACCCGGACGCGGCAGGATCAACCAGCCGAATAAAATGCAACAACAAACCCCTAGCAACATGACCCGTGAAAAACGGCATCACCACAGGCTTTTCACCGTACATTTCTAATATAATTTCAACGGGCAGTTTTTTCGACTCCAAATAGCTTAATGGTATGTATTCACAAGTGAATTAAAAATTTTCTAGAAAATACTCATTCAGCCCGCAGATAAAAAATATTATTTACAGAAAAAATCAGCCTTTTCGCCAACGAGGTCACACTTTCTTGAAGGGCAACCCAGTCGTCTTGCAACGCCGACATCAGTTTTGGTTTATCTTGACTTTGGATTCCTTTCCAGTCAAGAACCGCCGACGAAACCTTCTCCAAAGTTTTCTGGGCGCACTGAATTATCATTTCCGCGTCGACTGTGGAAACCGCGTATTTAGGTATCATGTGTCCAAACGCCGCTTCGCCCGATAGCGCCATGCGGCTGAATTTTTGGTTGTAGTGCGGTCCACCTATGCCAAGCACCGCCGCGTCGGATTTGTCGGAGAAATTGGTTATGGCAGTCATCGCTGCGTCGCCGACAACTCGTGCAGCCGCCAAATCGCTCCATTGGGTCTCGGAGCTGCCTAACTCAACAAACATAACAGGCAAATTCAAGGTTGGACCATGATGCGTGCCTTCATAAGAAACCTCATAATCAAGCCCCAACTCCTGCTTCAAACTGCACAACGCCCTAAGAGCCGTTTGCATGGCGACGGCAGGCGCAATCGACAAGCTGCGGGGTAAACCGCCAAGTTGGGCTTCACCGAAGTTTCCCGTGGTGTGCACTGAAAGGGTGGGTTTGCCGCTTTGGCTGCTGTGGCGTGAAATGAAGACAACCAGCTGAGCGTCTGGAAAGTCTTCTCCGAGGCACTGCGAGTTGACTGCTTCTTCTTTGAGCGTTAGGAAACTGATTTGTTTGCCGCCAACTCAGCCGTGTAGATCGGGTTTTCTTGATAGGAATCGCTTGTCTTCGTGAATGGATAATGCTCAAGTATGCCTTGGGCTATGTTGACGCCTGCGACATCGCGACTTGAGTGAACAAGCAAGATCATCAGGAGCGCTTCCGCATATTCTAAGTTGATTCTCTCTAAAAACGTTGTTAGAACCTGACTGAAGCCAGGGGGCACGAGGCGAGCAAGGCGCAGATGAAGGTGGTTTTGTGGGAAAGATTTGTTTTTCGTCGTTGCCGTTTTCCATAAAGCTTATAATTGCTGGCTTGATTCAGCGTACTGGGTAACCTCAAAATGCATCTGATCAATTTCAAAGAGCTTTCAAGCCAAGACCTAAACGCGCTTGTTGACTTAGGCATAGAAACCAAGCATAACCCCAAGAAATTCCGTAAGGCTTTTGACGGTAAGTCTTCCGCCCTGATTTTCCAGAAAACTTCCACGCGGACAAGGGTTTCCTTTGAAGTTGCCGCTACCCAGCTGGGCGGACATGCATTGTTTATTGATTGGCGAACCACTAACTTCATGTTGGCAGACATCGGCGACGAAATCCGTTATTTGTCGCGAAACGTCGACATGATTATGGCTCGGCTTCTCTACGACTCGGACCTGTTGAAGATGGCTGCTGCCAGCCGGGTTCCCGTCATAAACGGCTGCGACGACAAGTATCATCCAAGCGAAATAGTAGGGGACTTAATCACCGTAAAAGAGAAGATGGGCAAGCTTAAAGGCGTCAAGTTGGTCTACATCGGCGTACATAACAACGTATGCAACTCACTCATCGAAGGCTGCACCAAAACAGGAGTCAAACTTACAACGGTAACGCCGTTTTTCAACGAAGCCGCACGGGACGACGAGTGCTGGCTGAAGCCAAAAAGACAGGGCTTTGGCAATCAACTCTGGACGCGAAGAAGGCAGTTAAGGACGCGGATTTCGTTTACACCGACACATGGATCGACATGGAGTTCTTCACCGACCCCAAGTACGCAGCTGAAAAAGAGAAACGCATCAAACTTATGATGCCCTACCAAATAAACGCAGAACTGCTCAAAGGCAGCAACGCCTGCATCATGCATGACATGCCGATCCACCGCGGCTACGAAATAAGCCCCGAAGCCATCGACAGCCCCAAATCAGTGATTTTTGAGCAGTCAGAAAGCCGCCTGTACTCGGCAAAAGCAATAATGCTAAAGCTGCTAAAGTAGAAATGCCAAAACTTAAATGCTGAAATACGTCAAAGTTTGCCTTGACCTCGGTAGTTTGCAATGAAAATAATCGTTTTGAATGGGGCAAGAAGCCTAGTGATTGGCAACCGAGGCTGGAAACAACAGGCGAAAGCTTACGAAAACAAGATAAGCTGTACAAAACCTTAGTTTATCCTACCCAAAGCGTTTCCGGCAAATCCTTGAAATGTTGGTCGCCTGTTAAAACTTTTGAATCCAAGGACTTGCTTACTGCTAACAGTATAGCGTCAAATAAACTTGGATGATTTAACTTTGATTTTCTGGCATTTGCTTCCATCTATAGAGCATTGCGCTGCATCAATCGCAAGTTTAATGTCTAAACAGATTATGCTGGAAGCCCCAACTATTTCGGATAGCCATTCATTGACAGTATTAACATCAATGCCTTCTCGAACAAACTTCCGCGCAACCTCTGCTAAAACCGTGTCAGGTGTATAAACCACATAGCGTTTTTCATTATATTATCTATTTTGCGCCCTTTTTCTGTACCGAGGAAATGCTCAATCCAAGCGTAGGAGTCAATCACGATCTTCACCGCGGTCGGCCTCCGTAAAAGGTGTTATTCGACCGCGACTGCGCCGAAAGATCTGTCCAAAATGGCTTTCCGCTGCTGTTTTACGAGTATTTGGATTGCTTCATCTATGCTTTGGGCGCCATATTTTTCTCGCAGATTTTCAAGGGTTTCTGCTGTCTGTTTTGAAACTCTTATGGTGGTTGTTTCTGTCATGGCTCTATCCTAACTGTTAGTTGGCGAAACAAGCAAATAAATATATCTGTATACAAGTTACAATGTACAAATTTTCGTTGGACAAAATTTATAACAGTAAAACCCGAATTACCCTCAATGACTCGCTTTGTAGCTTTTCTTAGAGGAATCAACGTCGGCGGACACATTGTCAAGAAGGAAAAGCTGCAGGAAGCTTTCGAGTCGTTGGGTTTGCGGAAGGTTGTTACTTTTAGGCAAAGCGGAAACGTTGTTTTCGAAACGCAAGCCGAAGACACGCAAGAACTTGAGATGAAGATTGCAAAGAAACTTCGAGAGACACTCGGGTATGACGTGGCTGTTTTTGTACGGACATTTCCGCAGCTTAAGAAAATAATTGAGGCAGACCCGTTCAAGGGGCAACCGACTGAGGGTACAAGTTTTTTGGTGACTTTGCTGCCGAATTCCCCATCCAAGTTTCCGTTGCCGTTACCTGTAACGATACCCAAGTCAACTGCTGAAGTCATTTCGGCCAGGGGCTCGGAGGCTTTCAGCGTAACCCACGGCGGCGGAGAAGGCGCCCTGCCTAACCCGTTTTTGGAGTCGAAGCTGAAGGTGAAAGCAACCACCCGCAACATGAACGTGATTAGAGAGATCATGGAAAAATACGGCGAGACAGATAGCCAAAAATGACGCAGAGCCCCGTGTTTTTGCGAACAATTTTGGGCTTTCCATTTTTGTGATGGTTTTTGGTCACAAATACTAGACCCCCTTCCTCGTCGGGTTTTCTTTTTTCGTACCCAGCCCCCCTACGGTTTTCTAGATGAACCAAATAGGCCCATCTAGATAAGCCAAATAGACATGAAAACAGCGTCGCAGGTACGCCGTTTGTGTTTGAATGCAACCTTCACCCTCCCGGTCAACTAGATGCACCTAATAGGCACCAACTATGAAACAACATGCTTCAACATAGAAATGAGTTGGGCATTTTTGCATGTAAAATGGCACTTTTCAACATACAAAACGGCAGTTACCCATAGAAAAACAAGCAACTATCCCAAGCTAAGGCTTTTTCCGCACGTAGCCGCAGTCGTAGCATTTCCCGTCATGAACACAAACCACTCCGCCGCAACTCGGGCACCGAAACCTCTCAGCCTGAACCTTCAGAAACTCATCCATGCCTTTTGCTTTGAGCAGTTCGAGGTTTTCCACCATACTCATGCCGTAGCGTTCACGGTAGCGTTTGTCGAGATGGGCGAGTTTTTCGCATGGCATCGTGTCGCATTCGCTGCAGGATTGAATTTCGTGGTGGGTCAGTTTTTTGCAGCCCCGTTTGATGTAGCAGTTCTTGGCTCGGGGCTCGCAACCCGCGCAGTAGCTGACTTTGCCACGTACCCGCGGCACCCCATGCGTGTAAGCCAAGTAGCCTTTGCATATTCCGCAGTTCATACCGCACATGGCGCGACAAGTTCCGCTGCACTAGGCCGCTGCGAGTAACTGTTTTTGCATAATCAAATGCGTATTTCATCGAATGTTCCCGTCCCTGTCCTCTCTGATGCCCTTAACTACTTCGTCCATGCTTATCTTGTCAAGCACAAGCTTCAGCTTGTTAATTTGGTCTTTCAGCTCCTCTAATTCTTTCCTTTTCACTTCGTCCTCTGCTTTTATCATTTTATTACCTCACACGTTTTCTTAGCCACAGCGAAATGAACTACAACTAATAACAGGAGGATCAACCGCCTAATAAAAAAGATAACACCCACCATCAAAGCACTCACGTTCAAATGAACTTGAGCAAGAAAACGGAAAAAGTCTTCATAAGCAAAGAGGGCAGGGTTGATGTTTTGCTTAACTTTAAGCGGGTATTCGTAAGAATGCAACTGGAGCATAATTATTGAGAAAAAAACCAGCGTAGAAGTGAATGAAGCAGAAACTTTTGAGTCCTACAATGAAAAGTTGCAAAAGAAGTACGGCGACAACTGGGCTAGGAAAAGGCAAATGCACAGACTAGAGTTGAAACGCTGTAGCTCTACGCGATAACAAAACAGAAATTCCGTGAGGCAGGCGCTAAGAACTAGGTTAAGCGCATGCATTAACTATAATTATCATAGCAATTCCTAACATAATTCTTAATTAGGCATCGAAAATTTAGGGATAATTATTATTGCAATGGGACTGAGTATAAAGTTTCTTGACTTGTTTTCGATGCCTAACTGTCACAGTCAACCGCGAAAATAGAAAAAAGCAGAGGCAGAGTCGCCAACCAGAGATAGCTCTGGAACGCAAGTGTGGAATGAGGTTGAACTGCAGGCATTCTTATTGTTTGATTGTTGCTCCATTCGCTTTCTGTTAAGTTCTCAGAATGCTGTGTAAAGCAGAAATATTGACCACTGTAGTATTGGTATTCATAACCTACTTGTGCTTTCCACCTGAAAGTCTTACTTGACACGCCATCCGGAACATAAAAGTTTATCCGAGCCAACTTACAAGGGTTATGACTGTGTAGACGGAATCGGGAGCTTTGACTATTGTGGTATGTAGCCATTGCCGGTAGCTCAGATTTACGAAGTCCAGACAAAATGTCCTTTCAGTGCGCTAGAAGGTATATAGTTGACCCGATCGTTCATGTTCACGGTTTGCGCTAAATCAATGGAAGAATATGCCGATTATTAATCGTTATATCAATCGTTTTGTTTAGTAACATGGTATCCACCACTGCTAGTTGTTACTTGTTTTCCAGTCAAAGGGTCAGTCGTAATAGTAGTGGTTTTCTGGCACATCATAAGAGCGGTCAACAAACCTCACCGTGAATTCTGGAACATACGGTGTAGGTTCTGACTGAGCAAAAGCTGGTTTAATTATCATTAGGCTTAGGCTTCGTTGCCATTACAAGAACCAAAGCCAAAGCAAGACCTTTGCCCATGTTGCCCATCGTCTGCCACCAATTGCAGATAAATGTTGATATTACCACTGATAAAAGTCTGTTCGTTCATTTTCTCTTGACTTAAGCTGAGTCAAACTTTCTTGACTAACCGAATGGAGATTAAAGGTCAGTAACTGCAACGCAACAAGATGCTTACAGTTTGGCTAGAATAATTATCGCTCCATTTACTAACATAATTCTTAATTACTCGGTCATCTTAGGACTCTGGTTTGAGGGAAAAAACAAATGGTTAAGATAGATTTCGGTGGCGTCAAGGAAGATGTCATCACCCGGAAAGAATTTACAGTGGCGCAAGCCCAAAAAGTCCTTAAAGACGAAGTCGTCGTCTCACTTGGCTACGGCATTCAAGGCCAAGCCCAATCACTGAACATGAGAGACAACGGCGTAAAAGTAATAATCGGACAAGAAAAAGAAGGCATATTCAAAAAAGAATGGGACAAGGCAGTTGCAGACGGCTGGAAACCAGGCGAAAACCTCTTCCCGATGGAAGAAGCAGCCAAAAAAGGCACCATCAAAATGTACCTGCTAACCGATGCAGCGCAAAAATTGGTTTGGCCAAAAGTCAAAGCGACGCTCAAAAAAGGAGACGCACTCTACTTTAGCCACGGCTTCAGCATCGTTTACAAGGAACAAACAGGCGTTATCCCACCTGCCGACATCGACGTGATTCTTGTTGCTCCAAAAGGCTCAGGCACATCTGTGCGCAGAAACTTTGTTGACGGCAGCGGCATAAACTGCAGCTTCGCCGTTCACCAAGACGCAACTGGCAAAGCAATGGACCGAGCCAAAGCCATGGGCATAGCCATCGGCGCAGGATATCTGTTTCCAACTACATTTGAAAAAGAAGTTTACAGCGACCTAACAGGCGAACGAGGCACACTAATGGGCGCACTCGCAGGAATACTTGAAGCACAATACAACACCCTTCGCGCACACGGTCACAGCCCAAGCGAAGCATTCAACGAAAGCGTCGAAGAACTCACCCAGAGCCTTATCCGCTTAGTAGACGAGAACGGCATGGACTGGATGTACTGCAACTGCAGCGAAACAGCCCGCATCGGCGCCCTACGATGGAGACCCCGATTCCGCGAAGCCACACAACCAGTGTTCGACTCACTCTACGAGCTTGTCGAGGCAGGCGAAGAAACACGCATCGTACTGGAGAAAAGCAAAGCACCAGACTACCGCCAAAAACTCGCTGACGAACTCAAGGAGATGGGCAACAGCGAAATGTGGCGTGCAGGCGAAACCGTCCGCTCGCTGCGACCAGGAAAGAAGAAGCCAGAATAAGCTTCTCCTATTTCTTTAATTTTTTCTTTTGATTTTCAGCAGAAGTTTAGACTGTTATCTGGATTCTAAAAAAATAAAATAAAAGAACAAGATTTAGCCCTAAAATTTTAGGGCCAAAAACTCTTTATTGGGTTCACGGTAGTTTTAGAGCCATGATTTAGAAAGAACTTTTTTGCAGGTGCTGCAAATTGTGTAAATCTCTTGCTCGTTTCTTATGAGCAGTTCGGTCTCTGCCGTTGACTTGCAATTTGGGCAAACTTCGTTATGTATCATATATTCATCTCCGATGTACTTTAGGCAGGTTTGACATGAACCAAAAATTTGAAGTTCAGCGTGGCTTATTGCGTTAACAGTAAGGACACAAAACCGTCTTTTTGGGTATCTTGTTTACGCTGTCGATTACTAGGATAACTTGCTTGGCTGAGATATATCTGTTTCCCAACAACCATGCCTTTTTCAACGTAAAACTCGTTTGCGGTTATGCAGAACGAATTAAGCGGGGGCGAGCAAACACTGGGAATCGCAAGTCTTTCTAAGCATTTGCACTGAAGCGTTAGGGAAAGGTGAGAGAATGAAGAATGGAACTGCAAAGACTTTGAAAGTTGATGCACCTTCTGAATCCTCTTTCTGTTCTACGCTTTCGCATTGTTGCCTCAGACAGTTCAAGGGACGCGAACACGGTTACAGCGACTATAACTGTGGGAAATGAGCCAGATGGTGTGGCTTTTGCCTCCAACGGGGTCATGCATACATTACACATTACACTAATGGTTCAGTCTCAGTTGTAACACAGCAACCAACACGGTTATGGCGGCTATAGCGTTGGAAATCTCGAAAGCCACCCTGGCGATGCAGCGGTGACGCCAAATGAGAAGTACGTTTATGTCACAAAGAGCGGGAGTAATTCGGTTTCGGTGATAAGTACTGCTACGGATACCGTTACTGGACTATACCTGTTGGAAGCTATCCAGTTGGCGTGGCGATTACACCCGACGGCAAATACGCCTACGTGGCGAATGAAGTTAGCAATTCAGTTTCAGTCATAAACATAGCCAAGAACTTGGTGACGACGACCATAATGGTTTAAACGATCCTTGGGGTGTGGCTATAATGATAACGGCGCATATGCCTATGTTACTGATGCAGGCAGCGGTTCGGTCTCCGTCATAAACACATCCACCAATACGGTGAAGCGACAATAACAGTCGGAACCGAGCCTTTCGGAGTAGCCATAACGCCTAACGACAAAAACGTCTACGTGGTTAACAACATCAACGATTCGGTTTCAGTCATAAACACAGCGACTAACACCGTCAAGGCTAACCGTAGTCTGTGGGAAGGGGACCTGGCAATGTGGCTGTAACGCCAATGGCAAATACGTGTATGTCACAAATGAATTCAGCCGTTCCCTCTCAGTCATAAACACAGCTACGAACAAAATCACGGCAACGGTACCCTTGGAGGAAACCCTGACGCTATAAGTGTAGCCCCAAACGGCTCATACCTCTATGTTACAATCGGAATCAGCGGCACAATTTCAGTCATTGACACGCGACGGCGCCCGCAACGAAGGAGCTTCTCAATGCATTTGACTGGACCATACTGATTGAGATCGTCATTGTGGTGGTACGCTTGCAGTTCTCGCACGTACAGGCGCGGCGGAAAAAGACCCAACTACCCAAACAAAAACATAACTCCAGAATCAAGTTTACGTTTTTTTCTTCGGTTTTGTTTGTGGGTAAGCTAATTTTTTATACCTGAAGACAACGCTTCCTAAACAGTGGGCAGTCTTGGATTACGTCACAGTTGCCGCAGTAGCCGTCTTCGCAGTGACGCTTTTCCTGATGATTAAGCGCCCCTTCGGCTTGCGGCTGGGTTACGCGGCTGGAATCGGCGCCGTTGCCTCGCTCCTTTTGGGCACGGTCAGTCTGGGGCAGGCGGCACAGTCCTTCCTAAACATTTGGGATGCCGCTTTGGCGTTCCTCGGCATCGTGGCGTTGTCGGTGACGTTGGATGCGATGGGATTTTTCAAGTGGGCGGCCCTCCGCGTCGTTAAGATGGCTGGCGGCAACGGGCTGACGACTTTTCATCTACATTTGCCTGCTCACGGCGGCGGTAAGCATCCTTTTTGCCAATGACAGCGCCGTTTTGATTTTGACCCCGATCGTTTTGGAAGTTGTAACCTGCTTGGGTATCGGCACTAAGGGTAAGCTTGCGTACCTTTTCAGCGCGGGTTTAATGGCGGACACGGCCGCGATGCCGCTTATCACCAGCAACCCCATCAACATTTTAAGCGCTGACTTTTTCAAGTACAGCTTCGTCGACCACCTGATTTTCATGGGACCTGTAGCCGTGGCGACGATTCTCAGCAGTTTGCTTCTGTTTTATCTGTTTTTCCGAAAACAGATTCCTAAAGCCTATGACATGGAAGCGGCAGACACTTTAAACCATGGAAAACCAGTCATTTCCCCACTTCTCCTGAGGATAAGCTTGGCTACGCTGGTTGCAATCGACATCGGCTACGTGCTGACCTCTCTGAATCGGTTTCCCGTTTCCATTGTCATTTGCAGCGGCGCTGTTTTTCTGGTTGCCGTTTACTGGTTTACGTTGAAGTGGAAGGGTTCAGTGAACGGCGAGAAAAAGGGGCTCAGTTGGGTTGGCGAAGGACATCAACTGGGACATCGTGCTGTTCATGTTCAGCATTTTTCTAGTCGTTCAGGGACTGCAAAGTGCAGGCATCACAAACTTGTTGGCGTCGGCTCTTCTGGCGACAAGCAAGTTGCCGTCGGTTCTGGGGATTTTTGCGCCAAGCATGGTTGTAACCGTCGGAGCAAGCTTCATGAACAATTGGCCCATGACAATCCTCGGGTTGCTCAGCATCCAGCACATCGGCGCATCTGGCTCCGCCTTGACGGGGCTGATTTTCAGCAACATAATCGGAAACAACTTAGGTCCCCACTTTTTCCCGTTGGGGTCACTGGCGATTGTGATATGGCTCGAAACGATGCGGCGCAAAGGCGTCACCATCAGCCTCAAAGAATACCTCAAAGTCGGCGCCATACTATCAATCGCGCAGGTCGCCATCGCTTCGGCGGTGCTCTGGGCTGAATTAGCAGCTGGCTTCAAGCTTTTTTAGGGTAAAGCGTAGACAGCTGACGCTAAAAAAGAAAAAACCCGCAAAAATGATCAAACTGGGCGTAAATAACATTTACAAAAAAGATTTCTTAAGATCTAAAAAAAGGAAAAATTGGGGAAGGGTTATTGTTGCTTGGTTTTTCTGCCCTTCTTTACTACTGCTAAGGCTGCGAAGCATGCTCCTATGCTTGCAAGTGCTCCCAAAACGTATTCGGGGGCTACGAGCAAACCGCCGCCTCCTGGCGTGTTGCTGGTGACTGCGTTGCTTGGGTAGTAGTAGGTGTCGCCTGCGAAGTCAGCTTTGACCAGGTAGAATCCGTTTGGCAAGGTCGTTGGTACATTCCAGATAAACGAGTAGGATCCGTCGCTTTGCGTTGTTGCTGTGCCGATGGTTTGCCATGTTGATCCGTCGAAGAATGTCAAAGTTATTTGTTTGCCTGCGACGCCTGAACCTCCGGAGGTTAAGAAGCCTTGAATCGTTGTCTGCATGCTGCCTGGTTTGTCGACTTTTTCAGGACTGCAACTCACTGTAAGCGATGTCGCCTGTATGGCTACGAAGTTCGCTGTGATTGTTCCTGCTGCACCTATTGATGCGGTTGTTGAAGCTGTGGTTGAGCTGCCGAAAGTTATTGAGCCAGTGCTGCTGCTCCAATGGTCAAAAACGTATCCGGTGTTAGCGGTTGCTGATATTGGAATTGTGCTGCCTGCAATTTGAGGAACGTTTGTGCCTGAGGGTGTTGTTGTGCCGCTGCCTGAGGGTGCCACTGCAAAGGATACTTGGTATTCTAGTAGGCTGAATTCGACGACGCGGTCATCTCCCGTATCTGCAACGTAAACGCTGATGCTGTTGCCGGGGTCAGCTGCAACACCATTAGGGAAGGTCAGGTGGGTTGGTGATGTGCCAGTTATTCCAGAGGTACCGAATTGGACTAGATAGTTGCCGTTATTGTCGAAAACTGCGATGCGTTCGTTGAACTGGTCAGCTACATAGATGTTTCCGTTTCCGTCGCATGCTAATCCGTATGGACTGCTGAATTTGGTTCCTGAGCTTGTTCCGTCCCATTGTGTAAGGAAGGTTCCTGTGCTTGTGAACTTTTCAACAAGGTTTTTGCTTGCGTCAAGTACGAATACGTTCCCGTTGGCGTCGATAGCTAAGGACCATGGTGAAAGGAATTTGGTGCCTCCGACAGAACCGTCCCATTGTCCTATGAATGTCCCTGTGCCCGTGAATTCTTGTACCAGACCGTTGCTTCCGTCTGCGACGTAAACGTTTCCTGTGTTGCTGTTAACTGCAACGTCTCTTGGATAGCTGAATAGGCCATTGCCTGTGCCTGATCCGCCGAATTGCCGTATGAATACGCCAGTGTTGCTGAATTCTTGGACTAGATTGTTTACTGTGTCGGCTACCCAAACGTTTCCGCTACTGTCAACTGTGATGCCCTGATGGATTGTATAGTTTTCCGTTGCCGCCTGCTGCCATAAGCGCCAAATTGTCTAATGAACGTACCTGAGGAAGTGAATTCCTGAATGCGGCTGTTAAGCGCGTCTAATACGAAAACGTTTCCGCTTGGGTCAATTGCGACGTCTGTGTCTTGGTAGAATTGTCCAATTCCAGATGGGGCGCCCCATGTTGCGATGTTGCTGCCTGATGTGCTAAAGGATTGGATTTGGTTGGCTCCTGCTTCTGCTAAGAAGATTCCGTCGATTCCATTGTAGTAACCCGCCCATATGGCGTAGGGGTTGGAGCCAGTTGGTAGAGCCCAAGTTGAAGTCGCTACTCCGCTGCCACCGCCCATTGGGAATACGTCTACTTGATGATTACCAGAATCGGCTACCCAAAGGTATTCGGTTGTTGCGTATGTGGTTGAAATGCTGGTTGGTTGATTGAGGTTGTGGCCGCTTGAATATGTGGTCCATGAAGTTATGTAGGTGCCCGTGCTGCTTAGTTCTACAATGCGGTTGTTTCCTGTATCCGCAATGTAGACGTTACCTGGACTGCCGTTGGCTGCAAGATCCACGGTGACGCCCATAGGATCGTTGAGTGCAACGCCGTTATAGAGGGTGCTGCCGCCGAAAACTGCCGAGACTACGCCAGCGCTCGTGCATTTTATAATGCGGTTGTTGCCTGCGTCTGCGATGTAGATCGTTGCCAAACCGTTGTAATAGTGGTTTGATGCTACTGCTGTTGGGCCGCTCAGCGACACGCTGTTTGCGCTCGTTAAGAACACTGATGGGCCGGTGTAGTAGCCTGATCCGCTGTCGTAAGAAAGCGTCAGAATTCTGTTGTTGCCTGTATCTGCGATGTATAGAATGCCAGCGCCGTCAAATGCGAGTCCCGTAGGATCGTTGTATGATCCGCTGTAGGCTTTTACGAATGACAATGAAGTGCCTGAAAGTTGGTCTAGTGTGTTGTGTCCTGAATCTGCTGCGAAGACAACTGAGTTTGTTGGACTTTGCGCGACGCCCATGGGTCCGCTGATTCCGACTGAGCCTTGTCCGTAGCTTCCCCACTGTGTTATGTAGGGTAGTGTAGATATAGAGAATGCAGAGGATACCAGGTCGTTTGTTGTGTCGTATTTTCCGTCTTTGTTACCATCCATGACAAGATAGTAGGTGCCAAGGGTAGAGATGGTTCCAACTGAGGAGACCTGCCCGTTAGTGGTTACTGATATTGCGGTTGGGCTGCCTCTAACATCTGTCAAGGTTTGACCTGCGGTTGGGACGGTGCTAACAACGTAGACGTTTACTGCCTCAGAAACTCCGGCGCTGTCAGTGAATTCGGTGTATATGCCGTCGGTTGGCAAGTATCCGCCTCTCGCATTACCACTTGAATCGGTTGTTGAGATGGCTGTGATAGGAAAAGCAACGACGAAACTGGTTGTTGCACTATTTCGGGTTGTAGAGCCCTCAGTGGCTCGAACGACGAAAGTGTAGGTTCCAGCAGGGGTTGACGAAGTCGTGGTTATAGTCAATGTGGAAGTTGTTGTAGTGTGTGTTAGAGAAGTTGGACTAAATGCTGGAGTTACACCCGTCGGTGGACTAGCACCAGTTGACCAGCTAGTGGTCGATAAAGTCGCTGTTCCAGAGCCGCTGCTTCCACTCCAAGTTGATGAAATTGCATAGGTGCAAGATGAACCTGGAGCAACCGAGCTTGGACTTTGTGCGCCTGCAGAAACTGTACCTACAGTGTACGCTGCGTGTGCCAATGGTGTTACCAGTGACAATGTCAGAACTAGCAATAGAACTGAGATCGTTATTGCTCTTTTAGCTGATATTCCTGCCGCTTTGTTATGGTTTGGTTTATTTAAATTTGCTAATTGTTTAATTCTCAATCGAATTTTCTCCTTTACTCTCCTTTCTTTTATGGTTACCACTTGATTGTTTACTCTCCAATCGCTTTCCAACTATAAATGGAAATGTGACTACACTCAGCCTACTACAAGCAGAAGACAAATATGGACAAAAAAGGCTTTTTATGAAGATTTCCATAGCTCAATTTGACATGCTTAATTAAACCATCCCTTAAACATTACGACTGACTATGCAAAAATTAAAAAACGTTGGCTTAAGCCTACTCAAATGGCAAAATAGATTACGACTCAACTATCCAAGAGGATTCAACAAAAGCCGTGCTATGAAACCTTCAGCCTGCTAATTATTTCTCTGTACACTCTCAACGCTTCTTGCTCACTTGAGACCTTTTTGATTAACATGCGTCCGCCGTTGAATAAGCTGACTTCATAATTGTTGTAGTTGAACATAAGGGCTAAACTTGATTTCAAACGGACACTGAACTGCAGCTTTACGGCTGGGTAGATTTCTTCAAGGTTAAGTTTTAAGGGTTTTTCAGGGTTGATGTTGGCAGTGTCGCGTCCGCAGAGCCAAACCAGTCGCTCGCCGCCAGCAACTGCAGGCAATTCGCCGTGGCAAACGGGGCAGCGTGTGCTTTTGGATATGTCTATGGTGGTGAAGTCCATGTCTCTGAAGTCGCAGACCAGCAGTTTGCCCTTCAAAGTCGGTCCCATATCGGCGAGAAGCTTTATGGTTTCCATGGCTTGCATCGCCCCGATGATTCCCGGCGTTGCCCCGATTACCCCTCGGGTGCTGCATGTTAAGAGGTCGTTGTCGGAGAGGTTCGGCATGAGGCATTCTAAGCAGCCTGTTTGCGGCGGCTGGAAAACAGAAAGGTTGCCTTCGATACCGATTGCTGCCCCGAAAACATAAGGAATTTTCAACTTTACGCAGGCACGGTTAACCAGGTAGCGGGTTACCATGTTGTCTAAGCCGTCAACCACGCACTCCACGCCCTGCAAAAGCCGCTCCACGTTGCCGGCGTTCACGTTTTCGGTGAATGCTTCAGCTTTGACGAGGGGGTTGAGTTCTTGGAGGCGTCTTGCGGCGACTTCGGCTTTGGGGTAATGCAGGTCGGCGGGGGTGTAGAGGATTTGGCGGTGGAGATTCTGCATTTCAATGGTGTCTTGGTCGATTAAGCGGACGTAGCCGACGCCTGCCAGTGCGAGGTACAGTGAGGAAACTGCGCCTAGCCCGCCTACGCCGACGACGGCGACTTTGGATTTGCGCAGGCGCTGCTGGCCTTTTTCGCCGAGTTCCTTCATTGTGACTTGGCGGCTGTAGAATTCCTTAGCGAAGGCTTCCTTGTCCAACATATTCTTGTCGTTCTCAAGTGAATTTTGGTGGCTGTGGTATATTTGCCTTTAAGTGTTTAGGCTAAGGAGTTACTTCATGTTTTCCATTTGGTGATGACTTGCGCGTGTTGTTTTACCTAAGCTTTGGGAATTATGTGTTAAAACGGGTGATATTTGGAAAAAGGTTTAAGTGAAAAGTTAGCGTCAAGCAATATTGTTACTACTCAAGGTAGTAGCGAACGGAAAAAAAGACAGCGACAAAACACAAGCCAAACAACATCAAACAAAGAAGTCACCCGCAAAAGCCGCCGTCAGCAAACCCATACCCAATCCCTAACCAACCTTCTCTCTCCTTTGAAGGTTGAAGCTCCTAGCCCAATAGGAGTCAAAAATGCTGGCGGCGGCAGCACAATTGAGGAAAAGCCTTTTCTAAGTTTGTCGACGTCAAATTTAGGCGTATTTGCCTTTTTGAAGGAACTGCTTTTTGTAAATTTCCTTGACTCTGTCGATTGTGTTGGCTTCTTGCGGCGTTTTGTTGTCGCGGATGCGGCTTACGTGGGCATAACTTGAACCTAAAATGTTATTATCAAAAGAAGCCCTCTCGCACCTTATTTATTTGCTTATTTTTGGCTTTTTGTGGTAGATGTTTGTTTTTGCTCGCAGGGGTACCCGGTGGGAGGGTGAAGCATCTACACTTTGCATCTACACTCGAGGAGAGCGTTTGACCGAAGCTTTGGGCCATTTAGTTTCAGCAAGTTGCCGCGGTTTCAGGATTTGGGGGTCTATGACAAAAAACTCAGCGGAAGTTTAAACCGCAAAACTAATAACTGCATTCGAATGCGTACAGGCTGAATGGTTAAATCCACAAAAACTAGGCACTTAAGAGAAAAAACGCTTGCTGAAGTGCAACAATCCAAGCAGACCACATTTGACAGTTTGCCCGCTGCAAAAGAGAATTCGTCCCAAGCTCACAACAATAAGCGGATAATAATAACTGAGATTGTCAACGAAACGAAGGAAGACGACTTAGAACTCAAAGTCGGGTTTAGATTGTCACCTTCAAAGGCTTCTTTTTCAAGGATAATCGCGGAACTGTATTTTGATGAGCAAAAACTGCACCGGTGCGCCGTGCGCATTCCTCAGGGTCCCATTTCAGCGGATGAAATGGAGTACCCAGTTAGTCTGGATATGAGGGGGATCGGTGCTGGACAGCACAGTATCCGGGTTGAAATGTATGAGCTGTGGGGTTCGGAGGAAAAACTCACCTGCGCATCAAAAGAAGTAGCCATTGATTACGTTCCGGTGCGGCGGCAGGACCGGTACATAAAAATTCCCATCGTAAAAAACCCCGCCGCTGAAATCGACGTTGTTTCAGAACCGTTAAGGGAGATTTACCGGGAAATTGAGAAAGACCAAAAAGAAGAAGCTGCGGGCAAACGGGACGAATGGTAAATCGCGCGTTGGTTGCTCGGTCAGTTTATTGCATGGCAAAATATAATATGCACTTCCTCTGAAAGGACTTAGGGTTCTTGAGGAGAGAAGAAAGATAAAGCCGCTGGATCAAAAGACAAAGGACCGTTTAGTCGTCATAGGACTTTTAGCTCTGGAAGCCGGGTTCATTTACAATGTGGTCGTTAATTTTTTCAATTACGCAACTAAAGGAAAGTTTTATTTTTTAGTTCTCGCCATTCTCGCGGTTATCGGAACCGTAATTCTGCTTGTGTACTTACTTGTGATTCTCGCCACTTATTTGGATAAAAGAAAAGTCCTAAAAAGCTTCCAAAATAAACCCAACGAAAAAAGACCAAGCTGAAGTTATGGAAAAGAAATCAAAAGAGAAAAAATCTGTTTGGGACCTAGGCAATCAGGAAAAGATGGAGAACGATGATTCGCCTTCGGGCTCTTTTTGTTTGTCGTTGAATTCTTTGATTTTCTTGTTAAGTTCCTCGACTTCTTTAGTGTTGCCTAAAGCTTTTTGGCTGTCCCGTGCCTGTTCAAGTGCGCTAACGCCGTATCGGTCAAATCCCTTGGCGAAGGCTACGTCTGATGATTTCATGAAGAGCTCCGCAGCTTTCTGGTATTCTTTGAGTTGGAAGCTGCATTCGCCGGCTTTGTAGTTCATTTCGGCTGAGCCAAAGTAGTTTTGTCCTTTGTAGTACATTTCTGCTACTTTTACGAAGAGGTCGCGGGCTTCGGTGTAGCTGCCGTTTTCCATCAACGCGTTAGCGTCTTTGTGAAGTTTAATCGGATCTTCCCTTACGCTCATGACTTATCACTTGCAATATTCAGCGAGGAACTAACATTTAGATTTTCCCCTTCTGCAAATCCCCGTTTCAAAGTGCAGAGGAATATTATTAACAGTATAAGATAAAAGGGGGCTCCTAAACAGATTATCGGCTATCCAAGGCGAAACGATGGGATCAAAAAACCAAAAAAGACCGACTGTCCTTGTTGCGCAGGCAGGAATCATGGCGGCGCTGGTTGCGGTCGCAACATTTGCAGTGCAGATTCCGATCCCAGCAACTAAGGGGTACCTGAACTTTGGCGACATAATGATCTTCGTGAGCGCCTTAACGTTTGGTCCATTTGTCGGCGGATTCGCAGGCGGCGTCGGATCGGCATTATCTGATGTGGCAGGCGGCTATGCCTCAACCTATGCGCCGTTCACGCTTATCATAAAGGGTGCAGAAGGAGTCATCGCTGGCTTGATAGCTAAAAGGGGAAGCAAAAAAAGAAATATTTTAGCGGTCGCCGTTGCAGGCGTGGAAATGGTGTTAGGATACTTCTTGGCGGAGTTCTTCGGCCTTTCTTTAGGTTGGGCAGCAGCAACCGAGGTGCCTTTTAACATAGTGCAGATAGTTGCGGGAGGCGCAATCGGCATCCCAATAGCAATCCTTTTGCTCAGGAGGCTTCCTGACGCTTGGATAAATCCGAAAGCGGAAGGCGACGTTGAGACAGCTTAAAAGCTAGATTTCACAGAGGATAAGCTATGAAACTTCCGCCTGGAAAAATCCCGATTGAAATCCTCAAGGACATCGTGTTCAAGAATTTGGGTGCTGAACGCGATGAGGTTGTTTTGGGTCCCGCCGCAGGTTTAGACGGCGCAGTTTTAGATGTTGGATCCAAAAACGCCATCGTCTCTATGGATCCCATAACGGGCGCGGTTGAACGCATCGGGTGGGAAGCCGTTAACATCAACGCCAACGACGTTGCAACCTTCGGAGTTGAACCTGCATTCTTCTTCTCGTGCCTTATGCTGCCGCAGAACGCTGACAGCCAAATCGTCCAAACCTTAGCTACCCAAATGAACGCCGCCGCAAAGCAGCTCGGCATCGCAATCGTGGGCGGACACTGCGAGTCAACGCCGGGGCTAACGAACCCCATTGTGGTCGGCTGCATCATGGGATTGACGGAAAAAGGAAAATACGTCACCGCTGCAGGCGCCAAGAGCGGCGACAAATTGATTTTAACCAAAAGCGCCGGAATCGAAGGAACAGCCATTTTGGCTTCTGACCGCTGGGATCAACTAAGAAAAGTCTTCAATCCTGTGATGCTTGAGTGCGCCAAAAACTTCTACAGCCAAATCAGCGTGGTAAAAGACGCCTTAACCGCTTATAGAGCAGGCGGAGTCCACGCGATGCATGACCCAACCGAAGGGGGAATCCTAAATGGCATCCATGAATTGGCGGATGCTTCAGGCTTAGGTGTGAAGGTTTTTGAGGAAAAAATCGCGGTTGAACCTGAAACAGCCAAAATCTGCCGTTTCTACGAAATAGACCCGTTGCAGCTCATCAGTTCAGGCGCATTGCTCATCGCCGCCGAGCCAGAAGCCGCACCAAAAATAGTTGATAGCTTAGCTAATGAGCGCATTTTCGCGGAAGTCATCGGGGAATTCAACCCGAGCCCAGACAAGCGCATACTGGTGCATAGGGACGAGTCGGCGAAGATGCTGCCAAGACCAGTCTCAGACCACCTTTGGATTGCATTAAGCCACTAAGCCATTTGAAAAGCCAAACAAATTTACAAGAAACTCAATGTCAAAAAGGGTGAAATTAGGATTCAAGCCGGGTTTTCTTAGCGGCTTCTTTTGTAAGAGAAATAATTTTTTCAGGGTCAAGTTGGAAGATTATTTGCGTAGTTGTTGGGGTTTGTTTCAGGTTGGTTTTCGGGATTGAGTCGTTTCTTAGCCAGTTGAGGGGCACTTGGAATATCCAGGTCAGCAGGAATGCAGGGTAGAAGAGTGTGTACGCGTATAGGTGTGAGTAGACTAGGCCGCATTTGAATTCGACGATTGCTTGTGAGAACCCGGTTTTTACGTTCCAGCTGGTCGGCGGTTTGTAGTGGAGGCAGTAGGCTTCGGAGGCGACTGAAACTTTGTAGCCTTGTTTCTTGATATGGCCAATTATGTAGGCGTCTTCGTAAGTGTGCAGGTGCTCGGGGATGCGTATGCCCTTCACGGATTTGGTCAGAATCAAGGTGTCATGGGTTCCGCCGCGCAGCTTGAAGCATTCCCGTGCAAGTATGCTCTGCAACCGCAGGACCCGCTTGTCCTGTACGTTAGGGATAACGTCAACGTTTAAGCCCCAGACAGCGGCGACCCCACTTGTCAGGTCTGCCTGCGCTTTTCTGTACCAGTCTTTGCAGAGCACAACGTCGCTGTCAACAAACAAAAACCACTCTGTACTAACGCGGTGGATGCCTTCGGTTCGGGCTTGAGCTCTTGATCCGCCCATTTGGAAAAGAACTATGTTGCCGTGTGCCCTATTGAAGCCGTCGAGGATTTGCAGGGTTCTGTCTGTTGAGAAGCCGTCGATAACAATCAAGTTTTTGAGGGGAACATTTTCATAAATTGACCTTAGGCATTTACTTAGCATGTGTTCGCTGTTTTTCGTCAGCAAAACGACGTCAACTTGATCCATCGATGTGCCTCAACGCCAGGTTTTTTGTTAGCACTATGCATCTAGCACTTAAAAAGGGTAAAGTTTAACCGCGTTGCCCCTCTTGCAGGGCAACCTCATAAAGAGCATAGCCTGAATAGAACGCGTAAGCAGCAAGCAGTTTGAAAATAGTCCGTGAATCGCCAAGCGTGACGGCTTCAGCCATCAACCCTATACTGCCCTTCCATGTCCAAACGTTGGGCGGTCGGTAATGAATGCAAAACGGGATGTAGCATGGAACGACGCGGTAACCTTTCTGTTCAATCCAATTTTTTATGTAGGCATCTTCGTAAACATGAAGTTTTTTAGGAATGTTAATGTCTTTAACCAATTCTGTTTTGATAAGGGTGTCATGGGTTCCACCGCGAACTTCAAAAATTTTCCTTGTAATCCGCAGGAAAATTTTCATGGTTACGTCGCTGCCGATTGTTGACCAAACCTCTGTTCCCCAAACCCCACCGACATCCGCACTGATGTATCGCTGGGCTTTCTTGTACCAGTCTCTGCAAAGTATAACGTCGCTGTCTACAAACAGGAACCATTCCGTGTTGACGTCAGCTATGCCTTTTTGCCGTGCGGTGGCACGGTTGCCCTTGTCTAAAATAATTTTTACGTTGTGGTATTTTTCGTTGAACCAGTTAAGAATTTCCAAAGTTTTGTCTGTTGAGTAGCCGTCGACAGCTATAAGTCTAGCCACTGGCACGTTCCCGTAAACGGATTCTAAGCATGCTTTGAGTTTTCTGTCACTGTTCTTAGTCAACAGCACAACGTCTACCGAGTCCACCCACCCATCTCCTTTCTTAACCGCTAGCTAACCGTCAACTCATAGGTGCTATGCAAAACAACTTAAAAAACAACTTGCTTACCCAACCAATTAAAACTAAACACTTGTATAAAAAATAGCGAGAAAATCCCTTGCCAAAACCCCAAGTTGGCGCTCGGCTACCAACTTAATCCTTTTAGGGCCTCCCGAGCTTGCCTTAATCCCAATTTTTGCTCTGACAAGCAATTTGATGTATACTTTCGCCAAAACTGCTAAGAAAGTAAGCACTTTGTCAAGCAAGTTTTTTGAGACCTTCTCGTATTACAGTTAATAGATGAGAAAACATGTCGACAAACTTCACTGTTCGCATACCGAGAAAACTTAAAGAAAAAATGGAAAAAAACCCCGCTGATTGGGGCCAAGAAGTTAGGTGCTTCCTTGAAGAAAGAATCAAGCAAATAGAATTGATAAAAATAATAGATCAAATCGAAAAAGAAGCGGAAAGTGGCGGGAAACAAGCCGATTCAACGTTGCTAATCAGAGAGGACAGAGAACGTTAAAGATGATATGTGATTCCAACATAACTGCAAAGATAAACATAGAAACGCAACGTTAGCTGTTTCATGAAGCTTTTTCGAATAGCACGTTTGGGCTCATCAGATTTGCCTTTAGCTCTTTTTTAAGTTCCTGCAACGATATGTCTGTGCGCACAATCGGCAGTTTGTATCCGCCCCTTTTGAGCAGGGAACGGACAATCGTGTTTTCTTGAACTTTATCCTCGAAAACCACGAATCTAACCCGAAAATTGTTTTTCCCAAGGATATCTAGCAACTCATCCATCTTTTGGGGGGAAATAAACGGAAGCCCATAATGCAGCTCGACAAGAATTCTAACGTCCCCCTTGAGGGTTTCAGGCATCCCTTTGATGATTTGGTATTCCCAGCCTTCAACGTCCATTCGAATCAGTTTGGGACCAGGTTTGCCTTTGAAGAAAGAATCAACCGTTTCTACCTGCACTTTCTGTGCACGTTGAATTTTGCCGCCGACAGCTGCTTTGTTCATGGCGCACAAGTTAGATTCGTTGCAGACGTAGATTTCGGAGGTTTCAACTTTTTCGCCGAACGCAAAGTTAAAGGCTGAAACGTTTTTTAAATTGTTAAGTTGCACATTGTTTTCCATCAATTGAAAAGTGCTTGTCACAGGTTCAACAGCGAAAACTTTTCCTGTTTTCCCCACGAGTTGCGATTCAATCAGCACGTAATAGCCGATGTTAGCGCCAATATCTAGGACGGTGTCGCCTTCTTTGAGAATTTGCGAATGAATCAAAAAGTCCGTGCAGAGCGGCTCCCTCTTCCTGTAAAGGAAAAGGTCGTAGTTGATGCCTCCCTGCCGCGGGAACAGAAACATTTTTGAGTTATTTATTTTTGTGATGGTTTTTTCTGGAAGGTATTTTACTTTTTCGCTGACCCGTTTTAGCGCTATCGCCAAAATCATGGATGATGTTTTAGCTAAGCCGTTCCGTTTAGCCAGCTTTATGGTTCTGAGGAAGGGCACAGTCAAAGCATTGTCTCCTGTAAAGGCAGTTTTAGGTTTTGTTTTTCGACAGGCGCATTTTTTTCAGGACGAATAGTTGAACTAGTCCAGTTGGGATTGTCTAGGTTCATTTTCAGCGTCTGTTTAACGAAAACTGTTGAGGCTTCATTTAAACATGTTGCTGAAACAGGCTGCAATGGAAGGCAATAGGAAAAGCCGACAGATTTAACGGTTCCTGTATGTTAGGAGGTCTTGGAAGTCAGGGTTAGCGTGCCCGTATTTCTGCTGAATTGCTCTGTTGATGGTTACCCAATCGTCAAATAGCAGGGGCCAGATGTCGCTGGAGGCAATCCGTTTGTTGACGTATTCTTTGATTGGTCCCGTCCTCTTTACCATGCGCCTGTGCCAGTCAACCTCGATTAATCCGCCGCGGCGCAGATACTGAAGGTTCTGATAGATGCGGTCTGGGTCAGCAGGAAAGTTTAAGCTCTTCAGATCTTCAAGCAGAGAATCAATTGAAATCTCGTTTTCAGGCCGCAGACACACCACCGCCCCCATATCCATTGCCAGCCTAGTGTTGGCGCTTAAGTACAGGGTTTTTCGTTTCGGAACCAAAACTTGCTCAATTCTGAATGCGTGCCTCTTGTAGAATATTCGTTTGACAAATTCTGCTAAGAACAGGTACGTAATCACCATGAGCAGCAGCGCAAGATAAAACAGCGGTGGGGGAGGCACGAACTTGAACACTTTTCCTAGCGCTGTGTAAGGTATGATTAGGGCGGCTGCGACAACTGAGAGGCTGCTGATGGTCAAGTATTTCCCTGGTTTGCTCTTCCAGAACGGCGTCTGCCGCGTTCTAATAACGAAAACTACCAGCGTTTGGGTACAAAGCGACTCTACGAACCATGCAGTTTGAAACTGTGACTGCTGGAACAAAGAGGCTATCGCAACTCCTGTTGCTGATGCGGCGAGAGGAATGCCGAAGCCAAAGACCATCGTGAAGAACGTCGTGTAATCAAAAATTGAGCTGATTGGACCTTCCATCACCATGAAGTTTCTGATGAAAGAAATGTCCCATCTTTTGGGGCGCTCAATGTACTCTTCGTCAATGTTGTCAGTAGCTATTGTGGTTTGAGAAGCCGTGTACATGAGGTTGTTGAGCAGTATTTGGATTGGCAGCATAGGGAAGAAGGGCAAGAACAAAGCTGCGCCGGCGACGCTGAACATGTTCCCAAAGTTTGAGCTGATGCCCATCATAACGTACTTCATTGTGTTGCCGAAGGTTTTCCTGCCTTCAATTACTCCTTCAGCCAGCACCGTCAAGTCGTTTTCCAAAAGGATAATGTCAGCCGCCTCTTTTGCGACGTCAACCGCGTTGGCAACGGAGACGCCGACGTCAGACGTCTTGAGGGAAGGAGCATCGTTTATGCCGTCACCCATGTAGCCGACGACGTGCCCGTTGCTTTTCAACAGGTTGATTATCCTGTCTTTCTGCACCGGAGTAACACGGGCAAACACGTTAGCCTGCTCAACGACTCGGGCTAAGGCGTCATCATGCATCTGGGAAATCTCGGTCCCAAGAACAACCCCTTTAATTTCGAAGCCAAGTTGCTCGCAAACCTTCCTTGTTACCAGTTCGTTGTCGCCTGTGACAATTTTTAGTTCTATCCCTTCTTTGGCTAGAAGTTGAATTGACTCTTTGGCGGTCTGCTTGGGCGGGTCGAGGAAAGCGATGAAGCCGAGGAAAACCATGTCGGTTTCGTCGTTGACTGAGTAGATGGCTTTTTCTTCCTTCATTTTCTTATAGGCAACGCCCAGCACCCGCAAGCCTTCAGAGCTTAAGTCAAAGTATTTTTGTTCGATTCTTTTCCGAAGTTCTTCGCTTATGTCTTGGATGACTCCTTCTATTTCGCAGTAGGAAGAAACCTTCAACACTTCTTCAGGTGCACCTTTAGCGATTAGAACTCTTTCCCGCTGCCGCTCAACCACAACTGAGACGCGTCTTCTAACAAAATCAAACGGAACCTCATCGATTTTCTGGTAGGAGCTAAGATCGATTTCTTTATGGACAAGTATGGCTTCGTCAAGTGGACTTTTAAGCCCAGTTTGGTAAAAGCTGTTTAGATAGGAGTACAGAAGAACTTTGTCATCGTCTTTACCTTCAAAATCAACATGCATGATAAGCGATATGCTGTTCTCCGTCAAAGTTCCAGTTTTGTCCGTGCACAAAACGTTCATGCTGCCGAAGTTCTCGATGGAAGGCAAATGCTTGACGACGACGCCTTTCTTTGACATGTTCACGGCGCCCTTTGAAAGGTTCATAGTGATGATCATTGGCAAAAGCTCAGGGGTCAACCCCACTGCCAGGGCAGCCGCAAAAAGCAGCGACTCTATCAAACTTCTATGGAACAGGGCAAGCACGATGAAAACGAAGATAATCAGCACAAAAGTGACTTGCATGATGAGGTAGCTGAATCCTTTGACGCCTCTTTCAAACTCTGTTTCAGGCGGCTTAGCAACGAGTTTTTTGGCGATTTTTCCGTATTCAGTGGATCCGCCTGTTTTAGCAGCCACAGCTATTGAACTGCCGCTTACAACGGAAGTTCCCATAAAAAGGTAATTGTCCCATTCTGTGATCGAACCAGACGACAATTTAACAGGCTGCAAACTGTTAGCTGTTTTTTCAACAGGGAACGATTCACCAGTTAAAGAGCTCTGGTTGATGAAGAGGTCTTTGGCGGTGATTATTCTTGCATCCGCAGGAGCTATGTCGCCGGCTGAAAGGTAAATGATGTCGCCGGGGACAATCTGGGAAAGTTTTACCTCTTTCTTAGTGTTATCTCGAATAACAGTCGCGGTTGTGCTGACTTTTTCTCTGAGAAGTTCAGCGGCGTTCTCAGCTTTAGATTCTTGATAGTGGTCTATGCTAACGCTGATTAGTACAATGACAAATATGATGGTGAAGTCAGGAATGTCACCTGTTGCGCCGGCGAAAGTGGCAGCGGCTAAAAGAATCAGAATCAATGGGCTTTTAAAATGCAGAAGAAAACTGATTATGCCGGAACGTTTCAGCTTGCGTGCTAATTCGTTGGTGCCGTAAACGTTGATTCTTCGTTCAGCTTCTTCGGAGCTGAGACCTTGCGTCGAAGTCCCAAGCTTAGACAACAAGTCATTCGCGGGCAGAGTCAAAACTTCTTCCGTTGTTACTGGAGGCGGAGCTAAGGGAACATTCTCTTTTACAGTGAATATTTCTGGGTTGCTTTGCGCTCCATTTGCCAAGTTCTCCCCGCCATAGTTCACTCCGAAAAAGAGTGAAAGATTCTAGCATACAACCAGACATATCATTTATAAAAACCCTCTCAAAAATAAACGAAAACTCACCCAGAAGAAAGAAGGTTGCCTCACCTCCTTTAAGCAAGCCACCACGCTACTTTTTTGAGAAAACAGTGGGAAAACAAGACAGAAAAAACGACGCGTAAAACAGACTTTTCTTCTAAAGAAAAAAGTAAACTTCAAAAATTAGACAATGGATAATTGTTTTTATACCCTAATTTTATTACACTAAACATTCAATATCCCAGCCAGTGATAACTGTTTGACTCCAGACCTCAAAAAAGCAGTGTCAGTTACAACGCGGTCCCTTGCGCCAGGTAGACCTCATCATGCCCAGTGGCTTGTGACAAGAAAATGCAACTACCGCTGCGCAGGCTGCAACGTCTGGAAAGAAAAAGATGAAAGAGAGCTCCCAGCCAAGGATATAGTGAAAGGGTTAGATATCCTGAAAAAAATGGGGATAGCGGAAGTCGTTATCTCAGGGGGAAACCCGCTTCTCCGCGATGACATCGGCGAGATAATTGACCGTGCCACAAAATCCTTCATAACGACGGTTTATGACAACGGAAGCATGGCAGCGAAAAAAATGGACCTTCTACGAAAAGTGGATTTCGTCGCTATTTCAATAGACAGCCTAGATGAAGCAAAAAACGACTCAATCAAAACCGTACCAGGCGCATGGAAAAGGGCTATGGAAACCGTCGAAACGCTAGACAAAGAAGGAATAAACGTAGCCGTTACACCCACTATCTCACAAAAAAACGTTTATGAAATAACTGAGCTAACCCAATATTTTACTCAAAAAGGAATCCCCGTTTGGTACAGCCTCTACTCCTATGAGTCTTCAGCGAAAGAAAACCAGTTGTTCCGCATAGGAAAAGAAAATGACGAGTTCATAATCACCGACAAACAAGCCGTCGTGAAACTTTGTGATTCCCTAATTGAGATGAAAAAGAAAAACAGCAAAATCCTGGTAACGAAAAAACTGCTCAAAACCTTAAGAAACTTTTATGCGACAGGAGAAAGACCATGGAAGTGTGAGGCGTTTAAGAACTTTTTTGTTGTTGACCCGATGGGCAGAGTTGCAGGATGCCACAGCCACGACTTCGCTGGTTCAGTTTTCGATTTGCCGAAGCTGTGGAAAAGCAAAGAATTCAAAAACTTACGCATCGGCTACCACGAATGTTCACAATGCAACTACCTGTGTTACATTTTCTATTCGGTTCAGGGGGGTCCGCGGGGGAATGTTTCGGTTGCGTTTGACCAGTGGAGAAACGCAGGCTTAGTTTTCAAGAAAAGCCACTAAAACTCGATATTGAAAAGAGCGTTCAAACACGCTGGGTTTTTGATTGGGAATTTATTAAGCAACAGTGGGATTTCCTCAATATCCGTTAAAGTGAGTTTGAGCGTTGCAAGCGTCATCTTGAGAGGTTTTTCGCTTAGAATTCTAGGTCCCGCATCTTTCGGCATCTTTATCTCTATGATTGCAGGCAAAAAAAAGAGCATAAATATCATTGTGGCGCCCGACGCTAAATAAGTTACAAGCGTGATCCAAGTCTGAACGGCAGTCATGACTATCTTAAACAGTTGTTATGTCTAAATTCTGAATATAACAGTTTCCATTACCAAAATGAGGCGTCTTAACCCACTGAATTGTGTTTCGTCTAAGAATCTTTGAAGATAAGACATCGAACAGAGCCTTGAAGCAGATGGGAATATTATAGAACAAGGTGAATATCAACAGCGGAATAAGCCACTGAGTCCGTTCCCTGCCATCCAAATATAAACCTACACCTATCTCAAAAAAAGGGGCAAAGTTGCCGACAAAACTGTACAGGCAAATTGGGACAAAAATCCATATTACATTGGTTAATGGTGAAACATAGAAAATCAGCAGCAATCCCGTAAACATCGACAAAAAAGCCAAAATCGGCATAAAATAAACATTCAACAAAAGCAAGGCGTCGACTTTTTCTCTAAGACTTAGTTTTTTGCTTCTTAAAACGCTCCAAGAATGCTTAAAAAAGCACTGCATGTGACCTTTAGCCCATCTGGACCTTTGCCGACGATAATCCTTCCAGTTATCAACTGCTTCCTCATAGCATTCGGCGTTGACGTCGTAGCGGATTTTGTAGCCTGCGAGGTAAACTTTCAGAGTCAAATCCGTGTCTTCCGCCAATATGGATTCGTCCCAGCCGCCAAGGATCTTGAGCAGGCTGCTTCTGAATCCGCCGACTGTTCCGCCGTACTGCGCAATCAACTTCAAGGCGTCTCTGGCTTCTTGATCAACGCGGTACCCGCCTATCCGCTCCAAAGCAACTAGCCGCGTGACGATGTTTTGAGGTTCATTTAAAACAACGACTCTGCCTTGAACGGCGCCGACGGTAGGGTCAACGAATTTGGAGACAAGCTTCTCCACGATATCTCTTGTTGGATAGTAGTCGGCGTCAAAACTAAGCAGTATTTCCCCGGTTGATTTGCTGAAGCCTTCGTTGCAAGCCGCGGCTTTTCCTTTGCCGCCTTTGCCCCGTTCCCGATGCAGCACTTCTATGAAGGGATACTTGCTCTGGTAATCGTCCGTTATGGCTCCCGTTCTGTCAGTTGATGCGTCGTCAACGACTATAACTTGCAGTTTATTTTTTGGGTACGTCAACTCAGTGACGCGTTCAAGCAGCCGCCCAATTACTTTCTCCTCATTATGCGCAGGAATAAGTATGGAAACGAAAGGCTCAAATCCCAAAGCCGCAGAGTTGCCTCCGTTTCTGTTTTTGCCTGCTCCTCTAAGCACAGTGATAGTGAAAATGTAATGCCTTACAAGGTAAGCCAGCATTAACCCTGTCAAAAACACGAAGAGAATCTCTAAAATCAGAGAAATCAATGGTGAACCTCAGGGTGAGGGGCGGTGCGGCGAAGAACGGTTAGGCTTAGAGCCCAAAACGAAACTATCCAAACGGAACTCACAAAAGGGAAGAAAACAGAGTAGACACCGAGAAAAATTTTGCCGAAGACGTTGGTTGCAGCTAAGGCGAAAGCGGCAAACAGATAGTTCCAGCATAGCCCCGTTAGGTTGCCTAACGCTAAGAGGAAAAGTTTTCGGTTTAGGCTGCCGCTTAACTGAAAAGCCAGGGAAACAAAAAGCGTGTTAAAAATAGCCAAAGCCATTGTTGACTGAAGGTTAGCTAAGCGAATAGACTCAACAATGCAGACGATTACTGCTCCAACACATAGAATCGAGGCTAGGTAACTTCGTGTTTTCGCTTGCCTTTCCTCCTATTTCGATGGCATTCGCTAAGGGGTATTGGTGTGTTGAGGGTTTAAGTCGTCTGTAACTCTGTTCTAGAAGATAGTTCTATTCAGTTAGACGAAGAACCGGGGATAACAACGTTGCCGATGACTCTACACAAGACCTCAAAAACTTCATCCGCACTCAACTTATCCGTATCTAAAACCAAATCAAAAGGCGCCAAATCTTCACCTAAAACAAAACCGTAAAGCTCCTTGTAAATCGCTTTGGTTCTAGCTTCCTTTTCCTCCAAAACCTTAATCGCTTCGTCAGGGGTAATTCCGTCGCGCCCAGCAACTCTAGCTGCTCTCTTCTCAATTGAAGCCATCAACCAAATTTTAAAACCGCCTTTGAGCAGCCAAGGCATAGTCCAGCTGTCCAAGAGGACGTTTCCTTTGCAAGCATACTCCAAGAGCTTGGCGTCCACTGCGCTGTCGAATTTAGGGTCGCTTGCTCTTGTCCTAAGAAAATTCAGGCCTTCGGGGGTTTCCCACCAGCCTTCACGCGTCGCATCGTAGCCTTCTGCTTTTGCCATTTCTTTGAGTGCGTCGCCGCCTGAATAGCATTTAAGGTTGTATTTTTTTGCAAGTTTCTTGGATAGGGTGCTTTTTCCGGTGCCTGCCATTCCTGAAATGCAGATTACCATTTTTTTGTCAGATGAACAGGGGGGAGATTCTTTAGACATCGGCGTCACCATCGTTTTTCTGCATTAGGGTTCAATGGGCATTATTCCAAGTATGCGTGAGGCTAAGATGCCGAGGAAGAATGAGCATATAGGGTACCAGTAGACCACTGAAACGCTGCCGAGGCCAGGCAGGTAAACCAGTGAGGTAACTCCGTATGTGGGTGTTAAGACGAAAATCCAGATGAATATGTATAGGAATGATACGCCGAGTTGAACCATCTGTGGCTTTAGCATTTTTGACTGCATGTTGTTGATTTGAGATTGTCTTTTCTTGAGTTTCTCCATCTGCTTCTTGTCTTTGCTTCTGGCGGCAGCCATGGTTTCTTGTCGGTACTCGTTCATTTCCTTCTGCATAACCCGATACTGCTCCCAGCCTATGAAGTAATTAATTAAAACCCTGTTTAGAGCGGTGTTTAAGACTGCGATGCCGAGTGCAATTGCGAAGATCAAAAGTGCCGCGGTGAGTGAATTTACCACTATCGAAGAACTTTTGGTCACGGTAACAGATTGCGAAATGCTAGTTCCCGTTGACGTTGTGTTTCCGCTGACGCCAACTACCCACTTGTAAGATGCCGATACCAAGGGGTTTTTTGCGTCAAAAGTTAAAGTTACAATCTGATTTGTGCTTAACCCTTGAGTCGACCCATAAAGAAGAACATAATAATCAGTTTTAGAGGAAGAAACTTTAACAGTTTGCAGCGACGCAACCCAATTTTGCGAAGTTGGCTGGGTAACCGCAAAATTACCCATGTTGATGTAACCGTTAGGAACCGTTATGTTTGCGCTGCCAATGATTCCAGTACCCGTGTTCGTTATTGTAACTGTATATTGGGTATTTTGTCCAACGCCGTAGGACTTTGCGGATACAGATGCTTGACCGCTAAGGACACTGGCAGCTGACACCGAATCGGTCAACAGGCTTATTGCTGAAACTGCGACCATTGCAAGTATCAGGACAATAAACATTTTCTTCAAGAGTTTCATACAGCTTTCTTCCTATTTTGCGGTCAACCACGTTTCGTGTCTGTGCGTAATGCGTAACTTGTTTCCTTATTAATAACCGTTTTTGCTTCCCAACGTTGCAAGTCACCAATGAAAGCCCCTTCCCCAAATTTACCCACGTTTGATTTTTATTCATGCTGGACTTGGAAGTAATTTTAATTGTTTGTGAAAAAAGAAAACACTGATTCAATTTCAATTTGGGAAATCAACGATTAAAGGGGTAGAATTTGTTCTTCGCTAAATACGTCAATGAGTCTTCGGTTTTCTTTATTGTTTCAGTTTCAAGGACGACTTCGGGTTTAACCTTGTACTTCTCGAGAGCGGTGGTTAAGGCTTGCCAGTTGATGTTGCCTCTGCCTATTTCCAAGTGCTGGTCGGATTTGCCCATGTTGTCACTGAAATGCATGTAGGGAACCAGCGTGTTCAGTTTAGCTACCCATTCTTCGATGCTTACTTTGGAGAAAGCGTTCACGTGCCCCGTGTCCAAGCAGACCTTTAGGCGCGACCTGCCAACCTCATTTAGGAGGGCGCTCAAAATTTCGGGTGAGGGTTCCCAAAAGTTTTCCAGAAGCACCGTGGCTTCGTATTTGTCGAGGACTTCTCTCCAGAAACTGGCGTTACGCGCAATCCAGTTGCTCCTGTAGAGTTCGCCGTAAACGAAGGGGTTAAAGTTTGCATGGAAAACCACGTATTTGGCTCTGAGGGCTTTAGCGATGTCCATGTTTCTGAGGATTCGCTGTCTTGAGACCTTCGCTATTTTGTTGTCGTTGCTGTGTATGCAAATGTCCTGAAAAACGCCGTGGACCGACACTTCGCCTTTGAATGCTGAAAGCCCACGTTGATGCCCCCTAACGAGGCTACGCCAATTACCGTCAAGCGCGTTCGCGTAGGCAAAGGTTCCCAATTCAAGGTTGCAGCCATGTTCGTTTGCGAATTTCAGAAAATCGTCAAAACAATACTCCGCATGCTCCGCTATGCCGTGGCATTTCCAAATTCTAGGCTGCACGTAAATCAGTGACATTGCGATTTCCCCTGTTTGAATCTGCAGAATCCTTTATCTGCTTATCGCACGGGACTTCCAAGTTCATGCGCAGGTTGCGGGTAGGTACTGTTTTTCCAAAATAAGTAGACTTTAGTTTGCATCAGAACCCCGACGATTTTTATGAGCTTAGCCATCTTTTCGCTGTCAGCATTTTGCAGGTTTTTAAGGTAGTCGGATGTCTTTCCGAAGGGTTGTCGGCAGGCAAGTTCCTGTCTAAACCGCAGATGCCCTTTTTTGGCGAAGGCTTCTTTTAGCTGACACATTTGTTTGCGGCCTAAGCTGTCAAGTTTCTCCTTGACGTAGCTGCCGCTTCCCAGCAGATGCAAGTCGAAGCCGAGCTGAGAAAGAGTTTTTGCTACTTCTACTACGCTGTCTGTAAATTCCTGCTGAATTATTTTCTGCATCCCAGCCTTTTCGGCAAACGGAGAGTACTTCGCCATCACTGCAATCAACTCCACGTAAGGCGTTCCCGCCAGGGGAAGCGTTTCTCTGATCAATTTGGCGCCTAAACCGATTGTTCGGTACTTGGGGTGAATAACCACTCGGCTAATGATGCTTAGTTGCTTGTTGGCTTCGGCTATCGACAGGCAGGGTAGCACAAGCCGTCGTCCGTAGCAGCGGGGCGGTGGGTAACTGTAAACGATGACGCCGCAAAGTTCTCCGCCTCGCACAATTCTAAAGATTCTTCGGGGAGCAGCCGTTCGATGTCATCGGTAATGGAAACGGCTAAGTCTGCGCCAATCCTCCATCGCCCCCGACTCGACCTTCATCTCTTTGAAGAGGCTACATTCTGCCGCTGAATTGTTGGGATAATAGCTTATTTGGATTTCTTCGCCGAACCGCTTATGCACATGCACGCTGGGCGCAAGGTCGCCGAACAAGTCGCCATGGGTTGTAGCCGCAATCACTGCCTTGCCCTGCTGCCGAGCTATCTTCTGCAGGTTAAACGCAATGATTTTGGCGGTGTCCCTGTCCAAGCAAGCGGCGAATTCGTCCATGAGCCACCATTGTTTGCCGCTTTCAATTAGCTTGGCTATTCGGTAACGGTATTTCTGGCCGTCGCTGAGTTGGTTGTAGGTGCGCAGAAACAGGAAAGCATCGTTTAAACCGACTTTGCTCAGAAGCTCCAAGCCTTCCTCAACCGTTTCGCCGACGGTTTCGATCAAAGGCTTATTGGCGTCAACCGAGACCTCGGATAAATCCACCGCTTCGCCACCCAAATCTGCCCGAATTGCACGCAGCAAAACGCTTTTTCCGCTGCCGCTGTCCCCGCTGACGTACACGATGTCGGTTGGGCTTATCTTGAGTTCAGCGTCTAAAACCTTGAATTTCTGGGCTTCATCGATGCCGAGCCCGAACGCTTCAGCCACAACCAGGCTTCTTGGCGTGATTTGGGTGTGGGTTTCGTAGCTGATGTCAAACGCAAATTTTCCTGCCTCTCGGTCATAGGTTCTTCGAAATTTTTTGATACGGAAATATTCTTGGTTTTGCAAACTGCATAGCCTCCGCTGGCAACAATAAAAATGGGAAAAAACACTTTATTTCTAGAGAAAGCTCAACTAATTGACAAATATAGAAAACGAAGAAATGTTTTAGTTTTCTTTTAGGGAAGTTGCGAAACCGTTGATTTCATTAGCTATTCGGTCCGCACGTGCATCGATAAACTTAGGAAAGTCATTTGACTTAAGTCCAAAATTATCCACGTCAGTAATTAAGTGAGTCTCCAAGTCTCTCCGAAGCATACTGTTACGTTTTTCGAATTGTCCAAAATAGACACTCGGTTCCTTGTCCCAAATATCTCTATTACAAGCTCTTGAAATTAGGGATATATTCGCTATGCTGTTTATGTAAGGCTTAATGTAAGTCTTAAAATATTTCTCATCCTTTTCGAATTTGATCTTCAGATAATTTACTGGGAAGATGTGATGCAATTGACTTTGATTTGCTTCTCCAAAAGTCTGGTCAAGTCGTACAATCAAATCATTTTGGAATTCTCGGGGGTTCTTAGATGCCAAGAAGCACAAAACTGTTACGGCAAGACCTGAATTGAAGCTCATGTCAAGAGCCTTAATTGTTTCCTTCGTAACCGGTTTCTCATAATAATTAAACAGATCTATGTCGGGATTCGATAAAAGCAAGTCCATGTTCTTGATGTCTTCTTCGGCGCGGCTTGATTGGGACGATGTGTATCTTTCTGAGAGCATATTAAGCCAGAAATATTTTTTTAGCCTCTGAGCCCTCGCAGGGTCTAACGGTTTGCTGCCATATTTATAAAAGAAATAGGATAATGGTGCCAAAATTATTTCATAAGGTAAGAATTTTGAAACAGGAACGTAACAATGTGCTCTAAGGAAATCAGCCGCTAGCTGTGTTGACTCAATACTCTTTTCCCATTCTTCATGAATCTTGTTTGAAGAATCGATTATGTTATCTTTCTCGGTTCCCTTCTCTAAGCAAGCAGATATACATTGAAGAATTGTTCTTTCACTCAACGCATAGTATTTAGACTCGAAATCATCATTAACCTCTACCAATTTGTCTCTGAGATTGAAATTATGCCTGTACGTTATGGCAACCATCAAGTCCGCGACCGTTAATCTGGTCCCAGTATTATTTAGTCGCTCAAAAATTTTGCAAGCAACTGCTAGTGGTTGGCCATTAGTTACGGTTGGAAACTTTAAACTGCTAAATTGACCATACAAATCGGTATAAGCCATACTTCGATCAGGATTTCCGGTAAGTGCACGCATTATCTCCCTATCTTGACCTGCAGAGGAATAGGCATCATCTGCAAAACAGAACATTTTTGTTAATGGTAGAAAGCCTTGTTCTAAAGTTAGAGGAGTTTCGACGAGTTCTTCGTCAGATTTGAGCACAAAATTTTTTTTATCCAAATGAAAGAAAGCTTGCGCTTTTAGCTTTCTTGTCAAAAGCACTTTTCCATGTACAACAGAATACAAAGTAATGAGTCTTTGCTGTCCGTCAAGCAAATAATTACGTTCAGATTTATCAGGTGGTTTTGGCAATCGTAAGTTTAAAGGGTCTCTTTCCTTCAAATCTTCTCTAGTTTTCCATAGCAATATCGACCCTAATGGATAACCGTTCCAAACACTATCAAGCAATTCCGTAATTTGATCTCTTGTCCAGATATAGCCTCTCTGAAAATCAGGTATACGTATAATCCCGTTCTTGATATCTGCCATGAGGCCAATCAAGCCACGATTTTGCATGTCTGTATTTTCGGGCATATACAATCTGTTGTTGCTTAGGTGTATAAAAGAATTTACCAAAGTTTTTTCCCCGATTAATCCCAAGAGTGAAAAGATGGAAAAATCGTAAAATAACTTAAAGATAAGGATGAGTGCCATTATGGGCTTGCTGGGTGTCGCGTGTGTTTTTTGAGCACCCGGCAGCACTTCGAATTACGAGAAATCTTGAAAGTTTAGCGGAGAAGAAAATCTCTAAGATCTAAATAAAAATTAGATGTTTTCTTATATGCACATTTGTAGTTAATATATGACAAATACACAAACCTTATTTAGAAAAATAATTCAACTATGTCCCTTGAAGTAATCTCGAGCAATGCTGGTAAGCGAAATAATTTATTCTTGAGAAGGAAGAGAGAGATTGAAAAATGCGGAGCTATCAAATATTTACTAATGATGATTCGTGGGGACCTTCTATTGTCGGATTAACGGAATATGTCAGGAAAATCATTGACGATAAGGTGCTAAATTCCATTGCTGTAGATCCTTATGGTAATGAAGAATTACATTACGAACTCGAAGGTCTCTGGAGTTATAACAAATTAAAAACTGGCGGAAGAATAGTTTATGCTATATGTGAAGATTGTCGAAAAAAGGAAGCAACAATCATCAACAATTGCCCAATTTGCCCGCAGATGACTAACGATGCTATATTGTTATGGGAATACAATGACCATGACATTTACGCTGACTTAAAAATGGCAAGAGCCAAAGGCTGGAAGAAATTCGTAAAACAAAGACACCGTTCTAAAAAGTACTAAGTAGATGAAATAGGCTTATATGGACTGCATTTCGAGCCTTTTTTCCTGGTTGCACGGATTGAATCCATTAACGAACTATTTGCCATTATTGCAAAAGTTTCAGAGTAATCTGACCTAAGAGTAAAGGAATGTTTTGACGATGGAGCCAATACAGTACAACCTTTCCCAATATTATCCACCTTTACAACGGCTCCATTAGGCAATTGAATTTGCATATCATGAACAAGCTTTCTCATTTCATGTGTTCTTAAATGCCCATAATCTTTTACAACTTGTTGCATAGTATCTCTAATTTCCGCAGGTATAATACTCTCAAATTGCAGACTTATGTTTTTTCCAGTACTACTAACTTGGATCCCGTTTTCGTCCTCTATCAAGAGTTGCTCATCAAGTAAGGCTTCATAGTCGTTGTAAACGCCTTTGCTAATAGGACCATGATCATACATGAAAAACTCGTAACCGAAAGCTCTAATACCTCTTTGAGCCTAGGAGATATTCTATTAGGAAAGAGAGTTTTTGCAGCTTAGTTATCCCCAGCCAACCTTTTCTGGAGACTGTTAGAAACTAAGGAAAGCATGAGAACAGCGTTTGCACCAAACTCTGTTTCTCGCACGTCACTCATATTACAGTCCTTTACCTGTGTTTTTGGACTTGTCATTTTCAATTAACCCTATATAAGAGTTCGCGCTAAAGATCTGCTAATTAACCTTGTAAAGATTATGAAACGCAAATCAATATTAAAATTATGTGACTGCATTTTGTTACCAACAAAAATTATGCATACCAACCTTCTCACCAATGTCTCGGTCGCCATAGTCTTATTGGATTGTTAGGGTTAATAACATTTTTGCAAATAGTTTACGATGTTGCTCAAAATTCAGTTGGAGATAATAACAAATTAACTAAAAGAATTTGAGAGGAAAGCGGGGTTTACTTTTTCTCATCGCAATAGCTTTTCGGGGAGAATTGCTCAGCGCAAATTAACTGTGGATGATCAAAACCATAAGCGATTGCTGGCACGGTTGCAAGACAGCAATCTTCTTATGATGGGAATCAGCGTTTTTGAAGGACTATAATTCTTCGATTTTGGTTTTATTTTTTTCTTCCGACGAAAACGCCGATTAGTATGCCTGCTAAGCCTGTGATGGCGCTGAATACTTCGCTGTTCCAACTATGCAGAAAACCCATGTACGCGACTTCAAGCGCTGAGAGGCACACAGTCATAGCGATGCCGAACTTCACAGCGTAAACCAGCGTGTCGTCGGGTTCCTCATCTATGAACCGCCCCCGCTCCAGCCGCCTGCATGTTAAAGCACGTTTAATCGGGTCTCCCATTTAGGCTCAGCCTCTGCTGGAAAATTCTGCGTTGAAGCATTCGGGGACTCGCAAGCGGGTGGCAGTGACCCTCCAAGAAGCTGTTAACCAATTTGCCCGATGCCTCCTTTGGAATGAGCCCCGTGACTACGACTGCGACGTCGTTTGCGGAGTTAAGCGGGATAGCCGTGTAATCCAAGTCGAATTGGTCTTTGGAGTAGCAGAAGCTGTTTTGGGCAAGCACGATATGCTTGGTTCTAAGGCCTAAGACGCCGATGAATATGCCCCAGCTTTTAACGGGCACGTCGATGTCTTGGCTTCCGTTGCTTTTGCCCGTGCTGGCGTCGCACCATTCAACACAGATTAGGTCGCCGACACTGATCGATTCAAGCTGCTTCTTAATTTCTTTCAGTTGTTCCAAAAAATTCACCATCAAATTTAGTTACAAAAAAGATAGGAAAAATTCAGACCCGCCTTCTTTCGCGGGGTTACTTTGGGGTTTGAGGCTGAGGGTTCTGTGTTTTGGTGCTGGTGGATGTTGCGTCGCCTTGTTCGTAATGTAGAGCTGCGGTTAAGCCGATGACTACTCCCATCAGAACCATGCTGACCGTGATAGGCGCGTTCTGGTCGATCAGATACGTTAAACCTGCAATTAAACCGACGACAAATGCTAAAGCTACTCCATGGTTTAGACTAAACGAAACTTTATAACTCAATAAAATCACCTCCCCTCGTGTGGTGAATACCTAAATTGGAAGTGGTTAGGTGCGACTGCAAGCGAAGCTAAAGGATAGTCAATGCAAAGAAGTTAAGTTTTATCAGGCTTGAACCTGAACGGGTAAGTATGCTTTTGAGTCATCAAACTGCAATTTCACTTATTAATTCTATGGTGTATTCGGAAAGCTGGGCACATTGTTTGCACTCAATCATCACTATTTCCGTATCCATTTCATAATCTGCGCGTCTTCTCATTTCTCGTAGTTGATCCAACTTGTTTCCAATGTCAGAGTGCCCGCTATCCATGTATGCATCTTTCACTTCTTGATGGATTTTCGTTTTATCAACAAACTTGACACCCGCCCGTGACATTTTTCTCCAGGCGATTAAAAACGTCGCATAATAGCAACGACCTATAGAAGTCCTGATTCTAGCATCCTCATCATAACGAGAGTCCGCTAGCAGCGTTTTCCCTAGCTCCAAAAATTTTTTCGGCTTGAAAGGACCAGGCATGTCTTAACTTTATAAATCTACGTGTACAAATAAGTTTCTATTAATGCTTTGTAAGTATTTTTTGCCGTCAACGTCTGACTTTTCCAGTAAAGATTTGATTTCAGTTCTAATAATAATATCAAAAACCGTTGAGAGCTTCATTCTTTCTTTAAAATCAAGGCCTTGTCGTGGATGAATTTTTACAATGCATTTAGTTCTATCTGGTGACTCTTCGTCAGGGTTGCAGAGTACTTCTATTCTAGTTTCAGGCTCTCTTGTTGCGACTGCTTGTCTTATTTTTACTTCAGCACCTTTGAAGAAAGTCTCAAACAAAGGTTCTGAAACTATTTTCCTTTGTGTTGACTCTGATAAGTCGATAATATTTATCTCTGGACGAACATTTATTTTTTGAGCGGTTGTGTTAATAGTTTCTTTTTCTGTTTCAGACTCAATTTCAATTGGAGCTATTTGTTTCTTAATTTTTTCATTCTTAGACGCTGAGTGAGTTCTTGCAAAAGGATAGATTGAGTTTGAATCGCTGACCTGAACTCTGGGAGTCAAATCGTCTATGCCATCCCAACCCATCGCAGTTCTGACCTGTTCAATTTCCTGAATTAAGCTTCTCCGTTGATGTACTTTGGCAATTTTCTCTATTCGTGACCCCTGCAGGCCTTTCAGTCTTTTCGTTTCTAAGCTTTCATCCATAGCGGATGGAAATTTAGGCAATGATAAATTCTTTAATACACTTGGAAGAATTTCTTTGCTAAGAATTGACATGATTCCCACTGAGATTTCGTCCTCTGTTGCACCAGGGTTGTTAATTCTTATTTGAGCAACCAATTCATAAAGCAGTGAAGATTCGCTCATAAATGATCCTACATTTGGTTTTCCAAAGTTTTTGTTAAACTATCGCTTAATTTTTTCTTTAACTCTTCAGGTATTTCTATGCCTTTTTGCAAGGCAACTGCAGGTGATAATAATTCACCATACAAAATAAAAGATTCTCTCCATTTTTTAACTAAAATCCACAATTCGGCATCCAAGTCTGAGACATTAAATTCTTGAAGACTTAAACTAATTATTTTGTCAACTGCGGGGTAAACGAATTTTTGAACCTCTTGTTCGTCTATTAATCGGATGTCCGGCCTATTCCAAATTCGGCAAATATAGTCGTAATTTCTATCAAGCGCAATTATCAGGTACAAATTAGCGAAGTCTCTAAGTTCGGCTGAATGAACCCTGTAAATACGATTCATCTCATTTATGATACCTTTGATTAAAAAGTTTCTTGGGTCCAGTAACGCCTGTTTATTCTGTTGGAGGTAAGTTAGTAGCCACTTGAATGATTCACTTGCAAATTTTGTATTAACGGAATAACTTTTATTTTCCCAATCTGTTAATTCAAAATGGCGCATTTTTTCGTTATATTCCAGAAAATGGCTCCATAAGTCTTTTTCATCAAACGTGGGAAATTGTTTAACTAAGCTTTCAACAAAGGTAAAACCATGTGATTTAGCTGTGGAGAATGCCACACTGGAGCTGCGAACCTTCAGTAGACCAAAATGAAAGGCTACGTCCTTCAAGAAAAAGCCCGGCAAGAAGATCCTATTATTTTGGGCAAAAATTGCATTTGACATAATACGATTGGCTAATACGTTAGCAGTATCGTATGAGTCCTCTTTAAAAGCAGCAATGGCAGCCTTCAGATCTTCTCCGATGACTTTTTCCAATTCACTCATAGCGTTATCCCTTGTTCTTATTGGGTCGTTTGCTTTATTTCTGTTTCGCAAATTCATAAGCAAGAACGAGGACTTTAACCTTAAGCGCTAACAATATTGATTGCTAATATCAAAAAATGTAATTTCATTTTTTTGGTAGGGTAAAATACGGCTGTCTTCAGTTTGGTTTTTTGATAAAAAATATTGTTTCTATAGCACTAACTAAATTCTGAATTAAGAAAAGAAGAAAAAGAAAGAATGCTTATGTCCTGGGCGGGCAACTAAAATTGCAGAAGTCGAAGGCGCCGCCACTTTAGTATATGCTAGTTGGGTCATGATGTTTAGGACATCACGGCAAGTTGGTTCTTATCAATTGGTTGCTGTACAATTGGCGCCGTTTTAAGGTCTTGCACCGATTTAGTTAAGCCTTGTAAGACACTGTTGATGTCGACTGCTGTTGTTGTTGGATCTGCGAGGTAGTGAGCTATTACGTAGTCTGTGACACCAAGGAGGACAAAAATTATTGCACTTATTGCTTCATAGAGAAAATCTGCAGGAACTGTAATAGCGACTAAGCCAATCAGGATCATGCTTAATACTTTCAGATGGTTTTACTTTTGAAGGGATAACATACTCTACTCTCACAGCCTATAACGCAAGATTACTTTGAAAAAGAACGTGCGACTGAGCCATCCAGAGTCTAACTAATGAAAGAAAAAACGGGGCTGCAGAAACCGTGTTAACTTCCGGTGCCTGCAAGTAAAGCCAAAGCGATAGGCAGCGCCAAAAAGCCGCCTTCCGTTACCATTGAGCCTGTGGCAATTTTGCTTCTCCACAGTTTGCCTGTAGCGTCGGCTACATCGCAGACTCGCCCGTCGGGCAAAGCAAGCCACTTCAGGAAACCTGTTAAACCTGAGATCAAGGACGCGTATTTTGTGCTGTTGATTTTTTGGGTTGCTATGCACATTAGGGCTGAGTACCCAGCAAATTCATTCTGCGATTGACCTGATGCTCCAGTGTAGGGGCAGTAGTATTCTCCGCCCCAGGAGCCGCGGGTTACGGTGATGATGTAGTCGATGCAGGGTTCGCAGATGGTGTCGCTGTAGTCGCTTGTGTTCTGATAAGGGCTTTTGGCGAATTCGTAGACTGCCCAGCTGCAGAGGGCTTGGGTGTAGCTGATTTTTTCTTGGAAGTTGAAGGGGATGTTTGTATTCTGCTCGTAGGGGTAAGAAGTGTCAAAATAAAGCGCTGAGTTGCCGCGCCAGCCAACTACGCACATGCTGTAGTAAAGGTCGTTTGCGAACTGTTGCACACTGTAACTTGCCGACGTCTGAAGGTTTGACCCGTAAGTATCCATTGCATGCTTAGCCGCGAGCAGGCATTCGGCGCAGTCAGCCAACAACGCGGTCGTGTCCGTTGTGCCGTCTAAGATTATGTTTGCAATAAGATTTGATGAGTGAGCAACCGTGTGCGTGTATTGTAGTTGCCGTAGGAAGCTTAGGGCGGTTTGTACGTTGGTTTTGTATCGGGTGCCGCTGGTTAATTGGTCGTAGTAGCTCATTGCCCAGGCAAGTAATGCTGCGCCAGAGTCGACTTTCAGGTTGCCGTCTGTGCCCTCAGACGTTTGGGTTACAACGCTGTACAGAGAGTAAGGGTTGTACTGTTGATACCAGCTGCCGTCCGAGTTCTGCAGAGATGCCCACAGATCCAGAATGGCTTGGGCTAAACTGTAGTAAGTTGAGCCTCCAAACTGCAAAAGCCCCAGGACAGTGTAGCCTGCCTCATAACTGTTCATGGTACCTGTTGCTGATGAAACGACGACTTTCCCGTTTAAAATCAAGCTGTCAAGCAGATAATTTGGCACAACCGTATATTGCGGTTTTATGCTGGAGCCGCAAATCAGGTAAAGGCCGACTTGACCTAGGTTGACAACTCGCACAAGGGGTCGAAAAAAGAGCTCCTGCACCTCCTGAGCGGCAAGAGCCCGACTCCAAACCATGCATTCCGAGATGACGCCCCTATAGCCAGAGCCCCCGAGGTAGAGGTCACTGCTGGATTGGGCTAAGGTTCCCGTCTGAGCCTGGTAAAAAGTGAGCAGTTGATTGACTCCTGAAGGGTCAGAGACGTACAGGTACATGTTGGCGTCGTCATAGACGCCCATGGCGAAGCATCGGGCATTAACAGGAACAACGCCGTTGGGAGATGTCAGGTATTTCCATGCGCCGCCGATGTATACACCGAAGCGGATGGCTCCCGCGGTGCCCGATAGCTCCAGAGAGAACTGGTCAGCTTTCCCGATCAACGATGCCTGGTCAATTAAGGCTGACGGGCTAAACCAGCAGCCAACTGCGAATTTGCTGTTAGCGCCAGCCGAGGTCACGTCTGCGCTGTTTGTACAGTCAACATACCCAGACCCATTGAATTGTAAAACCTGGCTGAGAGGCCCTTGAACCCATGTGCCGTTGGTTATTTTGCCGTTGTTTGGGGTTGTGTTCGGCGCGGAATCCTGAGCGAACGTTCCCTGTCCCTCCCAAAGATGATAGAGACCAAGAAGCCCATGAAGAACCAGGTTAACTGGGGTTTGGGTAGTCGGCTGAGCCGCGTAAGACGCTAAGTCGCCCTCTGGACCTGAATAGTCATCTTGCTCAAGCGCATCAATATCCATCTGAGGCATAGCCACGTCAACTTCAACGGTGCAGGCGACCGCGTTTTTGGTGATCCGTTCAATGATGAAGCTACCGACCAAATCCAAGTCTGCGCGGTTCGCCGAAACGTATTGCCCAGGATGCCACGTGGCGACTTGGGTGATTAGGCATTCTAAGCTGTTGCCGTTGGAGGGGTTGTTGAGTTTCTGAAGTTTAAAGGCGGCTACATTGTTCAGCGTAGCAACGTCGCAGGCTTTCTTCTCGGTAAAAGTCGCTATGCTTCCTCCAGGCGTGCCCGCGGATCCTTGAATGGCTAAGCCTCCGGAGTTAACGCCGTTGACGATAACATAGTCGACTGTTTTGCTGTAGTCTAAGCTTCTTTTGCTGTTGCCGTCGATCCAGTCCAACGCCTGAAGCGTCCCGTCGCGGGTGCCGATGTTGAAGCCGTCTGCGTCAGCCCAATAGTCCATGCCGCAGGCTTTTGCGAGGCTCTGCGCAGCTTTGAAGCAGTTTGCGTTGTTAAAAGTGATGCTGACTGTGAAGGTTGGGCAGTTGCCGGCGGGTACGTCGGCGGCGCTGCAGATTGCTGCGAGAATGGTGTTTGCGGTGGTTTCGTTGTAGACCTGCGTGATGGTTTGGGATGCTTGGCTGAGCTTGACGAAAACCGCGTTGTAAGCCGTCACCGCGATTATCGAAGGCGAATACTGAACTTGCCCGATGACTGCTCCCTGGTTGCAGAGTGGAAAAATCATGGAGCCGTTAAAAAGG
>CAWABA010000011.1:0-295401 GCA_963780185.1 Candidatus Bathyarchaeota archaeon | reverse complement strand
ATTCCCATGGGAATCGCAGCCGACAAATACGGCAGAAAACGAATCCTGATACTTAGCAACGTTATAGCCAGCCTCATCATCGCAGTTTTCGCCTTAACCACAAACCCAGCGTTGCTGATTGCCGCGGCTGTTTTCGAAGGCATCTCAGAAGCAGCCTCATCTGCGTCAGTGAGCGCGTTGCTTGCGGCAAAAGCCGATGACACAAAGAGGAACAGCGTCTTCTCCATGTTCGGCTTTGCCAACAGCACGGCTTTCGGGGTAGGCGCCGTCGCAATCTTGGCTACATCATCGATGGGCGGGTTCTCCAATAAAGAAAGCCACGTTCTCCTCTACGTTGTGCTTGCTGCTCTTAGCCTATCTTCAACATTGATAATGTTAAAAATCAGTGAGACAAAAACCAGCAAAGCCAAAGCAACATTGAGGGAACTGCTTCCGAGAAAATCAAAAAACGTTTTAGTGAAATACGTCATAACAGGCGCCATAATCGCCGTCGGCGCAGGCATGATCGTTCCATTGATGACGGCTTGGATGAAAGCTCAATACGGCATACCTGACTCTTTGAGCGGTCCCATCCTGGGAGTTTCAAGCATTATAGTGGGCATATCCACTCTGGCTGCTCCTTCACTTGCAAAAAGATTTGGAATCGTCAACTCCATCGTCATAACCGAAGCCGCCTCAACAATATTCATGTTCGCAACACCGCTGTCTCCAAACTACATCTTCGCCAGCGTGGTTTACACGTCAAGAGCATTTCTCATGAACATGTCAAGCCCGCTCGCGCAGTCGATGATTATGGGGCTCGTCCCTGAAGATGAACGCGGCGCAGCCTCAGGCATAAGCGCTGCCCTTTGGAGATTGCCAAACGCGTTAAGCTCATTCGTCGGCGCCTGGCTAATAGGCCTGGGACTCTTAGCCGCCCCGTTCTTCCTAGCAGCATTACTTTACCTAATCTCCATCGGCTTATTCTGGTATTATTTCCGAAAAACGAAAATGCCTGAAGAAAAAAATCAATTGACAGGAGCGTAAGAAATGACTAAATTTGAAATCTCCCTTGCCAAAGCCGGAGACATCGAGCTTTTGGTAAAGCATAGGGTAGGCATGTGGAAAGATATACGTCCCGAATTTGCTGAAAAAGCAAAGGAAATGGAAGATTTGACGCGCCAGTGGATCAAAACTAAACTCTCTGAAGGCAAACTCATTGGGTTCATAGCCAAAACGCAGACTGGAATCGTGGCTGGAAGCGGATGCATTTGGCTTCGAGAAGATGCGCCGCGACCCATCAACCCACGTTTGGAGGCGCCCTACCTTCTTTCAATGTACACGGAAGAAGGTTTTAGGCGGGCAGGGGTTGCAAGCATGATTATCCAGTGTGCTATCGATTGGTCCCGTGAGCATGGCTACAAGACGATGAGCCTTCACGCTTCAGATGCCGGGATTCCGGTGTATGAGAAGTTCGGCTTCAAACAGACGACCGAAATGAGACTCATGCTTTAACTCCTTTGATGCAATCCCTCCCTTGATTTCAGTTGCTCGATAATTTTTTATCCATGACACAACCTCTAATCTTTAACATGATGAAAATGGCTGAGTCAGGCTGGAGACTGCTGGGAGCGGCATTGGCAATTTTAGGGACCATCTTCTTAGTTGGGGGAATAGCGGCTTTGGCAGGCGACTACCAGCAGTATGAGGCTGTTTTGTTTGCTTTCGGCGGGATTTTCCTGCTCATCGGAATGGGCTTATTTGTAATCACGTTTTTTGAGAAAAATACACCTGAAGAAACCCAACCAAACAAAAGGCCAATAGCAAAGGGGCTTAAGTTAACCCATGCGGTCTGTTTTAGAACCATTGCAGACCTAAAAAACAAGTTTTAGAAATTACTCATCTGGATAAAATCGCCTAATTCGGACTTGCCCTGGACTGCAACATCCTTTAAAGGAGACGGCATCAGTTTTATTGACTCATTATCAGCTGGCGAATGAAAGGCGAACGATATCGGCAAAAGGGAGTAAAAATAGGATTCGGTTGATAAGCAGCGAATGGAAAACAAAGTAAAGTTGGTGGCAATCGTGATTGCAATAATTGTTTCGGCGACTTTAATCGTCAGTTTTCAACCTTTAGGTCTCCATATCACACACGCCGCGAGACCAATTCGTGTGGCGTGCGTCGGCGATAGTATCACTGCTTCAACTGAGTACCCGTCTGATCTTCAAGCGATGCTTGACTCGCACTACTTAGTGGGCAACTTCGGCGTCAACGGATCAACCGTGCAACTTGATTCATGGGAACCGTACATGAACCAGTCTGAATTCCAAAACGCCTTGAATTTCAAGCCAAATATCGTTATTATTATGCTTGGAACCAACGACGATCTCCAGATGCTTCGCCCGTCCAACGCAACCTTCGAAGGAGACTACATAAAACTCATCAACGCATTCCAACAACTGCAGAGTAAACCGCGAATCTGGATTGTGACGCCTCCGCCGATTTTCAGCAACAGCTCAGACTTGAGCATTCCCTATTTTGGTGGAACAGTTGTTCCCAAAATCGAAGAGTTGGCGAACAAAATGAATTTACCAATAATCGACGTGTACACAGCGTTCGACAATCATTCAGAGTATTTCGTGGACGGCGTACACCCTAACAGTCAAGGAGCGGCACTTATCGCGTCAGAGGTCTATAAAGCGATAACCCAAAAATGAATCCAAAACTAAAAAACTCCTGCTTTGTTGAATCGCCAAGTTTTTAGCATTGCTTGCAGTATTATTAGCTGAGGGTGGTTTATGGCCGTTCTCGAATGTCCCTTTTGCTACAAACCTTTTGAAGTTGACCCGCCTGACAATCTTCACACAGCATTTTCCTCAGACAAGCCGATACGGAGCAGTTTTCACGGTGATGTTGTGAAGGCCAAGGTTAAATGCAAAAATCCAGAATGCGGGAAGACAATTAGCATTTACTGGTATGCGCCTCTGGAATACTTCAACAGAATATGATAGGTTCAATTCCTCACGCGAGAAATGAATTGGCATGGCTATTGGAGGATCAGAAAACGTTGCTTAAGTAGAGTTAAGCAGGTTGGGTCTAAGCCTTAAGGAATGTTTCACGGCCCATTGAAGCCATGTCTTTGACGTTTCATGGTCTTTCACCGTTTTGACCACGTCGCTCATAGCTCCAGTGCTACATTGCTACGCCCAGCCCATTAAAGCAAAGTCTTTTTCGCATGCCAATTTTCCGCTGTTTTAATTGACACACTCTTTGCTTCAATGCATTTGCATTTAAAGCGTGCTCCCCAACCCGCAAATTATAATAGGCGTAGGTTTTATAAAACATGTTTTAAACAATCTCATGGCAATAGACTCCATGTTTTGCCTTGCGAAAGCGTTGTTTCTTACCCTATTTATCCCGCTGATTGAAAGGTGCTTCAACCGTCCGAAAAATGAAACACTAAGCTTTTAACATGAAATACGCAATTTGACATGAAGAGCGCAATTCTTTCAGAAAAAGGAGGAAACGTAAGTATTCGCGCATTTACGATTCCAAGCCTCGCATGCTCAAAAACTGCACATTAGCTTAGTTTCGGATACTGAGGCGATTCAATGTAAGGTTTAAGAATCCTTCTCCCCAATACTTGCTTCATTAAAAGTTGCTGAGCGCTTTCCATGTCTTTGATACCTGAAGTTTCCAACCCGTTTCTGGCGGCGTTTGCTGGCGGATTGCTCTACGGATTAGCTGTCTGCACTGCTTCATGTCTGCCTTACTTGGCAAGCTACATCGCAGGCGTCGGCGCCGGCTTCCGCAAAGGCATAACGATAACGGTGATTTTCAACGGCGGACGAATAGTGGCTTATGCTTTGATAGGGTGCTTGGTGGGTTTGTTTAGCGGTCTGTTCCGAATGGTTGTCCCTAACTCCGCAATTTCGCCTTTCCAAACTTACTCTGCCATCGCCTTCGGCATTTTAGCCATGGTCATTGGCGTAAGCATCGTCCTGAAATCAAGGTCTCCATGCGAATTTAACGCGTCGAACGGAGAAAAACTCGCTATACCTGTGAAAGCGGGTAGGTTCGGCTTTGATTTTAAGGCGTTTACGTTGGGTTTGGGCAGAGGGTTAATCATCTGTCCACCTTTGATCGCTCTTCTGGTTTACTCACTGCCTTTTTCAACGCCGCTTGGCAGTGTCGGGTTAGCCGTCCTGTTTGGTTTAGGAACCGCCCTGTCACCGATGCTTCTACCTAGGAGGCGTCACAGGCTGGCTTCTTAACAAGGCACCCCTGTTGAGGAAATGGATTTCAATTGGCGGCGCCGCGATACTGATTCTGCTTGGGATAGTGGCGCTGGTAAACGCGGTAATTCAACTGTAAAAGCAACGTGAGCGGCGGCAAACAGCATTCTATTTCGATGTTGATAAGCGTCTTTTCATGGTCAAAACCTCGGGATTTCACCCTATGTTGAAGTATGTTGTTTCATATTTGGGGCATATTTGGATCATCTAGTAGACCGGGAGGGTAGACGTTGCATGCACACAACGGGTGCTCAGAAGACTTTTTTATGTCTATTTGGCTCCTCCTCTAGATGCTTCTATTTGGATCATCTAGAAAACCGTAGGGTAGCCGGGACAAAAAAAGAAAAACCGACGGGAGAGGGTCTAGTACTTGTAAGCAGAAACCAACACAAAAATGACTTGTTACCAAAGAGGGTACCCCATTTTTACATCAAAAAACCAAGGTAAAAATGGATTCCCAAAAGCCGACCCGAGGGAGGGGGTCTAGTATTTGTGACCAAAACCAACCACAAAAACTAGTAAAAAACAACGGCTGACCATACATCGTTCTACCGGCATGAACAATCAATGGTAAACGAAGAATAAAGCCGAAGCTAACTAACTGAAAAACTAGGACTAAAAAGGCGGTTTAGTAGAAGTTGCGTGCTTCTTTTCTTTTTTCTGCTTCTTCGTAGAACCGCAGGACTTCATCGATTATTTCGACGTTTGAGAGAAGCATGCGTCTGCAGCAGTAACGTTTTATGCCGAGGCTGTCAAGGATGTCGCTTGCGTTTTCGCCTGTTTTGATTCGACGTGTGAATTCATCCCATTGGTCGCCGACGAGTTTGCCGCAGGTGAAACATCTTACTGGAATGATCATGTTTTTCTCTCCTTACCTGTAACTCTTCTGTTCCTTAGACCGTGCGCCTGCTCCACCGACTTTTTTGGTTTCTTTAGCTCGACTGTCACCGACAATCATGGTTCGATCGTATTCGCTGAAAACGGTACGCAGATGAGTACTCTTCGTCCATTTCAAAAGCGCGTTTGCAATTGACACCCGGGCTGCTTCCGCCTGACCCATGTAGCCTCCGCCGCTGGTTTGGACATCCATGTCTAGTTGCTCCCAGACCTCTGTACCTGCCTGCAGTAGCGGCTCCATGATTTTTGCTTTCGCAATATCGGGTTCGTAAATTTCAACAGGAGTCCTGTTTATCCGCACTCGTCCAACGCCTTGTTTAACTACGGCGCGGGCTACAGCGGTTTTTCGTTTTCCACTGACAACTAAAACTTTCTTCGCGGGCATAATTAGTCACCTTTACTCCAGCCTATCTCTTTGGCCAGTTCCAGAAGGGTGAAATGTGGCCCTTTCAGGTTGGCAGATGAGGCTTCTGTGAACGTAATCATTTCTTTGCCTTTAAGCTCCAAGGGTACACCCATGAAGACCTTGAGACGTTTATAGGCTGTTTTGCCTCTAGGTTGCTTGAATGGAACCATGCCTCGCACGGTTTTGCGCAGATACTTGTCTGGTCTGCGGTAATGGAATGGACCGCGTTCTGGTGCGCCTACTTCGAGAAACTGTTTGGCTTCTGCGACTTTGCTTTTCTTTTTGCCTGAGAACACGGCTTTTTCAGCGTTAAGAATGATTACTTCTTCCCCGTTTAGAAGCCGCTTAGCAACTTTACTGCAAAGTCTGCCAACTATCAATCCTTCAGCATTAACGAGGGTAACTGGAGCTTTTGGGGTTTGCATGTTTTTCACCGAATAATCCTGATGTTTGAGCCCTTAGGATTCTTCTCCATGAGCTCGGGAATAGAAATATATTTTCCTTTTGCAGCCAAAAGTTTCGCCTTGGCTTTCTCAGAAGCACCAAACGCCGCGATAGTCAAAGCATGGTTTATGCTGCCTGACCCTAAGATTTTGCCTGGAACAACCACTGTTTCAGCGCGTTTTGTGTTCCTGTTTATTGTGCTCAGGTTAACGGAGATGCGTTGGCTACGTGTCTTAGAAAGATACTCTGCAATATCCAGCCATATGGCTGCTTGTTTTTCTTTGCTCTCCTTCTTGAGCATATCGATAAGCTGGGTTAATTCGGGATTTGTTGATTTTGACTCTTTCATTGCGATTCAGCCTTTAACAATTCTTCAATTTCGTTTAGTTGTTTACCTAATGTTTTGGTGGCTTCTTGGAGAATACGTCCCGGAGGAAGTGCACCTGTTGATTCGATGTTCATTATGAAAGCGTTCTTTTCCCATTCAACTGTGAGCGGTGAAGGCTTCTTTGGGCAAGCTTCAACGCAGTCCATGCAGAGGTTGCATGCCAAGAGGTCTCGAACATCGACTTTTTCATCTTTAACTGCCAGCACTTTTTTGGGGCAGTTATCAACGCATTTTGAGCACTCTTCGCATTTCTCCAATGGAACTGTGATTTTCGGGTAATATTTGTAAACGCACATTGAAACGGGCTGCCATTTCGCATGGACCTTGCCTCTGCCCAAACGAGCATAAGCCTCAAGCTTCAGCTTCTGGTTCTTGGCAAGCTTAATTATCGGGATCTTATCTGACACTGGAATAATTTCAGGGTTTTCAGAAACGATTTCTCCTGAATAAACCGTTCTTGTTCCTTCCTTCGCTTCAGCGTCGATGGTGAGGGTTACTCGGCATTGTGGACAGCCGAATTCACTTTGGCATTCGCATTCTTCAGGAAGGTTATACGCGTCTAAATCGGTTTTCAGCGGGGTAAGTCCCAGCCTGTGAGCGATTATTTCGTCTTGCAGTATGGAGCTGTTCTCAATCATGACAACTTCTTCGATTGCCATGGTCGGCACTTCAGCAAGCGCTATGCGGCGCAGAGCGTTCATTAACGGAACATCCGCGTCCCTGATGATTACGCGGAGGTTGCTATCGTTTTTTTCAAGGATTTCCATTTTCACTTGCTGAGACACTCCAATAAGATTACTGTACAGGTTTTGGTTCAATAGAGATATAGGTGCATTATTTCAATTTTTCTGTCAATAAAGAAGGGAAACTGAGTTTAGACTCTTCTTCCTCTTCTGCCGCCAGGCCTTCTTGTGCCATCATGAGGAATTGGGGTTACTTCTTCAATGCGTTCAATACGGAACCCAAACCTTGCCAATGCACGGATGGCTGCTTGGGCGCCTGGACCTGGAGTTCTTGGACCACTACCGCCGGGGGCTCTAACTTTAATGTGGATGGCTGTGATTCCCTTGTCTCGGGCTACTTCTGCCGCCCCGGTTGCTGCACGCATCGCAGCGTACGGAGAGGACTCCATACGGTCTGCTTTAACGAACATACCGCCGCTTGTTCGGGCGATTGTTTCCGCGCCTGAGATGTCAGTGATGTGGATCAAGGTGTTGTTGTAAGAGCTGAAGATGTGCACGATTGCCCATTTATCGTTTCTTTTGCTGTTGGCGCTCAGAATCTGCCGCCTCCTCTTCCGCCTCGTCTACCTCGGCTAGGTGGCCTAATTTCAGGCTGTTTAGCCACAACAGATAAACCGGCGCGTAATGGGTGGGCTTGGTTTGCGACAGCGCTTTCAGGTGAGTAGACAACTTTGGCTTCATCAGCTTTTGCCACCATGTATCCTGGAACGGTTATTCGGCGGTTGTCTATGCTTATGTGTCCGTGAGTGATTAGTTGGCGGGATTGGAACACTGTTCTTGCTAAGCCCTTGCGGAAAACGATTGTTTGAAGCCTACGCTCCAAAATGTCTTCAATGGTTAAGTCTAAAACGTTATCTAAAACGGCAGTTTCCTGCAGAATACCGACTTTCTTGAGTTTTGTCAACTGCTCATTTTCCATTCGTGCTCGTTCTTCAGGAGTCTTGCTGATTAGTGAACGGGCGATGCCTCTGGTCTTAGACAGACTTGTCTTGTGGCGCCAAAGTTCATGTTTGTTGCGCAAGCCATATTGACCCAGAAGTTTGAGCTCTTCTTGAAGGATGTCTTTGCGCCAACGGAACCTTGGCGTATCAAACTTTTTACGTTGCTTCTTCGGATCCCCCATGTTTATTTGCCTCCTTCAGCAGCTGCTGGCGCGCCAGGTTTCTGCAGTAGAGTCTTCTTCTTGACACCTAAAGCCTTGCCTGCTCTTCCAGTGGTTTTCGTGTGTTGACCACGGACTTTGAGGCTGTATGCATGACGGTATCCACGCCAAGATCTGATATTTTTGGCCTCGTCAATATCAGTTTTTGTCCTTAAAACTAAGTCAGCACTTAGAAGATGCATGTCTTTTCCTGAGTCCGAGTCTTTTCGCCTATTAAAAAGCCAAGTTGGAACGCTGCTCTTTGAAAGCTCCCTAATTACGTTTTCAATCTTTGACAAATCTGACTCTGTTAGGAAGCCTACTCGCAGGTCAGGATTTACTTCCGCCTTCTTCAAAATTGCATTTGAGAGGCTAAAGCTAACACCTTTTATTTGTGCGATAGCGTAAGAAGTCTTAAGGGTACCTGGAACGTCGGTGCCCATAATACGAAGTATATGACGATATTCCTGTGACATGCTAAATTTTCATCCGTTTTTACATTGAAAGCATATACGAAATGAGACAGTGTTTATTTAAACCTTTTTGACAGGGAAAACTTTACTGAGGCTTAGGTAAGAGAATACTGTTTATACTAATAATTTTCTTTTTCATCAGTTATTTCTTCCTGTTCCACCATCTTTTGATCGCTCAAAGAACGGGCTGGCTGATCAGCGCCTTCACTGACTGTCGCATTCTTTTTTCGTCTCCGCTGATAATAGTACGCTACGGACAAGACAGCTGCCCCAGTTGATGGAGTTGGGAGCGGTTTGCCTTCAGAGTCTAAACCTGCTGGCTCGTTGGCTGTGTCTTTTTTGGATTGAAAACTTCGATTGCTCAATCTTTCCGTTTGAGCGAGAAAACTGAGATTTTGATTCAGGCGGGCCGCTCAAGTTTGAGAGAACCGTTTTGTTTTAAGAACATTTTTGGTTGTGCAGTGACGCCAACAACCATGGCGTCAATGTGGATTAATTGTTTCTTTTGCGAAACCTAAATACTAATCAAATGCAAGCTATAGACGGAAGAGCATAATGGATACAATAACAGTCATCGGCTTAATCGCCGCAGCCTTCACAACGGTCGCACTTCTTCCGCAGCTGATGAAAGTCTGGAAAACCAAGTCAACCAAAGACATCTCAACAGGGATGTTCACGCTCTACTGCGGCGGCTTATTTTTGTGGTTTGTCTACGGACTCTACATCAACGACTTGCCCATCATACTTGCGAATTCCTTAGCCTTCGTCCAAGCGCTTGCAATCTTGATGTTCAAAGCAAAATACAAGTAAAGGCTACCTAAGTTAGGCTTCCCCAACCACGTCGATAACGTTGATCGCCGCGCCTATCCACCTCAAATAAGCATTCAGAGTCGCCCGCAACGCAATCGTATCCTCTGCATCAACCGTCAACACGAGGAACAAGCCGTCTTTTTCAAGTTTTACCGTGGCGCGTCTTGTTACGGTCGCTTTGGCTTCGGGGTCGAGAGCCTGAAGAAGCGTGGTCAATTGTTCTTCAGATCCAAGTTTTAAACGGATTTTAGCGTTTGCTCTCGTCGCCATGGGATGATGCCTGTCCTTAAACTGAAAGCTTCAAAGTTATAAACAAGTCCAAAAGCAACTTCGAAGGGTTAATGTTTTCCGTAGTAATCCGCCACAGCTCTAAACGACTCCTTCGGTTCCCATGGCATATCGGGGTAAGTTTCGCCGTGTTTCCCGTTATCGTAGTATTTTACAAGGCTGGAACTCGCCATATCAAGGTCAAATCGGGGGTTATCGTCGTAGGGAGTGATTTGTGAAATGAACTGGAACACGAAGGCTCCCTCAACGCCTGCATCGTCGAGAACACCGAGGTTTTCCGTCAGCTTACGCGCTTGCCACTCTTCGTCGCGAACATGATTGCCTTTGGTGCGTGGGTGTACGAGTCTGCCTAGAAGCGGAAGCTGATGTAGGAACTGTGACTTGAGATCTATGATGCCGGGGTTGAGACCTGATGAACTTAGGAATCCTTCTGAGCCGAGACCACCTTGGTAGGTGCCGTAGCCGAACTCGGTTACCACGACTGGCTTATGGTGATTTAAAGATGGCTTGAGCATTTCGACATATTTGTCTTCAATGCGGTTGATTCTGTAATGGTCAACGCCCACGAAGTCGAAAAGGTTCCAATCTACCTCTTCCCAGACAAGCGACGCGTACGTTAATTTTCCATGAAACACTTCTCTTACTGAGCCATTTGCTTTGGCGAGGAATTCGTTGAGCAGCTTATTATGTTCTCCAACCTTGATCAAAGACCTAAAATTGGGATTCCTAATTCGAGCAGTAATGTTTCTGCCAGGCACTATACCCTGCATAAAAAGAGTCAATTCGGAACCGACGCTGAACACCACCAGCTCTGGATAGCGCTGGTTTAGCTTCTCTGCTTCCGCGGCAGCTTTTGCCAGGTATTTTAGTGTCTTTTCTGGGTTTTTTTCCCACATCTCAGGAGAAAGCCAGACCTCCAAGCCCTGCTCCAGCGCGTTTTCGGCAGCGAACATTAATCGTTTGATGTTGAGTCCGCAAATCCTCACGGCGTTACAGTGCAAATCGTCCTTGATAATCAAGAATTCTCGACGAACTGTCTTTGCGTCGAAATCGGGGCGCCAATTGAAACCCATCACTCGCCCAACATCATAACTCACTCCTTTGCGGTTCATTTCAAATTCGCTTCCTGTTCTAATTTCAGACCCGCAGTCCCGTGCGTTTCTGCAACGAAGTAGGAAACAATAAACTTCTATTACTAAAGCCTGTCCGTCGAAGAATTCTGATGGTAAACTATGGAGTCTGAAAAGGCTTATAGCTAAAAGAAATTATTGTATTGAATTGTGGGAGGGCTAAGCGGCATTAATAGAAAGGGCTATGCAAGTGCAGTTGCCATAATCGTTATTATCCTCACGACGACGTTGACTTGCCCAAATACGTTGGCGCAAACTAGAACAGCCTTTGGGCATACCACAAAATTCAGGGTTCCCGCATACAACGGCGTCATCAGCTTTGCTTCAAACGGAACCTATACGTCAGCCGTGTTTGAAGATAACAAGTGGGTTTTTGCAAATCTGCTCCTTAACAGGTCGCAGCCGCTGGGAAGTCTTGTAATTTCGGCTGAAGACTCTAACGTTACGGTCTACTCGCATTACGTTACAACCGTTTATTTTCCGAACGAACGCCTAACCTATTTAGCTCAAGGCAAAGGCGAACAGGTCATAAACATGGGCGTAGGCCTCCACGGAGGAAGCAACGTCGACTGGATTGTCTCGACCAACGGCACATTCGTAAGCAACGGCTGGAGCGTTTCGCATAATGGAACCGTGACTGTGACTGGCTTAACTGGAAACATAAGTATCGTCTACTTTGGCTTCACAAATCAGCTAGCAAAATCCAACCAGCCTTTTTACGAACAACATTCAGTCGCAATTGCGGTAACAATAGCGGTTGCAGTGACAGTTGGCGTTGCTGTGGTTGTTAAGGTTGAGGTTAGGAGGCGTGAGGGAAGGGAGTTGAGCGAAATGCTTAGGCGGCGCTTGCCAGTTGTGGATTCTTTGTGGTTGAGGGGTGCGTGGCTGTGACGTGGCAGATCCCGGCCTTCATAGTGCTGCCTATTTTCGTTGCCGTCGTGGTAATCGGAATCTTGCTAATCTACAAATTAACTAAAGATAAGACGAGGAACGTGAGTTCGCTTAGGCTTTTCATCCAAGTTGCCGCCGTCTTCGCGCTTTTCATGGGGCTGATTTTGGGTCCATTCGATGTTCCGTTGTACGCGCCCTTGGGAGCTGCGCCTCGCAGCCTTCTAGTCGGAGGCAACCTGTTGGGCAATCAGTTCCCGGACGGCATCTCGTTCCCAGTCTTGGCTTGTTATTACCCCAACGGACGAACGGTTACGTGTCCAATTTGGCAGATTCAAGCTTACATTTTCCCGTTCTGGAACTATGCGCGAGGTTACGACGTTATTTACTCAACGTCGGGTCTTGAGAAAATCGGCATAGTCATAGGTCTAGTCGCGGTTGCAGCCATCATCTTGGGCAGGTTCTTCTGTGGTTGGCTCTGTCCCTTCGGTCTCTACCAAGACTTGCTGACTCGGGTGCGCAAGCTAACGAGGCGACGGCACCTAACCTTCTCCGAGAAGACTAACAAGGCGCTGGCGCAATCACGGTGGGTCATAATAGCTATTTTCCTGATTCTGAGCGTCATCTTTGCTTCTTACGAGATTTTCGGTCACCAACTTATTCCAGGCACGACGCCGGGCGGACCTGAAGGGACTGAGGCAGGCAACGTCGGGTTCCTCAACGAGCCTTTCTGCTTGGTTTGTCCGATGCGTCCGCTTTGCGTGCTGGTTGAGTGTGCCGTGGGTTCCATGAAGTTTTCTTATGTGCAGGACATCATTTATGGACCATTCGCTATTCGAGGCGGCTACATCTCATCCATAAACATCGCCGTCCTAATCCTAATCACCGCTTTAGCCCTGGCTTATAGACGGTTCTTCTGCAGAATCTGCCCGCTGGGCGCCCTCACCGCCGCTTTTAGCAGCTACACGCCGTTTAAGCAGATAGCGATTACCAAATTGATGAAGGATGAGAAGAAATGCACGAAATGCGGGGTTTGCAAACGTGTATGCCCAACCCAAGCCACTGACGTTTATGAGAAGAAAGGCGGCGACGTGACCGAGTCAAGATGCATCCTGTGCGCACGATGCGTTGAAGCCTGCCCCTATGAGGACGCGTTGGCTTTGAAAGTGGCTGGGCAAACGGTGATGCACTCACGGAACTGGCTTGAAAAAGAATAGGCGCTCAAACCCATTTTTACAATGGGATTTTGATGTAAATAGTAGACCCCCTCCCCTGTCGGCAGATTTTGTGAGGCGTCGTCTTCGGGTTGCTTTTTGGGTTTAGGCTTAAATCCTTTAAGATTTTGAGAGCTAAAGAAACAGGGAAAACCATTGTTTCCGCTTGAAGTTTTGTAATATTACAAAAATCTAAAGGATTGATGAAAAGGCAATTTCGTCTAAACTGCATATTTGGCAACATCAATAGAAGCCAAATAAAAGAATAATGGCGGGTTTAAGCCTGCTCAGGCGGCTTGATCCAAACCTTCACTTTATCCTACACCCGAACGCGCCCCTCCGTCTGCATCAACCGAACCTGCGCCTCAACAAACCTGTCATCCGAGATTTTAAATTCCCGTCTTATCGCATCCTGCAGCTTAGGCAAGTTAATGTGCTCAACCGCACCAACTTGGCTCCAAAACCTCGCCTGAATCTTAATCCTTTTCTTTCGGGCTTCAATTTCTGATTCTTTGGTCATCGGCGGCTTACCTTGCGCAAAACGGCAGTTCATTCTTCGCCTTATGATAATCTACACATTCTTGACAGTTGCTGTGGCGAGGGCAATCTTTCTTGGGGCAAGGACAATTAGGAGCAGACATAACAAAGAGAAGCTTGAACTTTTCATATAACTGTTGCTAATGTTAAAGGAATCGAGTAATTGCTTAACTCGAAAAAGACGCGAATTTGGCTGAACTTGCGTCAAAATTGGGGGATCAAAGAACCAATCTACTTTTGCTGTTTCTTTCTCTTCCGTTTGAACTTGTCAACGATGTCGATTTGTTCAGTGGGAAAGTAGTAGGGCACCGTACCATAGGAACTCGGGGAGACTCCTTTAGATTTATTTTTTAGTTTTCTTTTAGCGTGCCTTTCCTCATTATCTTCTTTGATTTTCGCATCCAACGTTTTTGACGTCAACTCGTCCAGTTTTTTAAAGAGTTTTTCAGCGTCTTCTTTGCGTTCAAGCGGAATGATTATGTTTCGTTTATGAGAGAGGCGTAAGTTGATTTTTCCGTTCTCGTCCATATGCACCGTATGTATGTCGCTTACGCGAATGTGCAACGGAACAAATATGCTAAGCACCCTGCCGATCGTTTCTTTGAGAACAGGTTTATTTTCTATCGCTTCCTCGAGTTCATTCTTGAAACTCCCTTTCAAGTCTATTTTGAGCAGACTATTGGAGAGGCTGATTGTAAAATGGGGATCCTCAAGTTCTAGAACTGCAAGTGTTTTAGGCATTTTATGTCCCACCTATTAAGTGTGCTAACAGATGAACATTGAACATTTTATACTTGCCTTCTCACCCTATGCCAACCAAACTACTTAAAACCCGTCAGTTGCCGACTGAGTTAAAACAATAGTGAACACCCGTAAACATTAAAAAGCACAGATGTTATGAATTCGTCTATTCTGCCAGTATACCAGTTATTCGACTAGTAGAACCGAAGGCTTGTTAGTGAGCTCCGAAGAGTCAAAAAAACCATCTGAAGAAGAAACTCCATTTTTAGAATATGCCAAGACTGGGCTATCTTCCGAAGAGGTAACCCGAAAACTTCAGAAGTATGGCCCTAACGAGATTCCTGAAAAGAAAAATAGTCCCTTTCGTAAGTTCTTAGGCTATTTCTGGGGGCCCATTCCATGGATGATCGAAATTGCCTCAATACTTTCAATAATCATACAGCACTATGACGATTTCGCGATTATTTTCACGTTGCTTATAGTAAATGCAGTGGTGGGATTTTGGCAAGAACGGAAAGCTGATAACGCTATAGAATTGTTGAAAAAGCGGCTTGCTCCGAAAGCTCGGGTGCTCAGAGATAGCTCGTGGCATGAGATACCTTCAAGGGAACTTGTCCCAGGAGATATCGTGCGTGTCCGCTTGGGCGACATTATTCCTGCCGATGTTAAACTTATGAAAGGAACCTACCTACTGGCAGATGAATCCGCATTAACTGGTGAATCTCTGCCCGTAGAGAAACATGTTTCTGATGTTGCTTACGCAGGAGCTATTGTTAGACAAGGCGAAATGGATGCTTACGTTGTAGCTACGGGCATCAGCAGTTTCTTTGGCAAAACCGCCAAACTGGTGTCAGAAGCCAGAACCATAAGTCACTTTCAAAAAGCGGTCATACGGATAGGCAACTACTTGATTATTCTTGCGGCGATAATGGTTTCTGCAGTTGCCATCGCAGCGTTATTTCGACATGTCAATCCATTAGTTATTCTGCAGTTTGCGCTGGTACTCGTTGTAGCTTCAATTCCTGTAGCATTGCCTGCTGTTTTGACAGTAACTATGGCTGTTGGGGCAATTGTCCTTGCCAAAAAAGAAGCTATTGTTAGCAAGCTTGTTTCGATTGAAGAAATGGCTGGAGTTGACGTGTTATGCTCAGACAAAACAGGAACGATAACGAAGAATGAACTTACTATAGCAGATGCTCAAGCTTTAGGCAAATTCGAAGTTGACGACTCTCTTTTGTATGGAACATTGGCGTCCAGAGAAGAAAATCATGATCCTATCGATGATGCCGTCATAGCCAAAGCCAAGTCAATCCATACAGTTGCCGACGTTCTCAGTCGATACAGTGTAGTTGATTTTAAGCCGTTTGACCCTGTTTCTAAAAGGACTGAAGCCACGGTTGAGAGTCGTGATGGCGGGCGCTTCAAAGTGGCTAAGGGTGCGCCGCAGGTTGTTTTGTCGCTTGTTTCAAACAAGACAGAAATCGAAGACAGAGTTAACGAAATTGTAAGCACCTTCGCAAGCAAAGGATATCGATCGTTAGGTGTAATAGAAGGAGATGAAAAGGGCAACTGGCAATATGTTGGTCTTCTTGCAATTTACGACCCTCCCCGCGAAGACTCCGCAGAGACAATAAAGACAGCGCAAAAAATGGGTCTGCAAGTGAAAATGGTAACGGGCGATCATATTGCCATAGCTAAACAGATCGCTCAAGAAGTTAATCTCGGCACAAACATAGTGCTTGCATCATCCTTTACAGATAGGCCAGACAGTGAAGCTGAAGGAATCATTGAATCTGCAGATGGGTTTGCGCAAGTTTTTCCTGAACACAAGTACCGAATTGTTGAGTTACTTCAGGAAAAAGGACATATCGTAGGCATGACCGGAGATGGAGTTAACGATGCACCCGCATTAAAGAAAGCAGATGCAGGCGTTGCCGTTGCTGGAGCCACTGACGCTGCCAAATCCGCGGCGGATGTGGTATTAACCAAGCCGGGGCTTTCGGTAATCATCGATGCGATAAAAGAAAGTCGTAAGATTTTCGAACGCATGACCAACTACGCTGTCTACCGTATCGCCGAGACGTCTCGAGTATTGATTTTCATCAGCCTCGCAATTCTTGTTTTTAACTTCTATCCGTTGACGGCAGTTATGATCGTCATTCTTGCATTGCTTAACGATGTACCAATCATGACCATTGCATATGATAATGTGAGGGTGCAGGAGAAACCGGTTCGCTGGAATATGCGTGGCGTGTTGCTTGTGGCGTCTCTACTTGGTGCAACCGGTGTCGTTTCAAGCTTCGGGCTCTTATTAGTTGGTTTATATGTATTCCACGTAAGCGCCGGTACATTGCAGACGCTGATTTTCCTTAAAATGGCTGTTGCGGGACACCTGACTATTTATTTGGCGCGAACTGGAGTACGGCATTTCTGGAAGCGCCCTCTGCCAGCAAGTATTCTCTTTTTAGCCACTGAGGTGACTCAAGTTGTTGGCACGTTGTTCGCTGTTTTCGGTGTATTTATGAATCCTATCGGATGGGGATTTGCCGCTTTCGTCTGGGGTTATGCATTGCTCAGTTTCCTCATAACCGACCAAATAAAAATACACTTCTTCAGACTAATGGGGCACGAAGAAGCTTTGTCTAACGGACAACAGTCCATCTTTGGTTCATGGACATTTCCACATGTCGCCTCATCCTTTTTCAAGAACCTAAAAAAATCTTTCAGCCCTAAAAACAACGAGAATTAAAGGTCTATCTATGTTACGAGCGAAACAAGAAGGTAGTACCTATTTTTTACGATTAACAATTTCGAAATAGCATTTACGGATGTTTTTTCAAGAGTGCGGTATACTGTTTTCTTAGACGCTTCCTGAAAGTTTAACCTCTTCGAGTTTTGACATAATTTCTATGTTGTAGACTCGCCAAACGTCCTCTCTCGCTATTATGCCAATCAGCTTTGTGCTGTCTCCCGGCTCAACAACCGGCAGGCGTCCAATCTGGTTGCTTGTCATTTTATCAAAGGCTGTGTAAAGACTCTCGTCCGGAATGGTCGTTATCAACTCTCGCGTCATAACGGAGCCCACCTTGGTCGTAGCTCTCTGGTCTGGATCGATCTGGAGCACATCTGTAAGAGTCACCATACCTACAAGTCTGCCAGCATCATCCACGACGGGCATACCTTTTATTCCGTTCTTCGCCAATAGCTCAGCGATTTCTGAAATCGGTGTGTTAGGTGTAGTTGTGATGACTTTTTTTGTCATCCCATCTTTGACGAAAAGCTTCTGCAGCAGAGGAATGGAGTATTCACCTCGGTGGGCTGGTGACTCAGTCCTTGATTGAACCTGACTTCTATAGATCGTGATCTTCCCGGTAATTACGTATGCAATGGTGGTGGCTATCATTGAGGGAACCAGCAGGGTGAATCCGCCAGTCATTTCGCTAACCATAAGTATCACAGCAACTGGCACTTTACCCACCCCACCGAAAAAAGCCATCATCCCCACAATAACAAATGCGGCAATGACGGGACTGAAATTCGGCAAAAGCCCGTTCAGTAGTATCCAGAGTGACGCGCCCAGTAAGCCGCCTATCATCAGGGCAGGTGCGAAGACTCCTCCGCTTCCTCCTGAACCAACAGTAAGAGAAGTAGCAACTATCTTGGCCACGATGATTACCGGAATCAAAATTATAGGGAGCAAGACAAAGTTGCCGCTCATCGCTATCTGAAGCCAACCATAACCCATGCCAAGAACTTGCGGAAGAAACATTCCAATAATACCCACTAGCAATCCGCCCAGAGCGGGCTTCAGAAAACGTGGCATTCTTAAACTTTGAAAATAAGCCCGTATGCCGTAGAATCCTTTGACATATACGATTCCCACTAAACCGCAGACAATACCCAAAACGGCGTAAAAGGGCAGATTAAGCGGGTCATTGAAAGCACCTAGATTCAGGTAACCGAATATCGGCGTCCATCCCGTGTAGGAGGCAAATATGCTGTAGCCCACAGTTGAAGCTATGAAAGCAGGCAGCAACGTCTCCACCTCAAAATCTCCTATGTAAAGAATCTCGGTGCTAAGTATGGCTCCACCAAAGGGGGCCTTGAAGATGGAGCCGATTCCTGCGCCTATGCCAACCGCAAGTGCGATTCTTCTGTCTTTTGAACTAAGATGAAGTCTCCTTCCTAGAAAAGAACCGAACCCTGCGCCTATCTGCGCTGTCGGACCTTCTCTGCCCGCACTTCCTCCAGAACCGATCGTTATTGCCGAGGCTGCAAGCTTAACTAAAGGTGTTCTGGATCGAATCTCACCTTTTTTATTGTGAAAAGCATCGATTGCCGCGTCAGTTCCATGTCCCTCAGCTTCTGGTGCTAAGCCGTAGACGAGAATACCGCTTAAGAGTCCTCCAACGGTGGTTACTATCGGAATCAAGTAAAGACGGGAAGAAATTAATCCTAAGCTTCCGCCTTCTCCGACTGGTGAAGGCGCAAAGAAACCAGCGACGCCGCCGAGCAATTCAGTACTTACGAATCTAATTGCTTCATAGAAAACAATACTTCCCACTCCGCTGACTATGCCTATCAAAAGAGCAATCGGAACCCATTTTCGAAGATAACCTAACTCGCGAGAAGCTCTTGGAGACTTCACTTTGTTCTTGTCCTTCTCGAATAGCCACAGCACATAGCGCTCGGATATAAATGGCTCGTACGAAAATGTCTTTAATTGTCTAAAAAATTAAGAGAACTGCTCTTTTTCCTGTGCTCATATATGTTTCTAGTCAGATGCAGACATCGGAACTATTGGTCAATTAAGAAAACTATAGAAATATGCTTGCAACTTATGGCTATGTAGAATCAAGATGGCTAGCGTCATTCCCTCATTGAGAAGACTCATCTTTTACCTAGTCGTAACTTTGGTTTTGACGGTTGCCGTCCTCTACCTCTTTAACCAGTTCATTGAGCCTCAACCCATTAGCTTTTCGCAGATTTTTGGCGAAGCCGTGAACATAATCATAATTATTGGTTTTGCGTTGGCTGCCGTAGGAATCATCCTGCGGTTTAGACGCTTTATAGCTCAGCGAATGGGAACCCAAGTGTCAACAATACTCTACTACGTGATGATTCTAATTGCATTGTTATTCGCTGCTTTTGGAATCTTAGAAACCATCGGTGTACGCTCAACAGACCTTTTGACAGGCGCGGGAATAATTTCAATCACCGCAGGCTTAGTCATCTCCACGTTTGTCGGCAGCCTCCTATCAGGGTTTCTGGTTTTCGCGAATTACAGGTTCAAGGTAGGCGACAGCGTGATGGTCAACAATATACCTGGAAAAGTCATCGAAATGAGCGCCCTTGTCATGAGAATTCAAACGGATGTTGGTCACGTCACAATTCCAAACAGTGCAATCGCGTCAGGTGGAGTTATTATAACGGCGGTTCATGAAAATGAATTTCTAAAAGAAGGGAGGCTGCATTACGTTGTGGGTGACCGAGTGGTAACTTCATTCATGAACGAGCAAGGCGCAATCAAAGAAATAACCCCTTTGAACACGGTTATTCTCTTGGATTCTGGAAAAGAAATAACCTTCCTAAACAACAGCATCCTATCTGGCGGAGTGGTCATCGCAAAAATAACTCAGCCGCCAAGCCAAACACAAACTACAAAGCCAAATTCTTAATTAGCAAGCCCAGCGTACCCCAATGAAACATTGGTGAAGCATAATGACCGCTACCCCGTTTGCAAGCACATTTGTCGCAGTCGCCTTGATTCCCGTGGCATTCCTCTTTGTCCACGCGTACTTAAGCGGAAGAAGCAAGAAGCGTTTTCATCCTATCACCGGGTTCGCTGCTGTCGTTTGGGATCTTTCGGTTTCAATCGGCTACATGGTTTATCGAACATTTGGCGGAGCAGTGAACGGCGAAACTCTGAAAATGACGCCGCTTCTGAACATTTATTTCATGGTAGTGCATGTGCCCGTAGCAATTGTTGTTATGTCACTAGAAATCATTGTGCTCGTCACCGGTTTTTGGGCGCTTAAAACAAAGAAGCTGAATCGTATTCACCATATCTTGACGTCGCCTCTTTTCTACATCTGGTGGTTCGCGTTCCTCTCAGGAGAAATATTCTACATAATCATGTACATGTTGTAGAATAAAGTCTGAACTTAAGTTTCAGCATACTTGATTATTTTATGAAAACAACATTTTTGAGGTTTCGAAAATGTTGGTCTCCAGTCACAACCTCTGCTTTCTTAACCAGTGCAGTTGCGTACACAATCGAGTCTGCCAGTCCCCAGCCGTCGATTTCTTTTTTCATGCGGACGTCTGTTTTGGCGGCCTCCACTGCAATCGGCTCGTCCAGTTGTGCAAGTGCACTTTTTTCTTTGATGTAGGCTTTCTGTCCCTCGGCAAGTTCCAGCCCTTTAGTCTTAAGGGTCTTAGCGTAAACTTCTGAAAGGCAAATGGTAGGGGTTATTTTCTCTTCAGAATTTTCAATTATCGACCTAGCATTTTCTCCGGCTTCCGTCCCCATGAAGTATTCGATCCAAGCATAGGAGTCTATTACGTACCTCATAGACAGCGATCCCTGTGGTCTCTAAGGTCTGAGGTGCTGGTTTTCTTCATCGTCCCGAACATGCTCTCTGTCTTAGCGAAATGTTCAATCAATATCCTGTTTATCTCGTTTGATATGTTTCTGGCTCCTGCTTTTTCTTTCAGGGTTTGGTACACATCATCGCGCAAGATAACAGTGGTCTTCTTAGACGTAAGCATCACCATAAACATATATGTCTACGGCATCCCTTAAAATTGTCGGTCATCAGCAAAAAAGACTTCACAAAAGGCGCACGCAATCAGGTAAAACATGAACTTTTTGGCTTTCTGTCTCAGGCGGTTTGGTTCCAGTAGGTAACGTGTCGGTACTCTCCAGCCGTGGGGTATGCTGGGTCGTCGTAGACTATGTCTAGTTTCGACCCGTACTTGTGAAGGGACGTCTGCAGCGTGTTCCAAACCTGCAGTGAGGTGGAGCCTGAATGCCAGATGCCCCATGTGCCTTCGCCTTGATTGCGCATGGATCCGCCGAAATTTGCGGGTAAAACCAGTGCATCCTGTGCTTTGACGTTGTTGGTTTCTTTGGGGTTCTGCACGATCTTTGTCCAGAACTTCTGGATTGCGGCGAACTGCGTGTCCTGCAAGAGACAGCTTGGAATGGATGAGTTGCTGATGCCGCCGTGCCCTTGCTGGTCACCGATATAGTTGAAGACGACGGCGTATTTTGCGCCGGATTCATAGGATTGCTGCAGGGCAGTGTACATTTGGTCTCCTGTCAGCAGACTCGGCGGAGCAATGCTTGCCCAAGCAATCATTGTACCCCAGTTCTTTCCCGCCATGTCCGCTGCGCCTCGGACCTGATCGATACTTTGCGTGAAGGATTGGTTCCATCCGAGTTCCCCCAAAACCACGTCGTAGCCTGCATGGTAATCGTACCAATCCAGCGCATAGTCAGCAGTGAAAAGCTGCACATTTGATTGGTTGCCTATGGAGCCCAAGATACTGCGTTCAGTGTCCAAATAAGCCCGCGCTGCTTCAGCGGATGTTTGGAGCGGACGCGAATCCCACAGTTGCTGATACACTTCAAACTGAGCGATGGTACCCGGGTTAGTTATGGGTTGTTGGGTTGTTGTTATGTTTTGGTCTTCATCACCCATGGGGCTCCACAGCAAAATCCCTTCGCCAGTCTTTGTTGTTTCGTTTCCGCAGATTACGGTGCCGTTTGGCTCATAGACTATTGGGTCTTCACTGGTATTTACCCAGGTCCCATTACTGAATGATAAGGAGACGAACGTTTGAGCTGTGATGGTACCATTTGGGTAGTAGCTGACGTTTTTGTTCGTCGAGACGCTAACGTTGCTTACTCCACCTACGTTTTCATTCAAATATGATGAGTTCGAAACGTCGATTTGACCTGAGGGCCGAAAAGACAAATAACAAGGACCTAAACCGTAGGTGACAGACATTGTTCCGCCTGTTTCTTTGTAAATCGACGCTCCAGTCTCGTTGTCATAGAGGTTTACTGAGTCGTCGATCATTTTCCCGCCGGGTTCATCGTCAAAGTACACTCCGAGGAAGTGGCTGCCGTATCGGGCAGTTGCGTTTGCGAGGAAGGCGTCGCATGAACCCCCTAAGCCACTATTATGAGAGTAGTACACGATGATGTATAACCCCGCGTTTACGGCGTAGTCGCATATCTGCTCCATATCGGTAAGGTTATTCATCAAGGGACCAGACTGCACGACAAACAGGTTAGTGTAACCCTTCACCTTGTCAACTAACTGATAAGCTTCTGTAACGTTATCGCCGCAGTAGGTCACGCCCACATAAAACGGTTTTTTAGCAGCCACCTGCGCCGACGGTGACAACAACTCGAAGTCGCCCATAGCTGCGAAAGCCGAGACCGCGACGATAACGATGACGATTACTGCTAAAGTTACAATTAACCCTCTCTTCATCTTAATCAGCTTCCGTGGCTACTCATCGCTCTGTCTTCAGGCATTGGTTCCAACCGTTAAATGGTTTTTTCCAAATTGACTCCAAACCACCAGCTTTGCTCTTACGTGTTTTCGTGGTCATCGCAGATTGCTTTTAGCGACGGAGATGCAACCGAGTGCTCGGCGCTACTTAAGGCTACTTTTTAGAACATAGTGTTCTTTTTGCGTTCATGCATCCTACAGTCGGCATGATGCTTCTTCTATGCGGGGCTGAGGCTTCAGCGGGTTAGATTAGAATCCCCCGCTGCTTCTAGTAACGGCTAAATAGTGCAAAGAGCAATTCCGTTGATTATTCACGCGTGGGAAGAACATAAAATGGATAACTTCTCGGACCTATTCGAAAACTTGATTTCGGCAAGCCGCAAACACGAGCAGTACCGCGAAAAAGAATGCATAAACATGATTGCCAGCGAAGGGCTGAAGTCTCCCGCGGTTAACCAGATGTTGTGCTTTTCGCATGATTTGGCACAAAGGTACGCTGAAGGAGACAACGACAGAGACGGCCATGTCAAGAAGCGTTACTATCAGGGACAGAAGTACATGTCCCAAATTGAGGATTACGCGACTGACCTTATGAAGAGCCTCTTTAAAGCCGACTGGGCAGATGTACGCTTGGTTTCCGGTACCCACGCGAACTTGGCAACTTTCAAAGGCTTGTCTTTAGCTTCAAAAAACAACAAGATGGTTGTCACGCCGCTGAGCTGCGGTGCCCACATTTCACATGACTACACGGGTTTAGCAGGCAACATACTGGGCTTAGACAACATCAATCATGTTTACAACACCGACGAATTCAACATTGACGCAGAAAAATCAGCCTACGTCATACGAGCCGCAAAACCAGGAATAGTCACATTCGGCGGCAGCCTCTTCCTGTTTCCTCACCCACTTAAAGAGCTAAAAGCCGTCTGCGACGAAGTCGGCGCATACGTAGCCTACGACGCATCACACGTACTGGGCTTAATAGCTGGCGGCCAATTCCAAGACCCATTACGGGAAGGAGCAGACTTTATCACTTCTTCAACGCACAAAACCTTCCCAGGCCCACAAGGCGGCGTCATAATGGGAAACCAAAACAACCCCGCCTTGGAAAAAGCCGTCAAAAAGATCCAGTTCGCCATTTTCCCGCTTACAGCTTCAAACACGCATCTGGGCAGGCTACCTGCTCTCGGTGTTGCATCTTTAGAGATGAAGCTTTTCGGCGCAGATTTTGCAAAGCAGATAGTGAAAAACGCTCAGACCGCTGGGCAATACCTGTTTGAGAACGGCGTCAAAGTTCTCGCTGAGAAAAAAGGCTTCACTAAGTCTCATCAAATCGCAGTTGACATCCGCAGTTTCGGCGGCGGCAACAAGATTGCTCAGGACCTCGAAGACGCAAACATTATCCTCAACAAAAATCTCTTGCCTTACGATAACCAGAGTAGCAAGGAGGATCCTTCAGGGTTAAGAATCGGCTTCCAAGACGTTACCCGAAGGGGCTTCGGAGAAGGCGACATCAAACACCTATGCGACCTCATAATCGATGTCATAAAGGGCAAACGGACACCAGCGCAGGTTAAGCAAGACGTGCAGTCTCTGAGGAAAGAATTCAGCGGAATAAAATACGGCTTCCAAAACATCGAAGAAGCCTTAAGCTACATCAAAAAGCCTTAGCCTCCTTTTCTTTTCAAGAATACGAAACCGTGCAAATTCAAATGCAAAAGCGGAAAAGCAATGCTAAATATTAATAAGCAAATCGACCGCCTTTTGAAGACTGAAGAGCCTTGGCAGATCTTCTCATAATCTACATCGTAGTTACCGCCGTTGTTTTCATAGCAGTTTTCATGCTGCTTCCAAGGTACGGTCCACATGCCGTTTCAAGGCTAACGTGCCCAGAATGCAAAAAACAGTTCAATTATCATTGGGTTCCCGGAGCCAGCTTCATCTCGCTGTACCGCGGAAATACGCGTCGGCTACGCTGTCCCTACTGCCATGAAAAATCAACGTTCAATATTGCAATGACACGGATGAGCAAGCAGCAAGTAGCCGCCCTCAAGAAGAAGGCTTAGAGTAGAGGACGAAGACAAAACCGTTTCCTATTGAGAATATTTAATATTGTTGGTTGCCAATCAGCTTAAATCACCAACTTGCTAAGCATAGGGGGAGTTGGCTAAAATGAAAGTGTTATTGAACGATGGTTTAGAAAAAGAAGGCTTGCAGCTGCTTCAAAACGCAGGCATAGAAACTGATACTCAGAAACGAGATGGGGAGAGGCTTGTCGCCGACATCGGCAGTTTTGACGCCTTAATCGTGAGAAGCGCCACCAAAGTTACAAGGGAAGTCGTGGAAGCTGGCGCAAGAGGCAAACTCAAAATTATCGGAAGGGCAGGAGTAGGCTACGACAACATAGATGTGGCAGCAGCCTCCGAAAACGGAATCGTTGTAAAATCCGCGCCCTACGGCAGCACCAACGCAGTAGCAGAGTTAACCATCGGCTTAATGCTTGCCATCTCAAGAAAAACGCCCCAAGCCCACCAATCACTGAAAAGCGGCAAGTGGGAAAAAGCCAAGCTGAAAGGCAATGAGCTTTCGTACAAAACTTTGGGCATTTTGGGCTGCGGAAGAATCGGGCAAAAGCTCGCGGCTATTGCGCATCGTGGCTTTGACATGGAAGTCATCGGCTTCGACATTAAGCCATGCTACGAGTCAGGCATAAAATTCATGACAAAAGACGAGGTTCTTGCAAAAGCCGACTACGTCAGCGTTCACACTCCAGGCGGAAAAGAAACGGTCATCGGCGAGAGAGAACTCGGCATGATGAAGCCGACGGCTTACTTGGTTAACACTTCTAGAGGCAGCAACATCGACGAGCAGGCCCTGTACAAGGCGTTAAAAGAGGGGAAAATCGCTGGCGCCGCCCTCGACGTCTTCATTGATGAACCCAAAGCTGAAGGCGCCGAATTCAAAACCAAGCTCAAAGAGCTGGATAACGTGGTTTTAAGCAGTCATCTTGGAGCGTCAACTGTTGAAGCTCAAAGGGAAACGTCAACGGAGATAGCCCGCGTGGTTTCAGGTTTCCTGCTGGGCGGCGACTTCCTAAACGCTGTAAACGCGGGTGAAAGCATTGAACTTGAGGAAAAACCAGTTTACACCCTGTTCATTCATCACCGAGACGTGCCAGGGGTCTTCGCCAACATCGACAAGGTTTTGGCTGAAAGCGACATAAACATAAGAGCCAACTATTCGAGGCAAATAGGAAACAGCGGCTTCGCCATCTCAGTATACGTACTCCACAAAAAAGTCAACGCAGACATCATCAAGAAACTCAAGGATATCCCGAACATCTGCAACGTAAAAGTCTAATCGAAAAGGTTTCAAACAGCCATATTAACCCGTTTTCTTTTTTAAGGTAGCCATGCGACTGGGAGTTTTGTTTTCAGGCGGCAAAGATTCCACGCTTGCCCTTCACTATGCCCGAGAGAAGGAGGAAGTGGCTTGCCTCATCACGTTGCTGTCTGAGAACAAAGAGAGCTACATGTTCCACACGCCAAACATCGACATCACAGCCCTCCAAGCCGAAGCCCTATCGCTACCGCAAGTCGCGAAGATAACTCGGGGCGAAAAAGAAAAGGAGCTCTTAGACCTCGAAGAAGCCATCGCCGAGGCAGCAAACAAATTTCAGATTCAAGGCGTCGTGACAGGCGCAGTAGAATCGGTCTATCAAGCCGAACGCGTCCAGCGCATCTGCAACAAGCAGGGTCTTTGGTGTTTTAACCCGCTGTGGAAACATGACCAAAAAGCCCTCTTAGAGGAGCTTATTGAAAAACGCTTCAAAACGATTATTTCGGGAGTTTTCGCTTATCCCCTTGACGAAAAATGGCTCGGGAAACAAATCGATGCCCCAATGATTAGCAGGCTAGTCGAACTCCAGCAGAAATACGGCATAAGCCCTTCTGGGGAAGGCGGCGAAATTGAAACCACAGTTTTAGATGCGCCCGAATTCAAAAAGAGAATAGAAATTCTTGATTTCGCCGTTGACGGCAAGGGAAATTCTTGGGTATTCACGATTAACAAGGCTCGGCTGGCGGAAAAATGATTTTGATTGTTGACATGAACTGTAGGAAGGATTCGCTTGGCTACTGCGAGTTTGTGTTGCCTATAATCGAAGTCGTCAAATCCCTCGACGTATGGACGGTGAAGCATTATCTTGAAGTAACCAGCGAAGACCTTGACCGATACAACGCCGTTGTCCTTTCGGGAACACCGCTCAAAGACACCGCCACCTTAGACCAACCAGAAAAATTCCAGTGGCTCAAAAAAACAGACACCCCCGTGCTCGGGATTTGTGCAGGTATGGAGACTATCGGGGTGGTTTACGGTATGGCTTTGAAGAGTTGTTTGGAGATAGGGATGACGAACGTAAACACTCGGCAGGTGAACCCACTTTTCTTAGGCGACTTCAAAGCCTATTCACTTCACAGCGTCTGTGTAGAACCGACGGCTGATTTTGAAGTCTGGGCAAAATCCCCACTGTGCGTTCAAGTGATAAAGCACAAGAGCAAAAACATCTACGGAACCCTGTTTCACCCTGAAGTTAGAAACCAAGAAATCCTCAGAAACTTCGTTCGAGCCGCAGGGGTCTAAAAAAGAAAAAGAGGGCGGATTTGGTTCGCGATGGTTTTAGGGTTTGATGTCTTGGTTGAGGGTCATGCCGAGGTTGTATCCGATGCTGTAGTTCAAGATTGATGACTGCAACTGGGCTTTTTCTGCCATTGTGGATTGAATTAGCCGCATGGTTCCGTATTCGTAGTATAATTGGAAGTTCAAGTTCGCTGTAATACCGATGCTGCTACCTATAGACTGCAGCGAAGGCGAATTCATAGTCATAGTGAGGTCGTTGCTTGAGATGTCCACTCTGAACACTTTGAAGGTTCCCGCTGGCACGGTGAGGTCTTGGAAGCCTTTGAACGTCAATGTTAAGCTGCCTGAAATCTGGAACAGGGATGATAGGTTGCTGGACATTGCGGGGTACGGTACGGTTAAGCTGTCGCCGACTTTCACCTCTGATTTATCCAGAAGCTGGGCAAGGTAGTATTCGCTTGCTGGGTTGCTTGCATCTGAGCCGCCACCGAAATTCGCAAGAAACGTTGTGCAACCCGTGTTATCCATCGTTTCCACGTTGGAGACGCTTAAGGGACTGTTGCTGTAACCAGGTAAATTCATACTTATGGTTTGGTTGATGGTGTAATATGGGTCGTTGTAGCTGAGTACCTGAAGAATTTCCTGTCCAGTTGACGTTAGGTTACTGTTGTTATTGTTGCTGCCCAAAAGCCCCGACAGAACCGAAGAGGAATTCCCAAAGTTTAAGCCCACAGATATCGAAGTATCATAAACCATTTTTTCACCGACTGCATAATTCACGGTCAACGGAATCGAAGCTGCGCCCTGAGGAATCAACAAAGCTACCGCAACTACCACGATGATAGCGACCGCCGCAATCATGACTAAATGTTTTTTGCTAAACCGTTTTGGACCCTGCGGGTTCGGTGCTGGTTCCGCTGGGGTGACTGTGTCTGGAGAAGCAGCTTTAATTTTGCTAAACATTTCTTTTTGCGCCACACTTAAACTTGCTTTTTAGTTATCCAGTTGTTAGCGAGCGAGCCTATTTAATTCTTGTCAATCAAGCGCTAAGACGCGGAGTTGTCGAACAGCAGAAACTTAATTACCGACTAGACCTCATTAAAACTGCAACTGATTTTGTCTGTTTAACGAAGTGACTTTGACATGGTAAACAAGTTACCTCTTGAAAAACTCAGAAACATATGTCCCCCTGACCTTATGCGATGTGAATCAACAAAGCAACTTGCCCCGCTGGACGAAATCATCGGGCAAGAGCGAGCCGTCCGCGCCTTAAAATTCGGACTCGGAATAAAAGACAACGGCTTCAACATATATGTGGCAGGCTACCCTGGAACAGGCAGAAAAACCACCGTGAAAAACTTCGTTGAAGCACAAGCCAAAACCCAGCCTGTCCCCCCTGACTGGTGCTACGTCAACAATTTTGAAAATCAATACGAACCCAAAGCCATCCGATTGTCAGCGGGAAACGGCAAAGAATTTCGAGACGACATGAAAAACTTTATTGAAAACATCAAAACCGCGCTTCCCAAAGCCTTTGAAAGCGAAGATTACGCGGCAAAAAGAGAAGCCACCATCCGAGGGCTAGAAGAAAAGAGGAAACAGCTAATTGAAGAGTTAAACGTCAAAGCTCAACGCGAAGGCTTCGTCATCCAAACCACCCCAATTGGATTGCTGCTTATCCCAGTCTTAGACGGCAAACCACTGAGCGAAGAAGAAATGCTGGCGCTGCCCCAGAAAACCAAGGATAAACTGCAGGAGAAAAGGGAGTTACTGGAGACTGAGTTCCGTAACACGATGCGGCAGCTTATCGATATGGAGAGGCAAATTCACGATGCCTTAAAGAAACTCAACAAAGAAGTTGCCCTCTACTCCATCGGCAACCTAGTGGAACGCATAACAGAGAAATACCACGGCCTCACCGAAGTGACAACCTACCTCAAAGCCGTAGAAAACGACATGCTGGATAACCTTCAGCAATTCATAAGAAGAGGAGGAGGCGCAGGCGAGCAGCAGGAGCAGTTCCCCTTCCAGATGCCTTGGATGAGGGAAGACCCCTACAAGAAATACGAGGTAAACGTTGTAATCGACAACTCCGAAACCAAAGGCGCGCCCGTAATTGTGGAAACCAACCCGACGTACCCCAACCTTTTAGGCAAAACAGAGAAAGAAGCGCAGTTCGGCGCATTAACCACCGACTTCAGCATGATCCGTGCAGGTTCAATCCACAAAGCCACCAGAGGATACCTAATCATCCCGGTCGAAGAGCTGCTTCGAAACCCGCTATCTTACGATGGCCTCAAAAGAGACCTAAGAGACGGAAACATGACCATCGCGGAGCCCGAAGAACGCTACGGATTCCTCAGCGTTAAAACCCTCAAACCGCAGCCTATCCCGCTGACAGCTAAAGTTATCCTCATTGGAACACCCTACCTGTACCAGATGATGTTTGAGTTGGATCCTGACTTTAGGGACCTGTTCAAAATCAAAGCTGAATTCGACACGGTGATGAACAGAACCGAAGACAAAGTGATGCAGTACGCCGCTTGGGTATGCACGCTTTGCGAAAAAGAAAACCTCAAACACCTCGACGGAACAGGCGTCGCAAAACTAGTCGAGTACAGCTCAAGAATAGCCGAGGACCAATACAAACTGTCAACCCAATTCGCCCATGTCGCTGACATAATTCGGGAAGCCAACTACTACGCCACACAAGAAAACTCAGACTTCATAACGGGAGACCAAATAAAGAAAGCGATAGAAGAAAAAGTTTACCGCTCAAAACTTATCCAAGAAAAAATCCAGGAAATGATCCAACGCGGATTCTTCCTAATAGACACGGTTCAGGAAAAAGTGGGGCAAATCAACGGCTTATCTGTCATGGGGCTAGGCGACTTCGCCTTCGGAAACCCGTCACGCGTAACGGCAAGCATAGGCCTTGGCAGAGAAGGAGTCATCGACATTGAAAGAGAAGCCAAAATGGGCGGACCCATACACACAAAAGGCGTCCTAATCCTCAGCGGCTACCTGAACGACAAGTACATCAGAGACAAGCCTTTGAGCCTCTCGGCAAGATTGGTTTTTGAGCAGAACTACGAAGGCGTCGAAGGCGACAGCGCATCCAGCACCGAACTGTACTGTATTCTGTCAGCGCTCTCTGGGCGACCGATAAAGCAGAACATAGCGGTCACAGGCTCCGTTAACCAGAAAGGGGAAGTTCAAGCCATCGGCGGCGTAAACGAAAAAATCGAAGGCTTCTTCGAAGTCTGCAAGCTCCAAGGACTCACAGGGCAGCAGGGCGTCATGATACCCGAAAGCAACGTACAGAACCTGATGCTTAAAGAAGAAGTTCTTGAAGCCGTGAAAACAGGCAAATTCAACATTTACTCAGCCAAAACAATCGATGAAGGCATCGAATTTCTCACAGGAACAAAAGCCGGCGAAAAACGCGCGGACGGAACCTTCGAAGAAGGAACAATCAACTACCTCGTAAACAAACAACTCGCGGAAATGGCTGATAAACTAAAAGAGTACCCATCGATTGAAGCTAAGAAAAACCCCGAAAGCTAAACCGAATTTCTCTTAAGGAAGCCTAAACACTTCCTTTTCCGTTTCCCGTCTAATCACTCACCCAAACTTACCTGAAACCCTAAACAAACAAAAGTTAACCTCTTTTTTTCTTATCATCAAAAAAATGTCTCACTGTTTTTTCTGCTTGTTGATTTTGAATCATTATTTCAAGTTATCAAAGCTTATCTTGCAAACGGCAGAAATGGTGAACAGGTGCGAACTTGACATTTAAAAAACGCAATCGCAAACGCAGCAACAAAATGGCACTTCTGCTTCTTCCAGCGTTGATTTTCATTTTCTTCATGGGCTGGAGCATGTACTGGATAGGTAACCAGAAAAAGCCGGAGCTCGCAAAACGAACCGCACCGAAGAAAGACAACGTGACACTTTTGCCTGCTATTTTAGAAGAAACAGAGCAAATGATAGTTGCATAATTAAGCAAGCAAACGTTGATCTCCAAGGTTTGCAACCTGAAAAACAAGTTTTGTTAGCGAAGCTTGCATGCTGTTGTTGCAATTGTACAACCACAAGTCCATTTATACCGCGCAAGGGATTGTTATCTTGCGAGAAATAGCCATCCAAGAGGTACACCCATTGCTTGGCGGGTCACGGTTGAACGAGGCGCGGATTGCCAAACCCTGACAAACAGGTGCTTCTTCTGATTCGCGTCTTGGGTCGATGAGAGCGATCCGTCAAGCCTACTTTTAGTTGCCAACGGCGCAAGGACTAGCCGTTTTACTGTATACCCTTTATTAAGGGTAACATATAATGCTACCTTTCGGGAAACATCGTGAGCTACAGAGAGAATATGCATCCTAAAGTCAGCCAGGCAGAAATGGCGTTATTCAACGAACTGAGCAAAGCCGGGTTAACCACGGGCATGGTAACCCAACAACCAATCATCCTCAAATCAACTGTCCCAGACTTCTGCTGGATGAACAAACGCAAAATCGTCTACTTAGACGGCATACCTGTACATTCAAGCGACAAACAACAGGATAAAGACAGCCAAATTGATGAGTTGCTAGAAGCCAAAGGCTGGGAAGTCCTGCGAATACGTTATCAACCGCCTATAACAGCGAAAGGGTTGGCTGAGATGATGACAAAAATCAAAAGTTTCCTAAACGTGGATGAGGAAACATAGGGCTCCAGAAAAACCGGGTTGTTTGCTGGTCGAAGCCATAAAAACATATTTATTTCTTAGAGAACACCCTTTCCGTTCGAATGCTCCGGTAGTATAGTCCGGTCAAACCTTACTAAGATTTCTTACTAAGGGACTAAGTATAGCGGCCTCTCGAGTCGCGGACCCGGGTCCAAATCCCGGCCGGAGCACCACAATTCCCACACAAGAACAGCGGGTTCTGAATAAAAGAGAAATTGTTGTTGGCTGCTAAGTGTCGTTTTTGCTGTTTCCTTTTTTGAATCCGGTGTTGTTGATTGCCAAGCTCAGGATGATGCTGACCGCTGCCAACGCGATGCCTAGGGCGAAGACGATGTTGAAAGCGGTGGCTGAAGGAACTTTGCCTACAGCGACGTTGTGTCCGTTGATGGTTTTGAATATTGGGTCAGTGTACGAAGCTAAGATTGAAGTTGTAAGTACCGGTCCGATTGCGCTTCCGATTTGTTTCAGGGTGGAGTTCAATCCTTGGCCGACGGTGACACTTTCTTTTGGCAGTGACACAGATATCATGTTGACTATGGGCACCATGAGGGCGATAAGACCCGAAAAAGCAACCATAACGTTTATTGTGACGTCAAGGGCGCTTCCGCGGTTGAAGATGAACAGCAGGTAACTAAGGATGACCACAACGCCCCCCGTGACCAGAATTGGCTTTGGCCCCACTTTGGTGACGAGTTTTCCAGTTATCGGCCCAACGATGAACATGACAATTGTGCCGGGCGCCAACGTCAAGCCTGTTTTGATGACGTCAAAGCCCAATCCGTAGGGGGTCGGCACCTCAGCGTAGGTCACTATGGCAAAGAACAGCAAGAAGTTAGCTAAACCTGAGATGATAGTCACTATGTTGACGATAAGCACGTTTTTTATCTTTAGCAGTTCAAGCCGAATTAATGGCTCAGCGATTTTGCTTTCGAAGACAAAGAACGATACGATAAGCGCTAGCCCGGGGAGAAGGAATGCGAGTTCTTCAAGTGAAAGCCAACCCAGCGTTGACCCCTCGGTCGTGTACAGCAGCACAAGCGATATTCCAAGCGACAAAAGAAAAGCGCCTATGTAATCAATTTTACATTTTGTGCAGGAAACGTCTCGCCGCAGAACCGCAACTACCACGACAAATAGGACTACGCTGATAATTGCCGCAGTGTGAAAAGCATATTGCCAGCTTAAATCCTGAACCACATACGCGCCGACAACCAATCCCAACGCTGTGCTGACGGCTGCTGAACCGGCAATCGCGCCCTGGGCCATAGCCAATTTCTCCTTTGGAAAAACGTCCGTAAGCAACGCGAAGGACAACGGGATTGTGGCTAACCCTACCCCTTGAATGGCTCTCGCGAAAATCAAGAAGTAAATGGATGTCGAGAAACCCGCGATGCTGACGCCAACTGTGTAGAACACCAAGGTTACAACGATGAGTCTTTTCTTTCCATAGAGGTCGCCGAGCTTGCCAAAGATGGGCGAAACCACGGCGCCGACCAGTAGAACTATGGCGGTTATCCAGGAGCCGATGGTTGCCGTTGTTGACAGGTCTTTTTCGATTATCGGGATTCCTGGCAGAATCATGGTTTCCACGTAGCTGACCAGCAGAACCGTGGCGGTTAACGCTATGAGCACCCGAAGAGGGTACCCGTCGGCTTTCGTCGTCAGGTTGGTTCCCGACTGGCTTCGCGTTAATTTGTTTGTTAGCTGTTTTAGTGTGCTCATGCTTTGTTCCTCGTTTTTTCAAGCGTGAGAGTCACCGCCTCGGATATGCCTTATACCGTATATGCTAGGCACTAAGCCATCTTTTTGTGGCTTTCATCGGCAAAAACCTTATCCCACCCATCAGGCAAAAGCCAACCCATGCGCAGACTAATCATAGAAATCGCTGAGGAAGAATTCAAGAAATACGAAGAAAACAAACTCTTGGAAAAAGTGAAGCTGTACGAAATAATTCATCTTCTGAGGTTTGACCACGAAGAGTTCGCCGCCATAATAAGAATCGAACCCAAAGACTCCTCAACAAAAATAGAAGAACTTCTCGCAGAAGGAGATTTTGTCAAACCTAAAATCCAGCTGCTGGAACAGGACAAAAACGGCGCAAAAATATTTTTCATGTCGGGAAAAATGGTCCGTAACAGCTACGAAGAAAAAGTCATTTCGTTTGGCGGCTACTTTTCCTCGCCGTTTGAGGTCAGAGACGGCAGAATCAAAATTGCGTTTCTCGGTGACGAAAAACAGTTGAAAAGTTTGCTTGAAGCTTTCGAAGGGTTAAAAATCCGATTCAAAGTGGCTTCATTGACTGACGCCAAGTTTTCGCTTGAGTCGCCGCTTAATGATTTGACCGAGAAGCAGCGAAGTGTCCTTGTTTCAGCCTTTGAACATGGATACTACGAGACACCCAGAAGAATAAGTAGTCAAGAACTTGCTAAGAAACTGAAACTAAAAAGCTCCACGCTGGTCGAGCATAGGAGAAAAGCGGAGCAGCGCTTGTTGTCGCGAGTTTTCAAAGAGAGCTAGAAGGGTTATTTTGTTGCTAAGTTTTGGCATTGTTCCTCTACAGTGCGGTTAAGCGTGAGCTCCGCCATGTTTCGGCTGTAATCCATTATGCGTCTGGAACTGTCGAAAATCAAGCGCAGCACTGATGCAATGTTGGGGTCTAGTTTTTTGCTTGACATCAGCATAACTAATTCGTTTTCAAACGGGATGTAGGAGTCACGTTTTGAAATGAGTTTTTCTGCTTCTTTGTATTCTCTCTTAAAAAGCGCTTTAATAGCATCATCATAGAGCTGCTGCGACCGCGAACTGTAATCCACCAACTGATTATACACCTCTTCGTCTATTGGGTCTTTCAAGAAAACTATTTCACCGTCAATTAATTTTTGAAGTGCACCTACACTGTTTATGATGTTCATTGCGTTTTGGGCGATACTTTCCACGTCATTCACAGCTATGCGGTAAAGAAGGAACTCTTTTGGGGTTTTGAAACCGAGCTCTCTATACAAGTTTCGTTCGATGCCGTATTTGAGTTGGCGAACAACGTAAAGCCCCAGCCGATTCACGTCGTTGTGGGCGCTGATTACGCCTTCGAACAAAGCCGTGTTGCGGTCTTTAAGGGCGGCAATCGCATCTCTGTTTGCAGAGAGAGCAACAATCGCCATTCTTCTGACTGCCTTTTCAATTGGAAACTCGGAGTGCTTTATCAGAATTTGAAGGGTGATTTCATCTGATGTTTCATCGATTATTTCTGAACCCAGAAAGCTGTCCCGCGCTAGACTTTTTATTTCGTTTTTGTATTTGGCCGCGTCTTGCGGGGTTTTGATGTGGACTCTGATTATGTCCGCGCCTATCGCGTACAAGGCTTTTATCATTCTTTGAGCAGACTGTATGGTTTCCTTTTGGTCAATGCTTATGTAGTATTCTTTGGGTTTGGCTGCGTTGCCTCGACCTTCTTTTTCCTGGATTTTTCTTGGAACCAGCATTAAGGTTGAGTCTGGTTCTATGTTGAATGCTATTTCGCTGCCTCGTTTTAATTCGAGGTCTTGTACCCATTCTTTGGGCAGGGATATTATATATGAGCCTCTTCCAGTGCATTGGACTCGTCTGTAACCTAGGTCTTTTTCAGCCAAATCGCTCACCTGATATATGTTTCGTTTACATAACATAGTTCATGAAGTACCATATAAATGATTAGCGGTAAAGTTATATAGAATATGTGCCATTTGATGGGCTAACTCTTAACGAAAAGTGGTAAAAATGGCAGCAGACACCTGCAAAACAAACATGGAACGCATTAAACAAATAAATACAATCAATGATGTTCTATGTACAAGCGATGTTGAACTGCACATTTTAATGCTCACTTGTCCACGCTAAACATGAAAATTCGAGGTTTAAGTTATGGTTAAAAGAATAGTTGCCAAACAAGAAAACTGCATGGGCTGCGGACTCTGCGAAGTCCACTGCACAGTCCAACATTCAAAATCAAAAGACGTAGTCAAAGCCTACAACAGCGAACGCCCCAAACCAATCAGCAGAGTAAGGGTCGAGCGAAACAAGCCAGTTTCATTCGCCATCCAGTGCCGACACTGCGAAGACGCGCCTTGCGTAACCGCTTGCCTATCAGGCGCAATGCGCAAAGACCCCAAAACAGGCCAAGTCACCCATGACCCCCAAAAATGCATGGGTTGCTGGACTTGCGTAATGGTTTGCCCATACGGCGCCATAATAATGGATAAGGAAGGCCACGTAGTCGCGAAGTGCGATCTATGCCAAGGCTTCGATGAGCCCGCATGCGTCGCCAACTGCCCCAACGAAGCATTAGTTTTCAAAGAGGCGAAATCCTAAATGGCGAAGTACGTGATTTTAGGCGCATCTGCAGCAGGCATAGGCGCGGTTGAAGCCATACGCGAAATAGACCCCGTCGGAACCATCGTTGTGATTTCGGATGAAACCTGCTCTCACTACAGCCGCCCGATGATCAGCGACTTCGTTAGCGGCAAAGCAGACCTTAAAAAAGTGGATTGCCGAAACGAAGATTTCTGGAAAGAAAAGAACGTGGAAGCCTTAACAGGCAAGAAAGCAACGGCTCTAAACCTTGCTGAGAAAACCGTCCAGCTTGAAAGCGGCGAAAAAATTCAATTTGAAAAGCTGCTCCTTGCAACAGGCGGCAAACCCTTCGTTCCAAAGACGGAAGGTTCAGAGAAAGACGGCGTTTTCACCTTTACAACTATAGGGGACGCCCAACGAATCGCAGCCAAGATTCAGGCGATAAACGCTAAGGCGGCAGTTGTCATAGGCGGAGGTCTCATCGGTATAAGCATTACTGAAGCGCTTGTTAAACGTGGTTTGAAGGTTACGATGGTTGAGTTGCAAGACAAGATTCTCAGCTTACTCTTGGATGCTAAGGGTTCAGACATTATGGAAGGCGCGGTTCGAAAAGCAGGCGTTAACGTTGTCACTGGTCAATCGGTCCAGAAAATACTGGGCAAACCAGACAACGATAGTGTAGTCGGCGCAGTTCTCTTAACTAAAGGAGAACAGGTACCGTGTGACCTTGTCATAATGGCTATCGGTGTTGTTCCACGCACTGAACTGGTTGTTGGGAGCGCAGTGAAGATAAACAGGGGAATCATCGTTGATAACATGATGCAGACAAACGTTCCCGATGTGTTTGCCAGCGGCGATGTTGCCGAGGCTTATGACTTCATCATTAACCAGAACCGCACTTTGCCTCTTTGGCCATTGGCTGTCATGGAGGGAAAGGTTGCAGGCTACAACATGGCTGGCAAAAAAGCGACGTATCCAGGCGGGACCAACATGAGCAGCCTCAAGTACTTCGGCATTCCAGTCGTTTCCGTGGGGTTAGCTAACCCGAAAGAAGACCCAACGTTGGAAGTACTTGTCAAATTTGACCCTGAACACAACCTGTACAAGAAGGTGGTTCTCAGAAACAACGTCATCGTAGGCATGACTCTTGTTAACTCTATCGAACGCGCAGGATTACTGTTCTATCTTATGAAGAATGTTGTTAACGTGAAAAAGTTCAAGCAGCAACTTTTGGCAGATGACTTCAGCTGGGCAACGCTCCCAGTTGCAATGCAGAGAAAAATGAGTGTGGTGCAATAAAATGAACCAGCATGACCAAAAAATAATCAATCCCTTCGGCGACGACAAAGACTTCTCAGGATGCGCCATCTTCGCCATGATGAACACCGAAGGCAAACGTTTCAGCTCAAAAGACCCCGTGCGCGCCATAACAAACATGCATGACCGCGGCAACGGCTTAGGCGGCGGCTTCGCAGTTTACGGCATCTACCCAGACTTCAAAGACTACTACGCACTCCACATAATGTACCTAAGCAAGGACGCCAAAGAAAAAACCGACCGCATACTTGCCTCAAAATTCGATCAAATTTACGACGAGGAAATGCAGACAAAGCCAGCTAACGTGCATAATCCACCGTTGGTGTGGCGCTACTTTGTTCAACCCAAAAAGAACCGCCCCGAGGGACAAAGCGAACAGGACTACGTCATAGACGCCGTCATGCGGATCAACACAGAAACGGGGAAAGCGTTTGTGTTCTCAAGCGGCAAAGACATGGGTGTATTCAAAGGAGTAGGCTTCCCTGAAGATGTCGCGAAGTTCTTCTGCCTCGAAGACTACCAAGGGTACCTTTGGAGCTTGCCACAGCCGATTCCCCACGAACACTCCGGGCTGGTGGGGCGGAGCACACCCATTCAACATCTTAGACTGGACAGTCATCCATAACGGTGAACTCTCATCCTACGGCATAAATCGGCGCTACCTCGAAATGTACGGATACAAATGCACAATGCAAACAGACACCGAAGTGCTGGCGTACGCGGTAGACTTGCTTATGCGAAGACAAAACATGCCGATTGAACTTGTAGCCCAAATTCTTGCCGCGCCACTCTGGAGCGAAATCGACCAAATGCCACTTAAAGAAGCACAGCTTCTCGGAGCGCTGCGTCAAACCTACGGCAGCCTACTAATGAACGGACCATTCAGTATAGTTGTCGCGCATCATGGCGAAATGATTGGGTTAACCGACAGAATCAAGCTTCGACCATTGGTCGCAGGCACAAACGGCGATTACACGTATCTGTCGTCAGAAGAATCAGCCATGCGGCTAGTTTCACCCAATCTGGACAAGTTTTGGGCGCCAAGAGGCGGAGAACCAGTGATTTGCAGACTCAAAAACAGCCCCAAAGCGGCTGAAGTCTTAGCAGGAGGATTAACTCAATGAAAACCTACGTGCTACCCGAATACCTAGTTGAACGTGACGAGAAACGCTGCATACGCTGCAAAGTATGCGTTAACCAATGTACTTATGACACACACTGCTATGACGAAGAAACAGACACCGTCGTTAGCAAAGATGAAAACTGCGTGAATTGCCAACGATGCGTCACATTCTGCCCAACCCATGCCATCACCATCAGAAAGAACCCAAACGTCAACCGAGAAAACGCAAACTGGACAGTGGAAGCGATACGGGAAGTGAAAAAACAAGCTGAAACCGGCGCAGTCATCCTCACAGGTATGGGCTGCGACAAACCCGACTACAGCTTCTGGGATAAACTGTTGCTGAACGCGAGCCAAGTCACCAACCCATCGATTGACCCCTTGCGGGAGCCGATGGAAATCCGCACTTACCTAGGCACGAAACCAGACAAGCTTGAAATAGAGATGGAAAACGGCGAGGCAACTCTGAAGACTCAGCTTACACCACAGCTTCGCTTAGACACACCGATCATGTTCTCAGCCATGTCCTACGGCGCCATAAGCCTAAACGTTCATGAATCATTGGCGCGGGCAGCCACGGAATGCGGCACCTACTTCAATACGGGTGAAGGCGGCTTAGACACATCACTCTACAAGTACGGAGCCCACACCATCGTCCAAGTCGCATCAGGACGGTTCGGCGTCCACCCCAAATACCTGGACATTGCGGCAGCCGTCGAAATTAAGATCGGACAAGGCGCAAAACCCGGCATCGGCGGACACTTACCAGGCGAAAAAGTTACCGCCAACGTCGCTAAAACGCGCATGATACCCGAAGGCACCGACGCGCTTTCACCGTATCCGCAACACGACATCTACTCAATCGAAGACCTACGCCAACTCATCTACGCGCTCAAAGAAGCAACCAACTACACCAAACCAATCTCCGTGAAGATCGCGGCGGTCCATAACGCTGCGGCTATCGCAAGCGGCATGGTCAGAGCAGGCGCAGACATAATTGCGCTTGACGGCGTCCGAGGTGCAACAGGAGCTGCACCGAAAACGATCCGTGACAATGTAGGCATACCCATCGAGTTGGCTCTTGCACAGGTCGATCAACGCCTCCGCGAAGAAGGCATTCGCAACCAAGCCTCCGTAGTCATCGCAGGCGGCATAAGAGGCAGCGCGGACGTATTCAAAGCGATCGCGTTAGGCGCTGACGCGGTCTACATCGGAACCGCTGCTCTCATCGCCATGGGCTGCACGGTCTGCCAGAAATGCTACACGGGCAAATGTCCATGGGGAATCGCGACTAGCGACCCGTGGATCAGCAAACGCATCAACCCCGACATCGCATCCAAACGCCTCGTCAACCTCCTTAACAGTTGGAGCGTCGAAATCAAAGACATGATGGGCGGCATGGGCATAAACGCCATCGAAAGCTTACGGGGCAACCGTTTAGCGCTCAGAGGCGTCGGGTTATCGAGGGCTGAATCAAAAATCCTCGGAGTGAAATTGGCAGGAGAGTAATGTTAGCATGCTTGAACAGAAAACCCAGCAGATAGACCAAAAATACCTTGGCAGAATCAAGATGGAAGACAAAGTATTCCAAGTGGACGCAGAAGGACTTTACTACCGAGACCTGAACGCTCTTTTGCGGCAGGCAATAGGCTCAGACGGCATCGAGCGAATCGAAATCAAAAACGTCTGCGGGCAACGCTACATCGGCACCGACCTGGAAACAACCGCCCAAATCGACGTTTACGGCACCCCAGGAAACGACCTCGGCGCATTCATGAACGGACCCAAACTGGTAATCCACGGTAACGCGCAGGACGGCTGCGGCAACACCATGAACGAAGGCCAAATCATCATCCATGGACACGCAGGCGACGTCACAGGTAACTCGATGCGTGGCGGGAAAATCTTTGTCCGCGACTACGTCGGCTACCGCGTCGGCATACATATGAAGCAGTACCAACGTAAAATCCCACAGATCGTCATCGGGCAAACCGCAGGTGACTTCCTCGCAGAATACATGGCGGGCGGAGTAATGATTATCCTCGGCTTAAACCTGAAAGAAGGCGAAAAATGCAAAGCAAGATTCGTTGGCACAGGAATGCATGGCGGAGTCATCTATGAACGCGGCGAAATCCTCGAGCCAGTCAAAGGAACCAAAACGTTAGATGCTGGAAAACGGGACCTCAAAACCATTGAAGCCCTCGTCAAAGAATACTGCAGCCACTTCGGCGCTGACCCAAACCAAATCATGGCGCACAAATTCAAAAAGATACTACCCGTCTCAAAGAGACCCTACGAGAAACTATTCTCGCACTAAATCTTTTCCCAAAATATTAGCAACAAATTTTTTTCTTTTTAATTTCTTTCTTGTTTTCCTAGTTCTCGGCGACGTGAAGGTCGATTCCTATGTTCTTGACAAGCCGCGCCACATCCTCTTTGCTCATCCATTCAGTCTGCAAGTAACCAAGGATCCGCTCGTCGCTTAACCCAAGCCGCTTGGCTTCAATCACCGTGTAACGGTAAGCTTCAACTTCGGTGGGTCGGTCGACGTAATCGTATCCCATCTTGAACAGTTCTTTGCCGTCCAGATGCTGCTTGACGTGGCAGAGCTCGTGGACTACGTCGAGGTAGATGTCGGTTTTGTCGCCGCTGTTGAGGTAGCTCTTGTTAACCATTAAGTGCCCGTCGTTGTCGTCGACACCCATGTACCCAAACCAAGTGAACTGGACTCTGAGGTTCCTGAGGACCTCCTCGGTTGCGTCGCCGAAGATGCCGCGCACAGCCTTAGACTTCTCGAAACCCTTAAAATAATCCAGAAACCGCCCAGATGAAACGCCTAAACGCAGTATCCTCGTAATCCGCAGCTTTCTCATTAACCGAAACAGGGTCCAGCCGAAGTACTCCATCCATGAAGCCATTTAGATGCCTCTCTTCTCAATATGCAGAAGCAGTATTTGAACGCTGACAACATAGAAGGTGACTCCTTGGCTTCTCCGAGCGGAGTTTGGCGAAATCAGTTTGGGCTGTGTGTTGGTAGATGAACTGTGAATGTGGTTCCTTTACCCAACGTGCTTTCGGCTTTGATGGTACCGCCATGCGCTTCAATTACCTTCTTGCAAATAGACAAGCCGACGCCTAACCCCTTGGCTTTTGTAGTGAAAAACGGCGTCCACAGCTTCTTCAAAGTTTCCTCCGACATGCCGACGCCTGAATCAGAAAAAGCAACAGCTACTTTCCCAGTCATCTTTCTGCCGCTGGATATCTGAAGTTTTCCGCCGTTAGGCATCGCGTCAAAAGCGTTTTTTATCAGGTTGCTAAAGACCCGTTGGATTTGCCCATTATCTACGAGCAACACGTTTTGGTCGTCTTTAACATCGTTTGCTAGTTGAACGTTGCTGGGTACAGTAAACGTTGACAAGGAATCGTCAATCAGCTTTTTGAGGTTCGTTTTAGTGAGACCAAGCCTTGCCACGGTGGAGTATTCAAGCAGGTCCCGCACGATTTTGTCCGAGTATTCAACGCAGTCATCGATTGTCTTAAGCTGCGCGTTTCCCTTCTCCTCCAGCTGCGAACCGTAGTTTTTCTTCAGAATGTACACCGCATTCTTGATTCCCGACAATGGGTTCCGAAGGTCGTGACCCACCATCCTCGAGACTTCAGTTATTGCTTCAAGTTTCTTGTTAAGATTACTGCTCGCTGAGTTGGCAATTATGCTTATTTCGTCAGTTTCGAATTTAGATTTATTCTTAGGCACATCTGGGTTCAGGGGCATGTTTTCAATTTGAGACGCCAGCTTAATCATGGGTTTGATAATGCTTGTTTCCAACAAAATCAAAATGGACACGCCGAAAGCAATGGTAAGCAAGACGGCAGCAACCAAAAAGATGTTTCCTGCCCATACTTCCTGCTGATAAGCGGTTCTGGATTGGGTAACCTGCAGCACAAACGTCGGCTCCGAGTTAACGTCGTCTATTAACATGTAATCTGACAGGGTGCTACGCCCGTTCTCTTTCAAGAGGTTACCCTGCGGATTAGAAAATAATGAATCGGCCATTCGGCTATTATTGAGTTTAAAATCGGCTAATGTATCAATCGAGAAATTTAGGTCAGTTATTGTCTGTAGTTTGCTGGTTTCTTTTGCATCCAGATATCTTCCAAAAAGCATTCCTGCGTTGATGGGTCCCTGATTTGTCGTTGTCAATACAGGCGCGCTAACGACTAGCATTGATTGATTGTCCAGCAGCATGATGCCTGAGACGGTTGCCTCTGTGGAAGAGAACTCCCAAATCGATTTGTCGGATTCTAAGGTTTGTTTAGTCTGGTCTGTAGTTTGAACTTTGACTGAATTGTTAAGGTCAAACGATTGGCAATATTCTAAGCAGCCATTAACATCCGCAACCACGATGAGGTTAAGGTTTAACTGCTCAAAGGTCGAGTCAACCATGTTGTCCTGAATGTAGTTTTGGTTTCCGTCTTCGGCGAAGTTGTAGGTGTCATCCCAGTCTGAATAATCCCGCAGATCCCCCCTAATCTGATTAAGTGAATAGTTGATTGCGTTCAGCGTCTGAGTCATACCCTGGTTGCTTTCCTGTTTTTCTATATTGTTGAAACTGGGCTGAATGACCAGGGTCGCAACCGTTGATAATCCTATGAAAAAGACAAATGCAACGACGGCAATGGTAACAACTGTTTTTGTTCGTATCTTCATCTGGTAAATCGTTTCCTCACAGCATTGTTTTTCTATAATTGACGTTTTGGTTTAAATCCATAATGAATTTGAAATAAATATCCGCAAGCAACGGATAATTCAAAACAATTTGTGCCACCACTTTTTTTCTGCGAAACAGCCTTTGGAGGGCAACAGCACCCGACACGCAAGCAAGCGGCTCCACCAGACCTACCTCATCCCTGAACATAAAATTCTTAAACCCAAAAGCTGAACAGAGAAGGGTGGGAAACCGATGAAGCCGAAAGAAGCAAGAACCAAAATGGAGATGGCTAATGAATTCTACACTTTTCTGTTCTCCCAAGTTGTAAAGTTAGAGCTTAAATTGCCAGAGTCAGCCACTCAAAACATGTTCAACAACCTAAGCTAACCGCAACCTAACGTGTAAGCTTGAAGATTTTTGTTTGCATCGCCCATGAAGTCGGTTAACGTCAAGTTTTCGGATGGAAGCTCAGCGGTGCCTAACATGAAAGATGGGTGTTTCTCCAATGTTACTTCCCTCGTGTACATGGTTTTGCTGACGGATAAAACGGTGTTTGCTTTGGTGCATGTCATTTCTTGAAGCAGCATGTTTCTTCGGCTGTCAGAGTAGGGAAGGTAAGTTGCGACGACGACTATTTGGTGTTTTTTGGCAAAGCTTGAAAGGTAACTAACGATTTGGCTGTAGACTCTCTGTGCTTCTTCATGCGGGACATCGTTGTCTAAGAAGAACCCGGCTATATCGGAAATCACTACAAGTTTAGCGTCGTATTGCTTTACGGTTTCTTCAAGTTTGTCAAGTATAAGGGAAGTTAGCTGGTAAGCGGTGAATGCTCTTGAAATAAAGATGCGTTCAAGCACTTCAGAGGGGTTCAGCTGGTGAAGCTGGGCTAAACGGGAAATCTTGTAGAGCCTAAATGTGTTTCCGCCGTCGATGAAGACTACGTTGCTTCCTAAGCCGCCAAGCTGCGCTGGCAACTGTGCACGGATGCAAAGCAGAGAGGTTAGTGAAATAACTGAAGGTGACCCGTAGAGAACCGCGAAGTCACCTGGGGCAAATCCTGGGAAAAGCTCGTCTACGCTGGGCATGTTTAAAGAAAACAGCGGCTGCGCCATCAGAGGCTTAGCCATTAAATTTTGAGTCATTCCGCTTCTGCACTCCTGTCCATGGAGGGCAATACGGCGGTTAACCCTTTTTAAAGCATCGTCCAAACGACATTTGGACACAGGGGAGGGTAGAGTGAAAGTGAAAATGGAAAAACGTGCGGTTTAGGCTTGCTGTTGCTTGCGTGCTTCTTTTTGTTCCCGCAGAATTTGAGAGGCAATGGTCATCAAGAAAATCATCGAGAAAACAATGGCTACGATGCTTACCTTGTACATGATGGCCATGTTAATTTCCAAAACTGCAATAACAGACACAAGCATCAACGCCAAGATGAAGGCTTCCGTAATGCCGCCGAACACTTTAGAGGTACCAAAACTCATGATTCTACACCAACGTTTCCAGAGTTCATGGGCAAGCGTCCGATATTAATTTTCTCCCTGCACTTAGCCGAAAGTCAGCGTCAAAATATCAGCAGCCGTACGTGTCTATTTGTGCAAAAAACTATATACTCAAATTTGCAGTTCCCTAATCCAACCGAGCTCACTGGAAAAACAGTGTCTAAAGCGGTGGGGGAAAGAAGGAAAATGGGTAAGAACGAAATCGACTTAATGGTTCTGGGCGTCCTACTGGCAGGTCCAGCTCATGGCTATTACATAAAGAAACGAATAGCGATCTCTTTTGGAGCCCAATACCCAAACTTAAGCGACAGCGCAATCTACCCTAGGCTATTACGATTTGAGAAGGAAGGCTTCATCAAAAGCAAAATCGAAATGCAGTACAATGCACCAAACAAGAAAGTGTATCAACTTACGGAAAACGGGATGGAAAAAATAAAGCGACTTGTTGCGACGCCAGTCCAGTTCAGAAAAGTTAGAAATACCGATATGGAAGATCTTATAGTCCACGCACTCTTTTTCAGTTTTATCACTAAGGAGGAGAGGCGAACAATTGTCGAGCCATTTTTCAAGTATACAAAAGAACGGTATGACGATGCAATTGCAAAAATGGAAAAATATAAGGAGCAATTGGACCGATTTGCACTTGCGCTCTTAGAATCTGGGATACCGTTACTAAAGGCAAACATGGAAATGTACAAAAAGTTAATGGAGATGTAATCGACCTATATCTTCTAAGATATAACTCTTCTTGAATTTAGGTTTAAATATGGGAACTCAGCACAGGGATATAAACAGCCGCCCACCACCGTGATATCTAATGATTGACACAGAAAACCTAACAAAAAAATTCGGGGACCTAACAGCCGTAGACAACCTTACTCTGCACGTTGATGACGGCGAAGTTTTCGGTTTTCTTGGACCCAACGGCGCTGGAAAGACGACGACTGTGAGGATGCTCAGCTGCTTGATTTCGAAAACGAGCGGTTCGGCAAGGATTGCGGATTACGATGTTGAAAACGAGGCTGACGCCTTAAAAATAAGAAAAATCATCGGTTTGGTCCCAGATAACGTTGGCCTCTACGAAGATTTGACCGCGTATGAGAACCTGGAGTTTTACGCGAAACTTTACAAATGCACTGAACCTGAGAAGAAGGAAAACATCAAGCATTTTCTCGAAATGATGGGATTGTGGGAAAAAAGAGACATCATGGCTGGGACATTTTCCAAGGGAATGAAGCAAAAACTCGCAATCGCACGCGCCTTAATTCATAATCCCGAAGTTCTGTTCATGGATGAGCCGACAGCGAACTTGGACCCAGAATCGGCGAAGACGGTTAGAGAGTTTATTCTTGATTTGAAAAAGCAGAAGAAAACCATTTTTCTAAACACACACAACCTTGACGAGGCGCAAAGAATCTGCGACAGAATCGGTATATTAAACACGAAGCTGATGGCGGTTGGCACTCCTGAAGAACTTGAACGCTCCGTTGGCGCAAGGAGAACTGTGATTCAACTGGAGCAAATAAACGATGCAATCCTAAATTCAGTGAAGAAACTGTCGCTTGGAAACGTAACCCGAGATGATAACAAGTTGACAATTGAACTTGCGAATCCATTCAGGGAAAACCCCGCCGTTATCCGCACGATCGTTGAGGCTGGCGGCAACATTCAAACGGTTTTTGTGTCCAGCAGCAGCCTGGAAGACACTTACCTTAAGCTTGTGAGGGAGAAAGAATGAATCTGAGTTCATCATGGATTATCGCCGCAAAAGAACTCAAGACATTCAAGAGAAAGAGAAGCATCATAATAGGAACCATATTTTTCCCTCTGCTTCTCGACGTTCTATTTCCTGCGGTTATTCTTTACGAACAAAGGAAGTCTGGAGGAATACCAGCGCCTGTTCTTCCAGGATTGCTGAACGCATTCGCTTTCTTCTTCGTGATTGCGGCAGCTACGCTTCCCAGTGCGATTGCTTCTTATGCCATAGTTGGCGAAAAAGTTGAGAAGAGTCTTGAGCCTCTTCTTGCCACGCCTACAACTGACGGGGAGATACTGCTGGGAAAGAGCATCGCAGCATTCATACCGCCTGTCGCGGCATCGTGGGCAGGGCTTTCCATCTACATGGTGCTCATGGACAAATTAACCTCTAGCTCCTTAGGTTACCTGCTCTATCCGAATTGGAGCATCGGCGTTATCTTCCTCCTTATCCCTATCGCAGCAGTACTAAGCATAGAGTTGAGTGTAATCACCTCATCAAGAGTGAGTGACGTGCGGTCCGCTAACCAAGTCGGGAGTCTTATGTTCATACCTTTCATGGTTATTTACCTCGCGGGCGAAATCGGGGTGATAACGCTCAACACAGAAAACCTGCTGATCATTTCAGGCGCATTCATGATTGTTGACTTGGCATTATTCTACTTCAGCGTCTCCACTTTCCGCCGAGAAGAAATCCTGACAAAATGGAAATAGAAAAGCGACCCAGCCAAAATATGCGTCAAACGGCAGTTTTAACTGACAAAACATTAATCTTCAATCTGGCATATCCTTCACCCTGAGGAACACTAACTTGCCAATCCTACCCATAGACACTGGCCGCTACGGCACGCCAGAAATGCTTAAAATATTCCAAGAAGAAACCCGTGTCCAGAAGCTTCTTGACGTTGAAGCCGCTTTGGCTTTGGCGCACGCTGAAGTAGGCAATATTCCAAGGAAAGACGCGGAAAAAATCGCTGCCATGGCTTCCACAAAATACGTTAAAGTTGATCGCGTGAAGGCTATTGAAAAGGAAATTAAACATGATGTCGCCGCGCTGGTTCGGGCTCTAGCGGAGGTTTGCGGGTCAAGCGGCGGCTACGTGCATTTGGGAGCGACAAGCTACGACATAGTTGACACGGCTAACGCGTTGCAACTAAAAGATGCGATGGTTCTTATCGAGAAGCGGCTTTTGGATTTGAAGTTGACCCTGCAGAAACAGGCTGGTCAATATAAGGAAACGGTGATGATTGGCAGAACCCACGGGCAACATGCTTTGCCGATTACTTTGGGTTTCAAGTTTGCGGTTTGGGGCTACGAAGTCGACAGGCACATCGAACGATTAAGCGAGTGCAAAAGCCGCGTTTTAGTCGGCAAAATAAGCGGCGCCGTCGGCACCCAAGCAGGTTTAGGCGAACATGCAGAGCAAATCCAAGACCTCGTCATGAAACGGGTAAGTCTTCGCCCCGCTGAGATTTCAACCCAGATTGTTCAAAGAGACCGCTACGCTGAACTAATATGCATCTACGCGATCGTTGCTTCTTCGCTTGAGAATTTTGCAAATGAAATCCGCGAGCTCCAAAGACCCGAAATCGGCGAGCTTTCTGAGGCGTTTGAAGCAAGCAAGCAGGTTGGGAGCTCCACTATGCCTCATAAGCAAAACCCTGAAACATGCGAACGCATCTGCGGTTTAGCGCGAATCGTCAGAAGCCTCACTGTCCCGTCATTCGAAAACATGGTGACGTGGCATGAGAGAGATTTGACGCAGTCGTCGGCTGAACGGTTCATTTTTCCAGAAACAAACATTCTGCTCGACTACATGCTTAGTTTGATGTGTGATGTCGTCGCGAACCTGCGAGTTGACCCGCAACGGATGCTGCAGAACCTGAGCATAACCCAGGGGCGGGCGATGTCGGAGTCAGTGATGATGGCGTTAGCAAAGAAAGGCGTCGATAGACAGGAAGCCCACGAGATGCTTCGTAAACTCACGATTGTAAGCGCAACTGAGAAAAAAGATTTCAAACAGATGTTGCTGCAAGATAAATTCGTAAGCGGCAAACTTTCGGAAGCAGAAATCGTCGAGGCGCTAAACCCGAAGAACTATTTGGGCACAGCAGTTAAACAGGCGGAAAAGTTCGCGAAAAGCTAAAACTCAGATAGCGCGCGCTGCTTGTAATCTTGTTCGTTGCTGAGTTTTTCCCATGTGTCTTTTTTCACGAAGCCGCCGACCTGCTCTTTAATCTTTTTAGCAAGCCTGGGACCCATAAGCGGCAGGTTGCTTAATTCCTCCATTGAAGCAGCTTTTACATCATCAATTGTTTGGAAGCCTGCGTCAAACATTATGCGTCCGCGGACTCTGCCGACGCCTTCAAGCCGAACAAGCGGCAGCAGCTCTCTTTTTATGCCTTTGGAAACCCGTTCTACGAGTTCGCTGGTTAGGGGACGAATCTCTTTGCATCCGAACAACGATGCTAATTCGTCGGTTGCGTGAAGAAGCCACTTTGCGTTCTCAATCGTGCGGTACAAATCGCCTGGCTGAACGTTGAATTGTCGAATCAGGTTTTCTTCACTGACTTCTTCAACCCAACTCTTCATCACAAATGCGGTTTTGATTTCGCCTAAAAACTCTTCAAAAGCGAAACGGTCATCCCACTCGTTGGGGACTTCAGTGAAGAGTTCGTCGCGGTGCTTCTCCAACTCAAGCGCCAACGGGTCAATTTCCCGTGTGTAGGGGCGCATGACGGGTCCCATGTCAGGCATGTGAGAAATCAGGTGCAGCAGGCCGAAGTCGGTTGGTTCTTCGGGTTTTTTCTTGAAGGCTTCGCGGATGACGACGCCTGACAGGGGGTCAATGTAGAGTTCGCTTACTCGTTTGCCGAACATTGTAGCGTAGATTTCGTCTCCGTCTACAGCGATCATTTCCTCTTCGTAGAGGTACTTCAAAATTTTGCCGATGATGCTCTTAATGGATTTAACGTCGTATTGGTAAGCATAGAATGTTTTTCCGAAGAATTCGTAAATCCCGTTCTCTGTATGAGCGAAATCTGACGCGACCGTTGACAGCACGTGTCCGCGCATGATTTTTTCAACCGCCAACCTGCTCCAAATTCGTTCGGTCTTAGCTAAAACGTAGCCTTCCATCAGGTAGTCTGCTTCATCCGAGGTTTTGGCGGTAAGAACCGATTCGCCTACCTTGTCGTATTTTGGTCGTCCAGCCCTACCCGCCATCTGCTTGTACTCCAAAACGCTGATGGGGTAGTTGCCGTAGCCTGCCTCAAAACGACGATAATCCTGAATGATAACCGTACGTGCGGGAAGGTTTACGCCGAAAGCCAAAGTCGGAGTTGCAGTTAAAACTTTGATTTTTCCTTCCTTAAACGAATCCTCAATCATCTTGCGATGAGCGCCCGCTAACCCTGCATGGTGAAAAGCAGTTCCGCATCGAACAAGCTCGGCTAAAGTGTCGCTGATTTGGGTTCGCTCACCCGCAGAAAGGATTTTTTCAGCTTCATGCTCCAGCGACCGCTTCAAGGGTTTGGACAAAACTTCGCCCGTGTGCTGAGCAATTGTTTTGGCGGCTGAAACCGCGTTTTTACGTGTTGAAGCAAAAACCAAGGCTTGGCCGCCAGTCTTCAACGTGTTTAAGACGAGATTTACTGTTGGGATATGGGTTTTGTGCTCAACTTTTCTTGAGCCGCCATCTTTGAATTGGATTTCATCATGCAGAAGTACGCCTTCCTTTAGGCTGACTGGACGCCACTCCGTGACAATGAATTTGGCGTTTAACCAGCCTGCTATTTCGTCAACGTTGTTTATGGTGGCGCTCAGTGCCAAGATTTGGATGTCGGGGTTAACTTGCAGCAGCCGGGCTAAAACGATTTCAAGGGTTGGCCCACGCCCTGCGTCATTGAGGAGGTGAACTTCGTCGGCTATGACAAGGGAGATTTCATCCATCCATTTGGCGCGGTGACGCAAAAGCGAATCAGCCTTCTCGTTGGTGGTGACTATTACGTCGTAGCGTTCAAGCCAGTTGTCGGCGGTGTCAAAGTCGCCTGTGCTGATTCCCACCGAGACTTTTCTGCCGTTCGCCTTTTTTATAGAGGAGTATTTTCCGAATTCCTCGAATTTCTCGCTTGCCAAGGCTCGGAGCGGCGAGAGATAGATTACCTTTCCGTTCTTTTCCAGCACATGCTTGAGTGCGCAGAGTTCCGCAATCAACGTTTTTCCAGACGCAGTTGGGCTGGCTAACACGATGTTTTGGCCTTCTAACACGCCTGCCCGTATGGTGTCTTCCTGAGGCGGAAAAAGCTCAGTGATTCCCATGTTCTGCAGGATTTGTTTTACTTCGTCTGGAACGGGCAACTCGGAAATCTTCAACATTAACTCGCCATTCAAACAGTTTATTGAATATGCTAGTTTAATAGTGTTGGCGACTCCGCTGATGTTTTTTCAGCTACGTTTTTCTATTTGAACTAGATACTAGCAAGTGACGAGTTATCTAACCCCCTTTAGATTGGTAGGATACTGTATGGTTGAAAACGTGAAGGAACTCCTAAAGTTGCATGAAGGCATAACACACGAGGTTTACTTAGACAACGAAAACTCAAGCATTGTTCCCCAAGAAGTCGTTGACGAGATGTTGCCTTACTTTAACAAGAAAGCCTACGGTAACCCGACGCTTACCCACAAGCCAGGCTGGGAAGCCTTTGAAGTCATAATGAACTGCTTCCAGAAAATCAGCAAATCCATCGGCGCAAAAAACCTCGAAGACATCACATTCACGCCAGGCGAAACAGAAGCAAACAACCTTGCAATCATGGGTACATGCTTCGCGCGGAAAAACCATAGGCAAAAAAATAGTCATCTCCGAAATAGAGCCTATCAACGTTTTGCAGGTTGCGGAGATGATGCAGAAGTTCGGGTTCACAATGCAGAATATCCCAGTTAACCCTGAAGGCTTCATCAACCTTGAGAAGCTCAAAGAAGCAGTTGACAACGAAACCGTTCTTGTAAGCATTTCAGCAGTAAATAACGAGATAGGCACGGTGCAGCCAATTAAGGAAGCAGTTGACATCGTTAAAGCGAAAAACCATGAAACCCTCTTTCACACAGACGCCTCCGACGCCTATGGCAGAATACCATTAAATGTGCAAGACTTAAAAGTTGACTTAGCGACACTTAGCAGCTACAAGATTTTGGGTCCACGCGGAATGGGAGCCATGTACCTTCGAGAAGGAATAAACATGGAACGCATTCTTGAAGGACAAATCGGCACACAGAAACTTTGGCCAGGAGTCGAAAACACCCCTCTAATCGTCGGCTTCACAAAGGCTTCCGAGTTGGCATTCCAAAACTTCGACGCAAACGTCGCCAAAATGCGTATGCTCCGCGACAAACTTGTAGACGGCATATTCGCAGAACTCGACGACCTTCGCTTCAACGGTCCAAAAGGAGACAAACGAGCGCCAGACAATGCAAACATAAGCATCCTGCGTGCAGAAGGCGAAGCACTAACAATTGAGTTAAGCTTAAAAGGTGTCTACGTTTCCAGCGGCAGCGCCTGCAGCCGAAGACTGCTTCAGCCAAGCCACGTTCTCGTTGCCATAGGACGCAGATTCAGCGAAGCACACGGCAGCATCCTTATGAAAACAACGCGTTACCAATCAGCCGAAGACATAGATTACGTCCTAAAGGTTTTGCCGCCGTCAGTGAATCGTATTCGGGGGATAGTTGGCTCGACAGGAGTTGATTAGATGTCGCGTATACCGTTACCTTACAACATGAAAGTTATGGATTTATTTAGAAACCCCAAGAACCTTGGAAAAATGGATGACGCCACCGTTGTAGCCGTGGCTGGGAACCCAGCTTGCGGTGACATGATAACCTTTTACCTGAAAATAACTGACAAAGACATCATCGAGAAAGCCAGTTTTGAAAGCTACGGCTGCGCCGCAAACATCGCCACATCCAGCATCGTTACGGAAATGATTAAGGGCTTAAGTCTTGAAAAGGCATGGGAAGACGTTACTTGGAAGAGAGTCACGGAGGAAATCGGCGGTTTACCCAGCGTCAAATTCCACTGCGGAGTCCTCGCCGTCGGCGCATTGAAGCGTGCGATACGGCAGTATTTTAAGCAGAGAAATGTGGCAATTCCCAACTGGATGCCTGCGGAAAACACGTTTGAAGAAAAACAGGCGTTGGAAGAGGAAGAGCTGGCGAAGTTGCTGTCCAAAAGGCTTAAGACAGAAGAGAAGGCAGAGAAGTAATCGTGGATTTACAAGCGATTCGACAGGATTTCCCGATACTCAAACGCAAAGTCAACAACTACCCCTTGATCTACTTTGACAATGCCGCAACCACCCAGAAACCCCGCCAAGTGATAAACGCTGAAATCGACTTTTACGAAAACCACAACGCCAACATCCACCGCTCAGTCCATACCTTATCGTCGGAAGCCACTGACCTATACGAGAAGTCGCGGGAAATAATCTCAAAATTCATAAACGCAAAGGAATCCTCTGAGGTTGTTTTTGTCAGAGGCACAACCGAAGCCATCAACTTGGTTGCATATTCTTGGGGGCTAAGCAACCTTGGCAAAGGAGATGAAGTGCTGGTTTCTCTGATGGAACACCACAGTAACATTGTGCCCTGGGAAATCACCGCCAAACTCAGAGGGTTCACCGTCAAATACGCCAACGTCAAAGCCGACGGAACCCTGGACTATGAAGATTTCGAAGCTAAATTCTCCAAAAAAACTAAAATCGCCTGTTTAAGCCAAGTTTCAAACGTCACGGGAGTAATCAATGACGTTAAACGCATCACGAAGGCAGCCCACGACAACGGCTCGTTAATGCTTGTAGACGGTGCCCAGTCTATGCCACACTTGACTGTTGACGTTCAGGATTTGGATATGGATTTTCTGGCTTTTTCAGGTCACAAAATGCTTGGACCCACGGGAATCGGCGTGTTTTACGGCAAAAAGGCTTTGCTTGAAGCGATGCCGCCGTTCGAAGGTGGGGGCGAAATGATTAAAGAAGTGGAGTTTAGCCGCAGGGCGGATGCAGCATAACTTTAAATGAGTTGCCGTGGAAGTTTGAAGCAGGAACCCCTAACATCTGCGGCGCAATCGGCTTAGGCGAAGCCGTGAAGTACCTGGAAGCTGTTGGGATGGATAACGTTGTAAGCCACGAGAAAGATCTAACCAGATACGCGTTTGAACGCATGGGGGAATGCAGAAAAGTCACGATTCATGGCTCCAGCGACCTCACGAAAAGATGCGGCATCATATCATTCAGCATTGAAGGCTTATCCTCACATGATGTTGCCCTCATCTGCGACAACTACGGCATAATGATAAGAAGCGGCTACCACTGCGCCCAGCCCCTGCACCAAGAAATCCTCAAACTTCATTCCTCCGCGAGAGCGAGCTTCTATATTTACAATACACGAGAAGAAATTGACCGTTTCGTTGAGGTGCTCAAGGAGATTGAGGGACTATAATGGCGACTCTTGACGACTATGTGGCACGGGTAGAGGGAACATGCGGCGCTGAAAAAGACGTCATCGTGTTCTTTAAATACGAAAAGAAAGATGAAGCCATCGCCAACATCCTAAAGAAAGCCACCGTAAACAACAAAATCGCTGGGATAATTTTTGAGCTCACATTCGAAGACTTTTCTTTCCGACTTTACACAAGCGGAAAAGCCATCTTCCGCGGCGTCAAAAACCGAGAAGAACTAAACCGAGTCCTCGCGGCAATGCTGCTCTGATTTGGCTTAGGCAGGATTCTTGAATTTTTCAAATACCCTGCTGTAGGCTTCAACTTCCGCCGCCGCCACGTTAGCCCACGAATATTGCGCTGTGAAAGCCTTGGCTTTTCGAGAAAGCTCCACTCTAAGGTCCGGATTGTTAATGATTTTTAATGCCTCAGCAGCAATCTGCTCAAAGTTTCCCACGGGAACTGGCTTAACCACATCCGCTGGAAAATTAGACGTTATTGCTGGAATGCCGTAGGCGACGACGGGTGTGCCGCACGCAAGGGTTTCGAGAACAACCAGAGGAAACGCATCGTGCCGACTGGGGTAAACCAAGACTTTGGCTGCCTTCGCAAACCCGTAAAGCTCCACTTGCCCAAGAAACCCCTTGTACACCAAGCGTTCACCAAGCTGATTTTTCGCTGCTAAACTTTCAAAGTTTTTCTGGAATAAAACCGCGCCGAACCGCCCACCGAACAAAAACTTCAAGTCAGGCTTAGTCTTCGCCATTTCGGAAGCTATTTGCGGCAAATCATAGATTCCTTTTTCGGGAGCAAGCCTTGAAAAGAAAAAAGCATCTACCCGCTCTTGGGCAGCCTCAACTTTTTGCATTTTTTCGTTATCCACGCCCACGCCGGGACGAAGAACATACATTTTGATGCTTTTGCCGAGGAAGCTTTTGGTTTCAAGTTCTATGGAAGGGCTGACAGCCAACGGCACAGTGGATTTTAATGCTTTTGCAACTACAGTGTACAGCCGTGAGTAGAGGGCGTACATGTAGAGTTTGCGTGCACCTCTGACGACTCGCCATTCGGTTGAGGCGTATGGCGGGAAAAGGGGAAGCTGAAAGAGGCAGGTCCAAGGGAGACGGAGTTTTTTTGCGGCGAAGCAGGCTTCAAGCATGAAATCGGTTTTTTCATGGTGAGAAACTATGAATTCAACCCGTTCGGCCCGCGCTATGCTGGCTATTGTGTTGGCGGTTTCATAAATTGAAATGCAATCCAGCGCGGCTCGGCTGGCACTTCGGAAGTATTTGTCATAGATAACGTTGGGACGTTTAATGCTGTAGATTTTGTGGCGTTGGCAAAGCGGGTTTCCTTCGCTCTTCATCTTTTTCAACACGAAATCGTCCACTGCAATAACAGGGTCTACTCCGTGCTGCTCAACTCGGCTGAGAACTTCGAAGCTTCGCCTGTCCCCGCCTGTTCCACCCATAAGAGGGTTCGCCAAATACAATACTTTCATGCTAAACCCTCGCCTCTTCGAGTTTTTGAGCCTTATGCATGCTGTGGGTTGCCTCTGTCGGCTGGTGTTTCAGCATCGTGTTTAACTGTTATGTTCTGGCTAGTTATCATTTTCTGTCTGCTGCATCAGCCGCTGCACATGCGCCCAGATTTTCTCCCGAAAAACTTTAGGCTGCAAGACGGAGATTTTACCCCATAACTCTTCCCGTAGCTTGTCCCAGACGTCGCTGTCGAGCTGCGTAGGTTCGACCCAGCGGGATATTTTTTCTTTGAGGTCGTCGTAGGTTTGCCACCTGAAATCGTCGGGGATAAACTCGCCTGTTCCGCCGCTCTTGTGGGGCAGCGTCACGCATCCGCTTGCCAAGGCTTCCATCGGTGTAATCCCGAAATGCTCGCCCTCCATCAAGTGGCAGTAAACTCGAGATTCCTTGTAGATCGCCGCTAATTCTTCGTTTGGCACGTTCGGCTTAAGAATGTAGTTGGCTGGAAGATCCTTTGAGAAGGCTTCAAACCATTCCTGCTCCGTGTCCCGCAAGCCGCCTACGCTTAGGAACTGGACTTGGGGAAGGTCAATTGCGAGCTTTTTCATTAGCTCGTGCCGTTTCTGCGGGATAAAACGCCCAACGTAGATTACCTGTTTGGAACGGTCTTTAAGCGGGCTTTTGTTCCAGAAGGGGTCCAAGTCGACGGGTGGATAGGCAACGATGGGTTCGGGGATTCCGTCTTTGCCCCAGTATTTCTCAATCATGCCTTTGGTGTAGTTGCTGTTGCAGAAGATCAAGTTCAGCTTGCTGATGTCTTTATCAAGCCAACGCTGATATGGCCAATAGTAAACTTTCTTCAATCGCCCCGAGTTCAGGTAGCGGTGATGGATTTCTGGGAAATGCACATATGCAATGTTCCGTTTTGTCTCGCTAAACAGCGCCGACTCAAAAGCTGTGAGGGTCTGAGTGGAAAACGCAACGTCGTAATCTAAATTTTTGATTTTTTTAGTTAGCTTGATGATTCTGCTACGTCTCTTGTAAACGGTGAACGGGGGCTTAACATCTATTCGTTTTCCTAAGCTGTGCACGACGACGTTTTCAGGCAGTTTTTCACCCATAATCTGCATGTAACGAACAGGGTCAAAGTCGAAAGTCAACAGTTCCACATGTTCGCCGTGTTCAAGCAACGATTTCAAAACGTGGTGGCAGACGCGCTCTCCGCCGCCGTAAATATCCAAGTTCGGATGAATAACCAGGAATTTTGCCAGCTGCTTGTCCCTCTCACCCTACACAGCGGTTTTTTGTCCTAATCAAGATTTCTCTTCAGCAGTTTCGTCTGTCGCTTCGGGTTTGGCTCGCTGATCCGATTCCTCAGATTTCACTTCGGGTTTGCTTCGCAGTCGGGTTCTGCTGCGGCTGATCCAATTCATAACTGGAATAAGCCTATCCTTCAGCGACTGAGGCAACGCATCTTTGAGCTCCTCTGTGCAAACCTAAGTGAACGGCGACCCTGCCTTTCCACGTTAAAGGCACATAGAAACGCGTTATCGGATAGCTGACGAAGCCGTTGCTTTCCTTAAACCTGTCCAGCGAGGGATGATTACCGATTCTGCCGTACATGAGCCATCGCTGCCCTTTGGATACGCAAACTTCGACCGCCTTGGCCAAAAGTGCGTTGTTCACTGCTTTGTCCCAGTGCTTCTGCATGGAGAGTATCTGGGAGATGATGGCTATGTTGTCGCCGTACACCATTTGGATAATGCCAACGAGTTCTTCGTTGAGGTAGGCTCCTATGAAGGTGGAGTTTTTGGCGCCTGCGTACATGTTGCCAGCAACCGTTTCCAGCGGTTCGCCAAAATGCGGAAAGGCTCGTCCCTTGCCTGATGGGGGTTTCATTGTAGATTTTTGATATGCCTTCTGCGAACTGCTCGCTTGGCTCCGCGACTGATACTTTTATGCCGCTTTTCTCAGCCTTCTTAACCATGTTACGCGTTTTCTTTCCAACGTCGCTCCACCAGCCGGCATAGTCTTTTATTTCAAGCAAGGCGACGTTGTCTTCGTTTCTTTTCCCAGGTGCCTGGCGGATTGGGGATTGGGGCAGCACCATTTTCGCTCCAGAAAAGTGAAGACGTCAACGCCGTGTTCAGAGAGCTTTTCAAGGAAGTCTTCGGAGGGAGCATTGTCTAATTCGTACTCCTTGATGGAGCGCGCCACATTGGCAAAGGCGTTCTTTCTCACCTGCAAAACATCAAGGTCCTTGTCCGCCTCTAGAAGATCTTTAAGTACGTCGTAGAAGGGACCTCTATCCGACCCTTTCTTGAACAGCCACTCAGGATGCATCGAAACGATGAAGCCCTGTTTTATCCATGCCTCAACTTCGGCTTTGCCTTTTTCAAAACCCACCTGAAACCGTATTCTGTCCATGCTGAACGTTTTGAATTCCTGTTCGTCTTGGAAACATTTCAAGGGAAAATCAGGAGGTATCGTGGCTTGTTTTTGGCCTATTTTTCGTCCCCAAATAAGCTGGGCAAAAAGCCGCGAAGTCCCGTGGATGGTGTAGTACTTTACGGTTCTGTCGGTTTCGTTTTCAAGGATTTTCCATTCCCTGATAGGGGTCCGTCGCAATGTGCAACGCAACTTCATGTCGTTCGGGGGTTGAGCAAATCAAGCAGTTTCTTGTCTGGAATCGTGTACGGCGTGAAGAACCAGTAAGCCTTAACATCCTTAGGCGACTCGTTAATCATTTTGGCGATGATGCGGGCGTTCTTGAGGTAGCCATTGCCTTTCCTGTTTTTGATTCCTAAGGTAACGTAAAGGAAACTTTTGGACCTCGACGGGTAAGGGTAATCCACATCCATCCTTAGCTTAATCGTCACTGCCTCATCGCCGTCAACTGTCTTTGAACTTCTCCTTCATGTAATTCATGCGCGTTCTCAACGCAAGTTATCCATGTTCAGATACTTGAACTCTGAAAACCTTCCAAGAAGATCAATCCCCGCTTCGTTAACGTATTTTTTGATGGTTTTCAGGTTCTCTTCATATTCCATGTCAGTCAGGACGTAAGCATAGGTTGAACGTTTAGCTTTGGCGAAACAAACGGTTTTCTTATCCACTATGCCCAGCCGATGCAAATCTTCGATTACCTGACTTATGATTTCCTCATCTTTCATTTTCCATGTGGCATCGTCTTTTTTGCAGGTTATTTCGGCAAGAACCGAGGATTTCCCTTCAGGCGTCACCCATAGGGCTATAGTTGGAAGGAAAACTTACGCGGTGCGGCAGCGAAGTTTTTTCTGGAATGTACAGCCAAGATAGATCGTTAAGCTTCGCATTATTCAATCCCAACATCACACTGACCAAGGAATTGAACTTCAAATCTTTGGCGGCGGCTCTGACTTGCTTTGGGGCATCCATTGCTTTAACTAAGTCTTGAATTGGCATCGTGGAAACGATTTTGTCGTAGACTCTTTGCTGTTTCCCGTCCGTGACAACCCAGCAGCCATCTTCTTTACGGACTTTTTTAACTTCAAAACCAGCAGTTATGTTTCCTTGAGCATGCCGGGCTAACGACTCAATTACGCTTTGAATGCCGCCTCGGAGGGGATAGTAAAAGTTTGATTGATGAGTGTACCCTTCCGTCTCTATGCCAAGAGAAGACTTCACGACGTCGGCAACAGGAGGATTCGGGACACGTTCCACCCACTCCAAAGTCATATCCTCTAACGGATGCTTCCAAATCTTCAGGTTATATGGAACAAGGTATTTCTCGGCGATGCCCCTGCCGAAAGTGTAGTAGAACCATTCTTTCATGTTTTCAGGTTTTTTAAGCTCGCCCTTTTCTTTGGCAAGCAAGTTTTCGATGAAAGAGAAGAGGCAATCAAAATTGTCTTGCTTAGGCAAATCCGCCAACCCATTCTCAAACGGGTATTTAACGTACGAACAATTGTAGAGAATCTTTGTGTTTCGTTTTTTGCAGATTTTGTTTTCGCCGAGAAGGTTTAAGATAAAACTCAGTGCGTCTTTGTTTTTCGAGAAAATAATATGGGAGCCGCCCCAATCAAAAGTAAACCCATCTTCTCTTAGGGTCCTCATTAATCCTCCCAGTTCAGGCTCCTTCTCCAGAATCTCGACGTCGATGCCTTTTTGGTTTAACAGGTAACTCAACGTTAATCCCGTTAGCCCCCCGCCGAAGATTCCAGTCCTCAACCGTCCACCCGTATTTGCATTGCTTAAATCAGCATATGCCTTCGACCGATTAAGCCTTTCGACCAGAATTTAGAGCTCAAAGTCAGCGTAAACAGGATGAAAAACACCAGACGACACATTTGCTTTAATTTCAGCTTCTGAAATCCCAGCCCCGTTAACTCCGGGCGTATGAACCATTGGAAAGTCAAGGCGAGCAACAGAGAAGCCTAGACCAGTAGTAACTGAAGGCAACCGCATCTCGTTAAACGCCGACGGAAACTCTAGGTCGACAAGTTTCTCCAGAACTTTGCGGGAAAGGAAATGGCAGGGGAAGAACCCACCGTAAATAATCGGTCTTGCGTTATGGTTTTCTAGCCATTTTAGAACTGATTTTTTAGAGCCAGGTGGGTAATCGTACCATAGCCACGTTGGTTCAGCCTTGCGATAATCAACGAACCCAGCGTCAAACCCTAAGTAGGGGGCATACAACTCTTCAAGCGTTTTAGTCATGAAAACGTCGTATTCGACGTAGACTAGATAATCGAAGTCGTAGTCTTTTCCTTGCCGTGCAAACCAGTTAACAATAACTAAGTCTTGATTGATTTTTCCGACAGGCGTAAAATCACAGTAAAGGCTTAACCCAGATTTCTGAAGCGAGGCGGCAATTGCTTGAAGTTCACTTCTGCGTCGGAAGGACTCTACGGATGTGTCTATTGCTCTTGTTAGTTTCAAAAGCTTGTTTGACCTGCTAGCTACCCAGTCAAAGTTATCCTTGTATCTTTTAGGAAGTTTAGGAATGGGAAAACTGATGGTTTGTGCAACCCCGAAAACGGGGGCAACCGTCACATCAGGATTCATATTTTTCAATCGCATCAAACGGTGTAGTGACACTGCATCGGCACGGTGAAAAGTGTAGTATAGAAGATAGCGCACCATCAATTACCCTTTATCCATAGAGTTGCCCTTGTCTTTGTATTCTACCTGAAATTTGTTATTAAAGCTATTTTCGGCTTATTTGAGATAACGATGTGAAAATCGACGTAACTAAAGCAGCATTGGAATATCGACGGCTCCCAAAATGCTAATATACTCAACGATTGGTAACTGACATAAACCCAAAATATAAAACAAAAGTGAAGTTACCTATTGACTGAACCTCTAGTTTCGGCTGTCATGTTAAGCTTCAACAATATTGACATAATAGGAACCACTCTTAGCGAACTCTCAAAGAGCAGCATCAAGAACATGGAAGTTATCGTTCTTGATTGCGGGAGCAAGGACGGCAGCGCTGGCTACATTGCAAAGAATTTTCCATGGGTTAAACTTGTAAAGTTTAGAGCTGACCCGGGGGCAGATGAGGCCTACACATATGGCGTTTCCAAGGCAAAAGGCAATTATGTCTTGTTGATTAGCGCAGACGTGAAGGTTTTCCCCAACACTGTAAAAAATCTAGTGGAAAAAACGCGGGCTTTATCGTTGGATGTCGCTGTTCCAGTCTGCCTTGATTGGGAAGGCCACTACGCAAATGCTGGCTTAGGATGGCCGTTTTTTCATGTTCACGAGTATGACTTATTTGGTCTTTTGCTGACGAAGCTTTTTCCTTCAGTCGGCGACAAAAAACCATTCTATTTCATTTTTGCGTGCTGCCTTGTAAAGCGGCAGGTCTACCTTGAAACACCATTTAACCAAAACATAGGTTTCTATGAGGATATTGAGTGGGCTTGGAGGTTGGACCTTAAAGGGAAAAATGTAAAGGTTCTTGATGACGTTTACTGCATGCATAAAAGGGGTTCAAGCATAAAGGGTCCCCGAGCCTACTATTTTAACGCACGTACTGTTTTCGCAACCGTGCTTGTCTGCGCCAAAGTCGATGAGGTTGTTTTCTTGTCAATTCCTTTAGCGGTAGCGCAGATCGCAGAGCTCTTGATAGAGGTGTCCAACTTGAGATTCAAGAATGCGAAAAATATAGTGAAGGGCTGGAGTGATTTCTTGAAGTATGTACCTTTCTATTTGAAGGATCGTAAAACGCTTTTTTCGCAAATTGGAAAAGAAAACTCTTTCAGCTTTTTGAAGCGTTTTGTAGAAGCAGAGAATTACATGGGTAAAAGGGAACACCTCGGTAATAGTATACAATCTGTAAAAAGTTAAAACCAGCATAGCGAGACAGGTTTGCTTACAACTTTGAAAATACTGTCTAAATCCCGTACCAGCCTTTTGCTAGGCCGATGTAGTTTTCGAGTTGTTGTTTGCCGGCGGTGAAGTCTCCAGTTGCCATGATTATCCAAAGCGACTTGGGAACGGCGGCGCCCACTCTGAGCAGTATTTGGCGGTTAGTGTACGATTTGCTTTCCCTTGCAAGTTTGCCGTTTTGCACGAATTCTTTCCAGGTCATACCTTCATGGAAGTAGTGGAGGCAGCAGGGTTCACGGGTTTTCACCCACTCATAATTCTTTGCGACGACGTGCTGTCCGATGAAATGGTCTTCCCACTGGTGTAGGTCGCTGGGTATCTTTATGTCTTTAACCGCCTCGGTTCGCAGCAACGTGTCATGGGTCAAATAGCGTTTGAGGTATTTTTGCTGCAAAATATAGTCAATGGTGTCTTTACGGTGAAGTATCGCCATAGCTTTGTTTTGGTTGTAGATGTGCTTGTCACCTGGGACAGTGACGCCCCACAAGCCGCCGACTTTCGGGTTAAGGTGCTTCAGAGCCTCATTAAACCAGCCTTTGCATAAAACAACGTCAGAATCAACATGTAGGTGCCAGGTTGTTTCTGCGGCTTCGATGCCTTTTTGCCTTGCTGTTGCCCTGTTCCCGCCGGAATCATCAATCACTTCGCAGTTAGCGTAGGTTCTGACGACATCGAGGGTTCCGTCAGTGCTGCCGCCGTCAATCACCAAAAGACGCCCGACTGGAACGTTAGCGAACACAGAGTCCAAGCATTCCTTTAGGCACGGCTTCATGCTGTTCTTCGTCAGAAAGACAACGTCGACTCTTTCACTCAACACAAGCGCCCCAGATTTGAATCACTAAAGCAGTAAGAGAACTAATTTAGGTTTCTGAAAACCAGCCCGCCAAAATCGGGCGCCGCAAGCTGCATTTTCAGGTTCTATGCAGCCAACCAGCCTTTGAAAATCAATATGTTGCTAATGAAGTTGGTTTTGGACGCCTGAAAATCCCTTGTCACGATGAATATCCACGCAGATTTGGGGATAGACGTCAGAACCCATCGGAGAATTTGACTAAGCCGCCCGTAATGATAAACTTTCAGCAGATAGCCTGTGGTGACATACCCTTGGGTGCGTTCGTTAGGTGTGACGTTGTGGAGGCAGTATGGTTCGGTGACTTTTAGAAACCTAAAGCCCTTGCGGATTATGTGCTGCCCGATGTAGTCGTCTTCATAGATATGCAGGTTCGCTGGGATCGCTATGTCTTTAACCGTGCTTGTTCGGATAAGAGTGTCATGCATCATGCAGCGTTCGCTGCGCATCTGCCTAACCATCAAATCTTTGATGCTTATTCGATACAACTTAGACATGGCGTACGTTGCGTTGTAGTAGTGTTTCTCGTTCGGCACCGCCACCCCCCAAACCGCGCCAACATCATCGGCAACGGTTCTCCAAGCTTCCTTGAACCAGTCTTCGCAGAGAATAACGTCTGAGTCAACGTGGATATGCCACTCCGTTCCAACAGCGCCAATTCCTTTTTGCCGCGCGCTTGCCCTTGTGCCAGGCGAATCCTCGATGATTTTGACGTTGGGGTATTTTCGGAGAAGCTCCAAGGTGCCGTCGGTGCTTCCGCCGTCCACCACCAGAAGCCTGTTGACGGGTACGTTGCGGTAAATGGACTCGACACATTCGGATAAGCAGGGTTTAAGGCTGTTTTTGGTTAACAGCACGACATCTAACTTCATCGGGTTCACGCGAGCTTGCCATCTATTGTATCTCTTTTCGTATTAATGTTATTATCTTCACGAGGCAATTAAGCCAGAAAAAAGTGACTCACGAAAAAATGGTTGGAAACGCCAAAAACAGAGTGAACCCCTTGCAAAAAGGGGGTTATCCGCATTGGTTTGGCTCGGTGGACTCGTTCTTTTCTCCCGCAAGCTCCTTCTCCAACGCCACAGCCCGCGCCGCAACCTTCGCCACTTCCGCCTTAACAGCCTCATCTTTGACTTCTTCTTTGCGTTTTTCATTGGACTTCAAAATCAACCGCAGAAAATCCGAGTCGTAAGCATCCAGCAGCAGTTCAGTGTTCGGGATCAGGCAGTGTCCCCCGATTACACCTGGGAACATAACAGGCCTGTCGAACCGTACGCGATGGGTGTCCTCAAGGAAATCAACTGTTTCGTTAAAGTCCGTGCCGAAAGCCCTGGAAATGCGATGCATCTCTTGGAAGCAAGCAATCATCCACGCGCGGTAAGTTGTTTCGAAAAGCTTGGCAAGCTCCGTTTCTGTGCAGGTTTTAAGCACCTTCACTTTTAAGCCGAGTTTTTCAAAATGGGCTCGGGCAGCTTCTGCACCCGCCTCGTCTGCGCCGCCGACGTACTTTGTCCAACGCTTCATCTCCCATATCATGTGTGCATCGTTCTTGTGTACGCCACGCGAAGGCGAATGCGCAACTAAACACTTGCATTTTGCCGCAACCTTCAGGGTGGTTCCAGGCGGAACTGTGCTGTTGACAATCACAAGTTTGGGCCTAAACTCTTTAACGTAGCCATCAACAACACCTAAGAATTTTTCTTGGGAACCGCATGGCAGGCAAATATGCAGGGTGTCTACCTGGCTTGGCAGATGGCTTCTGCTTTGACCGAGCTGACGCATTTTTGGTTCATCTAAATCTAATCCATAAACGCTGAAGCTTTTTTTCTGCTCGTTCATCAACGCGAAAAGGGTATGCCCGATTTCGCCTAAACCTATAATCAAAACTGTTTCTTTGGTCAAATGATTGCATCCACCGTTGGAAAATCAATGTTAAGCTTAAACTATTTAAATCTGGAGCCGAAAGGAGAGTTCATGCAGAATTCAAAGAGAGGCGTAGGCGTAGTTACAGGCGCCAAGGTTTTGATCGGTACAAACGTGGCTATCTGGAATTACGTTGTGATCGGCGACGGCGCGAAAATCGGAGATGACACCGTCATCGGAAGCTTCTGCGACATAGGCAAAGACGTGGTTATAGGCAAAAGATGCAACATCCAAGCACACGTAACTATCTCAAACGGCTGCCAACTAGGCAACGACGTGTTCATCGCCCCCAACACATCGCTTCTTAACGATAAGTATCCAAAGGGCACTTTTATGACTCCGCCAGTCATCAAAAACAATGTTGCAATCGGCGGCGGCGTCACCATACTGCCAGACGTGACGGTAGGCGAAAGAGCCGTGATTGGCGGAGGAAGCGTCGTCACCAAAAACGTGGCGCCTAGAACGGTGTTAAGTGGTGTTCCAGCAAAAGTAATAATGACGCTTGAGGAATATGAAGAAAAACGTGACAAGTTCATAGCTTCACACATAGGTTGGATAAATGATAAATGAAAATTTGGTATGACGCCTGCACGGGCAAACATGTCAGGTACGGGTCAGCTATCGGTCAAAGGCTAAGAAAAGCAGGACACGAATACGTCTTTACGACGCGTGAGCACCCAGACACGCTGCCGCTTGCAAAGGTTCTCGGGGAAAAACCCATCGTCATAGGCAAATACAATCCGTCAACGCTATCCTCAAGGCTCAAAGAAAGCGCCGAACGAGTAATAGGGTTCGCCGACCTTTTCAAGGATAACCCGCCACAGGTCGCTATCGCGCATCAATCAGTTGAGCTTTGCAGAACAGCCTTCGGCTTAGGAATCCCAATCATTTTAACCGCAGATACCCCCTACGCCACAGCCGTTAACAGGCTCACAATACCTTTTGCGCACACAGTTGTGGTGTCGGAGGCGTTGCCGAAAAGTTTTGTATCTCAGCACTGCGCCAAAAATCGGGTGGCCTTCAGAGGCGTCGATGAGGTTGCATGGATCAAGGATTTTAAGCCGAGAAAAATCGAAGGATTAAAGAAGCCTCTAATAGTTGTCAGGCAAATTGAAACCAAAGCCGCCTATGCGGGGGGCAAACAGGACCTTGCAAGATTGATGGCGGAGAAGCTCGGTAAGCTGGGCAACGTGCATTTCATCGAGAGGTACAGTAGCCAAGGCGAAGCTTTTGCAGGCAAGGAAGGGTTTGTGGATTCAGCAAGCTTGGTGGCGAACGCGGATTTGGTGGTCAGCTATGGGGGGACGATTGCGAGGGAAGCAGCTCTTCAAGGCGTGCCCAGCGTCGCTGTTTCGGATATGGCGAAAACCAACGTTAACCGTTACATAGCCGAGAAAGGGTTCCCGCTGTTTGCCACAACTGAACGTGGCGTGCTGGCTTACGCAAAGAAGTATCTTGGCAAAAAATTTGATGTCAAAAGTAAACTTGCGGAACTGGAAAACCCCGTTGACGTAATCGAAAAAATTGTAAAAACCCTTTAGGCAACCGCGACTTTGATTTTGTCGCCAACGTTTAGGCGGAATTTTTCGGCGGCGCTTGCTTGGTTCAGTGCGATTTCCAAGAAACCATGGCTACCAACCAAGAGAACGGGTCCTTTGGCTTTTGCTTGGGCGTACGCTTTTCTAAACGGGATTTCCAGCGTGGCATCGGCGATTTCCACATTGACGGTTTTCCCTTCCATGCCTGCTGCATCCTTCTGAGTTATGTTCGTGATTACGTTGCCGAAGCCGTCTACGCCTAAGACTTCCCCGATTATCGAGCCACTGCTTAATTTTACTTGGGCAAATGATGGAGAGACGGGATCTTTTATTTCTGGTCCAAACTCTGAAGGTTCAACGCCTTTCGATAAGTATGCGGCTGCGGGTGCAAAAATATCTCTGCCGTGAAAGGTGCTGGAAACTTTAGGCATCGTGAACTTCGGGTTCGTCAGCTGGTAGGTGTGTTGGATGCCTTGGCGTTGGGCTGCTAGAGCCAAAACGCCGTTGTCAGGCCCGACAAAGAAGGCTTTTTCCGTCTGCATCACTACGGCGCGTCTGTCTGTGCCGACTTCAGGGTCCACAACTGCCAAGTGAACGGTGCCATCGGGAAAGTACGGTGCTGCAGACGCCAACGTGAAAGCTGCGGCGCGCACGTTGAATTTTTCGATTTGATGCGTAACGTCAACTAGCGCGGCGTTGGGATTTATGGTTAAAATTACACCTTTCATCTCAGCCACGTAAGGGTCTTTGAGCCCAAAATCGCTGGTCAAAGTAATCATAAGCTCAACCTCCATGCACAACGGGAACAAAAACGATTTCGTCTCCATCACTTAACTTGGTTTCTAAACCGTTAAGAACACTGATTTCCCTCCCGTTGACCAGTATCAAAGCGTTAGAAGTCGAATCGGCCATTTGCTGGTCGCTCAAGGATTTTTCCAGCTTCGGCGTTTCCTGGCTGATTCTCGCAAGCAACTCTTTTAGCGACATTTCTTTTTCGTAGTTGACGGTTAGTTGGGTTTTGCCTGTGATGTGGCGCATTGCGCCGACGAATTTTATGGTTAGCACCATTGTTTTTCGCTTAAAATATAGAATCGGCGTTTACGTTAAAAGTGTTTGCGCGCCAAATAAGGAACTTAGAAGCTCTGTATTCTTTCAGCCGTTAATGTTTCCACGATATCGGAGGCTATTCCGACGATGGAGTCTGCCTGCTTCATCATTACGTCGCCGTTCACTTCCTCTAGCTGCTGCATCTGCTGAACGACAGCTTCGATCTCCATTAGAAAACGCAGAATCGAATCGTTCGTACCCGGGTTTTTGAGGACTTCCTCCCGAATGAGTATTTCAATGAAGGCAGGTTCGCCTAGGCTGTAGTAAATGGCGTTTCTGGCTTTTCTGATTGCTTCCAAAACCAATCCTGGAGCCATGTAAGGGATTTTTCGTGCGGCTTCCAACTCAGCTTTTGCTTCACGAAGGTACCGTAGAGCCCACCCTTTCCTGTAATCATCCATCATAGAGGTTTCCTTTCTAACAGCAGCGTTTATTCTGAATCTTCGTCTTCATCGTCGCTTTCAATCGGCTCGTTTCCCGAGTTGGCTTTAGCCAGCGCAAGTGTGCGCGTTATGTACCCAGCAATTTGGTTTCTAACCCGCGTGGTTGTACCCTCAGTTAAAGTGTCCACTGCATGTTTGTTTTCGTCAAAGTTGGTGGTGAATTTTTCTGGAAACCGACGCATCAGTTCTTTGCCAGATCGTTTAACTTGGTCAGTCTTAACTTTTCCCAAATCCAAATACCTCATGTCATCAATGTTACTTTGTCCGACGCTTGAATGCGTAAGAGCAATTCCCAATAGATGATTGGTTTAATTTAAGTTTACGCTTAATAGCTCACGTTTAGTGTTGCAGAAAGTTCCAAGCGGCAGTCAGAAGCTTAACTAGTTTATTTTTATGTTGAAGAAAACCTGGAAGTTCTCAACTATTTGCTGGGCAACCTCTTCAACCTGCATTTTTTTGATTTCGGCGACGGCTTCAACGACGTTTCGGATGAAGGACGACATAGTTAGTTTGGCGCTATAGGGGCGCTTGTAATACTTGACTGGACCATCGGTTTCCGTCAAAAAATGTGTCAGCGGCACCTTATCGATGATTTCCCGTATCCCGCTTGAGTAGGCTGCTGGCGGACCTTCGGTGATAAAATACCCGTTATCCATCGCTTTGGAAAGTGCGTCCAGAGGGTAGCTGAACCAGTGAAGCAAAACGTGCTTAAGGCGGTACGAGGGGAGCATATCTATTATTTTGTCGGTTGTACCTCGGCTATGAATAATCACGGGCAACTCAAGCTTTTCTGCAAGCCGCAGCATCTTGTCGAAAACCATCATCTGCTTTTCCCACACTGTTTCGTACTTTGCATCTAAGCCGATTTCGCCTATTGCCTTGACCACACTTCTTTGAGAGGTAATCAGCTGGATGGTTTGTTCAAGCTCGCCTTCTTTAAGGACGTTCACGTTCCACGGATGAATCCCCAATGCTGGGTAAACTAAGCCAGCGTATTTTTCTGCCAGTTTCAGGTCGCTTTGGCAGGTTTTGAGATCCAATGAATTTGTCATTAATGCTGCTACGCCCGCATTTTTTGCGTCTGCTATTAACTCGTCTATGTGTCCTGCATAGTCTGCATCTGACAGATGTATGTGCGCGTCGATTAGCTTCATTTTTGGTCTGTGGGAATAGTCATTGTTGAGTGTTTTTTATAATTTTCTTTCTTTTTCTGGTCAAGTTACATGTCGGGAATTTAAATTAAAAGGCACAACAAAGGTTAAATATTGCTTTAAAATGAAAAAGAGGCTGTGGAGAAGTCGATATGACCGAATTAGAAATAGCTGTAGCTCCCATGCACCGTTTATGCAAAAAAGCGGGTGCTGACAGAGTAAGTGAAGCAGCAGCAAAGGAACTAGCAAAGGCTCTCGAAGAAATCGGCGTAAAGATTGCTAAGGAAGCACTGGATTTCGCGATGCACGCTGGAAGAAAAACCATCAAAGCGGAAGATATTGAAATCGCCGCAAGAAAAGTCATGGAAAGATAGTTACCTTATAACAAAGTTCCTTCCTTTCTTCTTTTTTTGTTTAGATACCTCTACGCGTGTTTTTAGACAATTGATTTCGCCGTTTTAGAGTTAGGTTTTTAGGAGTAATTTTTTGGGGCTTTTGCCGTAGGATAAGTTGAGACTTTTTCTTTTTGTGTTTCATGTTGCTTTTTTGAAATCGAGCTTGAATCGTTTGTAGGTCTGGTCGTGTTTGGTCGTGTTCTATGTTGCGGGATGGGCAGGGATGGGCGGGTTGCGACTTTCCATGATGAAGCCACATAGGCAGCATTGTCGGGTATGGGCGGTTACGGGCGGTTTCTGACAGGAATCGAACTCCCAGCTAGGCGGTTTCTGAGGAGTCCCAGAGGAACTGGAAGTACTCGCGGGCGAACCCCACTAAGCCGACGTGGTTGCTCCAAATCACGAGGGTAGGTTTGTCTTCGCCAAGGAACAGCATGGCTTCTTTGCCGTCCGCGATTACGCCGCCGCCGAACATGTGGTCGCGGATGCGAAACTCGTTCAGCGCAGGGTACTTCTTTAAGAAAAGCCAATCTTCCTTTTTGCCAGCAGCCATAAGTTTAACGCTGACCGTCTTCTTCAAAACGTTTCCCAGCAGGGGTTCAGCCAACGTGATAACTGGCTTGGCAAACTCTGGTGCGGCAATCACGACTTCTTTGGTTGCTTTGCTTAAAACTTCTTCAAGCTTGCTCAGCACGCCCTGTTGCCCGCGGAGAATAAGCATGTCTGGTCGCTCGACGAGTTCCCGTTTTTCGTAGAGGGGCTGAAGCGTTTCGGCGACTGTGTTTTCCCAACTCAGATACTTGTCTTCCAACCGCAGCTTGGTGGAGCGTGTTGCTTCGAGCGGAGGCACCGGGAAATATTTGAAGGGTCGGGTTTCGCTGCTTTTTATCCAGCCTTTTGCTTTGAGCGAGTTTAGAACTTCGTACATTTTGCTGTAGGGCACTTTGGCTTCTTGGCTGATTTCCATAGCTGTCATCTGCCCAACTTCCAGCAGCGCCGTGTAAGCGTCGATTTCGTAGGCGTTTAAACCCATTTCTCGAAGGGCGATGCGTGTGTTCTCGTTAATCGACATGTCTTTCCCCTCAATCACCTTAGGAAACGTTTGGAAACCTTATTATCGTAACATTAGCTCTTAAGCACTTCGTAACCGCTTAGATGTTAGAAGGCAAAAGTATGAAAGACATCAAACCGACAAGAAGCATCTGCCCCGAATGCCTAAAAGCTATTGACGCAACCATTTACGAAGACGACGGCAAAGTCTTCATCAAAAAAGATTGCCCTGAACATGGGCATTTCCAAGAACTTTACTGGTCAGACTACGACCAATACGTGCGGGCAGAAAAATTCCGTTTCGACGGCGAAGGCATGGCTAACCCCCGAACCGAGAAAAAGAACGGATGCCCAAACGACTGCGGCATCTGCCCCGAACACAAATCTCACACGGCGCTCGCAATAATCGACGTCACAAACAGATGCAACCTAACCTGTCCAGTCTGCTTCGCTAACGCCGCAGCCGCAGGCTACGTTTACGAACCAACCAAAGAGCAAATCATTGGAATGCTCGAGAACCTGAGGGCCAACAAGCCAGTGCCAGCCACGGCGCTTCAGTTCTCAGGCGGAGAACCTACAATACGTAAGGAACTGCCCGAATTTATTCGAAAAGCAAAAGAGCTTGGCTTCAGCCATGTCGAAGTTAATACGAACGGTCTTCGAATCTCGCAAAGCGTTGAATACGCTAAGGAGCTCAAAGAAGCAGGCGTAAGCACCATTTACCTGCAGTTTGACGGCTTAACCTCTGATGTTTTCAAGTTTATCCGAGGAGTAGACCTGCTTGACATAAAGATGAAGGCAATCGAGAACCTTCGAGCAGCAGGATTCGACAGCATTGTGTTGGTGGTCACACTGGTTAAAGGTGTCAACGACCATCAACTTGGGGACATCGTGAACTTCGCAGTCAAGAACTTCGATGTCATAAGATGCATCAACGTTCAACCCGTAAGTCTCTGCGGACGTTTACCCCAAACCGAACGTGAAAAAATGCGCATCACAATCCCAGACTTCATGAAGGCAGTTGAAGAACAAACCAAAGGCATGATTAAAACCTCCGACTTCTACCCAGTGCCTTCAGTTGCAATAGTGTCAAAAGCAGTTGGCGCACTAAAAGGCAGAAGATACTTAGAGTTCACGGCGCACCCGCACTGCGGCATGGCAACATACCTGATGATCGACAAAGGCAAAGTCAAGACTATCGCGGACATGGCGAACGTTGACGCATTTTTCGCTGGCATGAGAGATGTTTACGCGAAAGCGTCCAGCGGACACAAAACAAGAGCATACCTATCTTTGCTAGGCACTGCACGCCACTTAAAATTCGGTACCATGCGTATGGTTCTTCCAGTAATGACGAAGGGTAACTATAAAACGCTGGGTGATCTGCAAAGGAAATCTATTCTGCTTTCAGCCATGCATTTCATGGATCCCTACAACTTTGACCTTGAAAGAGTGCAACGCTGCCTAATCCACTACGCCGTACCAGACGGACGCATCATTCCTTTCTGCACCATGAACTCCATCCACAGAGCCGAAGTTGAAAAGAAACTTGGCGTTCCACTCAAAGAATGGAAAGCGCAACATAAAGTTGAAATAAGCCAGCCATTCTAGATGTTGAGAACAATAAAATCAAGGTGAAAAAATTCATGGGTGGAAAAAAGAAACTCGGCATAAAGCAGATGGAGAAGCAGCAGGTTGGCCAAGACGAAGCAAAGACACAAGATGGTAAGAAGAAGGAAAAATCAGGGCCGCCGAAAGAGCGAAAAGCCGCCAGCATAGTGGCGCCAGACGCTAAAAACGACAAAGTCGTCGCCGAAGTCAAAAAGATGGTCGTTCTAACACCATACCTAGTTGCGACAAAATACAACATCCGCATCAGCACAGCCAAAGACTTCTTAGAGCAGCTTGAAACAAACGGCGCAGTCCAACTCGTCTCCGCAAGCCACAACCTCAAAATCTACAAGCCTGCAGCATAGGCTTACCAATTCTATTCTTTAATTTTCTTAAATTCAATTTTTGGAGATTTGTTTTCGTTTGACGGATTTTCCTGAAAGAGTTTACACTGCTGAAGAAGTGAAAAACGCCAAGGAACTAGTCAACCAAGGGTACAAACATAACCTCACGGTTGAAGGCTCAGCCGGCTTCAAAGAAAAAATCAGCCAGGTTCAAGCTTTAATCAAGACGGCAGGTTACTTTGACTTTTTCAGAGCCTACATCCGAAAAATAATGGAGATTGACGGCATAAGCCAACTTCGGGAAACTGAAGCGGCTATTTGGGCAAACAAATTCGCAGTTGAGAACCCCGTGGACGCCGCCAGCCTGTTTGTGCAGAAGGCTTACAGCATGAAAGAGTACTTAGAAGGAGAACTTTACTACGGCGGCAGCGCGGAGAAACGTTCAGTTGCGAAACGAGTTGAGTTCCTGAAGGTTCTAAGCGAGAAAAGTGACGATAAAGCCGTCAAAGAGGAATGCGAGCGGCTGCTGCAAATGTGGAAAGAAAGCTCGTTGGCGTTTTAAGTAGTAGGTAGCAGTTCAACCCGGATGGTTATTCCGCTTTTAATTTGCTTGAAAACATCCAAGTTTTCGGTTATTTTGCCAAGTATGCTTACGGGGCTGTAGGGCTGTGACTTGCCGTAGAAAACGCATAGAGCGCCGCCCATTGGCCAAAAAGCAATGGTGCCTGTCTCAACGGTGGGCTTAGCTTTTTCTTCACCCATCTTAATTGGGATTTCAAAGTAAACTTCTTCTTTCCAAACGGCGGCTCTGCCTTCAATTGGAAGCTTACGGACAATGAAATCGATGGTTCTTGGAGCCAAAAACCTAACCAGTTCACCTTCAGCGTGACCTAAGCCTTCGATTACAAACTTTATTTTTATACGTGAAACATCTGCCGATTCAGTACTCAAACATCTCATGCCCCTTTAAACAAAATACAAGTAACCTGAAGTTTCAGCCTATCCATAATGCAACGTTCAATTTAACTCTTACAGTAACTTGTGGCGACACAAAACGAAATGGATTCAGACAGAAACTAGTCCACGGCGATTTTTTGTGTGGTTTTATAGTCGGTTACAACCCTGATTCCGCGGGTTCGAAACTCCTTATCCAACTCTGAATCGCCAGTGTCAACCCTTAAACTCTTCAGTTTATCCAGTTTGCTTTTAGTCGCAACCACAACAATTCTGTCCAAACCTACTTGACGGATTACTTTGCTGCTTATCTGCTGGTTGCCCCTTCCGAAAATGAAGCCTTGACCGCCAATTGGCGTCACAATAATTTGCACCGCTTGTCCTTTAATGCATTCCAATATTTTTCTTTCGTTTGCGTCGGAGGTGATTATTTTTTTGTTTTGGAAGATGTCTACGCCTAGGAGAGTTTTTTTCTGGTCTAAGAGGTCGCCGATGGTGCGTGTTGTGGTTCCTGGACCAACGACGTAGATGACGTCGGGCTTCATTTCTTCTATGATGTAGACTGCGATTGCCGCTTGGTTACGCACCTCGTTTTCAGTCATGGGGCTTTCAAGCTTGTTTCCCTGAATCAAATAGGGTTCAAAAGGACTCAGCATGTAACCGTAAAGTTCGGCGGAAAGATGACCACCCCTGAAAGCTTCCTCGTCAATATCCATGACCTCAGCCTCCCGCAAAGGCAACCCGCCCCACAGGTACCCGACGGCAACCCTTGCGGCTGCTTGGGGAGTTACGGCGAATAGGGCGCTGTGCATTTTGACGCCTGTCGGAACCCCGAGCACAGGAACCTTCAAGCCGACGGCGTTTAAGATGTCGCGGGTTGTTCCGTCTCCACCGCAGAAAACCAGCAGATCAACTCCTGCCTCCACTATCTCGTGCGCCGCATTTTGTGTGTCCTCGGATGTGGTTTCTTTCTTGTCTTTGCCCACGACTTGGCAAGTGAAGCCGCATTTCTTCACTTCAGCCTCACCCATCCTTCCCGCCCCAACAACTAACCGAAGGCTTTCTTTAACATTCGCCAAACCGGAAAGGAAGGTTTCAGCCCTCTCTGAGGCTATGGGCTTCGCGCCCAGTGAAATGGCTTTGGCTAGAATAGTTTTACCGTCTGTTCCTTTAAGCCCGACGGCGCCGCCCATTCCTGCAACTGGGTTTACGATGAAGCCGATGGTTTTTGTTGGGATAGCGGATTTGGCTGCAGTCAAAGGTGGTTAACCTGTGGAGTAATAACGCGTGGGGGATTAATAAAAAGATAAAATTCAAATCCTCCTCAGTCCAACCTGTCGGGAAAGATTTTTCTCGATCGATACTCATATCTGGGTTCACCTCAGTAAACGCTAAAAAAATAAAAAGGTTAGGGTTTTTTGTTCATTCCGCGGCGTATCCACCAGATGACCCCTATCGTTGCAGGAATCGCAAAGATGGCAGCCATCCAGATTAGTATCGTTATCATCGAACCCACCACATAATTCAGAGTCCAGCTTGCAATAGCAGCATTCCAGTTTCCGTCAACATAGACCTTGATGGCGAACGCAATGAAAAGCAATGGTGATACTGCTCCGCCTGCGCTTGAACCGCGTGAGCGTTTCCCAGAGAGATGATATTCTCTTTTTTCTCCTTCAGGTAATCTTTTCCACCATTGCCAACCTGCCACTGCACCTATGGCTACAGGGATGCCGATTAAGACGAGCTCCCAGAAGATTGCATGGAGAATAAACATCACAAGGTTGTTCATAGACCATAGATTTAGGGTGGATGGGACTAAACCTGTGGATTGGGCGTTTCCTGTGAACCAGCCAAAGACATAGACTGCACTCGCAAACGCCAGTATAGCTGCTGCCACAAATACCGCAAATATCGCCCAGTGCTTCCTTATGAATCGCCTCCAGCCAGAATCTGTTTGAACTTCAGCTTGCTCAGTCATTAAAGCCACCAACTACGCCTAATACCCAGCCAACATAGGAAATCAAACTGAGCAAAAGCAGTATTGTACCGTCGCCAGCTAAAGTCTTGGCATATTCGAAATTAGCATTCATCTTTTTTCCCCGCTTTTTTGATTGCATACAGTGAGCTTGAAGATATAGCCCTAACATTTAGAGCGGGTACTCTAAGGGTTAGAGTCGTAAGCAAACAATGAGAGTGAAATATGGAAACAAAATTTTGTTGCAATCAAAGAAATAAAAAAATGAAAAGGTTGGTTGCGAGATTTAGTATGTTTCGCAGCCTATGTATTTCTTGTTGACTTCGTCTAGCCATGGGTACAGTTTGTGCAGTTTCTTCATGGATTCGTCGACTTTCTGGGCTGGGTACTCGTATGCTTGGAGGTTGCCGCTGAAGTATTCGTCGTATGCTGCCATGTCGAAGTAGCCGTGTCCGCAGAGCACGAACAGGATGGTTTTTGCTTCACCCGTCTTCTTGCACCGCAATGCCTCGTCAACGACACCTTTGATTGCGTGTGATGGCTCAGGCGCTGGGATGATGCCTTCGGATCGAAGGAAAATTTTGGCTGCGTCGAAGACCTCTATTTGGTTGAATGCTTCTGTTGTCATCTTTTTCTGCTGCACAAGTTCGCTGATGACTGGGGAGATGCCGTGGTAACGTAATCCGCCTGCGTGTATGGGTGCTGGCATGAAGTCATGTCCTATAGTGTGCATGGGCACGAGCGGTGTTAATTTTGCGGTGTCGCCGTGGTCATACTGGTAGTAGCCTTTGGTGACTTTGGGGCATGCTGTGGCTTCGGTGGCGATGAACTTGGTTTCTTTAGGCGCCTTCTTCGTAACTTGGTCGTAGTAGAAAGGCCACATTAATCCGTTGAAGCTGCTGCCTCCGCCTATGCAGCCGTAAACGACATCTGGATAGTCATCAACCATCTCAAGCTGTTGTTTAGCTTCTAAACCCTCAACGGTTTGGTGTAGGCACACATGGTTAAAGACGCTGCCGATGGCGTAGTTAGTTTCTTTCTCGTTGACAAGCGCATCTTCGACGGCTTCGCTGATGGCTATGCCGAGACTGCCTTTGCTTTCGGGGTCTTCGGCAAGGATTTTTCGTCCTGCCTCAGTCTTGTTGCTTGGGCTTGCGATACATTCTGCGCCGAAAGCCTTCATCATCATCTTTCGGTACGGTTTCTGGTCATAACTTGCACGCACCATGTAAATGGTAGCTTTAAGCCCGAAAGTCATGGCTGCAAACGCCAAAGCTGAACCCCACTGCCCCGCGCCTGTTTCAGTTGACAAGCGTTCGGTACCTTCTTTCATGTTGTAATATGCTTGGGGCACGGCGGTGTTGGGTTTGTGGCTTCCAGCCGGGCTGACACCTTCATATTTGTAGTAGATTTTTGCGGGTGTTTTCAATGCCTTTTCCAGGTTGAGAGCTCTGAAAAGCGGCGAGGGACGCCAGATGCGGTAGACTTCTCTGACTTCTTCAGGAATGTCTATCCATCGTTCCTGGCTTATTTCTTGACCTATGATTTCTTTTGGGAAGATTCGTGGGACAATTCCGACGCCAGGCTGCTTCGTTGCTGGATCGATGAATGGTGGAAGCGGCTTGGGTAGGTTGGGGACTATGTTGTACCATTTTTTTGGGATGTCTTCTTCTTTTAGGAATATTTTTTTCATTGGCGTTGGCATGTTGTTTTTCGTCCTTTTAATTCCAAAGCAGAGAAGTGTACGTTTAAGTTTTATTTAAAACTTTTGTGTACACTTATGTACATTTAAGAGGCGCAAGCAAACAACACATTTATACTTAAACGAACAAAAACATACACAAGCGAAACAAAATGTGGAACATGATAAAAACCCAACTGCAAGAATACCCCGAACGCCTCAAAGTAGCCCGGGTCCTAATAGAAAACGGCTTAAGCGTCCAAAAAGAAAAAATATGTCTAAACCAAATCGAAATCCCACCAGTCCGCGTAGCCAGAGCCGCCGGAGTAGACCGAAGAACAGTAAACGAAACACTCCGCACCATAGAAGCTGACCCTGAACTCAAACTGATTTTTGATGAAATACGCCCCGCGGGACACTCACTCAAAGAAATCGCAAAGCACCTCAACCTAGGGGTTTTAGAGATAACGCCCGTTAACGCAAGGTCGCCGGGAATCTTATCCAATGCAGCCATGATTCTTAACAGGGCAGGATTAAGCATAAGACAAGCCATAGTGGATGACCCAGAACTTTCACCAGAGCCAAAACTTACGCTTATTGTAGAGAAAAAAATTCCCGGAGAATTAATTCCTGAGGTGCTAAAGATTCCTGGAATAGCTAAAGTGGCGGTCTATTAAAGCCACGGCTAAAAAGAAAAAAGAAAACCCCGAAAAATGGCAAAATGATGCAAAAACGCCACGCCTAGGCTTTAATCAGCATACCCCGCCTAGAAAAACTTATATGGCTAGTAACATTTTGTTGTGTCGCATTAAAGGGAGGTTTACTTGATTTGTCATCATTTCCAACGCAAGCAGGCGGAATACCTGTTCTAGTTATGAAAGAAGGCTCAAACAGGTCCCGAGGACGAGAAGCGCAGCACGGAAACATTACTGCCGCTAAAGTTGTGGCTGAAAGCGTGAGGAGCGCTTTAGGTCCGAAAGGCATGGATAAAATGTTAGTTGACAACTTTGGAGACACCACGATAACAAGTGACGGCCGCACCATTTTGGATGAAATGGATGTTCAGCATCCAGCCGCCAAAATGCTTGTTGAAGTCGCCAAGACACAGGACAACGAGGCAGGAGACGGAACAACATCAGCAGTCATAATTGCAGGTGAACTTCTCAGCAGAGCAGAAGAACTAATCGACAAAAACGTTCACCCCACAGTAATAATTGACGGCTACAGAAAAGCGGCTGAAAAAGCGCTTAAAACCCTTGAGAAAATAGCGTTGCCAGTGGACTTGAAATCGACGGAGTTTCTGATAAAGGCTGCCACAACTTCGATGGGAAGCAAAATCGTCGCTGAATACAAGGATTACTTAGCCGACATAGCTGTTAAAGCGATGCTTGCAGTCGCTGAAAAACAAGGCGGCGTATACAAGGCCGACGTAGACGATGTAAAGGTTGAGAAGAAAACAGGCGAATCACTCAAAGACACATCACTTATTAACGGCATAGTTTTAGACAAGGAAATTGTTCAATCAGGCATGCCTAAACGCGTAGAGAACGCGAAGATTTTGTTAGTGGATGTTTCTTTGGAGATTGAGAAAACCGAGTTAGACTCCAAAATAAACATTGAAAGCCCGGACATGATTGAAGCCTTCCTCAAAGAAGAAGAAACGATGCTAAGGGACATGACAAACAAAATCGTGGCTTCAGGAGCAAACGTGGTCGTGTGCCAGAAAGGCATAGATGACATGGTTCAGCATTTTCTTTCAAGAAAAGGATTAATTGCCATTAGAAGAGCCAAGAAATCCGACATGGAAAAGCTCGCAAGAGCTGCAGGTGGAAACGTAGTTTCAAGCCTAGACGGCATTTCACCATCCGACCTGGGATACGCAGCTTTAGTTGAGGAACGCAAAATCGGTGACGACAAGATGACTTTCATCGAAGGCTGCAAGAACCCAAAAGCAGTAACCATCCTAATCAGGGGTGCGACACAACGCATGACCGCTGAGGCAGAACGTTCAATCCATGATGCACTATGCGTAGTCAGAGACCTAATTCAGGAACCAAAAATTGTTGCCGGAGGAGGCGCTCCCGAAATGGAGATGGCAAGCGTGCTGAGAAAGTATGCTGAATCGATTACGGGCAGAGAACAGCTTGCAGTTAGAGTTTTCGCAGAAGCCCTCGAATCTATACCTGTAACGCTGGCTGAAAACGCAGGCTTAGACCCAGTTGACATACTTGTAGAATTAAGGACCAGACATGAAAAAGGAGAAACATGGGCAGGCATAGAGGTCTTAGAAGGAAAAGTAATGGACATGTCAAAAGTAAACATTTTCGAACCGCTCTCAGTTAAAAAACAGATAATTAAATCTGCAAATGAAGCAGCTTCCATGATACTTAAAATCGACGACGTCATCGCTTCAGGCAAAATGAAAGGTCCACCGATGCCTCCAGGCGGAATGGGCGGCGGCATGGGGGGCATGGGCGGTATGGGCGGATATCCAGGCGCTGGAGAGTATTAAATACGGCAGAACAAAAAATAGTTGTTGGACCACCAAAAATTACTCGCTTCGAGAAAGCAAGGATAGTTGGAGCTAGAGCTCTTCAAATCTCGATGGGAGCACCGATTTTGGTGGATGCAAGTGAAAATACTAACCCCATAGACATAGCGTTAAAAGAACTTGAGGCTTCAATTCTGCCGATAACTATCAGGCGGACGTTGCCAGACGGAACATACCAAGACATACCTTTGAAATGGCTAACTTAGCTACATTCTTTTTTCTTTAGTTTTTCAAGTTTCGTTTGCGCTTCACACAGGGTGTTGCTGATTTGTTTCCAGTGGGCGCCCTGCCAGTAGATTCGCCCGCAGTTTGGGCATCGCCAGAATTTTTCGTAGTAAGTAAAAGTGTTCTTCTGCAATTCGCCCGAAAGCTGTTCCTTCGGAGTAGCCTTAAGCTTGGTGTTGCATACGGGGCAAAAGGATTTTTCCATATCCATCGTCAAATTCAAGGCGTACCTTTTCGCAACTTCCGCCAGCCGTTCAGATTCTGACTTGCCTTCGACAAAAAAAGCTCCGATACCCATGGCGGCGGTGCGTCTGTAAAGCTCCAAATCCTTGGTCAGCAAAACGCGGCTTTCCGTCCTCGCTAAATCTAAAAGCTCATTGTCGTTCAGTTGAACATTGTAGGTTACGTCTTGTCCTAACATTCGTAGCCAACGTGCAAGTTTTCCCAGCATGCTGTCAGCTAAGAAATTCACATGTTGCCTCTCCGAACAAGAGAGCCACTGCCTGCCTTCGCAACTATTTCGCCTTCGTCAAAAACCAAAGTGCCCCCGACGAACGTTTTTTCCAGTTTGCCCTGCACGTCCCAGCCGTCATAAGGGGAAAATTTGGCTTTAGATTTGAAATTGGAAGCGTCAATCTTGAATTTGCCGTTAAAATCCACCACTGTCAAATCCGCGTTTTTCCCCTGCTCCAAATACCCGCGGTCACCTAAACCGAAGATTTCCGCAGGTTTCTCAGCCAAAAGCGCCATTGCCCGACTCAGAGACAGACGATTCTTCCTGACGGCTGTCATGATTAGGGGCAAAGTGGTTTCTAGCCCTGGAACGCCGACTTTAACTTCCCAAACGCTGCTCGCAGACTTCTCGCTCAGCGCATGGGGCGCGTGGTCTGACCCTAAAGAATCAACCCAGCCTGCCTCCAGTCCAGTCCATAAAGCTTCAACTTGGTCCGTGTTGCGGAGCGGCGGCGCCATAATCAGCATTTGTCCCAAACGTTCCAAATCAGGGGTTGACAGCAAAAGGTGGTTGGGGGTAACTTCGCAGGTTACTTTTCGGCCTGTCTTCTTTGCATCCTCAATAGCGTTTAAGCCTTCTTTTGTCGAAACATGACAGAAATGCAGGCGCACATCAGTCGACGCGCTTAATTTGAGCATGCGTTCAATGGCTTTTGCTTCAACTACTTCGGAATGCGCATTTTGGAAAGCGGAGACGCTGACTTTTTTGGTTTGCTTGAGTTTGTTTTCGTTGGCTGTAAGCATTGCTTTGTCTTCAGCGTGCAACGCCACAGGCACACCTAACGGCGCAACCTCTCTGAAAGCCGCTTGCAACTCTTCGTCGTCGTCAACATTTACTCCGCCTATTTGGCTGCCCAAAAAAAGCTTAAACCCGACTGCACCTTCAGAAACAATTTCCCGGACTTCCGTAAGCTTCTTTGGAAATTCAGAGTAAAAACCAACATCAACCAGAATCCTTCTTTTAGCCAACGCCATACGGGTCCTCAATGCGTCAACGCTCATCGTAACGGGGTCGTTGTTAGGCATATCCAGAACCGTTGTGAATCCTCCTGCGGCCGCTGCGGCGGTTCCCGTTAAGAAATCCTCCTTGTATGCCTTCCCCTCGTCGCGCAGATGCACGTGCTCGTCGATTAAGCCTGGAAGGACAAGGTGGCTTTTCAGGTTGGTTTTTTGGTCGGCGCCAGGCATTTGGGTTTCTCTGCCGATTTTGAAGATTTTGCCTTCTTCAATAGCTATGCTGCAATCGACAACCTGTCCGTTTAGGTAGGCTTTGGCGTTTGTAAGGACAGAATCAACAATCACGTTGGTTCACGGGTTATTGAATAGCGGAGGGTTTGGTTAAAAGCTTATCTCGGTCTCGATTCTGCAAAGGTATTTGTCATGACAGAAAGGATGTTGAGCTTTCTTGCGGCAATAATTTGTTTTGTGTTTTTGTGCAAGGATACCCGATAGGAGGGTGAAGCATATACGGAAAGACGGTACAATTCGTCGATACAGTTGAAAAAGGGTTTGGAAGGCAAAACCCTTAACTTTTCTCTTGCCAAGATAGTTGTGCATTGAAAGAGGCATGATTGTTTTTCCAAAGAAGTCAGACGACATGTTTTCAAAACTGTTTCTACTTATCCTAAGGCTCACTGTTTACTCGAAATCAACCTTCCTAACCATGACCGCCCTATCGCTGTATGGCTTAATCGGCGGCGTCGCATGCGTCCCGAGAAAACGAGTAAGTGCAGTGAAAAGCCTACTGCGTTACGGAGTTGCGGTGTTTCAACATGCTCTGGGCTCGCCGACCCAAGGCTCGAAAAGCCGATGATAATTCTCAAAAAACATCCGTAACCAAAAGAAATGAAGCTAAAACAAGCTTTGATGCTTTACTTTTCTTGTTCCAGTTCGATGCGGCATTCGTCGCAGATGTTTTGTCCGTTGCGTTCTTTGAGGCTTTCCGAGTAAACGTTGCAACGTTCGCAGTATCCTGAGAGCGGAACCTCTTCGCCTTCTTCTTCGGTGCGGTCTTCGCCTTCGATGCGTGACCTTTCCTGAATAATCTCGATGAGTTCAGGCATGACGCCTAAGACGTCTTTAGCGGTGATTATGCCGACAAGGTTGCCCTTGTAGATGACGCCGAGCCTCCTGATGTCCAGCCTATTCATTCTTCTCGCGGCTTCGCTGATTGTGGCGTCGGGTTCAATGGTAACCAGAGGGGTGGTCATGATTTGTTTTGCTTTCACCGTGTCAGGCTTAAGGTTCTTCGATAAAACCCTAACAACCAAATCCCGCTCCGTGATTATCCCGATTGATTGTCCAGCCTTGTTAACAACGATTATGCACCCTAAATCGTTCTTATCCATGGCGGCGGCGGCAAGGTTAGAAGCTGCGTCTTCATCCATAGTTATGACTGGGCTGCTCATTACGTCTCGAACTAGCATTTTTGTTCTTAATCCAATCTCAGACATTGAAATTTCACATCCGACAATTTAGGAGGCTTAACTTCCAACGGAACAATAAAGAGGCGCATAATTTAAGATTTACTTACTTGGAATCTTAGCCACTAAACAGATTGTACTGTTCTTGTCGCTTTCTTTGATACAACAATGGACAAGCAATAGACATGGGCTGGAGCTCAACTATAACAGCCTACTATTTGTGGTGGGGCTAAACCCATAATCATCCTTTTTTTGAAACTGGGATAAAACTTAAGTATTTTGTCCAATCATGGGTCTATTGGTGAACTCAGTGAAGAACACTGCCAAGTTAGTGATTGCAACATTGGCGGCGATAGTAATCACAATCTCGGCACTTTCAGCATTTGCTCTTGTGCCAATCACAAATAACTCAGAAACTTCACAAACCATGACCCAAACAACTTTTCCGACCGTAACTCCAACTCAATCTACACATCCGAATTCATTACCAACCCCAAGTCCCACAGCTTCTCCAACAACAAAATCGACACCCGCACCAACAGAATCACCAACTCCAACCCCAACGTCAGTTCCTATTCCAACTCAAACGGAAGCAACAACCGTTAATGGCAGTCTCGAACTTACATTTTCTATTCCAAAGACTGTTTACAGCCTCGGAGAACAAGTTGATGCGACATATGTATTAACCAACATCGGCAACCAAACAACTGAATTCTCTACTAGTTCATCGTCTTATTACCTTCAAGTTTACAACAGCAAATGGACTGTGGTCTATGACGGTCGATACGGAGTACATCCGGTCATGCCAACATATTTTTATAATGTTAGTTCTGGAGGTAACATGACACTCAGTGACATTTGGCATCTGGATAACAACTTGAATCTGTTCAGCAATCCGCCAGTTTCAGCAGGAATATACTACATTGTTTCAACAGTTGAGATGGGCATTGGAGATCCCACTCAACCTAACTATCATACAGTTCTTCTACAAACACCGCCGCTTGAAATCGTAATCCAATAAACTCCCCTTTCCTAGAGGCAGAACTAGTTCCGCCTGCAGTGCCTCTTGAGTATCCTTTTTAACATCTATCGCTAACTTGCTGGTTTTTGACGGGTTCAACTGGTTAAACAGCACAAATTGCCTCTCAGTGATATCGTCGCAATATTGAAAGAAAAAACTCGTAAGGCGCAAGTGTGTAAAGTTAGTGGGTGGGCTATGAAGTTTTATTAGATGCTCCAGCACTTGAGAATAGTGGCGCAAGGGGGAAACTATTTATGCTTAAGACAAATGCGGAAAAACTCATAAAAATCTCAGTTATGGGCGAAATAGCTAGCCCAACCATTAGGTCAGTCTACACTGTCACCGCAACGGGGCAACCGCTTGTGCTGCCAGGCGTAGGTGGCATAACCTATAATCTTAGAGTCGGCGACCCAGCGTGCGGTTGGGAAGCTGACCATGTGGAACCAGGCGTCAGCGTGGAAAACAAGGAAAACGACGCGCGGTCGGGGCAGGCGGCTAACACGGCGTTCAATGTGTTGTCATGCGTGGGAAATGAAGCAACCGTTGTTAACGGCGACGGTAAAGGCGCTAAGGGAGTTGTCACGGGAAAGCATGGTGGAATTGAGCATGTGCTGGTTGATTTTCCCTCAGGCATTTTAGAAAAGCTTGTGCTGGGAGACAGAGTGCTGGTGAAAGCCTTCGGCACAGGTTTGAAGTTGGTTGATTTTCCAGAAATTAAAATCTTCAATCTGGACCCCGCGTTGCTTGCAGTGTGGAATCCGCAGCCCAAAGAAGACAAGCTTTTGGTGCCTGTCACGCATGTTATTCCAGCCGCCATCATGGGTTCAGGCCTAGGCGCAAACCAAGTTAACTCGGGAGACTACGACATACAATTGTTCGATAAAACGATTGTTGACCAGTACGAGTTGGAGAGCTTGAGGCTTGGCGATTTGGTAGCCATCGTTGATGCGGACCACTCGTTTGGAAGGATTTACCGTCAAGGCGCTGTTTCAGTCGGCGTGGTCATCCATTCGAATTGTGTCACAGCTGGGCATGGACCGGGAGTTACAACTTTGATGACGTCGCCGGGCGGAAAAATTGTTCCTTTGATAAATCGGGAAGCAAACGTCGCTTCGCTCTTAAAGTTAAGAGCAGATATATAAGATAGTTTAGACCATAATGTGAAAAATAGAGGAAAGAGGTTAAAAATAATTGCCATCTAAACGAAAAAGCCGAGGAAGATCAAAAGGAAGCAAAGGAAGCGGCAGCCTTGTACAATGCGCAAACTGCGGAGCACAGGTGCCACGTGACAAGGCAAAGAGATCTACTCGCCGTGTGTCGTTTGTTGAACCTCAGTTAGCTAAGGAACTCAGGCAAAAAGGCACTTTTCTGGCTTCATGGGTAGACACAAAATACTACTGCATATCGTGCGCCGTACACCGTGGAATAGTCAACGTACGAGCCGAAAGCGAACGTCACTCACGAGCGCCCCGAAGAAGATACTAAGTAACTAAACTGCTTTTTTCTTTAACTCCTTGTATACATACAAGGCTCTTTGTATAACTGTAAAGTTTGAAAGCACCGCCAACAAGGCTACACCGTAACCAAACGCAGGCAACCAGAAAAACCCGACCACGCTGAAGACTGCTAAAATAAGCATGCGTTCTGCCCGTTCCGCAAGCCCAACCGACTCCATTTTTAAGCCTACAGCTTCAGCTCTTGCACGAGTGTAACTTACCAGCAAAGAACCAGCCAAAGCTGCCAAAGCCCACACCGAACCCCAAAATGTACCCCAAGCAGCATTACATAGGCCAGCGATTATTATGGCGGCGAAGACTATTGCGTCTGCATACCTGTCGAGAACTGAATCGAAGAAGCCTCCGAAAACGGTTACTTGCTGGAAAGTTCTGGCTATGATTCCGTCAAGGGTATCGCAGAATCCTGAAGCCAAAAGAAAAAGCGTTGCCAGCAACAAAAGCCAAGGATGGTTTTGCGCCAACCCGTAGGCGGCAGCTGAAGCGAAAGCGAGAATGAAGCCGATGAGGCTTACTTTGTTGGGGGTTAAACCTACTCTGTGAGCGGCTTTTGCCTCCGACGTCAGCATTTCTTGAACCCTTTTCTTTAGTTTAGTCAGCAATAGGTTACTCACGGCTTGATTGGGGTGTTAAAGCTCATTATGGGTTGGCTGTAGAAAAGCCTTTCCCGTTTTGCTGCTTGCACTAGTTGATGTTGCGTCGTTTTTAGCATCGTAAACTGTTCTATTCAATGGGCTTATAAGCAAGAACCATGTTAGTTGGGGTCAACGTTTCGTTACGAAGCAAACGCAAGTAACGGATCGTTACATAGAGCAAACCACTATAAAGGAGTAAAATAAAATGACTGAAAATGCAGATGTTATCTTTGTGGGAAATAAACCTCCGATGAGCTATGTTCTGGCAATCATAACAAGCCTCTCCCAAAGCAACCTGAGTGAAATAACCTTGAAAGCACGAGGCCAAGCCATAACCACCGCTGTCGACGTCGCCGAAATAACAAGAAACCGATTCATCAAAGAACTCAAAGTTGCAAAAATCGCGATAGGAACAGTAGAGATGCCGCCACGAGAGGGAGAAAGCAAATCCAGAATGGTTTCCACAATGGAGATAACCCTAAGCAAAAAGTAAAACCGACACAAAAACAAGGAAACCAAATCTAAACCTTCTTCTATTTTTTGATTATTCAACGCAATTAAATTTTAGAAATTCAAAGAACGCTCAATTGAGGCTACTTGTTGTCATCTGGTTCGGGTGGCGAATTTGATTCCTCGTTGACGTCTGCCTTTTGTTTTCGCTTAGTTGTTTTTGGCAAACGCGGGAAAAGAATCGAGGCTCTGGCTCGAATTATCTTTCTTGTTTCAACTGTCACATGCGACTTTGCAATCAACCTTTCCAGCTCCAATTTGCTCTCCTCGAGTTTTTCCGCAAATTCACTTTCAGAAATTCTTCCCTCTGACCTCAGTCTATGCATCTCTTCGATGTAGGAGGATAGTCGAGCAAACTCGTCGTCAAGCTCGGTTTGCTTGAAGGCTTCTACATCAGGCATCACTTTTTTGGCGTAACGGAACAGCAGAGGCACTTGAACCATTATTGAAATAAAGGCGACCCCGAACACCATCGTGTCTATGGTGTGCAGGTCCGCCACCGAAACAACTGCGGAGGCAGTGATTGTTGCCGCCAGCGCAATTGAAAGGGCGCCCCTGACGCCGCCAAGCATAGCGACGTTGCTCCAGACCCCCGTCATTTTCCCACTTATCTTTCGGTAGAAAGCAAGTATTGGGTAAACAGTGAACGCTCTTGACGCCGTCACCGCGACGAAAGCCGCTAAAATGAGGAGAATCGATTGCGGAAAAGTAACGATGTTGGCTTCGAAGCCGATGAGAAGGAAAGCCACCGAGTTACCTAAGAAGGCAGCGATTTGCCAAAAAATTTGAACAGCTTCCCTTGTCGCTGGCTCCATCGCGGTTCGAATAGTGAAATTGCCAAAGTACAATCCCGCAACAGCCACTGCAATTAACCCAGAGGCGCCGATGCCGGATGCAAAAGCGTACGACCCGTAAACAACAGCGATGGTCAATATGGTTTCGGCAACCCTGTCTTCGATTAAGCTCGAGAGGACTTCTCCTGCAAAAGCAACACTCAGCCCGATCAAGACTCCGGCGCCTAGAGTGAAGCCGAAGTTTGTCAGAGAGCCGAGGACGTTTATTTTTTGAAGCCCGATGGTTGAGAGTATTATTGTGAAGACGATGATGGCGGTTGCGTCGTTGAAGCTTGCTTCAGTGTCCAGAAGGGTTGCCAGTTTGGATGGAACTTTGACGTGCCGAAAAACTTCCAGAACAGTCACCACATCAGTCGGCGCAATCAAAGCAGCGAACAAAAACGACACGTAAATTGAGAGACCAACAACTTGCCACAAAATCAACCCTGTAACGGCAGTGGCTATGAGAACCCCCACCGTTGCAAGTGCAAGGGACGGTTTTATGACGCTTCTCAGGTCGCTGCCGCGGATATGGATCATGGCTTCGAATATGAGCGGGGGAACAATGAGGCCCACGTAGAGACCGCCTCCGCCTCCTCGGATTAGCAGGTCATAAATTGACCTGATTTGCGAAATCACGTTCTGCATTGGACCATGAATCGGGCTGCCCTGAAGCGCCAGCAAACCTACAATTACGGTAATTAAGACGCCTGTTAGAACCAAAACCAAAGTGTAAGGTGCCTTGACTTTTATTGAGATAAGCGCTGCTATGAAAGTCAAAAGTAAGAATGCAGATAGGACCAGTTCTATGCTTGCCATTGAATGTTTCCACCGTCAGCGCTAAGCAGTTTTGAGTTAAGTCTTTTTATGGCTGCGGCTTAATCAATCTCTCGCATTGATTATTTGGATTAGAATAGGTAAATTCGTTTTGCTTTTATGGCTAAGCTTTCTTTTTTGGAAATAAGAAAAATACTCCATCATCTTCATCATCATCAACAACAAAGTTAACCGTTCAATTGGCGTGTCTGAACTTCTCGTGAAAATACGGCATAGTCACCCGTTTTAGCCGTTCTTTTTATGTTGCAAAGTTAAATAGCTGAATTCCTTAAGTAACCAATTTGCGTGTGACGGCCATGTTAGATATCAAGCTTATCCGAGAGAACCCCGAACTTGTAAAAAACAATCTGGCAAAACGCGGCAACCCCGAATGCCTCCAAATGCTGGAAGACTTAATCGGAGTGGACAGGGAATGGCGGCTGAACCTTACTAACCTAAACGATATGCGCCACCAACGAAAACAAGTAACCATCGAAATTGCTAAACTCAAAAAAGCAGGCAAAGAAGCTGACGACGAGGTTCATCGGGCGCAGGACGTTGACGAAAAAATCGGGATCATCGAAAAACAGGTTACAGCGCAAGAGGAGAAAACCCGCGATTACCTCATGCGGCTTCCAAATCTGCTGGATGACACTGTGCCGTTCGGTAAAGATGACAAAGATAACGTGCAGGTTAAAACTTGGGGAACAATCCCAACTTTTGGTTTTCCAGTAAAGAACCACATTGATTTGGCTTTAGCTTTAGACCAAATTGACATGGAGAGGGCTGGAAAAATCTCCGGAGCCCGATTCTTCTACCTTAAGAACCAAGTTGCGAGGCTGGATATGGCTTTGATGAACCTTGCGATTGAAGAGTTAACGAATAAGGGTTTTTCGGCGATTGTTCCGCCTTGCTTGATGACTCGTGAAGCGTACGAGGGCGTGACGGCGATGGGAGATTTTGCCGAGGTGCTCTACAAAGTTGAGAATGAAGACCTGTATTTGATTGCTACTTCTGAGCATCCGATGGCTGCAATGTACATGAACGAGGTACTAAAAGGACAGGAGATGCCGATAAAACTGGCGGGAATAAGCAGCTGTTTTAGGAAGGAAGCGGGTGCCCACGGTAAAGACACAAGAGGCATCTTCCGCACTCACCAATTCAACAAGATTGAGCAGTTCATATTTTGCAAGCCCGAAGATTCAGCCAAGCTTCATGAGGAGCTGCTTTTGAACGCTGAGGAGCTGCTTCAAAAGCTCGAGTTGCCGTACCGGGTTGTGAATGTTTGCACTGGCGACATTGGAACGGTGGCAGCCAAAAAATACGATATTGAAGCTTGGATGCCGGCGCAAAACGGTTATCGAGAAGTTGTCTCGTGCAGCAACTGCACAGATTACCAAGCAAGACGCCTAGGAATAAAATACCGGGAGAAAGAAGGTGCGGCGCCGAAAGGGTTTGTTCACACTTTGAATTCGACGGCGGTCGCTACGGGCAGAACCATAGTGGCGTTGCTGGAGAACAATCAGCAGGCAGACGGCACAATAAATATCCCGGTTGCCTTGCGCAAGTACATGGGTGACAGAGAGAAAATTGACAGGAAACGGTAAACCTTTTAATATTTCTATGAGAATGTTGACTGCGCGTTCGGAGAAATAGATTTGTCTTCAAAAACGAGACATGTAAAAGATAAGTGGCGTGGAAAAGCATGGTACATGGTCGTTGCACCTTCCTTCTTTGGCAACGTTGAGTTAGGCTCCATCCCAGCTGAAGAACCACAAAAGCTGATCGGTAGAGTCGTTGAAGCCACACTTTACGATATAACAGCGGATTTTTCGCATCACTATTTGAAAATGTTCTTCCAAGTTAACGAGATTGACGCGAAAACCGCAAAGACACTCTTTAAAGGTCATGAGTACTCGCGGGATTATCTTCGCAGCTTAGTCAGAAGAAGAACAACCAAAGTTGACTCGCTGATTAACCTGACTACAAAAGACGGATACAAACTTAGAATCGCCGTTTCAGCGCTGACACTTTCAAGAATAAAAACCTCACAGGAAAAAGTAATCCGCAAAATAATGGATAAAACAATCCATGAAAAAGCAGCCGCGCTCTCGCTTGACCAGTTTGTCCAAGAAATGGTCCTCGGCAAGATTGCATCGGACATTTACAACCAAGCAAAAGAAGTTGCACCTCTAAGACACGTCGGCATAAGGAAATCTAAACTTTTGGCTGCACCTCAGAATGTGCCGTTGCCAAAGGAAGCAGCGGCAGAGCCTGAAGCCGAAGCACCTGAAGTAGAAGAAGCTGAAGCATAGCTATCCTTATTTTCAAAGCCCCTTCTTAGGGCAAAATTCTTTAGAAACATCATTCTAGAAACTTTCAAACCAACACTAGGGAGCGTTGTATTTGTCGGCAAAAGCAGGAGTCCACCAGAAAGGAAGCTTCACCGTCCAAGATGCTATTGACAACATCAAAAAGGATCCGAACTACCCTAAAGCGGGCGCGATAGGGCTTTTCATCGGGGTAGTGCGAGGCGACACGGTTGAAGGCCAAAAGGTTGAGAAGCTGCATCTTGAAGCTTACGAAGAAAAAGCCGACCAAGTTCTCGGCAAAATATGCGATGACTTAACCAAGAAACCCGGCATAGTTAACGTTCAAATTCACCATTTACTGGGCGAATTCAACGTTGGAGACGACTTGGTTTACGTTGCGGTTGCTGGCTCCCATCGACCAGAAGTGTTCACGGTTTTGCGAGAAGCCGTTGAGAGATACAAAAGCGAAGCACCAATCTTCAAAAAAGAACGCGTAGTCAACAAAAAAGGCGCCGCCGACGAATACTGGGTTTCAGAGAAACATAACCACTAGTTTTGGCGTTGTGAAACTTATGATTACAGCTTTAGCGGGCGGGGTTGGAGCAGCAAGATTTCTAACTGGCTTAACTAAGCTTGTGAAAGAAGAAGATTTGTCGGTTATTGTTAACACTGGCGACGACATGGAGATGTTCGGCTTGCATATTTCGCCAGACATCGACATCGTGTCCTACACTTTAGCGGGCATCGTTGACGACGAGAAGGGGTGGGGAATAAAAGGCGACACTTTCCAATGCCTCGAAACGCTCAGAAAAATGGGTTTAGAAACATGGTTCAGCATAGGCGACAGAGATTTCGCCACACACATCTTCAGGACAGATTTGCTACGCCAAGGATTCACCCTTTCAAATGTTACCGAAGAAATAAGCCGACGCTTAGGAGTCAAAGCTAACATTTTGCCTATGACGGATGACAAGTTTGAGACCTGGATAAAAATCGAGAACGACCTGATTCATTTTGAAGATTATTTTGTGAAGAGACAAGCTAAAGACAACGTTTTAGGCGTCGAGTTCGTCGGCTCCGCCCAAGCGAAAGCCGCCCCAAAAGCTGTCAATGCAATCTTAAACGCGGAGATGGTTGTGGTTTGCCCAAGCAACCCAATAGTCAGCATAGGCAGCATACTGGCGGTTGACGGCATCAGGGACGCGTTGAGAAAGACAAAGGCAAAAATCGTCGGAGTCAGCCCCATAGTGAACGGCGCCCCCATTAAAGGACCCGCCGACAAACTTATGCATGGGTTAGGCTTTGAGGTTTCAGCCTTTTCCGTTGCGAAGCTTTACGAGGATTTTCTTGATGCCTTTGTAATTGACGTCAAGGACGCCGATGAAAAAGGTCGTATTGAGAAGATCGGGATCGACGTGAAGATGACGGATACCGTGATGAAGGGTCTGGAAGATAAGGTTAGATTAGCGAAAACCGTTCTGGAAAGCTGATTTTTCTATATAGAATAAGTTGTTCTCTATATACTATTTGGGCAGTGCAAATAAGGCAAAAAGCAGAAGGTTCCATTGGAAGTCCATGCAGAAGAAAAAAGCGAAGAAACAGCGTGCAAACCAAGAAATTCCATGGTACTTCAACCATGTCTAAACATGGAGAAACAAATGGTATTTGAGGGGAAAATGTGAAGGGACAGATAAATAGCAAAAAGCAAGCGAAGACTAAAAACGCCGATCTTACGGATTGGCTCTTGGCAATTGACGCGTGCTTTCCATAAAAGAACCAGAAATTGAAGGAAACAAAAACATGCATCTTAAAACGTTAACCTTACGAGTAGGCGAGATATATGATAAGGGTTATATCTGCATCCGCTTCAATAGTTAAGCGGTGTTGAGCGTGGAAAGAAAAAGCTACGATTGGTTTGAACAGCGTCGCAAAACCAGAGGGTTAGAGCTTGCCCATGACCAGATAACAAAAGCTTTCGATACGGTAACGTGGCTGCATAAGGCAACCAAGAGCTTTTCAGAGAAAAATTTTAAGGAAGCACAAAAATACATTGACAACCTCTACAAGACCGAAGAAGGCGTAGATTCGCTTCGAACAGACGTTTTCATGGAGTTATCCAAAGGAGCCGCCCTCGTCGCAGATTACCGTGAAGACTTGCTGCATTTGGTTAAGCGGCTGGATACGTTGGCTGACCACACTAAAGATGCCGCCCGTTGTCTTGAGATGCTTTCAGGCGCGGACATTCCTCAGGAGCTAAGCGACAAAACAGTTGTCATGACGGGAAAGCTTGTGGACACGGCTCAAACTTTGAGAAGCAGCATCGAGAAAATTTCGTCTAACCCAACTGAAGCCATTAACGAGGCGAAAAAAGTCGGCGAAATCGAGCACGCCATCGACGTTGAATACCTTAAATGCAAAAGCCTGTTCGTGAAGTACGGCGTCAACATAAACGTCGGAGCCATGGTGATATTCGATGACCTCATAGAATTCATCGAGCAAGCCGCAGACATGTGCGCAGACACCGCAGACTACATCCTGGTACTCTCAAGCAGAGAATAAAACCAAAAATTTTTCCCTTAGTTTTCAACCTGCCCTGCAGGTTACAATTAAGAACGCAGTTTAGCGTCCAGTACGACGACCTTATTTTCCCGGTGGTTAACTGCGTTATCAATTTTTTCCAGGAGATCCAAAAGGGGGTTCACAATTTTAGCAAGCGGTGCCAAATCGCTAGTTATCATATGAAAGTTTGACATGTCCATTGGGCTCAACGTTCGGGTTAAAATTATCATCGCTACAAAGGTTAACAAGAAAAGAGGAATGCCGATTACCAGTTGGATGACGCTGGCAACGGGCAATTTAACAACTAAATATGAAAACAAACCAGCCGCCGACGACGAAAAAAGTATTTTTCCTGAAGCTAACCAATCGATGGTCAGGTTATATTGTTTCTTAACAAAAACCAATCCAATAACAACACTTGGCGTCCCATCAAAAATCAACGTAACCAACATACCCACTACACCATAATGCGAAATCAAAACGAAACCTAACGGCAAACCGACAGCCAACGTCATCACGGCAAGCAAGATTTTGATGGATGCGCGGTCTTGGGTGTTAATCAGGTTGGTTGTGCTGTACATTCCAAACGCTAAGAACACGTAGTTGAGGGCAAGCAAACCTAGAATAAAAGGGGGCTTGTGCGTAGTGGTTAGCGAAAAGTGTTGAGACGCCGGGTTTGCTAAGCGCTATCAGCATCCCTACAATAGGTATGGTCAGCAACGTCGTATATTTGACGGATGATTGAAAAACTTTTTTCAACGTTGCATTGTCGTTTTTGCAGTCAATTTTGGAGAAGGCTGGGAAAAGCATCGTGTTTATGGGTGTAGCAACAAAGGTTACTATAATCACGAAGTTTGAGGCTAAGCTAAAGTTTCCGATGAGCGCGTTGTTTGCCACGTAAATGGCGAGGATAAACGAGTAAAACTGCATTAAGAAACCCCCCAAAATGTCGCTAAGGCCCAGCGGCAACCCGAAGCGAAGCATCAGTTTGATGTTGCGGGTGAAGTCCAGTTTGTTTGAGGGCAAACTGGGCAGGCTTTTGTATATTGTCCAAACCAGCAGTAACCCAATTAACACCGTAGCAAAGTAGGAAACAGAGTAGCCTACGATTGCGCCATATAACCCTAATCCAATCAGCACCAACGCCGGCGCAAGAACAGTCTTGACGATGGCTTGGGACACAATCATAAGGCTGTTAACATGCATTTGCTCGACGCCTGTGAAAGCGGCGGTTGCAGTAGCGACTAAAGACTGAGCCAAGATGATAAACGAGACGTCTCGAATTAGCGCTGTGAGGTAGGGGCGATGGAAAAGTGTTGTGGCCAAGAAGGGCGCAAGCAGCAGGCAAATCACTGAAAGCGCCAGCCCGAAAAGAATCTTGAAGATGAACCCTGAAAGTATGATTCCTCTTATTTGCTCCGCCTTGTCATCTGCTTTAAGCTGAGCGGAGTAGCGGGTAACCGCGTAGTTTATTCCTAAATCATGAAATAAGCTGATTAAAGATGGCGCAGACAACGTGATGGCGTATAAGCCATAGTTGCTTGCTCCCAGAACCCCCGCTAAAATCACTGCGCCGACTGCAGAAATGACTGTTGAAGCAAGCAGCCCCCACATAACATGGAAACTACCTTTCACCGAGACTTTGCCCATGTCCGCCGCTTTACTCATTAGTCAGCCCCAAAGCCATTTTTAGCTCTCAACAAGTACAAGCGCGCAACTTATCAGTTTGGGAGACACAAAGCACATGTTCATATCGGCTTTTTCCAAAAGCACCAAAGGAGAGCGCGACGTTCAACCCAGAATTTTCAGCCTAAGGGAAAAAGTTTGGCGGGCCCGCTGGGATTTGAACCCAGGATTCCCGGCTCCGCAGGCCGATGCCTTGTCCGTACTAGACTACGAGCCCACAATTTGTGCCCAGAAAATAAGGGGCAGAATAGTAAATACTTTGCTTAAACTTAAAAATAGTGGTTATGGGAGAGCGGGTTATTTGGTTTTTTTCGGGAAAACTATCTTGAACTGGGTTCCTTCGCCAAGTTTGCTTTCAAAACCTACTGTTCCACCCTGCGCCTCCATCAGTCGTTTTACAACTGCTAACCCGAAGCCCTGACCTTTGGATTTGGTTGTCATCAGCGGCTGGAAAAGTTTCGGTTTTATCTCGTCTGGGATGCCCACGCCCGTGTCTGAAATGGTTACGTTTACGCTGTTGTGGTTGTGGAAGGCTTTGATTGTTAGGTTGCCGCCGTCCGGCATTGCTTGGATGGCGTTTGTAACGAGGTTTACGAGGATGCGTTTTAGGAATGTGCAGTCAGCGTTTACCCGCAGTTTCTTTTCGCATTGTTGGATTACTGTTATGTTGTTTGGCATTGGGATTGTTGAGAGTAGTTGTGGTATGGCAACTTGCAGGTCAACGTCGGTTATTTCGGGTTTGAGGGGTCTGGCGAAATCTTGCAAATCAGAAATAATCTTGCCGATGTAGTCTACCTGTTCCTGTATGGTTTGCAGACTTTCTTGAACATTCGTTTTGTGTGGGCTTTCAGGAAAAGTATCCATTTCCTCCTTCAGCAAAAACAGTTCCCCAGTAATCGACTGCAACGGGTTGCGAATGTCATGGCCAATCATACCTGCGGTTTGCCCAATCGCTGCTAAACGTTCAACGTCCTGAAGCTGCTTTGTTCGCTCGGCAACGATCAGCTCAAGATTTTTCGCGTAGTCTTCAAGCTTTTGTTCGATTTGCTTGCGTTCAGTTATATCCTGTTCGATGCCGACTATCCTTGCGGGTTTGCCGTCTTCGCTTATTTCCCTGACCATACGCTGGGAATGGATGGTTCTGACTGAGCCGTCGTGTCTAACAACGCGGTAATCAAAACTTGATTTGGAAAGTAACTTGGCGTTAAACAGAAGTTGCTCCATTTTCTGGTTTATTTTTTCTCGATCTTCAGAATATATATGATTGACATATTCGGTTGTGGTGGGACCGTACTTTTGCGGTTTCATGCCGAAAATTCGAAATAGCTCGTCGGACCAGATCGCCCTGTCAGTTCCTACGTAGTACTCCCAGCTGCCCACGTGAGCGATTTTCTGCGCCATTTTTAGTCTGTCTTCGCTTTCCTGAAGCGCCTCTTGCGTCTTGACGCGTTCAGTTACATCTTCGAAAATGGTAACTGCAGCCTTAGGGTTGCCTTCATCATCGTAAAGCGGTTTCGTACTTACGTCAAGAACATAGCGTTTCCCGGTGCGGCTCTCGATAATTTCAGGCGCATTAAGAATTGTCTCTTCATTAAAAAGTGCCCTGTAAGTGTAAAGTTCATCAGTCGGGCAAAGTTTACCGTCTAACAGGTAAATTTTCAAAGCCGCGGCATGCTCACTTAGTTTCAAACCGCAAGGGTTAACACCGAACAATTCAATAGCCCTTTTATTCGCAAAAGTTACCATTCCATCAGGTTTTTCCAAGACCATTACAGCCGACGGAATATTATCTAAAATGTCGCGCAGCCTCTTTGCTTCCAGAGGTAAAGCGCAGGAGGCAGAGATAGTGCTTAAAATTTCGTCTTCCTCAAGAGGTTCTTGCTTACTATTTTGTTTTGGTTTCATAATTCGTAGGTCCTGTTAATCTTACAGGAAACCTAGACAACGGCTAAGTAGTATTATGGCTACTCAACAGTTAAGTCTTTTGGGTTTCTACTCTGGCTGACTAATGGTTACGCAAAACGGTGCATAAAAAGTCACCTAAAAACATCAGCGCTCACGAAACAAGCAAAAGAGGGCATTCGTTCTTTTAGCAATGTTAAAACATACAGATTTTTACATCGGAATTTGACAGAAAAAAATGCATGGGAGAAGGCGAGTTTCGTTGTCAGTTTTTGCTAACCGCCCTCTTTAGAGCCGCAATAACGTTCTGTTTCCCCATGGCAAGCACGTACGGACCTAAACGGGGACCCTGCGGTGCGCCCATCAAAATCTGATACAGCGTCTTGAAGAAACTGCCAGGTTGGACACCGCTGTTTTTTGCAGCATTAAAGATGGCGTTTTGGATTTTGTCTGGTTCATCTTCAGTTTCAAGTTTGGCAATTAATTCAGCGACCGCGGCCTTCTCTTCAGCCTTAAGGGCTACATCGGTTTCTTTGATTTCCTCAAAGTCAGCGATCCAGTTTAAAGCGTATTCTACTCGTTTCTTCAAGTTCGCGTCTAATGCTTGACCCTTCGGAAGGTAACCGTAGCTTTGAAGTTTCTCAGCCACATAATCTTCTATACAATCTTTAGGCGCCATTTTAACGAGAAACGCCATCAAATTGTAGGGTACATGAACACTCGGCTTTGACGGTGGCTTCGCCACGTAGCAGTACTCAAACAACCCTCTGAGCCGCACCGCTTCTTTTTCGCCCGCCTGCTTCTTGCCAAAGTAAACCTCTTCAAGATAGTCAAGCTCATTCATGTACGCTGGAATATCCGACACATCCAAGGTCCGTGTGCCGACAAACCTTTTCAGCATAAGCAGAAGCAGCGACTGCGAGGAGCCGTAGCGGAACCAAACTTGAGGGGTGAAAACGTTGCCTGCTGATTTGGAGATTTTCTTTCCGCCTTTATCAAGAAACATCTCGTACCTTGCGTGGGAAGGGGGTTCAAAGCGGAGGACTTCACGGCATATTCTATCGTTGATTTTCACTGAGTCAGCGATGTCTTTCCCGAAGGCTTCAAACCGTATATCCAGCGCTTTCCATCGGGCTGCGAATTCGCCTTTCCAAGTTAGTTTTCCTTCGCCCTTAGCTATGTCTGCTTCGCCTTCGTGCCCGCATCCTTGGATGAGCCTGCCGCGGATTTCTAAGCCTTCGCATTTGTAGTGGACTTTATCGGTTTTAGGGTCAAACGAGTGGGCGCGTGTTGTGTAGATACGTCCGCATTTTTCGCAAACTGCGAAGAAGGGCAAAACTTCGGTGTAGGTGTCTTGTCCAACTTCTTCTTTTACTATTTGTCCAACCTGTTTGGCGTTAGTGAGAATGGTTCTGATTTCGTTTAGAAGCAAACCTTTATCGTAGACTTCTTTAGCTGAGTAATAGCGGTAGTCCATTCCGCACTTGTCTAAGGATTCCAGAAGAAGTGAGCTCATGTGTTTGCCGTAGCTTTCATGGCAACCGAACGGATCAGGAATGCTTGACACTGGGTAACCAAGGTACTTTTCCAGATCCTTTGATAACCCGACTGGAACTTTGCGCAAGCCGTCTTTGTCGTCGCAGTAAGCAATCAACTCGGAGTTGAAGCCTAAATTCTGCAGGGCAAGCGTAACAGTGTAGGAGCGTGCGGCGTCGCCTAAGCTGCCGATGTGCGGGAACCCTGAGGCTCCAAGACCCATCTCTGTGCGAAGTTTACTCATGTCTCTGCCGAGTTCACGTTCGCGGTCGATGACTTTCTTAGCCATCATGTCGTACCATGTGCCGCGTCCAACAAGTTGTTCAGTCATAACTTTGAGCCTTCTGCCAATGTGACTGTGCAGAGAGATAGAAAAATGTTTAGAGCCGAAAAGGGGCTCAAGAAGCCTTTCGCCGCATGGCTGACGCGATAGCTATAGCACCCAACGCAAGCAGCAACAGAGCTACAGTGTAGATCCAGCTGTAACTCCAAAGGAACCAAGCGCCGCCTAACGCCATTAGAAGCACACCCATCTGAACCGTACTGTACGGCGAACGCTCATATTTCTGCGGGCTCATGGCTCTCATGCCAGCGAGAACCAGAATCCAAACTCCGAACAAAACGAGGATTAGCTGGAAAATGTGTCCCCAGTCATGAGTTACGTTTGTCGGATAGAGCAGTATGGCAACAACTACTATTATAAAGAAAACGCCGATGGTTAGCAGTTGCCGTCTACTTTCAGACATTTCGTTGCCATCCTACGAAATTGTTGCGCCGCATTCAGGGCAGAATTTGGATCCTGCTGGAATCGAGTGTCCGCATTTGGGGCAGGTGATTGTTGCTTGCGAAGGAGGTGTAAGTGAGGTTCCGCATTCGGGACAGAACTTTGATGTCGCTGGGACGTGGGCGCCGCATTTGGGGCATATCACGAGGGCTGCTGTGGGTGCTTGAGCTTGAACTTGTCCTGCGGAATTCATGATTTGCGGTATAAGCACCATGCCTGTGCCTAAGCCTGCGCCGCCTCCACCGCCGCCTTGACCCAGAGACGCTGCTGCGCTCTTCACGGTTTCCATACGTAGGACAGTGTCGGCTGGGGTGCTGCCGGTTTTTAGCCAGAAGAGTCGTTCACGGTACTCTGGGGTTGTGTCGATGCCTTCGAATCGCAGGTCTGTTAGTTCGATGCCTAAGCGTTTGAAGTAGTCTGCAACTGACGTCTTAACAATCACCGACGTTTCCTGCAGCCGTGTGAAGACAGTGATTAAGTCGTAGTGCGATAGTTCCGCGATTATCTTTTCATTCAGGAATCCTCGTAGGAAGTCGTTGACGCCGTTTGTGTCGAAGAGACTTTGTCCACCCACAACTTCGGTGACGAACAACGTGGCATCGTCAATTTTGAACAGGAACTGTCCGAAGACTTTCAGCGGGGCTAACTCTGTTGTCTGCGCGCTTGTACCCCATTTGCCGTTGAAAACTTTGGTGCTGACGTAGATGACCATCGACGTGAAAGGTTTGTCTATTGCCGTAGCCGGCGAGCCGCGTTAATGCACCCGTGAGCAAAGGCAAATTCAGCGTAGTTAAAGTATGTCTTCCAGGGCCGAAAACATCGTAGACCTTGCCGTCTCTGAAGAATACAGCTATCTCGTATTCATGAACGATGAGCTGCGCTCCCCATGTAATAGCTTCTGAGGCGTTTGTTCCTGCTTGTTGTCCTGCTTGTCCCCATCTGTAAACTATTTCGTCCGCGTTTGCCTGCGAACTTGTCCACTCTATTACTTGCGGCATTTTAGCTCACTCCCATAATTACTTCGTTACGTTGATCAAACGTGTTCTCGAAACTATCAACCTTGTCAGTTACGTTTTGAACACGGGTTTTCAGGTTCGCGGTTGCGCCGCTGGCTAAGTCGGCTTTGAGTGCGTCAACTTCCGCTGTTAATGCGGTTACGCCGTCTAGAAGTTTGTTGTCGAAGGCTATCATGTTGTCAAGGTTGTCTTCCCGCACTTTTACAGCGTCAAAAAACCCGCTGTACCCGTAAGAGGCATGGTTGACTTTTTCGACAACACGGTCCATCTTGGCTACCAGCCGATCTATGTCTGTTAGGACATCGAAGTAGCGGCGGTCAGCCAGCTTCTGCTCAACGTCTTTGATGTCTGATCTTTCAATCTGAAGCTTCATGTAAAGATGATTCCTGATTAGCCTGTCGCTTTCTCGACGTATCTCTTTCTCTTTGTACCCGCGGAAACCTGGAACAAAAGCGGCTATCCGCTCGGGGAGGTTCATTTGACCTTTAACTTTAGATAAAGTATCGTTATTATCGCTCATTTACAAATCTCCGCCTTTTTTAGTATTGGTTGATAATAAGGAGTCTCTTTTAAAGTTTGTTAGAACGTAAAGATTTAAAAATTGATATGGGGAAAGTGAAGTTTTAGGTCGTTTGTGCCTTTAAGTGTTCATTTAAATGTTCCCGTTTCAAGATTTCCCTCGCAACGATTACGCCTGAAGCTGAAGCCTGAATTAGCCCGCGTGTAACGCCTGCGCCATCGCCGATAGTGAACATGTTTTGGATTTTGCTCTCCAAAGAGTTGCTGAGTTGCAGATGGGAAGAGTAAAACTTGACTTCTATACCGTAAAGCAGGGTGTCGCGTGAGTGGATTCCAGGCGCGATGACGTCTAAGGCTTGAAGCATCTCGCGGATGTCAACCAGGTAACGGTACGGCAGAACGAAGCTTAAGTCGCCTGGAGTAGCGTTTTTCAGCGTTGGCGTAACCACACTACGCGCAAACCGTTCAGGTGTCGAACGTCGCCCAACAGCTAAATCGCCCAGCCGCTGAACCATCACGCCTCCGCTTAGAAGGTTTGAAAGTCTGGCAACGTATTTGCCGTAAGCGATAGGCTCTTTGAAGGGCTCCGTGAACTGGGTGCTGACGAGGATGGCGAAGTTGGTGTTGTCGGTTTTTCTTTCAGCGTAGCTTCCGCCGTTAACCGTCAACACGCCGTCGTAGGATTCCGTGGTGACTTCACCGTAGGGTGAAACACAGAAAGTGCGAACTTGGTCGTCAAACTGTCGAGAATAGTATACGAGCTTCGGCTCATAAAGCGTCTTGGTGAGGTTCTCCATAACCGAAGCCAAAACTTCAACGCGCACACCAATGTCAACTGGGTTGTTCACGGTTTTTAGTCCGCGTACCTGAGCTTCAGTTTGAAGCCATTCTGCGCCGCTTCTGCCGGGGGCAATTATCACGTATTTGCCGTAGATTTTTTCGCCGCCGACCGTTTCCACGCCTTGGATGAGGTGGTTTTCGGTGATGAGTGCTTTGACGTCTGTTTTGGGGTGGAAAGTGATTTTGCTGTTGAGTTCTTTGCGCATTCGATGCAAGGTTTCGCTGCATTTGTCCGTGCCCATGTGACGGACCTCTTGCTTGATTAGTTTTAATCCTGCTAGGGAGGCTGAACGTTCGATTTCGTCGACTTTTTCGTTGTCGCCGCCGTAAACTTTGTCGCTTGCCCCAAACTTCAGGTAAACGCTGTCAACGTGCTTCACCAGCGACTGAAGCTCCTTGGTTGAGACGTACTGGTTTAGCCAACCGCCAACTTCAGTGGACAGGGTGAGTTTTCCGTCACTAAAAGCCCCTGCTCCGCCCCAGCCTGAAAGAACCGAACAAGGTTCACAATGCACACATTCGAATCCGCGGCTGGACGGGCACTTGCGTTTGTCAATGTCTGGTCCCCTGTCAATTATGAGGACGTTTAAGTTTGTTTTCTCGGTTAGTTCCAACGCTGAAAAGATGCCTGCTGGCCCCGCTCCCACAATTATTACGTCATATTTCATTGGCGCAATCCTCCCTGAACCCAAATTGAAATGTAACAAGTAAGATATATCTGTTGGCGCAAACTTTCAGGAAGCAGGAAATAGCGGTTTTGCTCGGAAAATAGGCTCTTTTAGGGATATATCTAAAAAACATTTATTATTGCAGAACATCGCTTATGACTTAGCGAAAAAAATGCCCAACGACGAACAATCCGAAAACAACATGAACGCGTTAATCAGCGACTTCTCCCGCTTCTACATACTCACCATACTGTTCGAGGGACCTGCGCATGGATACAGCATCATCAGCCGATTCAAGAAAAGAGTCAAAAAAGATGTTAGCCCAAGCTTGGTTTACCCGTTCCTTCAGCAGTTGGAGGAGAAAGGCTTAGTTACACACGCAGTAAAGCCCGTTGGGGAGAAGGAAAGAAAGATTTTCGAGTTAACCGACGCGGGAAGAGATCTATGCACAGAGCTTTTCAAACGCTTCGCCGACCTGGTATCAATCGCCATTGAACAAAGCCTCTACGTCTGCGCCCACTGCGGATGCAAAGTCTACGAAGGCGGCTACCGAGAAGTCATAGGCGGCAAAGAAACAGCATTCTGCTGCGTACACTGCGCCGCATCGTACAAAGAGGCAAAGCGGCAAGCGAAAAAGAAAAACTGATCTGGCGCCCAAAAGAGCCGCTTGCTCTCGAGAACCTGAGAAAAGCGGAATTTTCCAGGAGGCAATCCATAGCCTACGTTTTTCCAAAGGTTGCCAGCGTTTTCTCCAGTTCCATGGCTGCATCGAAAGACAGGTCTTCAGAGTCAAATTCAATTCTTCTTAGGCCCTTAAGATTTGAAGGCAAATCCACTTTTCTTTCAACCAACAAGACAACCTGCATGTTATATTTTAGGAAGGCTGCGCTGATTTCCGAAAGAATGCTTGAATTAATGACGTAAAGTCCGCTGTATCTCCTCTCTTGTTCGACGGCACAAATGATGATTATGGCACAGTCACAATCTTTCATTAGCCCAAACTTGTTTTCGGGAATTGGAACAGGGGTCTCTTCGTGGTCTCCCATAAGATACTCATAATGGAGATATTCTAACAGTTGCTTCACTTGGTCAACTATCTTCGATCTACTGTAAGAAACGAAGACAACGGGTTTTTTCACACCGTCCGTCCGAGGTTCATTTGGCAGTCCTCCAAAAGGCCCAGGCCCTTGGTTTTCCATCGGAAGAGGCGGAGATTCAAAGTTAGCCTGCGCATTAGCGATGTCTTCGATCTTGCCGGAGAAGCGCTTATCCAGCAGCTGATAGACACTTAACATTTCAAGCTCAATAGAGTGATCTCCGGCTAACAATCTCCCCTCACCAGCATTGTCATCATAGCTGAAGGCCACGATTGTGCCCCTTTGCACCCTTCCTTTTATGAGCACATTAACAAAATCCTCAACTTCGGCCAAGCTGACGTTATCAGTTTGTCTGATCAATAAAGGTTGACCGCCAGCGGTGAATCCGTCAAATCCCCAAGAAGAATCCCCAGGTTTACCACTGAATTTGTTAATCACCCAACCTTGGAAATCACCAGATGAAAATCTTCTCAGGCTCTTTTCAGTGACTCTTTTCTTCATGAACAGAAATGCTAATACTGCCCCGACAGCTACCGCTGCACCTGCTACAATTCCAATGATGAGGAAGAAGTTGAGACCGCCCTGATTTTTGCTTACAGTTGGTGTTGGAGTCGGTGTTGGTGTTGCTGTTAGTGTTGGCGAGGCTGTGTGTATCTGTGTGGGTGCCGCTGTAGGAGTTGCTGTAGGCGCTGATGTTGCCGTAGGCGCCGTTGTCGGAGTAGGTGTTGGGCTTGGAACAGTAACAGTTAACGTAAAATCATTACCAGCCGAAGTTGACCCGGTGCTGTTGGTTACTTGTACATTCCAGGTGTAGGTTCCGCTGTTGGAAAAGACGTAGCTGATGGTGTTACCGGCTGCGTTAGTTATTGCTGTGGAGTTTGTGGCTGTGGTCGCCGCTCCGTTAATGTACAACGTTGCACCTGCAAAGTAGTCGCTGCTACCAGAAATGACTGGTGTATAAGTGAACACGTTGCTTAGGGTCGTCGACGTCGTTTGGTCTGCAGGTGAGTTAAGTGTTACAGTTAACGTGCCAGAACCTGTTTGGCAGTAGGATACTTGCGGAACAACTACAACTGAACATAGGAAAAACGCGACGAAGATAACTAACAGTAGTTTTTTATTCATGATTTGTCACATCCACGCGAAACAGCAAGAGGCTAACTCCCTGAAACGCAACCGTCTCTCCGGTAAATGGAAAGTTATAGTTGCGTTGCCTTAAAAAACTATTGAATACAAATCTTCAGCTAAAATACCTGAGCCAGATTACTGTTGATAAAATCTTTCGCAACGCAAGAAGCGGGAGCTAATCACGTTTCCAAAATGCCAACACACAAGCACACCCCGCTTGATTTCAGGAAGAAGAAATTAGTCTCAGTCTTTTATGGCTTCTATCAAGTTAAAGTGGCAAAATCTCCCGTCAGGCCTTTTTTACGAAAATTTTCCCACTCTTCAATTTTCTCTAAACTATTGTTGGCATTCAGCGCTATATTGACATAACTGTGGGTTGTGTTCTTTCAAAAGAAAAGTCAGTCAAGCTAGTTAACGCCTTGGCAATCAAGCCTGAATCACCGTGGAGCGTTCCCGGAACACGTAAAACCCTCCAGGGATCCATCGTCACCGAAGCATCGACCCTAATGGACAAGTTTTTAAGCTCAGAAAGGATTTTAAACCGAGCTTTTTTAAAAGCAAGTATTCTATCCTCTGGCGAGCAATAATCTCTAACGATGTTATCCCAGTTCCAATAATAGACATGGAACCCATTCTTTCCAGAAAAAACTATCCAATCAGGCACTCGACTGTATTCCTTTTTAATATATCCGATTAGTATCTCGGTCATTTCTAGCGCTGAGTCTATAGTTGGAGAGTTAAGCAACTGCCTATCTATGTCAAAGAAAAGAGGACTGGAGAGCATATAATCATTAATTTCTTTATCCTTATGTCGGTTGACATTAATTGGATCAAGCCATTTAACCGGCGTAAAGTAAACATTTTTGGGGCATCTTTTTTGAATTATTGTTCTTAGTTTGCTCTTGCTGTCGACAATGTCATAAACTCGTCTGAATAGTCTCCCCTTAGCAAAGTATTGAAATCGAAAATGATGCAGCCCAGGCTTATCTGGAAGTCTTAACTCGGTCAGAAACCTATCAGAGTTGTAATAACTTAGAAACGCTTGCTCCGTTTTTTCCTCGTAAGGCATAAGTTATCTTTCTTCATTTCTTCGTTTAACAGTAAAATATATATTAACAGAGCTGCTAATAATCAATTGCGACCCCAAAATGGGGAATGAAAGCATAACGTGGATTAAATCCAAAGAGCCGACATCAGCAATGATTGATGTCACCATTCCTTTTGCTCATTTGACTTAAAGGGGAAGAGCTCTGCAAAGTAATCGTCCCAATTAAGGGATCTAAAGACATCTAAGAATTTATTCCTCGTTTCATTGAATTTAGGTACATCGTCATAAAGCTTTGTTCTGATTTCTTTCTCGCCAGTTGGCTTAATCAAATATACTTTACGGTATGGCTTGCTCCCTTCGGCCTTGGCAGGAATATATTCAAGGTGCAAGAAGTCAAGCGAATGAAACGCATTAAGTATAGTGAAGCAGTTTATTGAATAGGTGAGGCTTTTTTCCTCGCTGGAATAGAATGTGTTATATTTTAGCATTTTAATTCTGAGTTCATCACTACAAACTTTAGTTAAATCATACATCCTTGCGATACCTCTAAAAACCTCCTCCTGTTTAGTTGCTTCCGATTTCCAAGGTTTTTCAGAGTAGAAGTCTCTTAGCGCACAGATGAAAGTGTAAAAATAGTCTATTGGTTGAAATTCTTCCATTATACGCTCCTTTGAAAAAGGCGCCAAGAAACCTGTTGACAATAAATTCGCTCGATTTTGATCTATTAGCTTTTTTATCGCATCAATATCGCAGTTCTGTTTGTCCTCAATAAAAACTCGCACACTGCTTTTGAGAAGCTGCTCATTTGGTATTAATTTTAGAATGTTTGAGTGATCGATCGCAAATGGACTTACCCACTCCTTGGGTGTCTCATATCGCTCGCTACACAATATAATTTCCGGGACAGTATGTTTGAATAAATGAACATCAACGCTTATTTTGTCAATTTTTGTGAGCTCACCTATCGCTTCCCCAACTTTTTTGTTAAATTGTAGGAGCCCCTCACTGTCGTCGAACATTCGGTAGAAACAATACTTGGCAAGACCGCTTCTAATTTCGCTGAAAGGAATGTTATAGATCTCAAACAACCCCTTCCCTGAATAAAAAAGATCATGAAGTTTTCCCGTTAAATTAAAAATTCTCCCTAGAATAATACTGTCGTCAAATGAGGTATACGCGTCGAATACAAATTTTTTGGGATCTTCCTCCTTTCTAAGAATTTCCTCCATCAGTTGAATGAAAAGTAATTCAACCGCTCGTGTTTTTTGGTGCTGAGCAATCATGGAATAATGGTAGTAACGCGTGGTAATCAAAAATTCAGCTGCAAGAATACCATCCTTAGTTATAGTAAGTCTAGGCGAATCACATTTTCTTTTAGATAGCACCATATTTGAAATTAAGGAATCAATATCAGGTCTATGACCGAGACCGGTGTAATATGTATCCCGGATTAAATAATCTAGCCTATCAGAACCTAAGTCTCCTGTTATTACCTCAGGCGGCACATCGCCGAGAACTCTATTTCCTAATAGAAAGTTGCAAATATCGTTCCTGTGGTAATCAAGTGCCTGTTTTAGCTCGGCGTCTTCAGTGATTAGATAGTTGGTAAATTGTTCGTGATCTTCGAATGTTACACCCTGAATTATCGGCCTGAATGCAGGGTTCCTCACTAACAACTCTTCAAAAGTGTGCGAAAATGGCCCATGACCAACATCATGAAGAAGGGCAGCAAGACGAATTGACTGTTTATGGTTTTGGCCAAAGTTAAGTCTATCCAGTATTAATGAGGTAGCATGCATAGTTCCGATTGAGTGTTCGAAACGGGAATGGTTTGCTCCTGGATAAACGAAGTTTGCTGTTCCAAGCTGTTTTATATTTTTTAGTCGCTGAAAGATTCTTGTTTCTATTACCTCTTTTTCCTTTGCTGTAATCCCGATGGAACCATAAATAGGGTCCTTAATGTATTCGCTAAAGACTAATTCTGGCAAAGGTGCACCTTATCCCTACTTTTGCTTGCTAACCCCTAATAAGACTTCTCACTGGTGAATAAGCACTTTATAACCGCCAGAAAACCGAAAATTGACTTATGCCCATTAAATTCGATTCGTCAAAACATATCGAGACATTGCTGCTGAAAAATTAGATGACGGTTGCAAACAACTCGAAGTAGGCTTTGAAGATGTCACTGAAATAAACGGGAGCGAAATTCGTCAGGAAAAGAAAGTAGTCTTATTTGCTCTAAACTAATCTTTTATGGCTTCTATGAAGCTCATGACGTTCCAGAGCTTTACCCGCGTGTAGGGCGGCATGTTGGGGTCTTGCAAAATCTCGTCTAACATCGAAACGGCGTTTGAAGCGCGCACAGCCACCGTGTATTCGCCGCTTTGCAGGGCGTTCATGGCGTCTTTTGCTGAGCGTCTAATATTGCGTGGTGTGGTGCTGTCTTCTGAAACCTCTGCAAGCACCGCTAGCGCCTGTTGAATTTTGCCTTCATATTCCTCAGCTTTCTTTTTGCGAACCATAATGAACTCCCCACTGATTTCTCCCAGTAAATCAAGTTATATAAGTATTGATACGTATTTACTTTGGGGTTCATATTGCAAGAAAAGAAAGAAAACACCACGCCTATCAAACGCATGGCGGACCTGCTAACAAAAGGCGCCACTTTAACCGACTTGTCATGTCCCGTTTGCTCGTCCCCGCTTTTCAGGCTACAAGATGGCACACTTTGGTGCGCAAAAGACGAGAAAAAAGTCATCATCGTAAAAGAAGGCGAAGAACCACCAGCCGCGCCCTCCTCTCCCGCCACTGGCACCGCCTACGACAAGCTTGAATCTACCTTGCTTGCCAAAGTCAAGGATTTGCAGGGAAAAATCGAAAAAACCCAAGACATCGACGAACTCCAAAAACTAACCACCGCTTTATCCCAGTTGCTTGACAGCCTTGACAAAATCGGGAAAATGAAAAAAGTAAAGTAGGAATATTTGACGCTGGGCGTATTTGACAATTTTCCCCCAAACCTCCAATTTGTGCAGAGCTTCACTTCAACCCTCACGAGTCGACAGCTTCAAGAAAAGCTAATTCAGACGCTCTACGAAGTAAACAAGAAAGAATTCAGTTTTGAAGAAGTTGGGCACCCCACTATTCCAGGTTGCAGGATTATTTTTGAGTTCGGTTTAGCCGACGCCGACTGCTTCAACTACATTGACGTAGAAGAAGTCAAGAAAGCGATGGATCTGCTTGCGACTCAGTCTTTGGAAAACATGGATTTCTTCTGCGTTATCCGCTACTACAAAGGCGAGGGAGAAAAAAAGAAGCCGCTAAAATTTGATTATTACCTCGTCAGAACCGTGTATAACCGAAGCATTTTTGAAATTCAGGTTCACCACAAAAAAGGGCTCCGCTACGTGCCGCCTGAAGATTTAGCGCTGTTTATCTTTAAAAAACTGAACGGAGCCTCAAACCGAAAGGTCCTCAAGAAGCAGGCAAGCAACTAAGCGTGAGCTATTTAGGAACGGTGGAGTCTATAGCCGAAAATTATAATAAACACTGTTGATGCAGAAAACAGGAGAAGCTCTCTTTGAGTAGGATAGAAAAAAGGGGCAAAAAAATCTTTGATTTCCATTGAAGTTCATTCCCTAAAGAAGAATTACGGAAGTCTAAAAGCCGTAAATGAAATCTCGTTCAACGTTAACACGGGCGAAGTTTTCGCGCTTCTAGGTCCAAACGGCGCAGGCAAAACCACCACCATAGAAATCTTAGAAGGCTTGCGTGAAAGAGACGGCGGCGACGCGAAGGTCCTCGGTTTTGACCCGTGGAAAAACGGTTACGAACTCCACAAGAGAATCGGCGTTATTCCGCAAGAGTTCAATTTTATCGAGAAGATCAATCCAAGAGAAGCCATCATTTACTACGCCGACCTCTTTAACATAAAAGTGAACCCCGACGATATTTTGAAAGAGGTTTTGCTTGAGGAATCAGCAAAAACCAATTTTGACAGCCTATCTGGCGGGCAAAAGCAAAAGATGGGTTTGGCTCTTTCGCTCGTGAACACTCCTGAACTGCTTTTTCTTGATGAACCAACTACTGGGCTTGACCCCAACGCTAGACGCGCAATCTGGGACGTCATCCGAGGGTTGAAAGCCAAGGGCAAAACAATCATCTTAACAACTCACTACCTTGATGAGGCACAGCAATTGTCTGACCGAGTTGCCATCATGGATCATGGAAAAATTGTGGCGATGGGAACAAGCGACGAAATCATCGCTGAGCACGGCTCCGGAGAAAGACTTGAAATCCGTGGGTCCCAAGAGTTGGCTAAGTACATCAAGGCAAACACGGAGTTGCATGTCGATTACGACACCGCCAGAGGAGTAATCAGCATCCCGATTAAGCAAAAGATTGATGCCTTGGCGGCTTTGGCGGCTGCGGAGCAGTCAAAAATGGATTGGAGCGACATCCAAACGCGCCGCGACAGCTTAGACGACGTTTTCGTTAAACTTGTCAGCAGAAAACTGAGTGACCACGGCGAAATACTGGATGAACATGAGCATAGCGAGGGAATGAAAGATGTCTAGTGGAAAAAGAATATTGGCGGACTTTAAAGTTTTCAGCCGCGGATACTTAAGAAACAGGTTCGGATTATTCTTCGGCCTGATTTTCCCAGTAATTCTAATTTTGATTTTCGGCGCCATTTTTTCAAGCTCCGGCTCTGGAACAATTAATGTCTACGCACAAGACAAAGACACCGGTCCGTTCGCCACGCCCCAAATGAATATTGGAACACAGTTTTTGCATGCACTCAACAGCTCCAGCACAATCAGGTTGGTAATGGTGAACTCTACGGAGGACTTTCCAAAGTACCTTGCTGCGCATTCAGCGTCTGACGGTATCGTTATACCGGAAAACTTCTCCGCTGATTATGTGGCGGGTCGCCCAGTGAACGTAACGGTTTATGGGAACCCGACGTCAAGCACGAGCGGCATCGTAAGCGGAACAGTCAATGGATACGCAAACTACTTCAATTTGCAACGCTTCAACGGTAAAGCCGTCATAGGCTTAACATCAACAACTGTCAATCTGCATCAAACAAAATACATTGATTTTCTTGTCCCAGGCTTAATCGGCTTCGCCATACTTGTAAGCCCCATGTTCAGCCTCGTTAACATTTCCTCGGACTACAAAAAGACCAAGCTTTTCAAGCAGCTTTCGCTGACGCCGCTGACGAAGTTTGAGTGGTTGGCTTCAAAGATACTTTGGTACATCGTTTTAACAGTCATAAGCTTCCTGCTGATGGTGGTTGTGGGGATTGCAGTTTACGGCGCAAACGTCACCTTGACTCCTTGGCTCATACCCTTCCTGCTTATCGGCCCAACACTTTTCGCTTCGCTCGGCATGCTTGTCGGAACAGTGACCAAGAACCCGGAAACCGCGGGCGTCATCGGCAACATCGTGACGTTTCCAATGATGTTCCTCTCAGGCACATTCTTCCCAATCAGCATCATGCCACATTACCTGCAGACCATCGCTCACGTGCTGCCGCTGTTCTACATTATTGAAGGCTTAAACAACGTCATGGTTTACTCAAACTACGCGGGCGCAGTAATCGACGTGGCAATCGTTGGAGCCATAACAGTGGTCATATTCGTGGCTGCAGTCAAACTCTTCAAATGGAGAGAAGACTAAGCCAAAAAACCCCTTTGTTCCGCCCCATTTCTTTGGCAATCGTTCAGGCAGCGGTTTCTTTGGCGGTCAAACGTTTTGAGTTTCAACAGCAGGGTTATTTCAAGCGGGTTTCAAGGAAGCCTTGAACTTTAGAAAACAACGCATCCGCCACTTCATCTTTGGTTCTGTCGCCGTCAATCAAGAAAAGTTCGCCTTTCTTCACGAAGCTCAGGTAGACTTCGCGGACTTTTTGCTGAATCTCCAACGTTTCCATCACGGATTTTTTTCTTTGCAAACGCTCCAGAACCCGCTCAGGCGGCACATCTATAAAAATCGCGTAATCAGGTTTAAGCGCGTAAGAATTGATTCTTTTGATCCAGCCCAAATTCAGCCCCGCGCTGCCCTGGTAAGCATAAGACGAGTAAAAGTAGCGGTCGCAAATTACCACTTTGCCCTCGGCTAACGCAGGTTTAATCTCGTTTTCAACGTGCTCTATTCGATCCGCGGCGAACAGTAAGGCTTCAGCCGGGGTCGGCAAACGCTTTTTTTCGTAGAGGCAGCATTCCCGTATGAAGGCTCCTGTTTTGCCATGGCTTGGCTCAGCCGTGTAAACCGCCCGATATTTTTGGTTGAGCCGCTCCGTTAAGATTTGTGCCTGTGTGGTTTTTCCGCTTCCGTCTAAGCCTTCAACGCAGATGAACACGCCTTTCCCACTCATTTTTCTGTCCCAGCTAGTCAGCGTTAACATTATAGGGAGATAAATAAATATAACTTGCAGTTGGAGACTTGCTTGTGCCTAAGGCTTATTGGGGCGAAATAAAGGATCCCGTGCACGGGTACGTGTACATTTCACAGGAAGAAAAAAGCGTCATCGATTCCTACCCGATGCAGCGGCTCAGGCGCCTGCGACAGCTGGCAGGGTCAGAGTACGTTTACCCCGGCGCTAACCACACGCGGTTTGAGCACTGCGTCGGTGTTATGTATTTGGCAGGCAAAGTTTTGGAGAACCCCAATGTATCTAGCCTCCTCAGCCAAGATGAAGTGGATATGTGCAGAATCTCCGCGTTGCTGCATGACGCGGGACACGGACCCTTCTCGCATGTGTTCGAGCAGCTGCTGATAAGAGACTTGGAGAAGACGCATGAGGACATCACTTCGTGGATTGTTGAGAAAAGCGAGGTAGGCGACAAACTGTCAAAGATGGGTTACAATCCCAAAGAGGTGGCTGGCTTAGCAGTTGGGAAAATGCAGAAGCCAGGCAGGGCGTTTCTTGATCAAATAATCAGCAGCGCCGTGGACGTGGACAAGCAGGACTTCATTGTTCGGGACACTTATCACACGGGTGCGGAGTACGGCTTCATCGACGTTTACCGCCTCATCCACGCACTTGACGTTTTAGGCGAAAACCTGGCTGTGGAGCTTGGCGCCCTCTCAGCATTGGAAGCCTTCATGATAGCCCGAATTGAATCGTTCAAAAGCATCTATTTCCACCGTGTCGGCAGGGCAGCGCAGATTATGCTGGCAACGGCTATGGAGAAAGCCAACGAAGAATTGGGGTTGACGGCGTTTAAGACGCCGGAGGAGTACATGGCGCTGGACGACTACACGGTTTGGTCTGCCTTGAAGAAATGCAAAGCGTCTAAAGACATAATCGGCGACCTTGAAAGACGCAAAATGCTAAAATGCGCCTACGAACGCACCTTCTACGAAAAAGACACCATGATAAGCAACATTTTCGGACGCGAATCCTACCGCCACCAAATGCAAAGCGAAATCGCCAAAGAAGCAGGAGTCAACATCGAATCAGTCATAATCGACGTGCCCACAGTGCCGTCCGTTCCCTACCACCACGCCGTGCTTATGGAATCCATGGAAATTCCAGTGTTCACCAAAAACCAAGCGGGCGAAAAAACCATGCAGAGGCTAAGTGAAATGTCAAAGATTTTTGAAACCCTCCAAGGATTCATGAACATACTGCGGGTCTACACGGATGCATCTGACCGCGAAGCGGTGGAGAAGGCAACAGCAAAAATCTTAGGCAAAATCCCCTCCGCCGCCAAAATCTCGTTTTAGCATCTTTGCTGCATCTTTTCTTAAATACTAGTTGATGCTAAGAAGAAAAGCAGGAAAGCCGTGTTGTTTGAGGAAGGTTAAGCGATGTCAAGTAGCCCAGACAAGAAAGTAATCAGCGTAAGAATCAAAAATAAGCCTGAACCGAAAACTGAGCCGTCGCTGCTTTTCAGCCCTGCTGACGTTCGACGCTACGTCACCGAATTCGTGGCTTCCTGGATAAGAGGAGACATAGTTATCCGTTTCCCAACAGCGGCGGAACTAGCCAAGCAAACCCCGCTTAGCATCGCGTTTCCAACGGATCCCTCAGTGAACGCGGAACTCAAAATCAAGGAACACTACGTCGACCAACTATCCATCATCGCAGGAATCAAATCTGCATCCGTTGAAGAGCAAGAAAAAGCCATCGCCGACGTCTTCAAAATGCTGCTCATGTTCCGCAGCGCAAACCGAATCGAGGGGAAAATCATCTCAAACGACGTGGAAAAAAGGATCCAGGAACTCGAAAAAACCGTTAAGAACCAGGCTAAGCTTGTGGATCAGATAACGGGATTTTTGTTTAAACCTAAGGCTGCACCCAAAAAACCGCAAGCTAGCTGAAGCCAAGTTCTGGAAGGGTAAGGTTTATTCGAGGGAAAAAGCATTCTGCTTGATGCTTCTTAGCATATGCGCTCCGGTAGTATAGTCCGGTCAAGTATGCCGGCCTTTCGAGTCGGCGACCCGGGTCCAAATCCCGGCCGGAGCACCAAAAATTTTCCTTATTCTTCCTTGCCTTTGTTTACGCCAAAAAGTGTGCATTAGTAATGCACAAATTTATATTTCAATGGAAAAATTCAATTTGACAGAAGGGCTGATTATCGCTTCCAACTAGCGGGATGAATTAAAAATATCTGGGAAAACCTTAAGCATTATACCCGCATGGCAGGCGTTTTAGATGACCATCGTTAAGTGAGGCGACTTCTACCATCCTTCCCCATTCGAAGGGCAGAAGCTCACTATTGCGATGTCTAATGCTTTAAGGAAACTTGCTGGAAGGATTATTCGACTCGGTGTCCAGTGTGGGCGCCTGTGTGTGTTTTTTCTGGGCTTCCGTGGGCGTTTTCCATGTGCCTGTCGAGTTCGGTGTGGGTTTTGAAGGCTTTTCCGCATATTTCGCATGCTAACCTGCTTGGCTGCGTGGTCTGTACGGGTTCTTCATGCATTGGGGGTTCTCGTGAATGAGTAGATTGAGTTTTGATTTTTTTAGGTTCAACCATAAAAATCTCCAACGTAACCAATAGAAAAGGTTTCACTTATAGTTTCGGTTAAAACCGCCGCTGCACGGTTTTTAGGTTTTTGTTTTTCCAAGAATCAGAATCATGGATTTGACCCAGCCGTCGTGTACTTGCTTGTTTGGCAGGCCTATGACCAGTTTCGCGAGCGTTCCCAGGTATAACGCCGTGAAAAGCTCAGCTAAGACGCTTGCATCTACGTCGGTTCTGATGACGCCCTGCTTCTTTTTTTCTTCCACGAAAGCTTCGACGGATTCTATGTCTTTTTGGTAATCTTCAAAGATGATTTGCCTGATTTTCGGATCATGAGAAGATAGGGCGACTACTTCAAAGTGCGTGTGAAAGTTGCCTTTGAACTGGTCGGTTATCCGGGTATAGACTTCTTCCAGCGCGGCTTCCAAATTGTTAAACTTGCAGGTTTGGGACAGTATGTCTCTTAGCGCTTGGTGGCCTTCAAGGCTGATTTCTTTAAGGAGGTCTTCTTTGCTTTCAAAATAGGAGTACAAGGCGCCTTTGCTTACGCCGACTTCTTTGGCAACGTCATCCATGGTTGCGTCGTGGTAGCCTTTTTTGGCGAACACTGCGCGCGCGGCTTTCACGATTTTGGCTTTTGCTTCTTCTCTGTATTCGGGCACTACTTTAGGCATATTGACCGACGTAGTGATATTTGCGTTGGACTTTAAAAGATTGCCGACGATAAGTATATTAATTGACTGGTAGTCGCTATTTCTAAAAAAAGGTGCTTCAAATGGATTCAAACCTCACAAATCCAACTTCAGCAAAAAGCCGCTTCAGTTACCCCACGAAAGTCCTTCTAACCGTAACCTCAGTTGCACTTCTAATCAACTACGTCGAAACCATGGTTATCCCAGGCATCCCAACCATCCAAACCCATTTCTCAGCCTCAGCGACAATCGCCTCATGGATAACCTCCGCATTCCTAATCGTCGGAGCCGCAGTTTCGCCGCTTTTCGGAAAACTCGGCGACATCTACGGCAAGAAAAAGATTTTCCTCACCGTCCTGCTGTTCTACATTGCAGGAGTAGGCTTAGCTGGATTTTCCACAAGCATCTACATGCTGATAGCTTCAAGAGCCATCCAAGGCGTCGGCTTCGCCATAGTCCCATTGGGGTTAGCGATCATCACTGACATTTTCCCGAAAGAGCGAGTAGCTACTGCTCAGGGCATAATCAGCGGAACCTTCGCGATTGGAGCCGCAGCAGGATTAATCATAGGCGCCTACATCGTGCAGGACCTTAGTTGGGAATGGGCTTTCCACACAGCTTTCATTCTGAGCATCGTCCTGTTCTTTATAGTCGCCGTAATGCTCAAAAAAGATGTACCTGGCGAGAAAAGCAAAGTGGACATCACAGGCGCAACAATGCTTATGGCCGGAATAGTTCTAGTTCTGCTTTACCTGACTGAAGCGCCCAGCCTCGGCTGGCTATCGCTTGAAAACATAGCGTTCCTCATACCAGGCTTAGCCTTAACCATCGGCTTCTTCGTATTTGAAAACAAACAAACAAGCCCACTAATACAGCTAAAACTGCTAGAAATCAGGAATGTTCTTGTCGCAAATTTAGTCGGCATACTGTCCAGCCTCGGGATGTTTCTTTTGTTCTTCGCCGTCATCTACTACGCTCAGTACCCGAAGCCTTACGGGTTAGGGCTAGGCATAATTACGACGGGTTTGACGCTTGCGCCTGCAACGCTTGTGATGCTTATTGTTGGACCATTAATAGGCAGGTTCGTGACTAGAATCGGACCCAAACCCATCCTTGCATTGGGAGCATCGGTCAGCATCGTCGGTCTGCTGCTGTTCATCTTCTTCAGGGGAACCACAATGGAGCTCACCGTGGACGTGGCAGTCAGCCTCATCGGACTCGTCTCCCTCATCATCCCCATAGTAAACATGATTTCGGTTTCGGTGCCTAAAGAAAACACCGCCGTTGGCTTAGGAATGAACACTATGCTCAGAAACCTCGGAGGCGCAATCGGACCCGTCCTTGCAACAACCATAATATCCACCTACACAGGTCCAATAATCGCTACTATTCAGGGTCACCAAGTCGTAGTCGGCAAAGCAGGGAACGCAACAGCCTTCAACACCATCTTCGCCATAGGAATCGCTTTGATGGCAGTCATAATCGTGCTAAGTTTGGTAATCAAAAACTACACGTTCGCCAAAAACAACACCGAAAACAAAAATCCAAAGTAAAAAACCCGTTTTTGGGTCAATCCTTTTTCTCTTTATTTAGCCAGCGAGCAAACTTCTCGCGGTTTGCATTGTAAGACCTTGTTAAAAAAAATAAAAACAAAAAATGGGTTTTAGCTGGCTACAATTGTTTCCCACAATGAGGGCAAAATGTTGCATCCGCTGCTACGGGCGCGCCGCAGTTTGGGCAGTAACGTGCCGTTTGTGTCGGTTGTGCTACTGGAGGCATGGAAGACGGAGGAGGGGAACTATAAGGTTGTTGGGCGTAGGGTTGCTGCGGTTGGGATTTCATGGAGAAGAAACCTATGGTGGCAAATATCCAAGCAAGGAAAATCAGTATAAAGCCAACAAGAATTATTGTCAGTATGGCGCCCCACCAAAATAAAGTACCAGCGGTTGCAAAGGATTGTTCTCCCGATTTCTGCGCAAGTGCATCGAAAGTTTTTCTTAAACGCATGCCTGCAACTAGATAGAAAACGAAAGCAATGACCAAACCCGCTATGAACGCCAAAATGCCTAGTCCGAAGCCAATTATGGTTGCAAAGCCGATTGCCAATACGGTGAATGGATACATCTATCGCGATGACGGCGATTATTAAGAATATGATGCCCAGGCAATGCGTTTTGGTAGATTTCGTTGTCTTGATAGTAGCTTGCGAGTCCCTTAATACCTATTAGCAACAGAATTGCGCCAATTATGCCTAAAACAGCGCCTGCCCAGGGAATAGGTGTGAGTATCAAAAGTATGGAGCCAAGGCCAGCTAATGTCTTACTTGATTCAACATTACCTACATTACTCATTTGATTTTTCCTTCGATAAATCAACTAAGAACATCTCTAAGCCATTTCAACCAGATAAGCGTTAGCCTGTCTAAGGGAAAAATAAATACCGCCGAATTTCACATTAAATCAGCGAGGAACAAAAATGGAAATCTCTGACGTTTACAAAGAATTATTATCAAAAATTGAAGATATAACAGTCCTCGGTACAGCTGAAGGAGTAATTCACTGGGACATGGAAACCATGATGCCGCCTGGCGCGGTAGAGCAAAGAAGCATGCAACTGTCCCTTTTAACCCGAATTCATCATCAGATGAGCACCGACCCAAAAATCGGGAAACTGTTGGCTTCCATACAGGCAAGCCCCCAGTATGAGTCGATGGGGCAAGCTGAAAAACGCAACGTTTACCTTATCAACAAAAGCTATCTGGAACAGACAAGCCTGCCAGAGAAATTGGTGGCTGAAATTTCCAAGCAAGAAGCAATAACGGTGAACGTTTGGAAGAAAGCCAAGGCTCAAAAGGATTTTGGCGTCTTTAAACCTAGTTTGCAGAAGCTTTTGGACTTGGAAATGGAAGCGGCAGAAATCCTTATGAAAGTGAAGGAAACCAAAACGCCTTACGAAGCCCTAATTGACAATTTTGAATCTAAAATGACAGCAAAAACGATTACGTCGACTTTTAACCAGCTTCAGGTCGGCTTAAAGCAGCTGATAGGCAAGATTCAATCTAGCCAGAGTAAACCTGACACGGCGATGCTTTGTCAGCCTGTTCCAGTTGAGAGCCAACGCCAAATTGCGCAGCTTCTGACTCAAACTTTAGGCTACGATACTTGTTCGCCTGAGGCTCGCGGAAGAATTGATGAGACAGAGCATCCGTTCACTGAAGGATACTACGATGACGTCCGCATAACCACGCATTATCACCTGAACAATTTTTCAAGTTCAGTCTTCTCGGTTCTCCATGAAAGCGGGCATGCACGGTACGAGCAGAACCTTAACCCGAAATGGAAGTATCAGCCAATTGGATCCGCTTGCTCTTTCGGGATACATGAGTCGCAATCGCGCTTCTACGAAAACGTAATTGGTCGCTCCAAAGAATTCTGGACAGGCCTTATGCCTAAGCTCAAAAAAGCAGCGCCAAGCCTTGCAAACCTTGAATTAGACAAGTTTGTGAAAGCAATCAACAAGGTGGAGCTGTCGAAAATACGCATTGAAGCCGACGAGGTTACATACAACCTGCATATCATTGTGCGCTTCGAAATTGAAAGAGATCTTTTTGCAGGAAAAATCAAGGTCAACGAGTTGCCGGAGGTTTGGAACCAGAAGTATGCTGACTATCTGGGCGTGAAAATTCGGGATGACTCTGAAGGAGTAATGCAGGATACACATTGGGCAAGCGGACTATACGGGTATTTCCCAAGCTACGCCCTTGGCAACATCTACAGCGGGCAAATAATTGCTGCAATCACCAAAGACTTGCCAGATTGGCGAAGTCAACTTGCAACGGGAAAACTATACCAACCTAACGAATGGCTGAAAAAACACATTCACAGCCAAAGCAACCTCTACGAGCCCGAGGAACTAATCAAGAAGGCAACGGGTAAAAATCTGAATTCTGAGGCTTTCATGACTTACTTGAACGAAAAATACGGTGCAATTTACGGTTTTTAAGCGGTTGGAGCTGGAGTTGGCGGAGCGGGCGGCTTAGTGAATTCTTTGTATATGTATATGATGAGGTAAGCCATGATTGCGCCGATGGAAAGGTAGAGCCCTGCGTAACCGACGATTGCGTTGTAGATGTTAGCGCCGATTACGAATAGCAGAAACCCAAGGATGAATACGCCTAAACACGCATAATCAGTCCATGACATCAGGTTGCCTCGTCGAATGCAACAGATAAAACGTCAAGGTATATAGATTTAACGCTGAAACTTCGCGGTCATACGGGAAATGCCGCTGCCCCTGAAAGGAAAAAGCTTAGGCGACAAGAAACCGCTAAAATAACCCCGACAACCCCTAAATTTTTTCGAAGTCTCCGACATTTTTATATATAAGGTAATACAATGGAGAGCCCTGAGGGTAAACTAAATGTCGGGAGCAGATGTTAAAAAGCCAGAAACTCGGGAAGAACTTGTAAAAGTGTTGACTGAAGCAGCTAAAAAAGAGGTTGGAACAAAGAATAAGCCGACAAAACCGACAGTAGTCGGAACGGCAAAGGAAATGGAGATTCACAGAGACACACTTTATAGCTGGTTGAAGGAGTTTAATGTCGATTTCAAAGAAATCACCGACCGCATACCGACAGCCGTTGCAGATGCCCCAGACGAAACGTCTAATAGCGTCTACTTAATCGGCGAATCATTAGTCGGAGAAGGAAACGAAGTAGCCCACATTGACCTCATGATCGGCGACAAAGACGGCCCAGTAGGTCACGCATTCGCCAACGGCATGACAAACCTATCAGCGGGTCACACACCGCTCCTAGCAGTCATCAGACCCAATTTGCCGCCTAAACCCCACACATTAATCGTGCCCAAAGTAACCGTCAAGAACATGGCGGACACCGGAAAAATTTTTGGTCCCGCGCAAGCGGCGGTTGCCAAAGCCATCGCGGATTCCGCGGAAGAAGGCATCATCCCCCGTGAGCACCTTGACGACTGGGTCATAATCTGCAGCGTTTTCATCCATCCGCAAGCAACCGACTACAGAAGAATTTACCAGTACAATTACGGCGCAACAAAAATGGCTCTTCAACGAGCACTGAAGAATTATCCGTCATACGAAAAAATCATCTACGAAAAGGACCGTTCAAAACACCCAATCATGGGATTCAAAGTGCCAAGGCTTTGGAGACCACCATACCTGCAGATTGCCATGGATGCGCCAGAGATTGAGAAAACCAAGAAGGTCTTGGCTCAGCTTCCGGGAAGCGACAGAATCATCATTGAGGCAGGAACCCCACTCATCAAACGGTACGGAACAAAAGTAATCAGCGAAATGAGAACGGTCGCCAAGGACTCGTTCATGATTGCAGACCTCAAGACCCTTGACGTAGGAAAAGTGGAAGTTGACATAGCCTACGAAGACACAGCAGACGCCGTCGTTGCCTCAGGACTTGCTCCAGGCGAAACACTCGACGCATTCGTACATGAAGCAAGGCGCCTCGGGATATACGCCGTCATAGACATGATGAACGTTGATGACGTGATTGCAAAAGTGAAGTCAATCAAAGAGTTCCCAGACATCATCATCCTGCACCGAGGAATCGACCAAGAAAGCGGAAGAACCTGCGGGCTTGAACGCATACAGATAATCCGCAAAATGTTCCCAGACAAGAAATTCCTCATAGCAGTCGCAGGCGGAATCGTCCCAGAGACAGCTAAAGAAGCCTTGGAGCAGGGTGCAGACATCCTCATCGTGGGAAGATACGTTACGCAGTCAAAAGACGTTGAGCGGGCAGTCAGAGACTTCCTTGAACTAACGCCAGCCATGCGCGAAGACATCGACCTCTTCAGAGTCCACACAGAATAAACCGAGCCCAAAGCTCAACAATTTTTTCTTTTTTCCTTTTTGATTTAAAAGTCAAAGTGAAAAAGGTTTCTGCTAAAACGCATTAAACGGAAAGAAAACGTTTTCCCCGCCAACAAAAATCAAAGCGTTAAGGCTGGGTGTTTGCCTATTTGGCTCCTCTAGATGCTTCTATTTGGTTCATCTAGTAGACCGAGGGGGTAGGTTGTGAGAGAGACGGAGCATCTGAGAGGGGTACCCCATTTTTACATCAAGAAACCAAGGTAAAAATGAATTAGCGACCGAGGGAGGGGGTCTACTATTTGTGAACAAAAACCACCACAAAAAGCGCCTCGAAAACACCTACAGCATGGACAATAAGCAACCCGTATACAAAAGCATCAACCAAACACACAAAAACCTGCAAGGCAAATTTTATCTAGCCATTCCTAATTATCAATTCTTGTAGAAGGCGAATTTTATGTCGGAAGAACACGCAACGTTAAACGTAGCATTATCTCAACTTAAACTCGCAACTAGAAAACTTGAGTTGGACCCGGGCATATGCCGCATGCTTAGCCTGCCGAAACGCTCCATCAGCGTCAGCATCGACATCCGCATGGACAACGGCGTCGTCGGCGTCTACAGCGGCGTTAGAGTTCAGCATTGGGATGCACGGGGACCGTTCAAGGGAGGAATCCGCTACAGCCCCACCGTTACACTTGACGATGTTACCGCGTTGGCGATGCTGATGACTTGGAAATGCGCCATAGCAAACATTCCGTTCGGAGGAGCCAAAGGCGGCGTGGTTGCAGACACAAAAAAAATGAGTATGCATGAGCTTGAACGCCTAACCCGAAGGTACGTAAGCTTAATCGTTGAGTATCTGGGTCCACACCGCGACATCCCCGCCCCAGACATGTACACCGACGCTCAAACCATGGCGTGGGTAATGGACACCTACAGCCAACTCAAAGGCTACAGCATACCTGAAAGCGCAACAGGCAAACCCGTCGAAATCGGCGGCTCATGGGGAAGAACCGAAGCCACAGGAAGAGGCGTCATACACTGCGTACGACAAGCCGCAGAAAACAACGGCCTCAAACTCAAAAACGCCTCGATAGCCATTCAAGGATTCGGCAACGTCGGCTACCACGCGGCGGCGGCAGCGCAAGAAATAGGCGCCAAAGTAGTAGCTGTCAGCGACTCCACAGGAGGCATCTACGCATCCGACGGCTTAAACATCCCAGACGTCTTGGCACATAAAGAAAAAACGGGATCCGTGCAGAACTACAAAGACTCCAAAAACATCACCAACGCTGAACTCCTCGAGTTGCCATGCGACGTGCTTATCCCCGCGGCGCTTGAAAACCAGATTACCTGCAAAAACGCAGACAAAATAAAGGCAAAGATGGTTGCTGAAGCCGCAAACGGACCGACAACGCCCGACGCGGACAAGGTGCTTTACGAAAAAGGGATTTGTCTTATACCCGACATACTTGCTAACAGCGGCGGCGTAACCGTCAGCTACTTTGAATGGGTTCAAAACCTGACCCGCGAACAATGGACACTGGAAACCGTCAACAGCAAGCTTGAAGAAAAAATGACCAAAGCCTTCAACGACGTCGTCGCCCTAGCTGAGAGGGAAGAGAGCGACATGCGCACGGGAGCACTCATGCTTGGAGTCGGCAGAGTCGCCAATGCAATAAAGACATTGGGACTATGGCCATAAACTGCCTAAACAATGCAACACAACCATCCCTTTTAGCATTATTCGTGTAATGAAAATCTTTAAAACAGCTAGCTGCATATCTCTTGAATCCCACAAGGGAATAAACAATCGGGATTGAGGGAGGACGAAGGGCTTGGCTGCTAAAATTTACACGTTGGATTTCTGCTACGAGAACTCACTGGTCAGAATAGTTGCAAATAGAAACTGCCCTGAAATGAAGCTTGCCGGCTTAACTGTTGGCCCCTTTGATGAAGGAAACGAGTATGAAGTTTACTTTTGGGTCGCCAAAGAGATAGCTGCCGCAGGAATGGTTCATTTCCGCGAAGACGACCTACTGGATACAACTAAACTCTTTAAAGTGCAGTGGAGAGAAGGCGTGCAGATTCCAGGGCAAATCAGCGACTTGCCAGACGATTTCTACCCCAAACTCAGACGATACCTCGTCATTTTGAAGCAGGAAGCTACACAACCCGAAAAAATAAGTGAGTACCAAAAAGCGCAGCATCTGGCAAAAGATGTGGTGAATTCCCGGCTGAAAAAGATCGTAGCTCTGTCTGGCGCACCTGGGCAAGGAGAACAGGTAATTAAAAAGTTGTCAAATGAAGAAAAAATCCTCTACGAACAGCTTGTCAAAATTATTTCTGAGTGGAAAGCCAAGATTCTGGATGTTGAAGGTGAAAAGTAGAGATGGCTAACGAGCAGTTGACTGTTGATCCGCAGCAGCGTTTCCAGGAGTTTTTCAAGAGGGAAAAGTACCGTCAAAGAATCGCACAGCTAGCCATCACTGGAAAAAACTCGATCATAATTGATTTTGAAGAGCTCTACGGCTTCGACCAGGCGCTTGCGGAGCAGGTGCTTAACAGACCTGAAGAGTATCTGCAGCATGCTGGAAAAGGCGCGTATGAGCAGCTTCGCATTGAAGACGCTGAGTACGCTGAAAAAATGGAGAAAATCATCATAAGAATCGTGCAGCTTCTCGGCAAGGAACAGCTCAGAAAACTCGGGTCAAAACAGATGACCAAACTCGTGATGGTCGAAGGCATCGTAGTTAGAGCCACGCCTGTTAGACCCATGGTTCTGCAAGGAGCATTCAAATGCAAACGCTGCGGAACAATGAACATGGTTGAGCAAACCGGACAGTTTCTTAAAGCACCAACCGCATGCGTTGCGCCTGACTGCGGAAGAGACGGACCCTTCGAATTCGTCCAAGAAGAATCCACATTCATAGACTCACAAGACCTGCGGCTGCAGGAAAAACCTGAAGACCTGCCGCCTGGGCAGTTGCCGCGCACGTTAGCGGTCAAAACTGTAGGCGACGACATCGTTGACGTTGCCCGACCAGGAGACCACGTTTCCATAGTCGGCATCGTGCATGCTTTTGCGCCTTCGCTCATGGGCATGGGGAAACTTCGAACTTTTATCCTTCAACTTGACGCTAACTCCGTGGAATTGCTCGGCAAAGAACCTGAGACTTCTCCGCCCACCCCTGAAGAAGAAGAAAAAATCCTCGCCTTATCCAAGGACCCGTGGGTGCACCGCAAAATCAGGGACTCCATAGCGCCGTCGATCTTTGGCTACGAACACATCAAAGAAGCAATAATGTACCTGCTATTCGGCGGAGTCTCAAAAACCCTACCCGACGTAAGCATCAGGGGAGAACCCAACATCCTACTGATCGGTGACCCTGGAACCGCCAAATCGCAGCTTCTCCAGTACGTGGCAAGAATAGCTCCCCGTGGCCTGTACACTTCAGGCAGAGGAACAACCGCCGCAGGCTTAACCGCCGCCGTGGTAAGGGAGAAAGGAGGAAGCATGAGTCTTGAAGCTGGCGCTTTGGTGCTAGCCGACAAAGGGATAGCCTGCATCGACGAAATGGACAAAATGCGTCCAGAAGACCGTGTCGCTATACACGAAGCTATGGAGCAGCATACGGTTTCAGTCGCAAAAGGAGGCATCGTCGCCACATTGAACGCTCGGACTGCGGTGTTGGCGGCGGCTAACCCGTCGCTGGGCAGGTATGAACCTAACCGCACCGTAGCTGAGAACGTTCCTTTGCCAGTAACCATCCTTTCCCGTTTCGACTTAATTTTCGTGCTTCGAGACGTCCCAAACAAAGAATCCGACGGCAGAATGTCGAAGCATATTTTGGAGATTCACCGCAGGGGAGTGAGCCCTGTTGAGGCGCAGGTTGACGCGGAGTTGCTGCGGAAATACGTCAGCTACGCGAAAGGGATTAAACCCGTCCTTTCCGAAGAGGCGTTAAAGCAGCTTAGCGACTTTTATTTAGCCATGCGTTCAGCAAGCGAAACAGAAGGCTCACCTGTAGCTATAACTGCAAGGCAGCTTGAGTCGCTGGTTAGGCTCTCGGAAGCGCGAGCTCGGGTGGCGTTGCGTAAGGAAGTAACAGCGGAAGATGCTGGCGCGGCAATTACCATAATGAAGAAGTCTCTGGAAGAAGTCGGAATCGACCTATCCTCATACAAGATGGATATTGACTTGATAATGACTGGCAGACCCAAAAGCATCCGCGACAGGCTCTCCATTGTGCTGTCGACGCTGATGACCATGGAGAAGGCGACTGGCATAGTTGAGAAAGAGGCTCTTGTCAACGAGTTGGAAACGAAAAACAAGATTCCAAGGGGCGAAGTTGAACGGATGATAAGCCAGCTGCTCCGTGAAGGAACAATCTACGAGCCAAGGGAAGGATGCCTAAAGAAAACATAGGCAGGCTGCAGAGCGTTGAAGCCAGTTTTGGTTGTTGCGGGAACAAGACCTGAAATAATCAAGATGGCGCCCATAATCAGAGCCCTAAAAAATGCTGAAATTCCCTGTCTTTTTGTCCAATGCGGACAACACTACGACTACTGCATGGTGCAGCAGTTCATAGAAGACCTTGAACTGCCACCTCCCGATTTTTCATTCAAAATTAAGGCGCATTCGGCTGCGACGCAAACAGGACAAATTATGGTTAATATGGATCGTTTGCTGGGGCAGGTTGAGCCTTCAATTGTTTTGGTTGAGGGGGACACAAACGGCGCTTTGGCGTCGGCTTTGGCGGCTGATAAGAGGGGAATTCCCATCGGGCATGTAGAAGCTGGGTTGAGAAGCTTCGATTTGCGTATGCCTGAGGAGCATAACCGACGTTTAGTTGATCACATGTCGGAATTTTTGTTTGCGCCGACTAAAGGAGCGAACGCGAATCTGGTGAAAGAGAACGTTTGGGGCAAAGTCTACGTGACTGGAAACACTGTCATCGACGCGGTGACTGAGCATCTGTCTATTGCCCAGAAAAAATCGATGGTAATGTCGAAGATTCCTTTTGAAAGTTTCGCTTTAGCCACAGCGCACAGGGCGGAGAACGTTGACGACTTGTCAGTTCTTGAATCCTTCGTGGAAGTTTTCTCGAAATCGCCGATTCCGATAGTTTATCCGATGCATCCGCGGACAAGAAAACGGCTCAAGGAAAACAGGATTCTGACGAAGTTGGAAGCGTCGAGCAACATGCTGATTCTTCCGCCTTTGGGGTACCTGGACTTTTTGGTTTTAATGAAGAATTGCCGATTGATAATCACTGATTCAGGCGGGGTTCAGGAAGAGGCAACTGCTCCAGAGATAAGGAAAAAAGTTCTGGTGATGCGTTTATCCACGGAGAGGCCTGAAGCGGTGGAATCTGGGTTCGCTAGGGTAGTCGGAACCGACAGCAAAACAATCTTGGCTGCCTTGAATCAATCAGTCAGGAATGAAGTTGAATTGCCGTACACTTCGCCTTTCGGTAACGGGGCAGCCGCCCAGAAAATCGTGGATATAATAAAGAAAAGTTTGGATTAAGAAATATATGTGGTTTTTTTGTCGTCTTCTTTTCGTGTTTGTTCAGCTTCAAGCGCACGTTTCTCTTCGATCTGCTGGAGACGAGCCACCATTGTTTCCGCCCGGGCAATTTCATCGTCCAATCCCTTAAGGTCCAAGTCGAAGTTGAACGTGGATTTTAAGACTTCAAGCACGCTTTTTGCCGAAAGTGGGTCAGGCAGGTAGCCGCGTGTTTCGCCAAGTAAGCAGAGTGCGTCGATTTTTTTGAATTTTGCAAGGCCAAGTATTAATCCCGCTGTTCCCACGATGGGGCTTCCCGCGGTGCTAAGTATTGCGCCTGCGTTAAGGGCTTTGTCTAGGATTTCTTGAGAGGTTGCTGCGATAAAGACTTTGGGTTTTTCTGTTGGCTCCATTCGGTAGCCGCCGATGGTCGCGATTGTTTTTACGTTGTGTTTTTCTGAGAAGGCGAGAATTTGGTCGGCGATTTCGTATTGTCCTTCGATTGTTTGTGATTGGCTGTCGCCGGTGAACAGGATTAAGTCGTTTCCGTTTGGGTTTTTGTGATAGTAGAATACTCCTCGTAGGAGGCGAACGTTTCCTTTTTTGTTAACTAGGACGAAGTAGGGGAAGTGGGGTGAGTAGAGGTAGGCTACTTTTTGGGGTTTCAACTGTTTAACCATGTAGCGAAGAGCAATTTTGCCTACAAGCCCCAAGCCAGGGAGACCCTCGATGAGAATCGGGTTGTTAGGCTGGATTTCAGCGAACTGTTTGAGGTATGTTTCTTTCATGCTTCTTTACTCCTTTTCATTGCCATTCGGTACTTTAGGTATTTATCGTCTGGGGAAAACTTTGCTGGATGCGGAATCCTAACGGGTCCGCCGCAGTATGGACAAACGTCTTTTTTTAGAGTGTACTTGCTGCAGTCTACGCATTTTCGAAGTTGCCAAACCAATTATTTTTCCCTTCTAAAAATGCCTTGCCCGCCTGCTTTTGCGATGCATGCCACAACGTTTTGCCTGCAGGAAAGAGATTTTTGAGACGTGAAGCAAGCTGCGTTGATTGTATTCATAAAGTTCGGCGTAAGCGCCATAATCCGTGACGGTTTGAACTGTCGCGATAACCAGGTCGCCGGCTTTTGGCCACTGGGGCTTACGCTCAGCCATTCATTTCGTCATCCCTTACTCGAGAACGGCTTGCACGTCACCATTAATCTTTGCTCTTCCGCCAGTGGGCTCGGCAAGTGTTTCTCCGCATACGTTGCAGGTTATTTTGTTAACTGCGTTGCTGAAGACTAATTGTTCGTTGCCGCATTTTGAGCATTTAACTCTGAGGAAGACGCTTCGCGGTTTCGGGATAAGTTTACTCCATTCAGACATAACTTTTTTCTCTCCATTAACTATTGTATGTTCAGTTTTCTTAGACGGATACCGTCTTTGTGCCTCATGTAGTTACAGACTTTGCATTTGAGGCGCATTGTTTGTTTTTTTGTGGTTTTAGCGAATTCTCTTTGCAAAGGATATTTTTGTCCACCATAACCCTGTTTTTCTCGTTCATGGTGGCGTTCGCCTTTAGCTAAGGCTCTTCGCTTTCCAGGCTTGTAAAGCGTTACGCTGTGAATTTGATGAGCTTTACATTTTGGACAGTAAGTTTTGACCTCTTTAGGAACGTTCACGGTATTCACTACCAGCTTTGCATAGAAGGAACATACACATTCTTATACTTTTTCACCTTTTACCTGAAAACCATGGGTTTTTTCGAGAAAGGGTTTGTTTCTTCTGTCTATTTTTTTGTTGCGACTTTTGTCCTGTGGAAAGTTGAGACTTTCGCGGGTGCCAGGTTGTGTTTTGGGTTGCTTTTTTGGTTTAGGACACGGGGCTGTTTGATGGTTGTTCGTGTGCATGGGCGGATTGCGACTTGCCATGTTGACGCCATGTTGATGGCATTGTCGGTTATGGGCGGTTACGGGCGCTTCTGAGGTCTCCCAGCAAGCAGTTTAGGATTTGCCTAAACCATGGATTCGAAGAAGAGGGGTTTGCTGAGGCTCTGGCAAATTAAGGAAGAAAAGTTCTTTTCTTTTAGGAGAAAAAAGAAAAATGGAAACTCTTCAATTGCAGCTATTTTGAATTTAACCAGAGCCTTCTCAGCCACCATTTTTTCTTTTCCTCCGTTTGTTTCTGTGTGACTAAAAAAAGGGAAAAAGGGATTTTGTTTTGTTTGTCTTGGTTTATGGGTGTTTTCTTGTGACAAGCATTGCGAGGACTACGCCGATGACTATGAGCATCCCGCGGCTACACATCCAAGAACCTTTGGGCAGGGAGAGACCATAACAGAAGCGCCTGAGCCCTTCCCAAGAGCCTCCCACGAGGATTCTGCTCTCTTCAAAAAGCCTGCCTCTTACTGCAGGGGGACGTATGCTTTTTTAGATTGAGAAAAGGTAGTTTAATGGTGCCAAATCAAGGATAATGAACCTTCATGACTGACAATAACCCAGGGACTAAGCGGTACGTGGACCTTGACGTCATCGCTAAACTGTTGCCGCTGCTTGCCTTTGCGGCGCCTCTGGCTCTGCTTTTCGTGCTGAACCCCGCTGACCCATACCTTCAGGTCAGTGCACAAGGGTCTTTTTCGCTTATGTGGAAGGGCAGAACCTTCCAGCTGTTTTTTGTCTGGCTGATTCTTCTCGAATTGATCCTGAGCTGGGACGTCTTCAAACCGAAAATAAACAGGCAGAATCCCCTCAAACTCGCAGTCTTCGCCGTCGCCCTGCTACTTCCCACAATCTACGTGGTTTCAGAGTATTATTTAGGGCTAAATGGAGCCATAACGAACTGGTCAACGAGAGCAGGAGTTTACTTCTACAATTCGATGCCGCTTTCCGTTGAGTACTTGGTTTTCTCAGTTCTCTTCTGTCTCGTCGCGTTTTTCTGCTTCGGCGAAAGCGGCATTAAGCGTCTTGCTTTGCCGGGCTTGTTCGTCGCTTTAGTCGGGGTCCTGTACACTATCGATAACGTTTTTCCCTACGGGGAATTTACTCCGTTTCAAATTTTGGTTCCGACTACAGCGACGCTTGCCGCTAAAATCTTGAATTGGCTTGGATGCGTCACTTCTATGACGATGGTTAATGGGATGCCGACCTTGCAGGCTACGGGACCCTTGGGAACCACTAAATTCTCTATTGCGTGGCCCTGCGCAGGCATTGAAAGCTTCCTGATTTTCACGGCTGTTGTTTTGGTGTTTCTTCAGCAAATGCATATTAGCTGGAAAGCCAAAGCAGGGTACTTCGCGGTCGGCGTCGTCGTCACTTACTTCATAAACGTGCTTCAGCATAGTTACCATCTTCAACATCGGCATGCAGTACGGGGCAGAATCAAACCAAGTGCAAATGTTCCACTTCTACTATGGTCCGCTGTACTCGATAATTTGGATTGTATCTTACCCGCTCATCATTTTCGCGAGCCAAGGATTGTGGCGAAAAATAAAAATGGGAAAATCCGACGCCTCTAAGAAACTTCAACCAGCACCGCTAAACCCTGTTTAACTAAAACCTTCGCGTTCTCAGCAGGCAGGGAAGCAACATCCTCAACCAGAAATGGACCGTAAGACTTCATGTCTGCACCCATAATCGCCGGGATACTCTTTGTAAACCTTAAAGTCACCCGTGTATGGCTCACTGCAGCTTCTGCTTTAGCCTCAACGTGGGGAACACTTTGAGCTTGAGTGATTGTTTGACTAGCGGCTTGGCTGATGGGTGTGATTTCGCCCTGCAAAAGGTCTCTCGTAAACTTTTGATATGCACCCGAGAAAGCTACGAAGCTCTCGCATATTTTGGCTTCTTCAACCGTTAGCAGTTCAGACGGCAATGTTTGGTTTTGGCTTATTGTTTTGAGCAGTTTTTTGTATCTTGCCCAAAGCAGCTCCTCAAGCATAAGCGTCACGTTGTTGGCTTCATGTTCAAGCAAGCTTACTTTAACGGATTTCTTGTCAGGCAGCCTATTTTCTTCTCTTATGCGTTTTAGGTAATCGGCTATTTTGACGTAGAAGTCACGCGGCAAGCCCGCGAGTGAAGCCTCGTCCAGTTCTTTTCGCCATGCCATGTAAAGTTCGTTATACATTAGTCAGCCACCTTAGCCCGTCCCTTGCAGATCAACATAACCGCCGCTGCAGTAGGCAACTCTTTAGTCTCATCCCGATATGGACCAAACGTTTCCCCGCCCATCTTGAACTCTGGCGCATCAGAGACCAACACTTTTACCGCCCCCTTTTTAAAAGCTACCGCTCCTGAAAAAGGGTCAAAATCCTGCAGGTCTTTCGCTGGAAACTCCACCTTTTTCAACCCAGTTTTCCCATGCAAGGTGCCATTCATTCTGATTAAACGGTGAATATCTGTGGTAACAACGGTATCGATCTTTGCCGACTGTAAATCTCTCGCGTATTCGGCAAATTTGAGCCATGTTTGAACGCTTACTCCCGGGATGCTTTCCCATCGGCCTTCGTTAATGGCGCGGGTGATGATTGCTTCCCTGTTTTTTAAAAGGGCAGTGTTGTTTATTCCGATGTTTTTTAGGTCTTCTTTAGATGCGTGCTGAATGAAAGTTTTGCATTCCCACTTTTAGCCGTTTGTTCCAGCCGAAATTGTGAAGGCTGAATTTTTTTGGGCTTTGCTTTCCCTTCTTGTTTTTGAAATCTTTCTCTAGCACGCCTAAGCCCAAGCCTATTACGTAATCGACGATTTCTTTCCGCGCCATAGAATCGAGTGAGCGGACGGCTTCATCTTCAACATGCACATGGTATCCTCTGTGCCCAGAAAAAAACACATGCAATTCATCCAAGGAAAAACCAAAATCATTGCTTAGCATATCAATCAGTTTGGTGGCCTCTTCTCTGGCGGATTGTATGCAGAGTTCGCAAGGCCAAGTTTTGGTGGCAAATTTTGTTCCTTCGCAAGCTGGGCAAACCTCGGGGGTTATGCCTCTGCCGCTGAAGCCGCATTTTGCGCAGACGAATTCGTCGTGGATTTTGTTGCAGGCGCTCGGAATGTGGTCGGCGTCGATGTCGAAAACCAAGTCAGCGCCTAACCAGCCTTTTTTATCCATGTCAAAATCTGGGTTTTCGTAGTAAGCGCAAGAATGGTAAACGTCTGACGGAACAGTCTGGTTTAGAGCGGACCTTAAGCTGTTTATGCCGTTAAACCGTTTGTGCCTAACCATGAACCGCTCCTTAAACATCAGGTAGCCGAATTCTCTTTGCTCGGGAAAAATCGGGGCAGGAATCACGTTTGAGGGGTCTCGGTAGTACTCGCAGAATTTTTGGTAAACGAAATCTCTAGAAGCCTCCAAGTTCCCCACCTCAACCTCTTCGGTATATTGATTATGCGCATGAATTTATCTGTGTGTCGCTGCGAAGCCGATTTGCATGTTGCGTCAACGACTTATCTACCTGAGAACGGGGTAACGCCATGGGAAAGGCTCAATGAAGGTATTGGAGCCACAACTGAAAATTGGTTCCTGAAAAAACCAGCACAGCAACCATGAAAATTAGCCAGGCCACGGTGACATTCAACTCTTTTTTCTGCTGAGGAATAAGCGCGTAGACAAAAATGAAGGGTAAATACCAGTTTTGGAAGTAAGGCAGCATGAAGCTTGGCAAAAGCAGAAAAAGCGCCGATAGCGAAAGAAGAATATTTTTGTTAAGCATGTAGACGGCGTAACTCACGGTTACTCCAAGCGTTAGTAGAACAAAGAAGGACTGGTTAGCCCAAGCGATATGAGTGTTGGATGAAAAAGCGTTTATGCCATTCATAATTAGCTGGGGTCCCCCCGACATAAGATAAGGAGCGCTCAGGTAAGCCGTGAAGACGCTTACCACCCCGAGAATCAAGCCAACAACAACGGCTTTGCTCCTCAACAGACTCTGCAACTTGTTTTTCTGGAAAAGTTTTATCAAGCCGACGACGATTAGCGGGAAAAGAAAAATTGCTGCTTCATATTTAAAAAACGTTGAAACTGTGACAAGCAAGAAAAAGTATTCGTAACGTTCCGTTATGAACATGTAAACGGCGAACAGGGTAAAAATGAAAGCCACTGACTCAAACATGCCGTCAGCCGCATAAGCTACGAGCGTAACGTATACGATGTAAACGCCGAGAAGCTTGAGAATTAAAGCCATGTCTTTCTTCAAATAGACCTTTAGGAAAAAATACGCGCACGCTGAAGCAATTATCAAGAATATGGCAATTTCAATTTTGAATAGAATGGTTGAGTTGAAGCCGTTTTGGATAAGGACGCCGAAGGGCAAGAACATCAAGACGCTTCCCAGCGGGTACAGGTGAGGCATCTGCGGCCACGTTACGTATTTGTAGTTTGATATGTCGGCGCTTGCAAGCTTGCTTAATGGTTGGCTGAAAATTGAGAAGCCGTCTTTAGGAAATAAACTGGCAACATAGGAGTCTCTTGCGTTGTCAGTGTACCAGTTTTCAAGCGTCGCAAGATGACCTGAATTGACTGCAAGAACAAAAAGCCAAACTACCAACCCGAACAAAATCAACGCTAAAAGGTATCGTCGGGCTTTCTTATCTAAAGACGGAATAACAATTGTTTTCGACTCACCCTGCGAGAGTTTGGACAAAAACATTTTCAACGTCAACAAAAGAGCTGCAACCAAGCTTACTAGAAACATTATTTTTGAGGGCTCATTTAGCCATGAATAGGGGTAGGCGGTGGCAGGTTTTTGTTCGAATGCCTGAAAGTGGATTGTTCCAGTTGATGAAGCGGAAGTGAAAACGGCGTCGTAGTAGTCTGGGCTTGCGAGAAATGAGTATGTGAAGTTTGGCTGGGTTGAATTGTAGGACACTCCAGTTTTAATTAACAGAACGTCGTTTGATATGGGAAGCATAAGGGAAAAATTCTTTTGAAATGAGGGAGAAGACTGTACTTCCACTGTGATGTTTTCGTCGCCGTAAAATGAGCCTAAGCCTTGCCTGTAGGTTTCGTTGGGGGAAAGTTGGAATGTGTCGTTGATTAGGACGCGGGTTTGGATGGTGTGTTGATCGGGAATTGCGTAAAGGCTGACGGTTGCGAGGCTTATGCTCAAAACTATGAATAGCATTGCTGCAAAAAGAAGAATCGTGGTACCTGAGCGCCTCATTAAGCATGTCGCCAATAACTTAGAGCTACCAACATGCAGTAATATACCTTGACGCAAAAAAAGACAACAACGAAACTTAGGAACGTAAAATTGCCTTTAAAGTGTAAGTGATATAGCTGTGGATTTCAGTCCAGCTTAGCTTGGATTTTCCGCTTTTTCGGTTAACGAACAAAACTGGGGTTTCCTTCACGTCAAAATTCCTCAAATGCGCTTGCCTTATGGTTTCTATTTGGATCTCGTAAGTGTGGCTATGCAAGTTGCCGATGGTTGCTCTCAGAAACTTTGTGGAGTAGCAACGGAAGCCGCTGGTGCAGTCGTGGGGTTTTAACCCGAGTGAAAACTTTGCGATGGAATTAGCTGCGCGGCTGATTATTTTTCTGGTGAGAGGCCAATTCGCGATGTGCCCTCCCTTGATGTATCTGCTGCCGACGACTATTCCGCAGTCAGTTTCCGTCATCGTTGACAGAAGTTGAGGGATATCTTTAGGGTTGTGTGAATAGTCGGCGTCCATTGTAAAAATGTATTTGGGAGGCGACGTTGAATTTAGAAAGAATTTGAAGCCGTCAGTTATTGCCGTTCCTAACCCGCTTTTTTTAGGTCGAACACAAAGCAGGATGTTGCTGTATTTGTTTTGTTTCTCCTGCACGATTTCTGCTGTTTGGTCAGGGCTTGAATCGTCAATTACAAGAATGGTGCTGTTCAGGTTTAAGCTCTCGATGTCATCAATTAATTTGGAAATATTTTCGGCTTCCCTATAGGTAGGTAGAAGTACTCCGATTTCTGCACCAGACGTGGGTTTTCCAATTAATTGATAACTCATATTGCTTCATGTCATCTAGTGAAGGTGCCCATATAAATCTTAGTTAACTACACCGAAGCAAGCCTTTGCTTGAGTTTATAATACTTGAGCGGATGATAGATACGGCGGCACAAATCATCCTTGTTCCTGCATACCCCGTGTGTCTGAAGAAGGGAACATTGAGGAGGAGTGTAGCGTGTTGCAGAACCTCGTTCGCCCGCGATATGTTCGATTTGGTATCGGGTTAACCGTTCATTGTAATCCGAGAAGGTTTTGAACAGTTCATTCACATTTTCAGAGGACATCCCGATGTTAACCAAAAAAGAGGTCAAAGTGAAGCGTTCAATGTGAGACAGGTGATGATTCGACTTGGCAGTTTCCAGCAGAGCTACCACGCATGGTGGATAAGCGGATTGAACAACCGTTTTCGGAAGCTCTTCTGTCTCCATCGCGCCGATGACTTCAGAAGCAAGCTTCTTCACTCGTTCAGCAATGAGCCCCAATTCAAGCGGGCACTTTTGCAGTTTAACATCTAATCTTTTCTCTACACGTCTGCGGATTTCCTCTTCCAGCAGCCTGACAACGTCTTTTTTGTTTAGATAAACACTGCCGCGAGACAGTATGCTGTTAGTTAACTTCCATTTTTTGTCATGCAGATGTGCCGAGTTTCTCAAGTAATCGGCGAAGCTGATGGAAAAATCCAGGGGTGAATCAGCACTTTCCTTAGCGAGGCTTATTTGCCAATCAAAGTCGCGGGCTACTTTGAGGATTTTCTCTTTTTGCTCCAAAACCAAATCGATAGATGCCTGCTTAGCCTCTGCCAACGCGTACCTTTTTTTAATAAACGAATTTTCAGTTGCTATAACAATCAGCAACGCAAGCGGGAACGAGGGGATTTCGATGTCTACTCTTTTGGCGTTTCGGGTTATGCGTCGGTCAGTTAAAGCTTCGTTAACTCTTTCTTCGGCACGTTTCACAAGCTCTGTGCCCATGCTTGCTAGGTCGTCTATTTGCAGGTTTAAGGGTTTAATGTACTCGGCGGTTTCTTTTAAAAAGGGATATTTTGCCAAATCGTTCTTGGTGTATCCCGCCGATTCAATTTGCAATGCGGTCACGTTATTCTGTTTCTATTCTTGGCGCCAAGAAGAAAGTCAGTTTTCCTTCTTTTGTTTGCTGGAAATCTATTTTCACGGGCATGTCGGTTGAGAATTCAAGCGTCGCAATCTCGGATGTTGCTGAAGCGGCTTTTATGATTTCTGAGAGGTAACTTAGGCTGAAAGTTGCTTTCGCGGTTTCTTTGACTTCCAAATCAAGCAGCGCGTCGGTGCCTTTCTGTAAAACTATGGTTGCACCCATCAAGTCGCCTGATGCACTCAAAGTCAATTTTTCGGGTTCTGCTTCGATGCGGACGTGGTCGCTTACCAGCTGCGCGTCTTCGATTGCTTGGCTTAAGCCTTGGGTGGTAGTTTTGGCTTTGACGTTGAAGGTTATTTTCGGAGTAGGTACCTCTTCTTCTGAGGCTTCCAAAGTCGGCATCGTGAAGTTTCTGTTGTATTTGCCAGTTATCGCTACTAGCAACCGACCTGTTTTGTCGTCAAGCGATAATTCTACTGCCTCATCTTTTCCCGCACGTTTGAGGAGTTTAAGCAGTTCGCTGATGTTTAGGCATATTTTTGCGGGTTCTGTGGAGGTGTATTCTTGGAAGATGGATTTTGGCCATTCAAAATCAATCATAGCCACTCTAGAGGGATCCATTGCTCGAAGTTTCATGCCTTCAGGTTCGATTTTGAAGGTGGCTTCGTCAACTAGGATGGAGATGGCTGTAGCCATGTCTCTTAGGAGTTTAGCATCGGACACTTTAAGCTTGAACATCTTTCTCTTCCTCGCCTATTGCATAATCCTGTAAAGTTATATAGCTTGTGATTACGCTTTTAGCTAATAAAAATTGCCATAACCCAACCCAAAAACATGCGCTTGGCAACATAAAAATCGAGAAATCATCTGATGCCTGGCAATTTGCTTACGGCGGCATGGTTGGGCGATTTTATCTGCGTTAAACGGCGCCTATAGGAGGGGAAAGCATCTACAGAAAGCATATACACTTTGCATATACAAGCTCAAGCAACTCCGTAAGCCTCGGGGAGCTGCGCTGAAAAAAGATGTTTAGCTGTATTCTCTGAAGGTGTAGTTGCATTTGGTGCAGCGTAGAAACTGGGTTGAAGATTCATCTGCGCCTCTTGTCTGCACTTGCCAAACGTACGCGGTGTTGTTTCCACACCTTGGACATTCAATCCGCACAGTTGGCAAGGTGCTCAGTTTCTGTTCTTCTTTTCCGATGACGGCTACAAACTGTTGAGGGTTATGCTGAATAACTTTCGGCACCACTTCAACTTTTTCGCCATCTTCCGGCTTCTTGTATCCGCATTTCGGGCACGCGAGAACTAAGGAAGCCTCTTTACCAGCCTTGGTTTTCTTAGGCTCAAGACGAGAACCACATTTAGGGCAAAATTCCATATTTCCCGAACTCCAATATTCGTGTCCGTTTTTGATTCCCTTAGCACTGTACCTTTTAAACCTTTTCTAAATCACGCGAAATCAGAGACTAACACCAGAGGCGACAAGATGCGCAACACGAAGCGGCTCAGGCAAACAGCTTCTAGCAGCAGTCAACTCCACGATTTCCTGCGCGTCGGACACGGAGATACCCGCGAGCTCCATGTAGAGCTTCTTGCCCTTGCAAGTTACTTCATGGATTTCCCCCGCCTCAAGAACCATTTTCCACCGTTCCCCGCTTTTAGGCAAGTTACTTAGCGCTTTGCGGACGGCTTCTAAATCGGGCTTTTCAGAAGTCAACGCGATGACGGGAACCCCGGTTGCCAAATTAAGCCTCTTAATATCCACAACGTTAAATCCACCAAACGTTATCCCATTCAACATTACCACGCGCAGCTGTTTGTGGTGACGCGAACCGTTAATCATGGAAGCCAGCTTTTCAGTAGCGTCGAAACCGTCAATTGCAACGTGGGTATGCATCACACCGTCGATTGAGCCGCTTCCCCGGAAAACAACGCCCACAACAATCACTTCGCCAATTGTACGCGGTGCGAATTTGCCGTCGTCGACGCCTAAAACGCGGATTTCAGATTTTAAAACTCGAAATTGCTTTGGCTCCAAAACAGGTCCCGAAAACAAATAGCAAGTTTCAGCTTTTAAACTAAAAGCTAAAAGCACCCGAATAGGCAAAAACAAAGTTAAAAAGGATTAAGATAAAGCCAACTAGGCTTTCAGAACGCGGTCTAACTCTTTGCTAAAGGCGTCATTTGTATCGCGGACTTTCTCAACCGCTTTAAGCAACGCATCTTCAGCCTTAGTTTTGCCCTTCATCCTGATGTAGATGTTGGGACTTGACGCTAAAGGATGCGGCAAATCGTAGCCTGCAAACTCCACCGTCTTATCTTCTAGGAGCCGCTTGGTTAACAAGTTGCAAATTCCGTGGCTTCCGCCGACGATTTCTATTTTCAGCTCGTTGCCAGATTTCTTCACGACGTTAATTTTCAAACCCACTCAACCTCGCTATAGCGGTTCCTTTCCGTAGTCAGGAGCCAACTTACGTTTTTCGATGTTGCCGCATTTTGGACAACGCAGTTCATATCGGTCTGGCTCCAACAAGTTGCCGCATCTGGAGCAGAAAGCGTCAACGATGCCTAAGTTTTTGTCGTTGGTTGTTAGGTGGAAGACGCGGTTTTTTTCGCTGATTACCTTAGCCCTGACGATGTCTCCGGGCTTGCAAACGTCATTCATCGAAGTAACGTATCTGTCGGAAACATCAGAAATGTGAAGGATCCCGCCGAACTCGCCTGAAATCTTTTTGTTCCCCACCTTGAAAATCTTTACCAAAACGTTGTCAGATTGTGCGTTTCCCACTTGCCCCAAGACCGTGCCCGAAACTTTCGGGTAAACTGCGCCTTCAACAGCTGGGTAGACGGAGACGCGTCGGCTCTGCAAATCAACCAGTGAGCGTCCCACGATTTTGGAGAAGATGACGCCGTCTTTAACGTATGTTCCCGAGTCTGGAACGAACTCTTCAATAACGCCTAAGCGTTCGCCAGGCACAACTAAATGACCGCTTTTTTGTTGAGGTGACTTTAGACTCATACAGTTTCCCTTTTACTCTTTATTACTCTTAAATAAGCTAAAGCATTCTTATTTGATAAATGCATATGCTTAGTTTCCAATCTTATCAATAAACCTTTTGATTAATATACCACGTAAATTCCAGACGAAAGCCAAAGAAATTTGTTAGGGTTTAGACGCTTCAATCACGTATAAGTCAACGACAAAATCGTGTTTGAGCTTCGTGTGGAAATCAAAAAGCTTAGGAATCGTCATAAGCATCGCGTAAACAGCCTTAACTGAGCCGTCATGTTTGGCAACAAACCGCTCCAAAAAGGGAGAAGGCTCAACCTGCAAGAACCCGCCGCTTGACTTAAGCTGCCGAATGAGTCGATCGTCAATTTCCGGGTGGTTATGCAGTGAGTAAACGGAGTTTCCCGATTCTAAAGCTTTGACTAAGAATGCCCTGTCAGCCTCGCGGGTTTGCACTCCGAAAGGCGGATTCTGCAAAACCGTATCAAAGTGTCCTGCGACTGACTGGATGTCGCCGATGACCCATTGAACTTTCTCTCTTAAGCAAAGTTTCTGCGCGTTTTCGTTTGCTGTTTCAATGGCCCGTCTATCGATGTCGACGCCGACGACCGTTTGAGCCCCAAGGTACGCCGCTCCTAAGGAAAGTCTGCCTGTTCCGCAGCCTAAATCCAAAACAGATTTCCCAACGACATCGCTGTTCGCATAGGCAGCGAGGTAAAGCATAGTTGAAGCAACAGGCTCAGTAATGGTATATTGTTCAAGGCGGGCTTGCGGGCTGGGTTGAGGGGCAATTTTTGTGAGAAACCGCTCTAAATCTAGCTTTCGAATAATCCTTTTTTGAGCATTTTCTCCCATGAAGATTCGCCAACAACCACCATAAACTCGTTAACGGTTAACACAGGCTTTGAAAACTTGCCTGGAGCGTCAAGGCTGATTCTTGGGCATGCCGTGTTGACATATGCGTCGATGGATGGAAATTCCATGAATGTTTCAGGAGTAATTTCTTTTGCAGCCAACAGATAGGCGGCGTTTCCGTGTTTCTGCGCCAAATCCTTGATTTTTAAGGCTTGGTCAATCTTTTTTTGCCCAGGTTTTAAGCCGATGAGAACGCCGAAGTTTTTTGCGTTCCGCGCTTCTTCAATGCTTGCCCAGCGTTGCTTGATGATTTTTTGGGCTTCTTCGTCAATTGAGAAAGCCCTGTTATCGTATGGGTCAGCAACGACGGTTGGCTTGGAAGTGTTCAAAGCGACGCCCAATGCGTGGAACAAGCCGCCGCCGATGAACAGGAAAGCGTCCACTTCATCTGCTATTGATTTCACGTTGTTGTAGTTGCAGCCGAGGACTTGACCAGGATAGCTTAGTTGACCGCTGTCACCGACAACCACGGTTTTTCCAGCCTTAGCCAAGATTTCTTTTGCTTTGGTTACCGTGTGCAAATGCTGCACGGAAGTGGCTAAACCGATTTTAACGTACTTGCCTAAAAGCGGCAAAGCCTGCTCCACAGCCCCATCAACAGGTACGTTTGACCTTACCTCGATGTAAATAGTTGGAACACGCTCATGTTTGAGAAATTTTGAGTGCCCAAAATGCACAACCAAATCGACACCCAAACTTTCCGCTTCTTCAGCAGCTATGTCGCATGCGCCATAGCATGGGTCAGCAGAAATTATGGCTATGGCACCCCCCTTCTCTACAATTTCAGCCAGACGCGGAGCTTGGGGTTTTAATCCTTCAGGTAGCTGAAGCAGAACCCGCTTGGCTCCAAGCTTAGCTATCTCCTGCTTTAACCGTTCTTCCTCGAAATCAAAACCCTTCATAGTTTAGTCCAGCCACTGACAAAAGAAGAAAAGCAAAAAAAGACGAAGTAGCCCGAACTTTTTTGAACCGTATCAGCGGGGCCATTCCCAGTCTTGCACTGGCTTCTTAAGTGGTTGTCCACGGGCTAAGGCTGCTTGCTCCGCGAGTCGTTCGAGAATAATTCTTTGTTCTACGCTTGCAACGTGTTTTCTTGTGGCTATGACTGCGTCGTTGTTTACGGATAGGCTGTCGATTCCTGCTCGGACGAGGAATTCTGCGAAGTCTGGGAGGTTGGAGGGTCCTTCGCCGCAGATTGAGACTGTGCAGCCGTTTTCATGGGCGACTTTGATTAGGTGGGCAAGTATTCTTTTTACGGCTGGGTCTCTTTCGTCGAAGTAACCCATTTGCCCTAGGCGTTCGGAGTCACGGTCAATCATCAGTATGCCCTGAGTCATGTCGTTTGAGCCGATGGAGAAGCCGTCAACTAACTTCGAGAATTCATCAGCCATTATTGCGATTGACGGTGTCTCCGCCATAAACCAAACCTTGAAGTCCTTTGAGCGTTCTAAGCCTTCTTCCTTCATTATTTCAATGACTTTTTTGGCTTCCCAAAGCGTACGAACCATCGGAAGCATAACGTAGACGTTTTTGAGCCCCCATTCCGTGCGGCATTTCTTGATGGCTTGGCATTCGAGACGGAAGGCTTGAATGTACCATTTGCTTATGTAGCGACTGCATCCTCTCCAGCCAAGCATCGGGTTTTCTTCAACTATTTCGTATTTATCTCCGCCTTTCAAGCCTCTGTACTCGTTTGTTTTGAAATCGCTAAATCGAACAACAACAGGTTTAGGCTGAATTGTTCGAGCCACAGTAGCTATCCCCTCTGCGAGTTTATCAACGAACTGTAGGCTTTGACCTTCATCAACAAACGCCATCGGGTGCTTGCCTATGGCGCTGGCTAAGATGAATTCTGTACGCATTAACCCAATGCCCTCAAACGGCAGATTCTTGTATTGTTCAATCATCTCAGGAGTTCCGAGATTCATGTAAATTTTTGTAGCAGTTACAGGAGCGGCTTCTGCTTGCATAAAGACGGTGGATCCGTTTGTTGCTGTTGCGGCTGGTTGAACAGCTTGCGCTAAAATGCCTTCGTAGATGATGCCGTTTCTTGAATCAACAGTATATTCTTGACCTGTCTTCATTACTTGTGTAGCTGTTTCAGTTCCAACCACACATGGAATGTTGAGTTCACGGCTGACGATTGCAGCGTGGGATGTAATTCCGCCTTTGTCTGTAACGATTGCGCTTGCCATTTTCATGAAGGGGACAAAATCAGGGTCAGTCATGCCTGTAACGAGAACGTCTCCTTTACGCATGTCTCGATTTGCATCATCAGGGTTTAGGACAACAGTCGCTTTGCCTGCCCCGTAGCCTCTTCTTCCAGCTGAAATACCTCTCACTACTACCTTTAGTTCTTCTCCAGCTCTGTGGTCGTCACTTTTTATGGGTGTATCCATTTGTTTTGAGCTCCAAACAGTTTCTGGGCGAGCTTGAACTATGAACATGTTCTCTGGATATGGAAGGTCTTGGTCAATTGCCCATTCGATATCCATAGGTTTTCCATAATGTTTCTCAATGCGGTTAGCAAGTGCAGCAAGGGCCAAAATCTCTGTGTCACTGATACAAGTTACTTTCTGCTTATCGTCAGGAACATCCAAATGAACCGTTTTTCCTGTTTTAGGGTCACGGATGTACTCTACTGTTTTACGTGAAATTCTTCTTTCCTTAATGGAAACAGAAGCCTTGTCGATGACAAAGTCATCAGGGTTAACTACGCCTGAAACCACGGTTTCTCCTAAACCATAGTTGCCTTCGATAACGATTTCATCTTGATTTCCAGTCACAGGGTTTATAGTAAACATGACGCCAGCGCAGCCGGAGTTGACCATTTTTTGAACCCCGACGCTTATGAAAACTTTCTCGTGTGGAAAGCCTTTTTCGTTTCGGTAAAAGATTGCTCTGGGCGTAAACAGACTTGACCAGCACTTCACTACTCTGCCTATAAGTTCATCGGCGCCTTTAACGTTCAAGTAGGTTTCCTGCTGACCTGCAAAGGACGCGTCAGGCAAATCTTCCGCAGTAGCGCTCGACCGCACTGCAACAAAAGTATCCTTCAATTCAAGCCGCTGGTTCAATTCTTTGTATGCCGATCTTATTGCGGTTTCGATGTCTTTAGGCATCGGAGTTTTTTCGATAAGTTCACGTATTTTTTTGGAAGCCACATCGTACTGCTTAGGGTCATTTGGGTTCGTTACGGTTTCATTTATTATTTTATAAATGTTCTCAGCTATGTTTTTTTCTTGAATATACTTTTCATAAGAATAAGCTGTTACTGCAAAACCGGGAGGAACAGGCAATCCTGCGTTGATCATTTCGCCGAGGCTGGCGTTTTTGCCGCCGACAAGATGAACATCAGTATTTCTTACTTCGTTAAACCATAAAACCAGTTCTTTCCCTTTTGCGCTCAAGTAGTCTCCGTCTCCGGTTGTTCCTTCTCAGCTACGTCTGACTCTGTTACGTCTGGAGAAGCTTCAATCTTGGAGATTACTATCTTGCAAGGGATAGGAAGTTTTGCGCTGCCTCTTTTAAGGGATTCTTTAGCTGTTTCAGCTGCTCCTGCTTTTACCTTAACGGTGATGATGGGTTGACCCACTTCTACCTTTGCCGCGGTGCCAATTGCTGTTCCGAATGAACGTCTCATTCCCTGCTGGAGTCGGTCAGCGTGAGCGCCGAAAATCATCTTGTTTTCTCTCAGGATTATGTGAGGGTACGGGTGAACAACCATGAGGTAATCATTTATGAGTTTGTCGATTAAGACGCGGTTTGTAGCTACACGCGCGGCTTCCAATGCACTATGGCGGATCTGAGCGCGTTCGGTGGCGATAAGCTGGCCCTGAATTTCAAAAGTTGCCTTAGTATCGCCCATTGTGAATTTTACTATTTTTGGAGGCGGAAACCCTCTAGCGTATTCTTTCCGTGTATACGCTCGGTTCTTCACGTGCCTATAATTTCGCGCATGCATGCAAATATCCCTTTTTAGCTAACTCATCCAGCGGTATTTAAACGATTTGCAAGTCCGAGCTTAACAATTCCGTTAATTTTTGATATGTAATCATTTACATTCGAAATGCATTCTGGTTGAAAAGCGCGCGATTTCTTATATAGTTAATTGACTTTTTCATTCACAGATGCCAACAAAACTATTCATTTCGGGAAAAAACTGGAAACTTTCGCTAGCGGAGGTTACCGCCTATTTGAACGCGAAAGAAGTAAAGTTTAGTGTAAATTTTTTTTCTAAAGAATTTTTTGCAATTGACTTAAAACAAGATGCCAGCCTATCCATAGAAGATTTGGGGGGAACCATAAAAATCGGCGAAGCCAAAACAGAGTTTCCAACCCAGATTGTAAGGCAAGCGTTTCTTGAAAAAAACAAGCAATCCCAGTCACAGATAGCCGCTGCATTGGATTCAAGCGGTTTAGTAGACGGGATGGCTAAGTCTTCTAATAAGGTTTTTTTTGGCGTGAGCGTCTACACTTCTGACAGCAGCCTACGCGCCATGTCTGGGGTTATCCAAAGGTTTGTCGGAAGCACTGTTAAGGATGAGCTGGCTGGTTACGGAAAGAAATCAAAGTTCATGGGTTTCTCGAAGGACAGAGGGCTACCGCAGCTAAGCCATGTTGAAGTGATAAAAAAGAAGCTGGTTGAAAACCAATCAGAAGTGTTACTGTGCATGGGCAAGCAGCAAACTTGGGTGGGAACAACTGTTGGCGTTCATAACCCATTCGAATTCCAAAAAAGAGATATTTACAAGCCTAACCAAAGAACAATCTTCGCAATGCCGCCTAGACTCGCCCGAATAATGGTCAATTTATCAGATTGCACGCCTGAAAAAGTCTTGCTTGACCCGTTCTGCGGCGTGGGCACAATTCTTCAGGAAGCGTTATTGACGAGGGCTAAGGTCGTAGGGGTTGATGCTAATTCTTGGTGTGTAAAGGCGGCTACCGAAAATCTCGAGTGGCTCACAAGAGAGTACAATCTGGAAGGTGCTGATTTTAGGGTCGTGCAAAGTGACGTTAGCAAACTAACACAAAAAATCGGTTGGGAAATGGTTGACTGCGTTGTTACCGAACCAGATTTGGGTCCAGCGCTGCGTCAGGTGCCTACGGGACCCTACGCGCTTAAAATCGTTGAGAAACTTGAACCATTGTTTTTTGGTTTTGCTGAAGAAGCCTATAGGGTGCTCAGAAAGGATGGAAGATTAGTGCTCGTAACGCCCTACATCATCTCCCGTTCGGGGCAACCGGTGACTATGCCAATTGGCGAGAAACTCGTGAGCCTCGGATTCAAACGGGTACAACCCTTTACTAAAGAAATGTTCCCGGTGGAGCTGGAAGCGGTAGAAGCGCTGGAGAGTCTTGCTTCTCTAGTTGAGGTTGACGAGCGGCACAAAGTTGGCAGAGAAATCCACGTCTACCAAAAATAAATGGTTTAGTGTCAGATAACTTATTAATTGGTTATGAAGAGATATTTCTCTAAAACAGTTGAAGGCTGAACACGTTGGAAACTAATTCGAGACCTAACTGGGACAGATATTTCTTGGACTTATGCGAAGCCGTAGCGAGGCGCGCAACATGTGACCGCGGAAGAAGCGGATGCGTGATCGTTAAAGATAAAAGGATTATGACCACGGGGTATGTTGGTGCCCCTGCCGGTTTGCCGCATTGTGACGAGGTGGGACATGACATGCGTAAAGTCTTCGACAGCAACGACAACGTAACTCAACACTGTGTTCGTACACTTCACGCGGAGCAAAACGCAATCATCCAAGCAGCACGTTTTGGGATACCCCTTGAAGGAGCAACCCTTTACTGCAAAATGACGCCTTGCCGAACCTGCGCCATGATAATAATCAACGCTGGCATAAAGCGGGTGGTTTGCGAAAAACGCTACCATGCCGACGCTGACACAATAGAAATGTTCAAGCAGGCATGTGTTGACTTAACCATCGTAAACAACGAAGTAGAAAAGTACGACAAGCAATGAGCGAATTAACCCACTCATCGCTAGCCCTTTGTGGGCTGAGACCTGCAAGGTACCATCCCCCTAAAAAGACAAAGCCACGGGCGCATTTGTCGAGAATTAATATACTATTTGATTCTCGCCGACCCGTCGGGGTTTAGGCTGCGAGAAAGAAAGAGTTGGGGAGCTTAAGCGGTCCATGCAATTGTTGTTGATGATAATGAAGATGATGATGGATTGTTTTTCCTTCTTTCCAAAAACACAACGTCTAGTAGAGGCATCCTCCACTTTAAATCGGTAAATTTTTCCGATTTGCCAACTTGCAAAAATCAAAAATATAAGGAGATTAAAACATTCTGGGTAAAGGCGCAGAACATGTCAGTTGACGAAAGCGGTCTCAGTCTCCTTCAGACAATAATCGGTCCATGGTACGAATCGCTGAAAAACCCCCAAGAAGCCCAAGAAAAAATCCTCCGTACGCTTCTAAAAGAGTATGCCAAGACCGAGTATGGAAGCATTTTCAAAGCGGCTGAAATCAGCGGAATCCCACAGTACCAATCAAGTTTTCCAATAGCGAACTACAAACAGCTGCTGCCTTACTTATCCAAAGTCAGAGAAGGAAAATACCAAACTTTCCTCTCGGAGCCGCCTGAATGCTGGGTGATGACAAGAGGTTCAACAGGAACTTCCAAAGTCTTACCCGCCACCAAGACACATTTGAAACAGATATTTTCATGCGGAGCCAGAGCACTGGTGCACAATGCGGTAAGAACAAACAACTTTGATGTCTTCACCGGGGACATTTTAAACCTCAATTTTCCATCCAGCGTACACACCATGACGGCAGATGGCAAGGAAGAGACGTATGGATACAGTTCAGGAACCTACGCCAGAGTCAACCCGATGTTTGACCAGGTTAGCTTGCTTCCACGCCAAGAAGAAATTGACAAACTTGGCTCAGGAATAGGCAAAGCAGATTGGGAGAGAAGGTTCGAGTTAGCTTACCAGAAAGCGTTAGACCGCAATGTTACGGCGACTATGGGAGTGACGCCGGTTATCATGGCCTTTGCCAGATACGTCAAGAAGCACCATGGAAAAATTCCTAGAGACACATGGAAGTTCAGAGCCCTGTTCTGTACTAGCGTACCAAAAATCCAATTCAAATACGCCCCCATGCTCAGAAAGTACTTTGGACCTGCGCCAATAGTGGAAATGTACACCGCGACCGAAGGCGTGTTTGGCCAGCAACTAGATGATTTGCCTTACGTAACGCCGAATTATGACGCCTACCTCTTTGAAGTTCAAACCGAAAAAGGAACAAAAATGCTTCATGAACTAAAAAGGGGCGAGTGGGGACGGCTAATTGTTTCTTCAACTATGCTGCCCCGCTACGACATCGGTGACCTTATAGAAGCTGCTGGAAAAAACTATTTCAGAGTGTTAGGAAGACAAAAAGCCTCGACGGTACTTGAACACAGGCTTTACAGATTGTTTTTCGGTTGGCAACTTTAGGTTGGCACGGGATTTCTGCTTCTGCTTCTACTGTAGTAGTAGACGCCGGCAATCAGTATCAGTATGCCGATTACAACTAGGAAAAGAGCTCCACCTGCAGGGCCACTGAGGCTGTGGAATACGTTTGTGGTAGCATTTATGTAAGCGAGTAACCCTAGCACCACAATTAACACTCCTGCAACCAAGTATCCGTAGCCTCCTCCACCCTTCTCATGTTTTTCACCGTGTTTCTCTGCTTTTTCATCATGTTTCTCGTGCCTATGATGTCTGGAGTAGTATCCTTGGTCGCTCGAGGTTGGACCCGCTTGCCAAGTAGTCCCCGCCTTCAGTGAAGCGCCGCATCGGGGACAGAAAGTCATAGTTTCATCCACTTTGTTACCGCATTTTGGGCAATACGACATAAAACTCACCCTACGTTTTTCATTTATAAGATTTAAGTATATAAAACATTCACTCTTGCCAAATTGAAAAAAACAAAAGTTATATTCAGTATTAAACGAAATATGAAACAGGGCAAAAAGATGAGCAAAGAGTCAGGTTCCCCTAATCGCAAATTGTTCGGAGAAGGGCTAATATCTGCAGTTTCCGCGGGTTTATTCTTCATACTTATCGGAGTAATTTTTGTAATCAATCAAAACCTTTGGCCGAAAATAAAGGACTTCGGCAACAATTTCACTGTTGCCAACATCACAAATACCTCAATCAAATTGCCTGTTCCAACCTCGCCAGCATCTTTCACCGCAATATATACGGCGGCTTTTCAACTAGCGTTAGGCATTGGCGTTCTGGAGGTCCTAATCTTGGCAATGCACCTCGCAAATGGATCTCGTATAAGAAGGACAACTCAAGCCATCGGGGGCATAGTTTTCTCGTTCGGAGCCGCATATTTGCTAAGCGTTCTCGCCTACATGAGAAATACGTTAACTCAAAGTCAGCAGCTGATCATGTGGTACCAATTCTGGGCAGGCATAGTCATACTGTTCGGCGTTTCAATGATAGCTAGAGCAGTTGTCCTTATAGCTGCTAAGCACTTGCCCGCTAGATGAATTTAAAAAAACGTTGATTGTGATGTTTACCGATTTCCGGGAACCACAATCCACTTTACGTTGTCAAACCCGTACTTAGTTATCAGCGGATCCGCAAAATCAGGCGCTAAATAATCCTCTATTTCAGCGAAAACTACAGAGTCGCCGATCCTGTAAACGATACAGATCTCAGCGAGGTCTTTTAGAACAGCGTATTTTCCTTTGATTTCCCAGTAGCCAGGTTCATCTCTGCCAGGCTCCAAAAGCCAAGAGTACTGGTCCTGTGGGTGCTCGCCTTGCTCAAAATTAAAGGCACATACAACTTCTCCGACGACTTTTGGATCATCATTCGTCTTAACATAAAACCAAATTGTCATACCGCAATCACCGCAGTTACCAATGCGCAACTCCCTTTATTTGCTTTTCACACACTAAACAAAAGCGTCGGGAGCAGCTATGGCTTCGATAAGAGCTAAAGTCTCAAAGAAGGGAAGTTTACGTTCCGCCTTAACTCTTGCATTCAAATGCTGCTCCCCAAATTTACAAATTGTCTCTTCAACGTTTGCAAGCGTCGACTGCATCAAAAGAACTTGGCCGCTGGCTTTGAGGTGCGGTTGAACTTGAGAAATGAAACGGTCGATAACTTGGCGCCCATTAGCACCTCCCGCCCATGAACGCCCAATCCAAGTTTCAGCTTCAGCCGCTTCGGCTGGAAGATAGGGCGCGTTGAAGAGAATCAAATCGAATTTTGCGTTGGCGTTAAAAGCGGTAAAGAGGTCAGCTTGCAGAAAAGCCATTTTACTGTCCATATGGTTAAGCGCTGAGTTTTCTTTTGCACAGCGAAGGGCAAATGGGTTTGGGTCAACAGCGAGGACTGAAGCGGCTTTTTCCGCCGCCAATATGCCAAGGATGCCGCAGCCGGTTCCGACGTCGAGAACTTGTTCGCCTTTCTCCACTCGAAGGTTTTCCGCGAAAAGAAAAGAGTCTTCAGCAGGCTCGTAAACGTTCTCAGAAACATCAAAAACGTAACCGCCGAAGCGAGTTCTCTTAACGGGGAATTGCATTTGCTAAGTCTCCAAACTGTTCAGGTGTGAGCTCTCGCGCGCGTTTATCATGAAATGGCATGGCGGAAGCTATCTTTTGGGCTTCTTGCTTGCTTAATTTAAGGTTGGTCTTCAAAAACGGGGTTAGCGCTTTACCTACTTTTTTGTTGCGCTGGGTAAAAAGCCACTTTGTGACTTGCTTGAAGGAGCCTTCGTCCTTCACTTCAAACAGTTTTTTGCTCCATGGCTTAAGCCGAACGATGACTGAATCAACTTTTGGCTCAGGAAAAAACATGTCTTTAGGAACCGCATCCAAGAGCTGGGCCTCTGCGTGCAAGTACGTTTGGACAGTTAACCAGCCGTAATCCTCGCTTCCTGCCTTAGCATTGAGTTTTTTGGCGAATTCTTTTTGAACGATAATGACTGCGCAATCCATTTTGCGTTCAAGAAGCCACATTACGAGATGGGTAGAAATGCTGTAAGGGGGGATTGCTATGACTTTGTTAAATTCAGGCAACGCCGCCTTCAACACATCTCCCTCTATCACCGTCACATTGGCGACGCCGCTAACCTGGTCACGAAGCGCCGCCGCAACTTGCGGGTCTTTTTCAACTGCGATTACAGCCTTGCATTTGTCAGCTAAGAAACGGCTCAAAAAACCAAAGCCCGCGCCAGCATCCAACACCACATCAGAAAAGTTTAGCGATGCATAATCGCACAGCTTACTGTATAGTGTCGGCTCAACCATGAAATTTTGCCCCAGAAGCTTATTCGGGGCAATTCGATAGGTTCGAAGCAGTTGCTTCGTTTCTTCGAGGCTCATCCGCTATGCCTTACTGTGCCCGCGTGAACAGCCGATATTTGCTGTCGCCTTCAAGCTCTTCCATAACCCGCTTCGTGATCAATTTTACTGGGTTAGGCAACTCGGTTCGCTTCTGCAAATCTTCAAAACTTTCGAACGGCTTGCGGGTTCTCTCGTTAATTACTTGCCACATGTATTTTTTTCCGATGCCAGGCACCAACTCCAAAGCGTGCATACGAGGGGTAACTGCGCGCGCGGTGTTGAAGAAATTCACAAACCACTGCTCCCTGTTTAGAACAACACGATTAATCACACTGGGAAGCTCCGCCTTAGCCGACGCAGTCAACTCTTCGTAGCTAACGCGCCCGATAATGTACGTAACCTCCGAACGTGAATCTTTGCCCACATAGACGCGGTCACTGGGCTTTAGAATTAAACCCTCCTTTACTAAAGCCTCCAAAAGCGTGAAAAACTCTTCCCCGACAGACTGAATTAAGGCTCCCGCCCTATAACCTGCCCGCCCAGTTGGACGGAACCCCGGTTTGCCATGTGGCAAGAAATCTAGTACGTAAGCGTACTCTTCATACCGCTTTTCCATTAGTAGTCACTAAGTCCTCTATGTTTATTGTTGCTTACTGCTTAAAAATACTTAGTCGCTTAAGGCTACTTCAAAGTCCTGTTCTCATTCAGTAAGTCAACGATTGCCCGCAATTTGGTGGTTTCTATAATCTTTCGGCCGCCAGCTAAGAAAACCCGCAACTCGTCAACTGTTTCAGGCATGCAATTTATGATTTGTATAGCTTCAGCCTCGTCAATTTCGTATTCCTTAACAAGAACCTGCAGGAGCTCTTCGGCCTTCTCAGGGTCAGCCTTAGAGAACTTGTTTACGTAATCGAGCGTTCGACGTTGAAATTGATCTAGGTTTTCTTCGCCTATGGTTTCAAGCAGCTTCTTAACCTGTGGCAACGTCAAGCGGCTTTCGCTTACTTCTCTTTTGCTCATTCCGTTCCACTACCCATGTACGGCTCTAAATGTTCACTGCGAACGATAATCTCTTTGATGCTGTTGCCTTGCGGCACTACAATGACGTACCCTCGACCACGTTTTTCTCTAACCGTACCGATTTTTCCATGGAAACGTTTATGCGGCATGCTCTTCTGTGTGCTGGAATCCATCTTTATTATCACTTGTGATCCAGGCGGATAGTCTTGTAGAATCTTTCTGATTTTAGGTTTCCCTTTTTCACGGGTTGCCTTTTTCAGTAGGCTGCGAGTACCAGCGTAATAACCTTTTGAACCTCTCATTCAAATTTCACCTTTAATTATTCCATCATAACTTTTAAAACGTCAAGCTTAAGCGTCTTCGCTCTGTTTCCAAGCAGATCTGAAACGTTCGGGTTTGTTCTTCCTTCATCTCCAGACACCAATTCTTTAACGTAGAGGCCGCCTTGGCAGTGAATTTCCATCAGAGCCCTCTTAAGCGACACCTTCTTAACTTTAAGCTTATATATGTACCTTTCTCGGATCAAATCCGCCCTTCTATGCACAACACGGAGAGGCGTCTGCTGCTTGATCAATGCGCCGCTGAGCTTTTCTTCCAACAGCCGCAGGTCGTCTTCAGACAGCTCTTTTTCAAACTCAGCAAGCAAACGGTACTTTTTCTGGGAACCTTCCCCTTTTTTGAGACGTCGAACAACATCTTTGCTTGCGAACCTTAATCGAGAAACTTGAACCTTCCCCGTTGCGCCAGCATTAATTCTGGCTTCAATTTGCTTAAGGTCAAAGAACCGTTTCTTTGGCTTGGAAATCTCGATGACGAAGGGGCGTCCGTTTCCCAGCATCCTAGCGTCAATGTCTTCCCGACCGGAAGCGTGAAAAGCCGTTTTCTCGCCTTCAGCTACCTCCAACAAAGGTGCAGAAGACAACTCTTCAACCGATTCAGGATACAGTTTACCTGTTCCTCCACACTTCTCGCAGCCCTTTCCACGGCAGCTTGAACAGAACCATTTCGACTGCGGAATGTCCCTTACGAGCTTGCGGTATCTGCCAGCGACGAAAAGAGGATTAACTTGAAGGCTAACTGTTTCCATGAAAGGGTTGATTACTGCGACCAAATCAGGCTTCAAATAATCCGCCTCTTTGCCGGTGCAGACCCCGAGGGCTTTGCCGAATAATCGCCCGAATTCATGCTTGATGCTTTCGCTGTATCCGAGGTTGAAGGCTGCTTTAAACTCGTCTTCACGTTCCTCAACTTTAACAGGCAATTCGATTCCCACAAGATATGTGGTAAACTCGTAGCCTTGCATAGCTCTCTGCGGATTTCTCGGTTAGTTTTTCAACAAGCTCGAATTTGCCTTCGCAGAGGAAACACTTTGTTTCATTCGACGTTTTAGTGACGCGTTTTTTTAAGATGCTTCAGGGTTTCTTGGGCTTCCCTTGAAAAGCCGTTGGATCGCCAAAAGTTTAAGCTGCCGAACGCCGTCGGGGTTACCTTCTCTTGCGAAGGTCATTTGCCTGAAGGGTTAAGGTGACTTTTATTGCTGAACCCCGAACGTTGTTTTCCATGCTGTATCCGAGCAAGGCGAATTGCCTGCCAAGACAGTGGTCGCAAAGGGGATATTTGCTGAGAAGTTCAAGCGCTTTTTCCAGAACATCCATGTCGCTTAGCCTACTGGAAAGTTAGCGGGCATACCGCCTTTGCCGCCTAACCCGAACGGCAGCTTCTTCTTGCGCTTCATCATCTTCAACATTTTACGCATCATAACATATTGCTTGAGCAGTTCTTTGACTTCTTTTTCTGTTGCTCCTGAACCCCGAGCCACACGTTTTGCCCTTGAAGAGTTGAGCAGTTTTGGGTTTTCCCTTTCTTCAGGAGTCATAGATTGAATTATCACGCCCCACCTGTCAAGGCGTCCTTCAGCCGTGTCAAGCATGGCTTGCGGCACATCAGAAGAAGACATTCCGGGAAGCATCTTGAGAACTTTGCTAAACGGCCCCATCTTCTTTGACGGCTTGGAACTGCTCGTACATGTCTGTTAATGTGAATTTGCCGCTGAGGATTTCTTTAGCTTTCTTCTCTGGCACCTTGATTTCGGCGTCGTGAACCTTTTCCAGAAGCGTTTCTAAGTCGCCCATGCCCAAGAGTCGACCGACGAAACGGGAGGGAATAAACGGCTCGATGTCTTCGATTTTTTCGCCTGTGCCGATGAATTTTATTGGAGCACCCGTCGCTGCAACCGCTGATAACGCGCCGCCGCCACGTGAGGAACCGTCAAGCTTTGTCACGATGATTGCGCCTATGGGTGTGGCTTCATGGAACGTTTTTGCTTGGATGAGTGCTTGCTGACCGATTGTTCCGTCGATAACCATGATGACTTCGTCAGGCTTAATGTTCTTCTCAAGATCCTTCATTTCTTTAATCAGGTCTTTTTCTTCCTTGTGTCTGCCCGCCGTATCAACGATTATGAGGTCTTTGCCTTGGAACTGCTTTAACCCTTCGCGGACAACTTTCACGGGGTCTTTGCATTTTACGTCTCCGTAAATAGGCATGTTTATTCTGTTTGCCAACTGCTGAAGCTGAGCAAACGCGCCTGCCCGATAAGTGTCAGCGCAGATCAACGCGACCTTTAAGCCCCTCTTCTGGTAGTACCGTGCAAGTTTGGATGCCTGCGTGGTTTTGCCTGAGCCTTGGATGCCGACAAGCATGATGATTTTTCTTTTGCCAGGCTCCATTTTGATTGGGACAGGTTTGTCGCCGACGAAACGGGTGAGTTCTTCATAGACGACTTTTATGACGTGTTCGCGTCTTGAGATGCCGGGGGAACTTTCTCTTTGAGCGCGCGTTCTTCTATGCGTTTGGAGATGTCTAGGACAAGTTGGACGTTGACGTCTGCTTGCAGCAGCGCCCGCTGTATGTCGCGGACAAGTTCCTTCACTGTGGCTTCGTCCACTACGCCAGCCTTAAACAGTTTTTTTATAGCGTCTGTTAGAGAAGAACTTAACTTGTCTAGCGACATCAGAGTCTCCAGCCTAAACATAAGTGTTCTTTTAGATAAATATTGCAGCTAGAAAACAAGAAACAACCCTAAATCTCTTAGCTAACACATAGTTGAAGCCCAACAGTGCACATTTTTGAAACAGGGTTATAGTCATGGACTTTATGGTTTTAGCAGTTAAAGAATAAATTGACATGTAAAAACGAAACGGTACTGGCTCAACACAGACGAGACGCTTTTTTAAATACTTCAAAAGCGATAGGTTTTGTTCATGGGTTCCCAACCGAGGAAAAAGTTGCCTCGAGGCTCTAACCGAGGATACAAACCGCCATATGGAAAGGACAAAGACAGAGGACACAAGCATGAACCTGAAGGCGAATCCAAGTCGGAGGAGAAACATGTTGCCTCCCTGAAGGAGGTTTCGGACAAAACCTTCCAGCAACTACGTGTTCTAGGAAGCCAGAAATTTGGTTCTTCTCCATTCAGCGAGCACTTCAACCGTTGGCTAGAAAACCTAACAGAAGTCCTGTCGGAGTTCGAGTCAAACCCAAACACAAACCCAGATGATCAATATGTGGCGGAGCACTCACAAATACTCTCCACCATAAAGATTGAGCTTGATGATAGACGCCGTAAAGAAGCCACAATCGACGCGACATCCAAAAACCAATCATACAACAGAAAGCTTCTTGAAAAAATCAACGCCGAATACGCGGCTAAGATGAGAGAGATTAAAGTGCAAAAGAACCGTGAAACGAAGCGCCTGAACAGCAATATTGACAGGGTGAAAAAGAAGTTGGATGAGGTTGTTCGGATGAAAACGGGACTTTTCAGGGGCGTTTCTAAGAAGGATAGGGAGCAAAAAGAGATAGAGACAACACAGGAGTTGATCACCGCGCAGGATCAGCTTGAATTAGCCATTCTGGACTTCACTAAGGCTCAAGAGAAGGTTCGGGACGAGTATGAGACAAAGAGGCAGCCCGTTATCGAGCAACTGCGTGACTGCCAGAAAAAGATCGAGGTTCTGGAAACTGATGGTTCTCGGGAAGACAGGTGGTTCGCCTGCGAAGCCCTCATAGATGCAGTAAACGGACTTCTCCAAAGAAAAACGCTCCAGCCACATTCGCCCCCTTAAACGCGCTGAAGAACCTGCAGCAAAGTCCAAGGCGTAGAAAAGGGCTGTTTTCAACCTACGATGCAGCATCAGATTTCCGATGAAACGACGCTTCTTTGCAGGTTTGAGTTGTGAAGCCTCAGTTTCCCCATATTGTTTGTTCTTCACTATTCAGACGGCTCTTCATGCATCATTGGCTTCACCTAAAATTAAGCCGACTGGAACATAAACATTAATGAAAAATCTATTAACATCCAAGATACACATATCGTAATCAAGGTGTTAACGGTTGGGTGCTGAACGTTTAATCCACGCAGGAATCTTCTTCCTACTGCTTGTAGGCTTAACAATTTTAGGCGCATGGACAGTCTACATTTTCCTGCACAGCAACATCTTGCTTGCAATCGCAGGCGTCGCCTTAAGCTGGGGAATAATTCTTTTGGTACTCTACGTTGCCTTCAGAAAGCTTGAGTGGAAATGGTGGAGCTAAAATCCATTTTTGTGGTTGGTTTTTGTTGTAAATACTAGACCCCCTCCCTCGGTCGCTGTGGATCCATTTTTACCTTGGGTTCTTGATGTAAAAATGGGGTACCCCTCTCCCGATTCTCTGTCTCTCTCACAACCTACCCTCCCAGTCTACTAGATGAACCAAATAGGCTCCAAACATGAAACAGCATAGTTCAACATAGAAGAACGACGCTATTTTTCAACATGAAACAATGCTTTTTCAACGTGGTGCCGAATAGAAATAGTTGTAAAATTAAGATTTTGCGAAGGAAAGAAAGATCGTTTGGCGCCGTTTATTTTGCGCGGACGATTTTTACTCTGCCCAATATTTTCCAGTACTCGATTTCGGTGCCGGCGGTAAGCTTAGCTTTGGGAACTTCATCCTCATCTGGGAATGGTGCATCGATGTACTCGTAAGTTTCCAGATCCATAATCTGCACTCCAGTTGGGTTCACAGCGAAAACTTGACCCGCCCTCTTATCGATTATTGGAATTTCAGCGCCAAGGTCAACTGGCTTCACGAACTGCCGCTTCTGCTTGTCAAACACGCCTATCGCGACTATTCTTGCTTTTGCTGACCCGTGTTTTCCAGGTTTAGATTTGGCGATGTCAACTATGCGGCAGGGTTCGCCCTCAATCATCATGTAGCCGCCAACCCGCAATTCTCCGACATCAACAGGTTTACTCATATACACCCACCAATAGTACACTAACTAATCCAAACATTCTGAATAACAGCCATATATAGATATTTATTGAGATTTCAATGTCTAAATAAAACTTTTAGATTTTTGCATCATCATTACGCTTTCCAAAGGCGTTATGTTCATCGACTTATGAGGGTGATCGAGAACCGATGAGCAGTTACTTAAATGTCCTGCTTGACTTGGCTGAAATTCACATTTTCCCTGCGATTCGTCGCCTAATTTCCGGTAAAGCCAATTCAAACTGCTTGTTTTTGAGGTTTTCGAAATCTAAATTGTACTTTTCACATACTTTCTTTAAGACCAAGGTTTCAATATATGCTCCGCCGCCTACTCCGAGGAGCGCTTTAACGGCCAATATGAAAAGTTCAGGGTTTTCGGGGATATCTTGGGTTTTTATCAAGTATTTGTTTTCAACGTGGAAGTAAACGATTTTTCTGCTGGATTCTCCAAGGACACTTAGGGCTTCGTCTATCGCTTGCAGCAGATCCATGTCAAATTTAGTTTTCTGGATCAAATCTGCTTGCCCCCAGAATCCTTAATTTTTTTCTCTTGGAGATTAGAAATTAAGGTTGCAAAGTCTGCTGGAACTTCTTGGCTGACTTTATCCACAGCTTTAACTTCCAGCCCGTAGATCTTGCCCAGAGCCGCCAGTTCAGTGCCGCCTGAAAGGTCAAGAATTAGGGCTTTTGTGGGATTTATGTCGATTTGTTTGGCTAAGAACGATATGATGTCGCATTTGTTGCCTTCTAAGGATACGTCAATAACTAGCAGGATGCTTTCTTTTTGGACGATTAAGTCGAAACTTGATTGAATGCCGGAGACTCCCGTTATTTTGCTGTGAAGTTTAACTTTGAAGCCTTCGTTTTCAAGGAATTTACGCATGTTTTCCAGCAGCGGTAACTCGCTAGTGAGCTCACGCAGAACGTCATCGTTTATTCTGTATGTTGAAATTTTCGTGTATTTTATGTCTTGGAAAGTTGAGGTTTTCCCGCAGTTTTGGCAAATGTGAATGACCTCTGGTTTATCAAAGCGGTTGTCACATTTTTCGCATTCGTAAAAGTTGCCAATGCCTCTGTAACTGCCATCTGCCTCCGAAAGTGCAGTGCCGCATCGTGGACAAACTAGGCTGTTGACTTTTAAGAAGTCGTTGCGGGACCCGATGTAGCCGCATATTTTGTGCTCAAGAAACTGGGTGAGTCCTACATTGTCAGAGCCGCATTTGGGGCACGCGAACTTTGCATGTACTTCTGGCGAATTGCAGTTTGGGCAAGTTAGAACCCGATCAACTGCTTTTTCTTTGAGTATTCCTTCTCGGACCAATAAATCAAGAGAATACTTCATTGTCGTAAAACTGGAGCTTTTAAAGTATTCTTCAGCATCAGGGTATCGTATTCTTGACTTCTCAAAAGAAGGCTTAATTTCTAAAACCCCTCTTTTAACAAGGTCACTTAGGAAGTCATGTGTTGCCTTGTCATCGATTGGTTTTGAATCTATTATTATTGGTGAATTTACCAGCTTATTATTTTTCAGCCTCAAATAAAACCTCCGATGATGCTGAAGAAAACAATGGTTGTAGCTGAAAGGAGAACTGAGTGTCTTAGCCCCGCTGAGTAACTTCTGTTTCCTATTTTGCCAGCGATTATGCCGCCGAACAAAGATTCTACCATAGATGCCCAGAACAGAATTGACGAGTAGTAGTTAATGTCTAACACTGAAATTGAGTTGGGATTGGATGCAATCGGGTTTTTTGTTGAGGCTGCGAGGGGAACTAGGAATTGGCGCAGAACTATGAGTGAAATGATTAAAAAGATGATGATGGATGCGTAAATCGTGTAGAGGTAGGGTTTCATGTTGTTTAATTGTTCTTCTTTGTACTGGTCGATGTTGGAAAATAGTTCGACACTTGTGTTCAAAACCTCGCTTATTTTGCCCCCCGACTGATTAGCTTCTACGAGTATTGTTGCCAATCTTGCAACCGATGGGCTCTCGACATGTTTAGTTAAGGAGTTGATAGCCTCTTCCCAACTGGCGCCCAGCACAAATAAGGCGATGACCCTTTCAAGTTCTTTTGAAAGCGGCCCATAGCCTTTCTCAGCGACTTGCTCAACAGCTTTAGGCAAGGTTACGCCTGAACTGACTGATTCTGCAACGTCTCTAAGCATCCGAGGGATAGAACTCTCGACGCGCCTAACCCAGAGATAATTATTGTACTCAACGATTGCGGGGAAAACAATCGCAATTATGAAACCAAAAGAAATGACGTTATCCACTGTCTGGCTGAGGGGAATCAGGTATGGCTCCGTTGGACGATATAACCCAGACAAAAGCGGAGATAGAATAACCAAGACGCCTACTGCCACCGATACTATCCAGATTGCAAGCCTAAGGTTCCTATTAAAGTACATTTTAATCCTCCTTGGGCAGGGCGTCGTCTAAGAAAACGATGAACACCGTACAAATTGCGGGTATACCTAAGAAAACAATCATGTTAAGTTGGGTTACTGGTGACATAGAAAAAGATGAGCCGCCTAGGACAGAGAGCAACGTAATCATTATGATGAAAGTAACTGGTGCCATAACCATCGCTGCAACGTAGATTTCAGCTAGTGCCACCATGCTTGTTAGTCGCTTTTTCAATTGCTCCCGTTTTAAAGCCAGAAGATGGTTGGTTTCGAAGGCTAAGAGGTTTTTTAGGTCACCGCTGGTTTTGGACGTGTTAATTATGCTTAACATAAGTTTTGAGAATACGTCTGAAGCGCTGCGCATTTTTATGTCATTTAACGAGGCGGTAACGTCAGCCCCGAGTATTTTAACGTTGGTTGCAAACCTTAAAGCCAAATCTTTTATTGAAGCTCTCGGTTCAACCTCTATTACTCTATCGAATATTCGCTCGATTGAGAGCCCCCCTGCTGATAGCACGCTCATGTAACCAACAGTGTAGATCAGGTTGGAGTCAATTTCATTCTTATTTTTGTTGGCCCGAACAAGTGGGTAAGCTGTTAGGCAAGCTAGAGAAATAACCGTGCAAACGAAGGACAACACAAATGCGCCAAGGAGACTTTGTGTAAACTGAACATGAAGAGCGCATTGCAACAGTAAACCAGAGGTAAATGATAGTATAGACGTGCTGGTGCAGATGAAGATGGCTAATGCTAAGTATGATTCACACGCGGTTTTGAGACCACTTCTATAGTAATCTTTCTTGAAACTTGGGATATTCGGCACCCAGCGACCGAACAGCCTGTAGCTAGCGTCTACAACATGATTTGTTAAATCATATTTTGACATTTACAATCCAAACCTCGCTCGGTTGAAAATCTCGCTTGGGGTCACATAGTATTTTCTTATAATTTCTGAGACCTGCTCGTAAGCGCTAATTTTATTTTGCATCAACCATTTCAGAATTACCTCTTTTTTATCTAAATCCTCAACAACATCTTCGATGGAGATGTGTTTTGTCTTGGCTACTCTTTTTAACGCAACGCTTTCTTTGATACTTGGAACTGATAAATTGAATGAGTCATCCCCTGGATCCCATTCATAAAGCTTCTTGAAAACGCCTTTGTCGGTAATCTCCGACAGGTCAGCTATTCTCCTGACCACTCGGTCACGGAATTTTGTCCTATTTAGTTGCACAACTACATTCATCATTGGAATTAACATTGGTGGAATGTTCATTGGTTCGGTCAAAAGCCGTTTCTCCACTGCTTCAACATCTTCAGCGTGGATGGTACACATGCCGCCATGACCCACGGCTATACTCTGGAAAAGAGTGAAGGCTTCCTCGCCTCGAATTTCACCCACTATTATAAAGTCGGGTCTCTGCCGTAAAGACGATTTTAAGAGGTCAAAAAGAGTTACTTCTTGAATGCCTGCTTGAAGCGACGGTCGAGTTACCATTGGAATCCAGTTTTCGTGCAGGCGCAACTCTCTAACTTCTTCGATTGTGACTACTTTCATTTCCGGCGGAATAAACGAGCATATGGAATTTAGAAAACCTGTTTTGCCTGAAGCTGTTGCGCCGGAGGCAATGATTGATCTTTTGTTTTCTACAAGAGTCCAGAAATATGCTGCGATACTGGTGGGCATGGTTCCCAGACTTATTAGGTCGGTGATGGTGAATGGGTTCGCTCGGACCTTTCTTATGGTGAAGGTTCCTCCTCTCTTTGAGACTTCTTCAAGTGTAACGTGTATTCTGAAGCCTTCAGGAAGTGCTCCCTCAAGGATAGGGTTTGAAATTGAGATTTGGTGTCCTGATCGGTAAGCTAACCGAGTTATGAAAGTGTCTAGTTCAGCACTTGAGGCAAACGAAACATTTGTTGGTAGTGACTCGTACAGCCGATGCCACACGTAAATGGGAATCCCTGTTCCATTACAGCTAATATCTTCGATGTTTTGATCCTTCACGAGGACATCCAATGGTCCATAACCAAGGAAATCTCTTTTAACATAATAAGTGAATTTTTCAAGCGAGTTACTCTTAACGTCCAGTTTGAATCTCTTGACCATTTTTTTGATACTTTCAAGAAGATACGCTTCAAGCAAATTTTTGTCTCGTATGACAGCAAGTGAGATACATGTCTCTTCTCTAAGCATGTTCTTCAGCTTTGAGAGCGTTTCTTGCTCATGAGCATCCATTGTGGGCTCGATAGCCCTGTATAGCAGCCGTCCAGTTGAGTTGTCAAATTGAATGCCTACATGCCCGAATGGAGGGGTAACAGCGTAGAAATCCTTGAATTGGGTCTGCTCATTTTGCTCCGCGACAATTATGCTGGGCTTCTGTTGCGGTAAATTAGTTCCTTTGTTTTTTCTCTTAAAAAGGTCGAGAAAAACAATTCCGCCGTGTTGATCCTCGGTGGCTGCTGTGGCTTTCTCCTTTGGCTTAGCCATTATTACGGCGCCTCCTGCAGTATGCTCTTTTGCCCGACGGTTGTCCCAACCGACGCGAAAATAGTAAACGTCTGCGAAGAAGAACTGGTCGCTTGAAGCTTCAACTGGTATGTTCCCTTTGAATCCAATTGCACCCACGCGGGGTCGTTTATGCTCGAATTATCAAGGGCATTTTCAAAGTTTACGCTTGTTCCATTTGCATATATGGAAACGTATGCATATGGTGTCGGCGCTCCGCTGGTAGAAGTCGAAGTTATGATGTAGTTTTGCCAAGCCCCGAATTGTATAACTGTTCCAGTTGCGTTGGCGTCTGTGATAATTACTTGTCCCTGATTAACTGCAGCTGTTGGAACTGCTAAAATCGAGACTGACGAGGTAGTAAAGGCTCCCTGTGGTGCTTGATTGTATGTTGCTTTAAACAGAACTGTTCCAATGTTTGTCGCCTTGTAAGTCCAAGTGAAGAAGGCGCTTGCTCCGGCTCCTAGTGTATTTATAGTCAGGGAGACAGGGAATACCAAGGCTAAAGTTAAATTGGAAGGTACCGCTACAAGGCTTACCTCTATGTTCTGAACAGCGATGTTTGCATTGTTGTTTGTCACTGTTAGAAACATCGTTACGTTGTTTCCTTGATAAACGGTTGGGGAACCAGCCATAAGCGTCAGATGAAGATTCGCTTGGCTTGCTGGATAAAGTGTATAATCAAAAACGTTGCCATTTTGGGTCACAAGTTGCACTGTGTATTGTTGCCCTCGCGTGACTGTAAAGGGAGAAGTAAAGTTGCATAATGTTTGACCAGCGGCGATTTGCTGGCTAACGCTGAAGTACCATTGTCCTTCAGGATTCATTGACTGATTAAAAATTCCGATCCAAAGTATGATTGAAGGAACTGACCCGATATTTTGCACTGTCATGTTAAGCTCGTTGTTGCTGCTTATTTGAATCGAATTTATGCGGAGTTCTTCATGGCTTGTATTCATATCCGCTTGATTCATCGAGTCAATTACGGCTGTGTAACTGTTCATGTTTTTTAGAGCTACTTCGTAAAAAGTGAAACCTGAAAGAAGTATGAGAATTACAAAAACTGCTCCTATGATTGACCCAACACCCTTTTTCCCGCGGCTACGCTTGGTAAACAATAGATGTCTTTCCTCCCCTTTCTGAAACCGCCAGAATACTTAGATCAGAGCCTGGTTGAAATTTTAAAGGCGATGTCAATAAGACGTTGCCAAGTTGCCCGACACCGATTGTCAGCGGTTTGACGTTGGCGATAGTACCGTTTATAAAGACGCTCCATATGGTTAGGTCTATCTGCCCATAATTCAGAATAGTTAAGTTAAGTTGACTTTTAATGTTTGACCAGACTCTGATTATTTCAAACCTTTCTTGGGCTTGCTGTTCATTTGTGGTGGCTTGAAGATTCAAGTTGCTGCTTGACGAGCCAATAACGCCTGTGCTATAAGAGTAAACAACAACGCCTGCAGCGACCACTATTAAAATTATTATAAGGCTACCTACGATTTCAGCTAGACCTTTTTTGTCTCGCAGTAGTCTTTTGAACACTATACTCCTGCTCCATTTTTTAAAAAAAGGTGGTAACCTTCTAACGTGCCTCTACTGAAGTGCTGACTGTGGTACCGTCAGTGCAGACGACTTGGACTGTGTAATATGTGCCTGTATTAAGCGTAGACATTTTGAACTGCAAGTTAACTGTGCCTTGAACTGGGAGTGCTGTTTTGTAAGTGTTGCTTGGTGTTACGGCTACACCTTGTACATAGAAACTGCTAAGAACAAGACTTCCTCCGCCAGTGTTTCTAACGTACAAATTTATTTTTGCTGTTGAATTAGTCGCTGTTATTGAATCCATCTGCAAGCGGCCTGTACCAGGAGTTGATGTCTGCTGAGCTCCACCGATCCAACCCATAACGTATGCGTAGACTACTACTCCGGCTGCGACTGCGAGAAGCATTAGTATTAATGAAGCTATTATTGCTGAGAAGGCTTTTTTGTTTCGCATTAACTTTTTTATTCTCATTCGGTTTTTTCGCCTCTTTAGGATATGATTATTGAATGTAATTAGAAAACAAGTGAACTTTAACTCTTATGAATTGCGAGTTCATATGCTCAACCCTTATTACGTAAAGCAAAGCAAGGCAGGCGACAAAAGACGGCTTCCCCGCGTAATCGGTAGTCTTATAAAAGTACAGGATAAGCTCATTTGTCAACTCAGGAAACTGCGGCGAATTCTTAAATAGACGTTTTTTGTATGGGGCTGAAGAAGGTTTGTAAGAATTATTCAATGGGTGACTTGAGACGACTGAAAATTTGGTGATTCAGACTAAAGGGCTTCGGAAGACTTTCATTTCTAAGGGAAGAGGCGGCAAAAAAGAAGTAGAAGCCGTCAAAGGCATAGACCTCAGCGTCAGGAAAGGAGAAATCTTCGGTTTCCTAGGCCCAAACGGCGCCGGCAAATCCACCACCCAAAAAATGCTTTCCACACTGTTGTGCCCGACAGGCGGAGAAGCCAAAGTCCTCGGATATGACTTGGCTGAGCAACAGGAACAGATTAGGCAGAACATTGGCTGTGTGAGTCAAGCAGGCGGAGCAGACCTGTCTTCTACAGGCGTTGAAAACCTGATTCTTCAAGCTCAACTTTACGGTTTGGATGATTTAACTGCCAAGAAATACGCCTCCGAGTTTGTGGAGCGTTTCCAAATGAGCTCATTCATAGAAAGACCAGCCCAATCCTACTCCGGAGGGCAAAAGCGTCGATTAGACATTGCGCTGGGAATGATTCATCATCCGCAGTTGCTTCTTCTCGATGAGCCGACGACGGGTCTTGACCCGCAAAGCAGGGCTTATCTGTGGGGGGAAATTAAGAAGCTGAAAGATGCGGGAGTCACCATTTTCTTAACGACGCAGTACATGGATGAAGCGGACAAGCTCTGCGACATAATCGCGATTATCGATGACGGAAAAGTCATTGTGACGGGAACGCCAAGTGAATTGAAAAGCTCGGTTGGCGGCGACACGATAGTGTTTAGTTTTGCGTCGGAGGAAATCGCGCGCAAAGCTGAAACGCTGTTAACCGAGAAGGTTAAGGTGGAGAAAATTCAAACCAAAAACAGCGCAGTGCACTTAACCGTTAAGGATGGGGAGAGAATTATGCCTGAGCTTTTGCGGTCGCTTGACGCAAGCGGCTTGGAAGCGCAGGGCGTAACCTTGTCGAGGCCAAGTTTAGACGACGTGTTTCTCAAGTACACTGGTCGTTCACTTAGGGAGGATACGATAAAATGACTCTTTTACGCGACACAAAACTGATGTTTATCCGCAACATGCAGCACACCTTGCGGAGCCCAGTTTTCGTTTTCGTAAGCATGTTCCAGCCGCTAATGTACCTGCTTTTGTTCATGCCGCTCCTAAACGGCCTCGGCGGCGTTCCAGGCATTCCGTCTGGAAAAGCAGTCGACGTTTTCATTCCTGGACTTTTGGTTCTGCAAGCGCTCTTCGGAACAGCCTTTGTCGGATTCTCACTCATTGACGACATCAGAAGCGGAGTCATAGAACGGTTCCTAGTCACCCCAGCGAAACGACCAGCCATCCTCTTAGGCAGAGTATTAAGGGATGCAGTCATCTTGCTTCTTCAATGCGCCCTGATTACACTAGTAGCCATCCCGTTTGGGCTAAGCGTAAACATTTACGGGTTCGCACTCTCGCTTGTTCTGTATGCTTTAATCGGAATTACCATGGCATCCATCTCGTACGGTTTCGCCCTCATTTACAAGATTGAGGATGCCTTAGCGCCCACGTTAAACACGATAACGCTGCCCGTCTCTTTGCTGTCAGGAATTATTCTTCCTCTTGCGCTGGCGCCCATCTGGCTCCAAGATATAGCGAAGATTAACCCGTTCTCATATGCAGTCAACGCTACACGCAACCTATTTGCTGGGAGCTTTTCAAACATCGGAATTGTGGAGGGATTCGTCATAATCGGCGTGCTTGCAACCCTTGTGTTCATGTGGGGGTTAAGGTCACTTAACAAAATGGCTTCATAAAATCAACACTCAACTAAGTCGGAAAAAGACACATTCAAAAATGTGTGATGCTTAGCGTTTAGGAGGTCTCAAATGGTCATGGAGTGCTTTTTCACTCACTTCTGTCCATTCGTGGCCACAGCTTCGGCATTTGAAGGTTACCCTGAAGTTCTCGGCATGCCCTTGTCTGAAGCCATTTCGGTCTGGCTCTCGAAACTCATATGCTCCGAGGTCCTCTCTTTTAACCTCTTTCGCCTGAAATCGACGCCCGCAAGATGGGCATTTCCTAAACATCTTTCTTCCCTACGGGGTATATCGCACGGTCTCTCGCCTTATATTTTGCCCCAAACGATTTCAATGCCTCAAGGAATGTTTTCAGACTTCTTAACTCGATGGCATAAATCGGAAGGGTCGCTTGGTGTTATCAGACTGAGCGGTTGAATAGCACTAATTCAGTTTGGGCTTACTAAAGGTTAATATTCAAAAACACAAGGTAATCAGCTATCGGAAGAGAGAATACATGCAAAACGGGAAGAATTGAGATAAATTTCATGTTAGCAGGCAAAACGGTTAGCCGATTTAAAATCATCACTCCAATCTTGTTAGGGGTGTTGCTTTTTGCGTCATTCATAACGCCGCTGCATGCGCTAACACCAGCAAGAGATTTAACAGGAACATGGAAAAACACCATTCCGAAACGTATTATGAAATGGATTCTTTTGACCCAACCTTGCGGATGAATGACGTACAAGTAACATACTCTATGATCATAACTCAAAGCGGCAACTCGATAAATATTGTATTGAATATTAACGAGTTAAGCTCGACTACAGACCCAGCATACTTTAGCGAGTACGGCTATAACGGTGTTCCCTCAGTTGGATTTAACCAAATTGCGTTTTCCGGCACGGTTTCAAGTGCAAGTTTCGCAGCTGACGAGATGGGTGCAAGCACAGGAACTGCGGAACACTTAGCGGGCACCTTCACCACCGACATCATAACCGCAACTTTAACTGGAAACGCCGAAACCACAGAAATCAACGGCATAATTGTTCTACGCTCAGGCTCATCTGCCACAATGCCGCCCGTTCTAACGCCAACCCCAGCCCCCACGCCGACTCCCGCGCCTGCATTGCCCACATCAACCAATTTAGCCAGCATTTCACAGGTTCAAGGCACAACATGGCTTGCAGCCACTGGCGCGCCAGTTACCACTCAAACGTCAATAGGGGCAGGAGCAGAAGTTCAGACTGGCAGCGACGGAATTATCGGTTTCAGCTATCCTGACCAGGGAGGAACTGTATATTTGGGGGCAAACTCTCATGCACTTTGGGTTTATCCTGAGCCTCAAACCGATCCAGTAACAGGAAACATAACTTACACAATAGTGCCAACACCCACGATAGATTCTTTTTCCTCTGACACCGCGATAGATCCTGAAGAGTTTGGTCAAGTCGGAGTAACTCTTCCTTTAGAAATCGGCTTTGGCATGCTGGTACTAGGTGAAACGCTTCCAGCCGCTTTGGGCGCCGCAGCAGTTGTAGAGGGATCAATCTTGCTGGGAACAGGCATCGCGTATATACATGAACAGTTATCTCCACAAGAAGGAACCTACGACGTGAGACCTATTCAGGTGCCCCAAGGATTAATTATGGGCGAGGGAACCGACTATGTCGTGACGGTCTCCAATGATTCGACAACAATCCAAGTCATGGACGGCTCCGTCATCTTCGTTGATCAGTACACCAACAACACGATAACCGTTTTAGCAAACCAGATGCTGACGCTTCCCTCAGGAATATCCACAGGATTTACCAGTCTTGACCTGCAATCCCACCTATCATCGTACGATTCGTCTTCAACAAATCAATGGTGGATACCAACCCCTACAGCGTCCCCTCTGACAATTACGGCGCTCACCGACAAATCCCCCAACAACAGACAACCCGAGTCTCCTGTCTCAACCCATGTTCTTGGCGCTTCTTATTGTGGTAATTGCTTTTGTGTTAGCTGGGGTACTCCTTTCCGTACGAAGAAAACAAACCAGAAAATCTCCCACATCAAGTAAAAAGGCAGCTAATCAAAGCGGTCCGCAACAGGTTATGGAAAAGCCCCAGAAGCCGATAGCGCAAACCATTGAAACGCATCTCCGCTCCCTCAAGAACCAGTTGCTACGCAGCCCAAGGCTGTTTTCTGCCCCAACTGCGGGAATCAACTTCGAAACCCCGCAAAGTTCTGCCCGTCTTGCGGCTCCGACCTAAGCCAGTGGTTCACAAACGCCAAAAAGTAATAATCGCCCAACTGCGTTTTTCCTCTACATGGGCGGCGCATCATCTAATTTAGACGCTATTTCGCTTCAGATGCTGCGAACATTTTATCTGCGGAGATGCCAATTACCCTGTTATGCCAGCAAAGGATGACAACATGCAGAAAATAGATGCGGAAGACCTCAACAAAGTTGTCGGCAAGTTTGAAGAATTCATGCAGTACTGCCAAAAACTAAAACCCCATGACACTTACCTTATCGTCAACCGAAACTCGCCAGTGCTCGCAAAAGCCGCGCATAAAGCCGCGGAAAATTGTGGACTAAGCGTTAGAACCTTCGACTTGACAGCAAACAAACCCTACCAGCATTTTCCGCAAGAACTCATCACATTACTTCGGATAGAACCCCCAAAGCGGGGTTAGGTCTTTTTGACTATAGCCAAAATCCAGACTGGAACCTGCAAGAAGTCGGAGCAAGAATAGAGTTGCTTCATCAGACCATTGAGCAGGTTCCCATAAGCTGGGCTCATTCACCAGGCATAACGTTAGACATGGCGGTAAATGGACCTCTGCAATGCAACTACAGAAAAATGGCTGAAGACTCAGATAAGATCCTTCGAAAACTGCAAAACATAAAGAAAATCCACATAACCGCGCATGGAGGAACCGACATAGAAGTAGAGGTCTCCCGGCAAGTGAAGTTTGACACGGACTGCGTGATTGTTCCACCCAACGTTTACGGTGAACCCGGAAAATTTGGCAACTTGCCCGTGGGCGAAGTGTGGTCGCAGAAGGGGAAAATCATCAGAGTATTGAACAAGGAAACCGGAAAGCAAGAGACCCAGAACTATCCTGTGAAGCAGAAAGCAAATGGCAAAGTGGTCTGTGACGTTACGGTAGGCGGCTACCAAGGAAAAATTAATCCTAAAAAACCCATAACGGTTCAATTCGAAAATGGCTTCCTGAAGGATTTCCAATGCGAGGATCGGGCGCTTGACTGCGTTCGGGAAGACATTTTGGCTTCTGAGAAGAAATATGGTTTGCCGACGGTTCTGGAGGAAGTTGGGATAGGCTTGAACGAAAAGGCAAGAGTAACGGGGAACATGCTGGAAGATGAAAAACTGTTGGGCACCTGTCATCTGGCTCCAGGCAACGTCAGATGCCACGTAGACATGTTAATTGACAAACCAACAATCACCGTTACGTACCTGACTGGAACATCAGAAATCATGAGAAAAGGCATCTTAACCTGAAAGGAACACCGTATCGTCGCCCAGAAAAGGCAAAGAGAGGTCTTCATCAGGGATTCATCGCAAATGCCTTTAGGTCGCGTCTCACTAACAAAGTTAGCAGAAAACATTGATTTGAAGGATAACACAAATGACCGAAGCTGACGACGAGAAAGAAGAGGGAAAGGCGCCCTGTTGTGAATACGCTAAAGCCGAGACTGGGTTTGGCGAATTTGAATTAAGTGTTCGTGAATGTTCAGGTTCGACTTGTGCTTACTCTATCTTTTCTGATCCCGCTGTATACGTGAAATGTCCACAACGCATAAAGAATCAAAAGGAAGGAGTCGCTGCAACTGCTTCAACTCCGCCTGAACCGAAGAAGGTTTTCGTCCGAGTCCACTCCAAACATGAAGCAGTACCGAAATTCACGGGCATTGGATGCAACGGCTGCCAGTTTAAGGCAAGTTCTTACTGTTGGGGTCAATGTACGATGAACGTTTGGAAGAGAAAATCTGATTGGTGAGGCTTTAGGGTCGACTTGCGTGTTAACCTTATTGAACCTCTTCGCACGTGATGAATACGCCTTCAAAGATATCCGCGGCAAAAGGGAAATGCGGGAAGATAAAGTTTGTTTTGGGCACTGAAAGGGTTAATATAGAGTGAGGTGACGCTATTTTAGCTGAGCCGTGGATTTATTGTTCAAAACTGTGGGACTTGTTGCCCGCTACGATAAGAAGGCAGCCTTAAAGCTTACTGAAGAGTTGGCGGAGCATCTTGCAAAGAAAGGATTGAAAGTTTACCTGGAAGATACCTTGGCAGGAAAGGTCACTGCGCCACAGGCAGAGATGGTTTCTCTTGCCAAAATGCAAACTGACTTCATAATAACAATAGGCGGAGACGGAACGATCCTGCGAACCTGCATGACCGTGCCAAAACCTGAACCGCCGATTTTAACCGTTAACATGGGTGAGCGAGGATTCTTAACTGAAGTAGAACCGAAAAACGCCTGCGAAGCAGCAGACAAAATTTTGAGAGGCGAATATAAAATAGAAAAGTGTGTAAAGCTGTCTGTTGCGGCAGGCAACGAACACGTCCCTGATGCCTTAAATGACGTGGTTATTTCCGCTGGCGAACCATCAAGCATCCTCAAGGCGCAGATATGCAAGGATGGAAAACCCATTCTTAAATGCCAAGCAGACGGATTAATCGTCGCGACCCCCACAGGCTCCACGGGCTATTCTCTCTCCGCGGGAGGACCCGTTTTGGACCCCACGGTAGATGCTTTTGTTGTCACACCAATCTGCGCGTTAACCGCTTTTCCTTCACTTGTTTTCCCCGCCGACTCAACCATCACATTCAACGTCTTCAGCCCAAAGCAAGTTTTGGTTTCGATTGACGGAAAATACCGTAAAATCGTAAGCGACGCCGAGCCGATGCTTAAAGTCACCGTGTCAAAAAACGAAACATCGTTTATCAGGCTTGAAGGAGACTTTTACGATCGACTGAGAAATCGGCTACTTTTCAAGGGAACACAATGAAAACCCAAAAAGAAAGCCCATGCAGAAAAATCGTAGTTCTGGACACCTCTGCTTTTCTGGCAGGTTTTGACCCCTTCTCGTTGAGCGAAGAACAAGTAACCGTTCCCAGCGTAGAAGAGGAAATAATAAGGAACTCCATCATAGTCACACGGTTTAGGACAGCCATCGAAAGCGGAAAAATCAAGGTTAGAGAGCCCCGCCAAGAGTTTTTGGATGGCGCCAAAGTTTTTGCAAGCAAACTCGGCGACTCATACCTGCTGTCGAAGGCGGACACTCAGCTTTTGGCTTTGGCGTTGGAGTTGAAAGCGGAAGGCTACGCGCCTCAAATAGTAACCGACGACTATTCAATCCAGAATGTGGCGACTAAGATGGGGGTTGAATTTTTGGCGTTGGCAACTTTCGGCATCAAACGGCTCTTAGAGTGGATAAGGTACTGCCCAGCCTGCCACAAAGAGTATCCTGCTAACTGCGCGTCCAAAGAGTGCCTTGTCTGCGGCACACAACTAAAGAGAAAGCCACGTAGAACCGTCAAAAATGTGCATACGTAGCTGACTTAGCCGCACTGAAAAAGGACATTTGAGTCATAGAAACGTTAGAATCAAGATTAAAATTAGCCCTTCCAACGCGAAGACGGGGATTACTGTTTGCTTGATTTTTTGGATTGCCCGATCAACCAGCGTAGTCATCGACTTTAACCTTTCTTCCCCGATAGTTCTCACTTGTGGAACAACCAGTTGCAAGCAGCCTGCGTTTGAGAGTTCCAAGTTTTCCGCGGCTTTCTTTGCAACGTCACAGATTATTCGTGTCAGCAGCTCCTGGTCCATGGCTTCGCCCACAGGATGGTAACCGTGATGGGCTTGACGGCTAGTGACGATCGCGCTCACTGCGTGGGTGTCGGTGGTGAAGATTTCGCTCTCGCTAAAACCAGCCGAACCCAAAGCGGCAAGAAGCTTCTCTCGTAAACCAGAAATCATGTTGTTCCCGTCAATCACCACGTAAGCGGTTTTCTTCTCCTGCACCTCAACAATTAAAGCTGTGATTCCGCCGCTTCCCATCCCTGACTTCAAAGAAAACTCTGCAGGATAGATGCTGGCGGCTCCGACTCTGAACGGGCTGGTTGGCTGTTCGACTGCTTTTTTGAGGCATTTTGAAGCCGCAAGGCGTAAGAGCATCTAAATGCTCTTGAACGTCGACTATGTCGGTTAGGCTGTTGTGGGCGTTAACTACTATGGCGTGTTTCAACCCGTATTTTGCTGCTTCTTCTCTTACGATGCGCCCTAACTCTTGAGGAAGGTCTTCAGTTGTCTCTGGAGCCAACGAAAAACTGAGAAAAACGGTGTCGCCGAAGATTTGGCAGGAAGCCGAAGCAACTCCCTCCGAAACTCTCACGAAGGGCGACGCCAAATTCGCTGATGCTTTGAACTTTGCAGAAGAAATCACTTGAGACACGATTTTTTGGTTCTGCATTTGTGACGCCAAATCAAGTTCATGCCCCAAAATGCCAAGAGGTGTGCAGGCTTCGCAGTTGTACTCTTTTTGAAATTCATGTTTCATCATGGAGGGCAAAAGGCTGCTGCCTATGTTTTTGAATGGCCCAGGATGCACGAAGGGAACGATGACTGCGGCTTTAGGTTTGTTGGATGATTCAAACTTTAAGATGTTAACTTCGATATCTGCGTCCTCTCCCATGTCTTCAAGGAATTTTTCGAAAGGTGCGTTAGCGTTTGTTACCCGGTTGGCTATGAAAGCTTTGAAGAGGGGAATTGAAGAAATTGAGTATGTTCTTCCTAGTCGATCGATGGGGTAAAAAAACAGCACCGCCGTCAACAAAGCGACTACTGAAGAGATAATGATGAAGGGTAAAACCTGCAAAAGTGGAATGCCGCTGGAAGTCCAAAGGGCAACGAAGGGAACCAGGCAGAGTGTTGGCTGTAGCAAAACCGATAATCCTTTTCGCCACACATCTGCCCCCGAGGTCGCCATAAACGCAATAATTTTAAGCGTTACGATTGCGGCGAAACCGATTAGGGCAAGCTTTTCCCACAGTTGCCAGCCAAAGAGAGGACCTAACGCAACTCCGATTGCTATGAAGAGCAACCAGAAACCCAACCCAACCAAGGATAAAACGTTGGTTCGGCGTAGATCGAAAATCGCGTCTTTTCGAAGAACCAATTTGCTAACGACTAAATCAGACACAACTGTAATGACAAAAAGTGATAGTGCAAGAAGGAGGGCACGGAATAAGCTCTGAGAGAGAGCGGCATAAGCCAAAAATCCTATTAAGAAGCAGACAGCCGCTGTGGCTGCGAGTGCTATTTTGAGTGATGGAAGAGGGAATAAGGATGAGTAATGTTTTTTGGCGTCGTCTATGGAGCGGTTAAGTGAGTTTGTGTCTTCCATGTCATCAGCTCAAGATTGAGTCTCTTATGGAGGCGGGGAGCCTTATTAAAATTTAGCGAAGTTGAACCGCGCCGCAAGACAGGAAATACAATTTTCCTGCAATAGACAGCTGAGGCAACGGTTGTTTTGGCAGGTAGAAGTTAAAGCTAAGATGAAAAAAGAGCAGTTCCGATTTACAACGCGAAAATTGAACATGCCGTTTCGGGGTAATTGTTTTATCTTTAACTTGCCTTATGTGTTAGTTTGCGATGGCTATGTCGGAAAGAGACTTGCCCCCTTCGATATTTCACATGTTGGAGAGGAACGTGGGCAAGAAAATCAGGGTAATCATTGACCCAGCGTACGGTTTCGAAGGCACCTTAGCCGCGGTGACGCATGAGCCGTCAGGAATCTGGCTTTCTGAATCTGAAGCCATCGTTTTAAGGTCAACCATTGCGCAGCCCATCCCGCAGATTACAAGCCGAGAAGAAAGAAGCGAGATATTTCTACATTTGAATTCAGTTCAAAGAATAGAAGTTCTACACGCTACTGCGCCGAGACGCTGAGTAAGCGTTTAAGGGAAGAACACTTTAGCCAGCACCGATAGGACAATCAGTGAAACTGAGAAAATCACAAGCAACTCGGGCCTCATCTTTATGCCTTCAGTTTCTTCCTCGAAGAATCTGAGCAACCCTGCGCTTGCTGCAGGCATTGGACCAGTATCTTTCTTTTTTCTTCTACTGCTCACTATTATCCCTGCCTTCTCATGTAACCGTAACCATTAATTAATGTTGTGCAGGCTGCCAATTCGAAACATCCGCTTTTGTTTGGATTAGAAATGTTTAAAGTCCGCTTTGTTGGACTCTAAAACCGGGGAAGCCTATGCAGATTAGTGAATTCCAGCAGATGATGCGTCAACTGTACTTCAAAAGAGACTCAGAACGTGGAGTAGAAGGAACTTTCAACTGGCTTGTAGACGAAGTCGGAGAACTGGGAGAAGAAATCAAAAAAGGAACCGACAGGGAAGCCACCGAAAAAGAGTTCGCAGACGTCATCGCATGGCTAGCTTCCCTCGCAAACATAATGGGAATCGACCTTGAACAGGCAGCCCTCAACAAATACAACCATAAATGCCCAAAATGCCAACAATCACCCTGCCAATGCACATTCTAACCCTGCAGGCGCTTCTGCCCTAAACCAGTAGCTGCCCAATAGTAGGGTCTGTGTTGATTTCGGGATACTATGCCTTCGTTCTTGAGAAGACGAAGATGATGCGTCACAACCTTGTAAGAAAGACCCTGTGGCCTTGGCTAACCGTGGGGCGCCGCATGTCTTGTCTTCCAGAGTCTCCAAGATTTTGCTTCTTGCCCTAAGACCGCTCTTCACGTTTCTTGTATTTTTCAGGTAAGCGTTAGGATGCACAGAGTCACCGTTAGAATACTTGGCGTTTAGGTTGAAAAGCTTTAGCTACCGAAATCGAAAAGTTTGGATTGTTTAGGTTTTTTGTTGTCAAACATTGAAGCTATTTCCTCTTTTATGAGGTCAAGGCGCTGCGTGTAGTAGTTGGGCAACCCGTATGTATCGACAAGTGTCTGAGCCGCCTCCAGATACTTCTCGATGCCGCCCCGGTAAACAGTCAGGGTAAGTTTTCCGCCGCAGAACGGGCATTTTCCTTTAAGAGGCAGCCGCCGAAACTTTTTGTTGCATGATTTGCATCGAAAGCCCTGCGTGGAGAAGGCGCGCAAGTTGCCTGCTATGTCCCTTAGGAAATGCGTGGTTAAAACCTTCAAGGCGACCCGTTTAACGTCCACGGCATCAATTTTTTCGCCCAGCCCCAGCTGCATGTTGAGTTTTTCAATCATGGATTTGAATTCTTTGTATGAGCTGTTGGCGTTGCCGAGGTTTATGTTGGTCACGGGTGTTGTGTACTGGAAGCCTTCGAATTGGGCTTCGGTTCCAAGCCTGTGGCTGATGACGTCCATGATTGAGCTTATGGGTCCAGCTTCGCCTTTATCCCAAGTTTTCAGGTAGAACTCAACTGGGTAAGTCTGGTCGACGTCGAAGTCGTGGGCTTGCCTTTGCACCTCTTTAGTGTTAACAAACGGAATCAAAAGTATCGGAGCATCCATGATTCCGCCTATCTGAGCTGGCAAATAAACGCGGGAGAAATTCAGAAGAGTATCTAACGCCAACATAATCGCGTCTTCGTCTCCGTCGCAGTCACGCCGCTTCGCCGAGTGCCAAATAGGATGCGCATAGATCACGTTACGGTCTGTGTAGCCGACGACACGTCCCAAAATGCAAGCGCATGTGTGCGGGGCTAAACCGAAAATAAGGTGCCCAACAAGATCCTCCGCCTTTTTAACGTTGTAGTAAGGAGGAAGCTTGTAGACTCTAATGAGCAAATCGTCGATGAACGCCGCGATCTGAAGGAAGTATTCTCCTGCTTTCCACGGAATCACCACGTCCTGAACTCTGAGTTCACAGACTTGATTGGGATCCGTCAAGGGGAACCCATGCGTGTCGCAGTCGTATCCTAGCTGCCTTATTTTTTCAACAGGCACACCGACCTCTGCAGGAGTAAAATGTGTCAGCGGAGCGTTTGTGCCATCGAAACGGATTGTTCCATCCTTGTAAACGGACAAATCGTACTTTGCCCGCAAAATGCCCTTCTCAACAATTTCAGGGGTCTTGTTCAGGTTCGTTAAGCCTTTAACGCCCCGCAGCTGTTTTGGAGCGGAGTAGCCAAGAGATTTGCAGGCGTCATCAACCAGCTCCCTGAAGTTCACTGACTGCCGCTGGTACAAGATAGGGTCAGCCTTGCAGACTGGGCATGGATTGTCCTTCAAAGGTTTTCCGCATCGGGGGCAACTTTTTTCCTCCAAGGTTTCGCCGCCGCAGTTCGGGCATTTTACCCTTCGAGTGTAAGTCTTACAGTTGGGGCACTTGCGTTTTACCATTTCAATGAAAACATGCTCTTGCTTCGCAGCTTCCAAAAGATCCCGGTGCGAGCCACCTGCCAAACTTACAGGGAAAAGAACGTGGACATTGGGTTTCATCTCGCGATGCTTCGCCTTTTCAGGTCGCCCCATGCGTCCGCCAACGTAAGTAGGAGCCTTATCTTTAACTTTCACCCCGGCAAGTCCGCTGACGGCAGCCATCACGGCCAAAGGTTGGGCAACATCCAACGGTCCAGCGGAGCCGCAGCCGAGACTGAAGGCGAAAGCGGCAGCATTTTCCCCTTCAAAAATGATTTTATCGCCGACTAATTTGTGTGGAGCAAAAATCTTCCTCAACAAGGCCACGACATCTTGGTTGAGTTCGCCTTCAATTCTGCATGCGACGCCTTCAGCCAACGTAATTTTTGAGGAACAAAGCCAACTTCGTAGTTGTTCAACTTCCTGTGCTGACGATAGGCTTGTCCAAAAGAAAATGCAGGTGGGATGCAATGGAACTTCAAGGTGCTGGCTGAGGAGGATTGCCTCTTTAACGGTGGGTTTGCAAAAGAAGGGGTCATCTAGAAAAGCCTTGATTTTTTCCGGAGAAACCTCCGCGGCTTCAGCTGCCGTCTGGATGTCTGAGTTGAATTTGTTCTTGATTTGATTCTGGAGGTCTTTTGCCCACCATTCCTCAACGTATCCTGAGGGGGGAAGGCTTTTGTTTGAGTAGAGGAAGTCTCCGAAGCTGATGAGGATGTCGCCTAGGAACAGGATTTTCTGGATTTTGCCTTTAACCTCGGGGAAATTTTGCATTGTAACCTTGACGACTGAGTTGTCTTTGAGCAGAACAACTGGGGATTCAATCGAGTCCACGGGGAGGGTGACACAGCCTTTTCCAGGAAGCTCCAGCCGCATCTGCGTGCCTGCTGCAAGAAAGTTTTCAAGCACAAGCATCGTTGCGGGATGAATACCGACAGCGGACAAGCCTGTGTTCCTTGACCTGCCATACCGAAGTCTGAAACCGCCGCGTCTTGAGGGAAAAGCAAAGATGGGGCGCCCAGCTATCACGTCATCCATGAAGCCCCCTGACTTCTTCTCAGACTTCTTCTTGAACTCTTTGAGCCAATCCCAACCTTGAAAGCCGATTTTATTGATGATAACGAAAACCTTTTGGGCGCGCCCCACTATGCCGTCGTTAACGACCCTGAGTGCACCGCCTCTTACTCGGTTTGTTTCAACTCGGGGAAGGTTTCGGTAAGATGAAACTTCAACTGGGTCGGATTCGGTGCCTGTGCATTCGACTGGAATCAGGTTAAGCGCTTTTTTTAGTTCGTCGTCGGGTATATGGTACTGGAAGCGGCCTACGGAGCGTTCGTAGAGCCGGAGTTCTTCGACAAAACGGGAAACTTCTTCCTCCGTGGGCTTATACCTATCCAACGCCAGCTGTTGCCTCACGAAGTCGCCTACAACCAAAGTTAAGGCTTGATCTGTTCCCCCCGCCGACCTTATTGGACCCGCGAAGTAAATGGCTAAGTATCGGGTTCGGTTGGCGTTGATTTTTATTTTAACTTGAGCGATTCCTTGAATCGGCGCCGCCGTTAAGCCCTCAGTGAAAATTGCAAGAGCCGTCCTAATCGCCTGTTCAGCCAACTGCTCAGGGTCTTTTGAGCCGAATTTGCCCAGGACGATTTCTTCAGCGACTTTGAAAGCTATTTCCTCTCTCTGCATCTTAGTGCTCAAGTCCCTGATGCTTAACGCCACTCGCGGGGGTCCAACCAGCCCCTCCACCAAGTCAGCGATGTCCTGGGCGACGATGCATTCCGTTTTCAAGGCGGGATCCAAGCCTACCGATCTTGCGCTATCGCTCAAAGCATACAGACGCTTCAGCTCGCTTTCAAGCTCGTCAACGTAACTTCGATAGCCTTTGCTAATTTTCAAAGAGCAGCTTCCCACGGCAACATATACAATGATAGGTTATTTTGCCTTTCTAAAACTAAACTTAAAAAATAAAAACGGAAACGGTGCAAACTTAGGCTTTGATGTTTTTGATTGCCGTGATGATTTCAGCGACTCTTTGCTTAGAATCTGCTGTCTCAGTAACGTTGCCCGTGACTATGATGTCAGCACCTGCAGACGCCGCGGCTACTGCTTGCTCTTTAGTTCTTATTCCGCCACCAACTATTAGGGGAATTTCAAGGACGTGTTTGACAGCATGAATCATCTCGGGAGGCACCGGGTCTTTCGCGCCTGAGCCGCCTTCAAGATAGATAAAGCGCATACCAAGATATTGGCCAGCCAAAGCATGGGCTGCCGCAAGTTCAGGCTTGTTGTAGGGCACGGAGATTGCTTTTCCCACGATGCCAGCGGTTCCCCCGTCGCCGACGATTATGTATCCCATGGATAGGGGTTCTAAATGGTATTTTTTGATAAGCGGAGCACCCAAGATTTGGGCCCCGATGAGAAAGTAAGGGTCAACCGAGTTTAGAAGAGACATGAACCATATGGCGTCTGCGTGGCTGCTTATGCCTGTTACGTTGTTCGGGAAAAGTATTGTTGGAAGAGACACGCGGGACTTAATGGCTTTAACCACGTCGTCGAGGTGTGTTTGGGAAATAAAAGTGGAGCCTCCAATCATGATGGCGGCTGTTCCGCTGTTCTTGGAGTTTTCAGCTATACGTGAAGCATCTTGAGCCGTCACTTTTTCAGGGTCAATAAGTGTTAGGTGGATGGAGCCTTCAGCTTTTATTTTTTCCATTAAATATTTTTCGGTAGGCCCTAGCATGCCGGTAATCCTTCGATTCTTATTCTTTCTTTAAGTTTGGCAGCGGCGCTCTTTTACCAGTGCCGTAAACGCGGTCGGTTAGCATGCAGTAAACGTCGACTTCTCCTTGGGCTGGTTTAACGGGGAACTCTTCCTTAAGCCCGCAGCTACTGCATTGCGCAACGGAGTGACCGCCTTCTTCTCTGGAAATTTCTACCTTAACAGTTTCTTTCCCGCATTTTGGGCAGGAAAAGAACTTTGGCAAACGTTTCTTTGGAATATGAACAACTTTCTTTCTTCTTCGACCCAAACTAAACAGCCTTCAAATCGCCGATGTTGTTGAGTAATATTTATGCTTGTCCTTAAATACTTGCCTACAAACCAAGAGTATATGGGCTGGTGAAGCCGACTGAAACTTACACCCTCTGTCTTCGACATAGATTTTTCGGAAACACAAAACAGAATCTGCCGCTTCATCAAAGAATACGTTGAAAACGCTGGAGCCAAAGGAATAGTCCTCGGCCTATCCGGCGGAATCGACAGCGCCACCGTAGCCGCCCTTTCCAGCGTTGCAGTTGGCGGAAAAAACGTCTTAGCCCTGATGCTTCCTGAAGAGGAAAACTTTAGCCAAAAAGATATTGACGACGCGAAGGCAGTAGCGAAACAATTTCAACTGGAAACCAGTGTCTGTGACATGACAGAGGTCATGCGATGCTTCTACAAGCAGATTCCAGTATTCGACTCGAAAGACAGGCTTTGCAAAGGAAACGTTAAGGCAAGAACCAGAATGATTTACCTTTACTATTACGCGAACAAATTCAACAAGATTGTTTGCGGCAGCTCAGACAAGTCGGAGACGATGATGGGTTACTTCACGAAGTGGGGAGACGGCGCCTCAGACATAACCCCGATTATGGATCTTTACAAGACGCAGGTCCGCAAGCTTGCCATCCACATAGGAATCCCAGCCGAACTTGCCTTAAAACCCTCCACACCAGCACTTTGGCCAACGCAGATGGCGGAGACAGAACTCGGCATCAGATACGAAATCTTAGACCTCATCCTATATGGCTTAGAACGGTTCATGACCACCGAAGAGATTGCCAACCAGTTGGATATGGAAAAATCAACAGTTGAATTAGTCAAGCGTAGATGGCTGAACAATGAGCATAAACGCAGAATGCCGATTGCACCTAAGATCGGTTACAGAACGGTAGGAGTAGATTTTAGGCTTCCAAGAAACAACTATTAAAAAGTGAAAAACAGATGAAAGATAAAATCAAAATTGCCCTCGCCCAAATAAGCAGCAAACGAGAAGACAAAGCAGCGAACTTTCAGAAGATCGAGAAGCTAACGGTTAAAGCCAAAGAGCAAGGGGCAGAGCTGGCTATTTTCCCAGAGATGTCGCTCACTGGCTACGTGGTTCATGACCAAGTATACGAGTTGGCGGAGACTATCCCTGGACCAACGATTGAGAAGGCGGAAGCTTTAGCGAAGAAAACGGGGATGCACTTAATCTTCGGAATGCCGGAGTTAAGCGAGAACACCCAAGCAACAGTCTTCAACACCGCCGTCTTCGTGGGCCCCAAAGGCTTAATCGGCAAATACCGTAAAATGTACCTGCCAACCCACAGCGTCTTTGAAGAAAAAAGATATTACCGCCCGGGTTACCAAACGGCAGCTTTCCAAACAGGCATCGGCAACATCGGCTTATGCATTTGCTACGACATTTTCTTCCCTGAAGTAACCCGACTCATCCGCTTAAAGGGTGCACAGTTAATCGTCTGCATATCGGCGTCTCCAGCTGTCCGCAGAAGCTACTTTGAAACGTTAACCTGTGCAAGAGCAATCGAAAACACAGCTTACGTAGCCTACGTGAACCTCGCAGGTGTCCAGGATGGTTTGCAATTCTGGGGAGGAAGCAGGCTTGTTAACCCAAACGGGGACGTTTTAGCTAAGGCAAAGTATGACGAAGAGGATTTTATAACATGCGATGTGGATTTTGGCGACCTAAGAAACGCAGAAACCTTCATCCCGTCTCTTAGAGATCTAAGACCCGAAATCTTCGACAAACTAAAAGAAGCCGCAGAGCTTCTCTGAGCTGCTAGGCCACAGAAACCCATTGAATCACAAACGTATCACAGCACCATCACACAATGTGATGTAACGGGTTTCAGCTGGAAATCACAGTGATTTTAACGTGATATTAATGACGTCACGTCCATTGAAGGAGCTAAAAAGGCATGTTCACATTATCACAGTGGATGGAAAAAGGACCTAATGGGAAGTTACAAATCTACTGTTTGGTCTAAAAATACGAGGACACCTTAAGTCAAAACTATCAGTTTGTGTCTAAAATCCAATAAAGTCTTCATTTCAAACACCGCGTTTTTTGTCGCTATTTACTAAAAATGGTGCTTATAGTTTTGAATCTATAAAAGGAGCACAATACACACTTGTTTGCTTGTTACAGTCACATTAACATGTTTTTTAGCATCAAATTATTGTGTTTTTGGATGAACAAGCCTTAAAAACTCGAGCCAGTATACAAAACCGTATTCATTAAGATATACGGAGGAATACGAAGTTTGAAGCTAAAAGACGGCGTACAAACATGGTTAAATGGCGCTTTAAACGACCCCATAGTGCAAATTCTCGCCAAAAACAGTCAATTAACTAAAACACAGCTCGAAACGCTATTAATAGACGTATTAGCTGAAAATCTATCGGGGAACCAGCTGAAATACGATGAAAAAGCCAACTTAAGGCTAACTAAGGCTAAAATAAGCCGAGGATCGTTTAATAGGACATTACAGCAGTCCAAAGAAAACGTAATAAAATCCATCTATACGGTGCTACTTCTAGGTTATTTGGGGGTGTTTGAGAGCACAACTCTTGACCCGTATCTCGAAATCGCCAGTAAACTGCACGATTATGTGGAGGCACACCAGGACATGCCAGGCAAGGAAGAAGAGCTAAAAGACCATCTAAAAGTCATAGAAATCATCCGCCAGGAGCTAGAAACAAGCTTAAAACGGCTTTCTAGTCCATCAAACGGCTCGATGTGACGTCACAAATCACGGCTGGAGAAGAAGTTTTCGAAGCAAAAGAGGAAGGACAAAAGAACATAATTAATAAGGCGAATTAAAGCCCTCTCTCGGAAAATAGGCTTAAATTTTGTCGTTTTTGAGGGGGCTGGGAAAGGGGCGTTTTGAGGAAAAGCGAGTGTGATATGTGATGTCATAGTTATCATGCGCACATATCACCGCAAACCTTAAAAAGTCCATGGAGGACTGTGATGTGTGATGCAATCCCTTAAATCACGTATGCGTCACAGGGTTGGCATATCACGTTTGACTTTACGTTAGTAATCTTGGCGGTTTTGGCAGCAGTTACAGTAGTTACTTCAGCAGAGTACTATAGGCAGATACGGAAGGCGCAACGGGAATATGAAAAAGCGAAGAACACTGTTCAAGATATTGTTATGAGTTTTCATAGAGAACTTAAACGTGAAGCCGAAAAGCTGGATCTTGTGGCGTTCAAGATTGAGGGAAGCTTTGCCAGGGCTGACGAAGGCGTCAAAAAGGCAGACATAGTCGAAAAGAAGCTGGCGCCTATAGAAGGCCAAATCAACGCTGTGTCGCAGAGCCTTAGGCAAACCAGTACAAGCCTTCTGTCGGGTCTGACGGGATTAGAAACAAAGATCCAAGATATCGAAGTGGCCCAAGAAGCTGTGAAAGTGAGAATCGCGGGGTTCGAAGAACAAATCCAAAAGTTGACCACAGCCCCAGAAATCCAGGCTGAACCATTCATGCCGGTCATGCCGATCAAACGTGACAAAGCAATGGCTGCTCTAACCGACACTGAGATAGAAGTGCTGGAAAAGTTGGCTTCTGAAGGGCCCAAGACGGCGCCCGAAATAAAAGAGCAGGTACACCTAAGCAGGGAGCACACAGCTAGACTGATGAAGAAACTCTACGAAGGCGGCTACGTGGAGAGAGAAGCTGGAAAAATACCGTTCAGGTACACCATCAAAGCGGAGATGGAGAAGCTGCTGAAGAAAACCGAAAACAACCCACCAGCCTAAAAGCATGGCTTTTACATTTACTTTATTGTTTGTTTTAGGGTCGCTTGCGGAATATTTGGCGCACTTCTGTACTTGAGGTTATTTGAACCGCCTGTTCGCAGCAACATACCTTTGCTGGTCATTCGCGCAAGATAAGTGGACACAGTGCTCAGGCCTATCGGCTCTTTGAGCTCCTGCTCGTAAACCGACTGAATATCCTTTGTAGAAAACCAAATGAGTGGAAAACTCTTCTGTATCACCACCTGGACCTTCTCAAAACGTGAAAGAAGAGTATTTGTTAGTGCAGAATTTGAGTTTGCATTGGGGTTTTCGCTTGGTGCGCCGCCTAGCAGTTCCACGAGGTCTAAGAGTCGCAGAGCTTTATCTCGGGTCACTTGGCCCTCAAAAGCGATGGTGTATCGGTTGCCATCGTTGTCAAAAAGCTCCACGCGCATTTTTCGAGCTGGCATCAGCGTGCACCTTAAGGGTTCACAACTCTACACTTCACACCTTATAGCTGTTATGGTGAAAGCGGTTAAAAGAAAAACTCGCTACAGAGCTTATTTTCAGGAAACAAGCCTATTCTTCATTCGATTCATCATAACTGGCTTCACATGAAATTGGAACGGCTGAAAAATTGTAGTTATAGCTCAGTTATGCTTTTCCAGAGGAAGCGTAGGGGTGCCTCGTTCACTGTAAAAAGACAGGAAAAAGGTAATTTCAGAAGAAACAAGGACAATTAAGCGACAAATACAGTGCTATTTCACATGTATTCACAATTTTGTGAACGGAAAACGGGTTTGTGAAGGAAAGCCACCGAGGCAAGAAAACTCAATGGATAAATTTCTTTATGTAACGTTGTTAGAAAACTCAATTTTCGTCTTTGATGGTTGATTTTCCATGGAAAACTCGACAAAGACACACCCCTATGTTTCCTCTCGAAGCTTTTGGGCAAAAAAGAAGCTCAAAATCTTTTTAAAAAAATTTTACAGATCTTTAATCTAAAATCCTGAATCAACATTCTTAATATACTTATTTGCCACTTACCTCTCAGAGTATATATTATAAATAATATAAATAGTAGTTTTTTCTTATCGGCTTTCATTTTTTCCAGTAGAAACTTTGGGGTGTGTGTTCACGTGGATTTACTTGCTTGTTATGCTGGGTATCCATTGATTTTTAGGATTATTGTGTTTCACAACCAGTTTTTTGTACTACATCCTTTATCTGCTCCACTCGAAATATTGGTTGTACCTCTGTAATCTGGGGAGTGGGAAGAATGGCGAATCCAAATGTGTTAGATGAAGTGTTCGAAAGTTTCGTTAATGGGGTTAAATTGTTCAAGGATAGAGAAGTCCTTAGGACCGATTATGTTCCTTCGAAGCTGCCCCACAGAGAAGAACAGATAAAGCTGCTGGGTCAAACAGTTGCTCCAGTTCTGAAGGATGCAAGGTGCTCCAACATTTTTATCTATGGAAAAACAGGAACAGGCAAAACTGCGGTAGCAAAACATGTTCTGAGTCATCTTGAATTTAAGGCAAAAGAGTACGGCGCCCAGGTAAAATTCTGTTACATAAATTGCAGAATGACGGGTTCGGAATACCGGGTTTTCGCGGCTTTAAGCCAAAGCGTCGGCATGACCATCCCTTTCACTGGCTTGTCCGTCGGTGAAGTTTTTGACAGGTTCAGAGCTGGCCTAGATTCTTCCCGAATAATCTTCATTATAGTGCTTGACGAGATCGACGCCCTGATAAAAGATCGGGGAGACGCCTTCATGTACGAGTTAACCCGAATCAATGAAACCTTGACTAAGAGTAAAGTTTCAATAATTGGAATTTCCAATGATCTTCGATTGAAGGAATTCTTGGACCCCCGAGTTTTCAGTTCGCTCAGCGAGGAAGAACTGGTTTTCAGGCCATACGACGCTTCGGAACTCAGAAACATCCTCTCAGAACGTTCAAAGTTGTCTTTCCAAGATGGCGTTTTGTCTGAGCCGGCACTGAGCATTTGCGCGGCTTTGGCTGCCGCCGAACATGGCGATGCACGTCGCGCTCTGGATCTGCTACGCGTGGCAGGAGAAGTTGCTGAACGTTTAGGCGTCTGCATCATAACGGAGGAGCATGTGCGTTTAGCTGAAAAACACATTGAACATAACCGTGTGATTGAAGCCCTCAAAAACTTAACGCTTCACTCGAAACTTGTGCTTCTAAGCGTTTACCATCTTAACAAGCCAAGCGCAACTACAGGCGAAATATACGATGTTTACAACGAGTTGTGCGGCGAATTCGGCGCGGGTCTTCTGACACAGCGTCGGCTAGGCACTTTGATCAATGAGCTTGACTCGATGGGTCTGGTGAACGCCAAGGTTGTCAGCATGGGTAGATACGGCAGAACCAAAAAGATCCGGCTTGAAATAGCAAGGGGCCTAATTCGAGACGTGTTTACAGACGACGCTCGCTTTAGCCAACTAATCAATTATTCTCCCCAAGGCTCCAGAAAAAACGCCCCTCAACCGTAGCTCAAAAGACGCGCTTTAAATGAATGAGAGTATCGTGGTTTCGAGTGTTTGCAGGTTCACTACTGGAACCTTTCCTGGGGTAGGAACCAAACCCAGTTTTTCCATGTACTCAGTTTGCTTTTGCCAGCCGCCTGAGTTCACAACAAGCACCCCGCGGTAGTTGCAGTAGCCTAAAACGTGAATGTGCCCCGCGTGAAAGATGTCTGGCACTCTGTCAATGACTAGGTAGTCGCGGTTTTCGGGGGAAAGCATGGTTTTCCCGCCGTAGGAAGGCGCCAGATGGCGGCTCTGCATGAGTAGCTTCATTGCTTTTTCTGGGTGATCATGATCCATCCCGGGCACTACGCCGATGATGTCGTCTAAGCTGCGGCCATGGTACATCAGCACCTCTACCCCGTGTAGACTTAGGAGGCATGGGCTTCCGACTGAGCGGATGTTGCTTTTTCCCTGCATCCCCTTTAGGTAGCCCTCGGGTATGGCTGGTTGAGGTAGGGCTTTGCGGGCGGCGTCGTGGTTGCCTGGGGAAATGATTACTTCGATGTAGTTTGGGATTTTTTCGATGTATTTGAAGGCGAAGTCGTATTGTTTATGAACGTCTCTTATCGACAATTCCTTCGCTTGCCCCGGGTACACGCCTACGCCGTCAACTATATCTCCTGCAATCAAGAGGTACTTTACCCTCCCCGCTATGTCCCTCATCTGCTCGTCGCCGTATTTCCCTCTAAGCCACAATATGAACCGTTTGAAGGCTTCCTTTTCGAATTTGTTGCTGCCGATGTGAAGATCCGAAGTCAGTACGGCGTAAACTGGTTCCTGTGCTCTTTGCTGGGTTTTTTTGCCGATTTCTGGAAAAATGATGTCTTCCGCCATGAAAAGGTTGCTTCGTGTCTTGATCACTGCCAAGCAAACGACTTGGTCGGGCATAAGCATCAGGGCTTTTTTACGGACATCTTCAGGTGCTCTTTGAGGCACCAAAACGGTCGCAGTGCCCTGTAGGTCTTCAACTGAGAGAATAATGTGGTTTTTTGAATCCCTCTTCTCGCTTACCATACAGATTATTTTGAGCTTTGTTTTAGCAGGCGATTTAAGAGCCTCAAGTATCGGCGTTGCAGCTCTCACGTCGATTCTTTGCCTAAACAGTTTTTCGATCCGTCTAAACCTATCTTGAAAATACAGGAGGTATTCTTCAAGAGTGCCATTGGAGCTAAGTTTGCCAGTGGCGTCTTCCAGAATGGCAATCTCAGCCTTAATGTCCTTGGCGTAAGGGTAAAAAAAACCTTCAACCGAGCCGCTCTGATCCACTAAGGGCGGCGCTGGCTGCACCGTGGCGTTTTGCTGCGATTCTGGCTCTGGCTCGGGTTCCGCGACTTGAACAGCTGGAACTGTTATCTGCTGGACCAGCGTTTCCAAAAAGACTCTGTCTATGAAAAATGGTTTTTCCTGGAGGTCCGCTAGTCTTTGAAGCGCTAAGTCCATTATGTCAACTGGGTCGGCTGTGTCTGCGTTTTGGCTTAGAAACTCGAAAGCTTCGCTGTTTAACTGGTAGCCCGCTGCGATTATGGCTTGGATTGCTTTTTGAATTTTTTCCTGCCCGCTCATTCCGCTTCGCTTGCCTTCGGCTTGAACTGTTTTATGATACTCTCTTATGTCTATGACTTATTTACCGTTTTTCGTTTGAAAACAATTTTGCTGATCGGGTCACAACGGTCTCTAAAATCTCGCAAAACCTATGCCACTGCTTTTTGAAGCTTCAAAAGTCAAATTATTCATTAGTCAAAACCGTTTCAGTTTATATAATTGGATTGTTGATTAGATGTGTTATATCCTGCTTGAGGCATTACTATGGCTGATCTACGTAAGATTCAACAAACGCCAACGGGCACCTTTTTTGTCTGCTTACCAAGAGATTGGGCTAAAAAGAAAGGGCTGAAAAAAGGCGCGCTGGTCTGTTTAGATGTAACCAGCGACGACAAACTTGTTGTTGACGCCGAATATAACGCTGAACCCCCAACCCGAACCACCTCTTTAGCCGTCGGTCCTTACCTTAGTCGGGAGATTGTAGGTCGTTACCTTCTGGGCTACGACACCATCAACATTGAAGCAAAAGACCGCATAGACTCGGCGGCTAGAAGTATAGTTAAGTCGACTGCCAGCTCCCTGTCTGGGCTAGAGATTTTTGAGGAAACCAGCTCAAAAATTTCACTTCATAGCTTAATGCAGCAGCAGCCTTCCACTTCGCCGGAAAAAATCCTGCAGCGCAACTACGCCATCGTGGCGGGGATGATTCGTGACGCAGCAAGCTCCTTTGTTTACGGGGATGTTGAGTTGGCTAAGAACGTCATTGCGCGGGACGACGAAAGTAACAGGCTGTATTTCCTGCTTAGTTAGGATTTTGCGTACGATAATTCAGAATCAACGGTTAAACGAGAAGCTTGGGATTACCCCGATTGAATGCATAGATTACCGTTTAGCAGCGAGCTTAATTGAGGGCATAGGCGACGCATGTGTTCAGGTTGCAGCAAAAGCCATCGCTCTAAACGGATTCAAGTTTACAGGCGAATTGCAAAAGCTGCTGGTTGAATTGCAAACTATCTGCTACGATGCTCATGAACAAGCTTTGAAGTCTTTTGTAACTAAGGATATCGCGTTAGCAGCGAGCGTGCGTAGCCGACGAGTGGAAATTGACGCGACCACTGCAAGCATCGAAAGAGTTGCTAAGGGGTCTTCAGTAGATTTGATGCCTCAAATTTTGGCTGCAGCATCTTTTTTGAGACAAATTTACGAACATAGTGTAGACATCGCAGACTTGGTCGCTTAGTTTTTGGCTTTTTTGTGTTGGTAAAGGGTTAAATTTCCATTTTTACATTCACAACACAGGTAACGGATATGTCTAAGTACTACCGATAAAGTGGCTAACGCTCTCTATGTGTCGGGCTGCCTAAAATTTGGCAGCTTCAAAATCAAGTCTGGAGCAATCAGCCCCTACTATATTGATCTTGCCCGTCTGCTGGCTGCGCCAAAGCAAATGTGCGCTGTCGTTGATGCGGCTGCTGAGCAGGCAGCGAAGATAGTGGCTGCCGACGGAATAAACAAGTTGGCTTCTATTGAGCTTAAAGGCGCGTTGATCGTGCCAAGCATAGCCTGCAAACTTAACCTGCCCTGCATCATAGTCAGGAAAGAAGAGAAAGCTTATGGGGTAACGGGAAGAATTGCCGGTGCAGACGTTGCAAAAGGCGACAGAGTCCTTTTCTTCGATGACGTCATAAGCGAAGGATTATCCAAAATTGAAGGAATCAAGCCTCTCCAAGAACTCGGCGCCGATCGTCAACGATTTTCTTGTTGTCGTTAATCGTGAGCAGGGCGGCAAGGAGAATCTGGAGAAGATGGGCTTTAAGGTGCATGCTTTAGCTAAAGTGTCTGACCTAGTGAAATCGCTCAGCGGCAAGCACATTTCGAAAGAGCAGGCAGATGAGGTTTTGGCTTACGTGAAAGGGTTTCAAGCGGCTAAGAGTACCACTTGAGTATTCTCTCAACAACCTTGGCTGAATAACCAATACCGTAAGAGAGTTTTCTTTAGGTCCTCTACGAAACTTTCCTTCTCCATAACATCCCACCACTATTGCCTTAAGCAGGCAAGCCTTAAAAAACTACTCTACATTTATTGGACGGCTCGCAAAATATAACATTCAAAGGAAGAAAACTCGCATGCAAACCCAGAAACAAGTAGTCGACGCCTTACTGACCCCCGAAACCTACCCAGAAAAAACAGGCAAAATCGAACTCATCCAAACCCACATCTCCTTCGTCTTCTTAACAGAAAACTTCGTTTACAAGGTCAAGAAAGCGGTGAACTTTGGGTTTCTTGATTTTTCGACGCTGCAAAAACGCCGCGTGTTCTGCGAAAAAGAGTTGGAGCTAAACAGACGGCTTTGCCCAGAAATTTACATTAAAGTCGTGCCGATTAACCAGTCAAAAACTATCAGAATAGACGGCAGCGGAGAAACGGTCGAATACGCCTTGAAAATGAAGCGTCTGCCTCAAGAAGCAATCATGACGAGGCTTCTCAGCGAGAACAAAGTGGGCAACAAAACGATCGATGAGTTAGCAAAAACAATCGCGCGTTTCCACTCTACCGCCCAGAGCAGCAGTGCAATAAACGAGTTCGGTTCCCTCAAGCTTATCAAAATCAACTGGGACGAAAATTTCTCACAAACCAAAAAATACGTCGACCAAACAATCGCAAAGGTTGATTATCAGTTTTTGGAGAATAAGATAGGTAGCTTCATGCTAGCGAACAATGCACTCTTCGAATGCAGAGTTAGCGGCGGCAAAATTAGGGATTGCCACGGCGATTTGCATTCGGGAAACATCTTCATAACGGATAAAATCTGCATCTTTGACGCTATAGAATTCAACGACCGCTTCAGGTACTCAGACGTGGCTTCAGACGTCGCCTTTTTAGCTATGGATCTTGACTTTCAGCACAGCCCCGACTTGGCCGATTTCCTCATAGAGCGATACATTGCGTACTCGAAAGATCAGGATTTGACGAAGGTGCTTTCGTTCTACAAATGCTACAGAGCTTACGTTCGAGGCAAAGTCATCAGCTTCAAACTTGACGATCCAAGCGTCAGCGACAAGGAAAAGACAGACGCAACCAAAGACGCAAAAGCCTACTTCAAATTAGCCGTCGACTACGCCAAAAAAATGTAGAAACCTAAGCGAACTGATCAGCTACCCAATCGGGAATTTTAACCGTGCCCATGACGATTGGTTTCTGGTGGCAGTCGCTTCCGCCAGTCATCATTAACTTATGTTGCTTTGCGAAGGCTACGTAATGACTTGTGGTCTCCGGTGTGTTTCTTGAATGCCAGCATTCGACGCCGTCTATTTGAGGGAGCATTTTTTCTTGGATTATGTCTGTTTGCTGGGCTAACGTTTTAGTTAATGCTACCAGGGAGGTTCCGTGGGGGTCGTTGGGGTGCGCTAAAACCAGTTTTCCTCCTGCGTTCCTAACGAGCTTTGATGCTTCTTCCATGCTAAGCGGGTACTTTGGGACATCGCACTTGACAAGGTACTTGTCGAATGCTTCCTGCCGCGTTTTAACGATATTTTTCTTAACCAGGTAATCTGCAATGTGGGGTCTGCCGAGCACTCCGTCAACCGACTCTTCAATCTGCCTAAGATCATCCTTGGTCAGTTCCTGGATGTTTTCTTTTTTGAATTCCCTGTTTAGGTTGTCAAGGATTTTTGCTGCTCTTTCTTCCCTGTATTTTGCCATTGCTTCAAGTTTGCTGTTTAACGCATTGTTGGAGGCGTCGAACTGGTAACCTAAGAAATCCAGCGAAACAGATTTGCCTTCATGATACTTTGGATGAGTAAAAGCCACGTTTAGCTCGACTCCTGTAACATAGCGGATGGCTTCTTTTTTAGCCCTGGCAATGGCTTGGGTTTGACAGCCGATTGAATCGTGGTCGGTGATTGCTAAGAAACTGATGTTTCGATTTTTTGCTTCCCTGAATATTTCCTTAACGGAAAGTTTCCCGTCTGAAGCACTGGAGTGGATATGCAGGTCGATTATCAATTTTTTAGCGTGTCCTTTAGGCTTTTTCCATTCCGATAACGTACCAGCCTTCAGGGTTGTCGCGGCACGTGTCAACCGTTAAATGGAGTATTTTAAGTGCTGGATACTTTTTCTTTAGGTCCCCGATGTCTACGGGTTCAAACTTTTTCTTGTTAGCAAGATATGCGTCTACGGTTAGGGCGTTTGATTCGTAGTTTTCTTTGGTGCGGCGCTGAATTCTGGCGACCGAGACCTCTTCGGGGCAACTTGTCTGCAAAATTACGAAGGTCATTCCATGTTTCGCCGCAATTTCAGCTGCTCGGCGTCTCAAATCTTGGGTGACAAAGGTGGCGTCTAAAATCATTCCTTGGGTGCCTTTCTGCGCCATGTCGTCTGCTCTTCGGAAGACCTCGTCGTAAACGGACAGTCGCTTATTCATGTTTCCCGCAACTTTCGCGTCGAAAACATCTTCGTTCTTGAGAACTTCCAAACGGATTATGTCGCTTCGAAGAATGGGGTATCCTTTGACTTTCGAGGTTTCCTCAGAGGTTTCTGTCTTCCAAGTTCCAGGCAACCCCGTTGTTATAAGTAAGGTTTTTGCGCCTAAATTGGCTTCGATGAATTTGGAGAAAGGTTCCTTCATCATATTGCCTTCTTACCCTAGGCTTGCGCTTGTTGCACTTAAAACTTTTTCCAAAGCAGAATGCTGGTTGAAGAAAATTCTAAATAGGTTGAAGATTACATTGTTCTGAAAAGAAGGTACAATCATGCAAGAATTCCTGGTTAAAGACAAAAGTTTGGCTCCTCAAGGTCATTTGCAAATCGAATGGGCAACGAGTCATATGCCCGTGCTTAAGCTGATAAAAGACAGGTTAGAAAAAGAAAAACCGTTTAAAGGCTTAACTTTAGGCGCTTGCCTTCACGTGACGAAAGAAACAGCTGTCTTGGTGAAGGCGTTAACTGCCGGCGGCGCCAAAGTTGCGTTGTGCGGCTCGAACCCTCTTTCAACTCAAGATGACGTCGCAGCTGCTTTAGCTGATAGTGGCGTTCATGTTTTTGCTTGGAGAGGACAAAACACTGAAGAATACTACAAATGCATCGATTACGCGCTGGATTATAAACCATCGATTACTCTTGATGACGGAGCAGACTTAGTCGGAACGCTGCATAGCAAACGCCCAGCTCAGTTGAAGACTGTGAAGGGTGGAACTGAAGAAACCACGACTGGTGTCATCCGCCTAAGAGCGATGGAAAAGGATGGCAGCTTGAAATATCCTATCGTAGCTGTAAATGATGCTTACACAAAATACCTCTTTGATAACCGCTATGGAACGGGGCAGAGCACCATGGATGGCATCCTGCGGGCGACCTCCGTTTTGATTGCAGGAAAGAACTTTGTTGTCGGGGGCTACGGCTGGTGCAGTCGAGGCATCGCAATGCGGGCGCAAGGTATGGGCGCAAACGTTATAGTTACCGAGGTTCAGCCTACCCGCGCGTTAGAAGCCGCCATGAATGGTTTGAGAGTTATGCCGATGTCTGAAGCGGCGGCGTTGGGAGATATTTTTGTTACGGCGACGGGTGATATTCATGTGATCCGAAAGGAGCATATGGAGAAGATGAAGGACGGTGCCATTCTTGCTAACAGCGGACACTTTAATGTGGAAATCAGCATTCCAGACTTGGAATCGCTGTCGAAGGGCAAACGGACTATTAGGCCCAACATGGAAGAGTACACATTGAAAGACGGCAGAAGACTCTATCTGCTGGCAGAAGGCAGATTGGTGAATCTGGCAGCGGCAGAAGGGCATCCTTCAGAAGTCATGGACATGTCCTTTGCCAATCAAGCATTGTGCTCGGAATACATCGCTAAATCATCAAACTTAACGCCTAAAGTGTACACGGTTCCGAAAGACATCGACGAAAAAGTAGCTGACTTAAAGCTGAAATCAATGAAGGTCGCAATCGACGAACTTACCGATGAACAGAAAAAATATTTGTCCACATGGGAAATGGGAACAACATAGAAACAAGCAAGCGCAATCTCAAAAGCATGACAAACTTTAAATTGTTTGAGAATATACATGGCTATAAAGTGGTGACTTAAATGGTTAGCAAAGATCAAGGAATAGGTGGAGCAATACTCGCTGTTTGCGTTATAGTTGCTGTAGCTTACCTAGTTTTAGTGGCTGATCCAGGCTTGTTTAGCTTGAATACGACCAACGCTCGGCTAGATGCAGTATTGATTCTTGTTTCTATAGCATTCATCGCTATTCTAGCGATCGGTGCATGGATAGGCTGGACAATGGCAACAACACCGCCTCCGAAGCCAATCGAAGAAATCACAACAGAAATAGAAGAGAAGAAAGAAGAGCCTAAAGCAGAAGGAACAGCATCAACAGAAACGCCTGCCACCGAACCCGCTAAGAAAAAGAAATAAAAATTCACTTTTCTAAAAAACAATTCTTTGTTTTTTTTAAATCTCTAACTTCATCTTGTTTTGCCGTTTATGTTGGACTATTTCTCATTTTTTGCAGCATGCAATCTACGAGAACTCGGCAAACGATGCAGTCCTCTGGAATTTGCTCTTTGTCTTTCCTTTCACTTAAGTAACCAAGGTGATAATGGCAGGCTTGAGGCTTTTCCTTGCCGTTTTTATCCTTTTTTTCTTTAGCTGGGCGACATTCATCTTGCATTTCAGGTTTGCTAATTTCTGGTACTATTCGCGTTAAGCAGAATGGGCAAGCTGGGTAGGGTCCCGTTGAATCCTGTAAATTCAAGGTTTTGAGTGGTATAGCGAAAACTCTTGCACATGAAGGATTCGGACAGGTAACCATTTGTTTTCCTTCTTCGTCTCGGCGAATGATAAGCTGGTGTGTTTAGAGATTGTGTTTGCTGCTTTATAGTGTTGATGAATCCCAAATACAGAGGTTAACTATCGATGCTGCATGATTGAGTAGGGGAAGCAAGCTTCTTTAAATCGTCAGCTCCCTCAGCGTATCCTGAAGCAACCAGCACATCACCAACCTCGATCCTTGAATCAGCACGGGGACGCAGACATTTCTCGCCTCTTTTAATCACTAAAACCCACATGCCTGTTCCTTCATGAACCCGCGCTTCCTTCAAAGTTTTGTTCACAAGCGCGGAATCCGCTGTGACGCAGGCTTGAGCCACTGTTTCCTCTGCCTCGCTAATTGTTAGCTTCAAGATTGGGTGAGGTTCAATGCCTCGCAGCACAACTTCCGCTATGTCTGCGGCTGCATCAGCGATTTTTTCTGTCGCAACGCCTAGTCTAATCAACCCGAGGAACCCTGAGGCTTCCTCCTTTTTGAAGTCACTTTTGAGGGCAAGTAACTCAAATTCCGTGTGTAAAAGATCAACTTGCTCTTCTAGGCGTTCTACTTCTTCAGCTAACTCTTTGCTGTTTAACATGACTGCTGAGTAGGCTAAATCCAGCATCAACTCTGAGGTGTCTTTAAGCTCGACGAATCTGGAGCCGATTTCCTCGAATTTTGCGCGTTCTTCAACGTTCAGTTTAGCAAGTTCCCCTTCCGCCAGGTCTTTGAACGCTTCAATCCCTGTTGGGGCTCCACGCGTGATTAAAACGTCGCCTTGAAAGATTTTTTCTTCCTTCTTCGGGTTAAGTATCCAATCTTTATTGCGGCGAATCGCAATTATGTCAATACCCATCGTTGGGGCTAGTTCAAGCTCCTCAATGGTTTTCTTAACTATCGTTGAGTTAGGCTTAACAGTTACCTTCATCAAATGCTCTTCCACTTGCTCAAAAAACTTCCCCACAATTTGATGAACACCAATGTCGCGGGTTACGATTGCTGCGATGTCCGCTGCTGCGTCCGAAATCTTATTGGTGGCGGAAGCTACCCTGGAAATCCCAACCATTGACTCTGCTTCCTTCGGGTTTCTTGAAGCCACCATAATTTCCATTTCTAAAAGGTAGGCTAAAGTGTCTACATGGCTTTCAAGCACCAAAACGTCTTCCGCGAGGTCTTTATCGTTGTAGAGCGCTGAAGAGTAGGCTAAGTCAATCATTAGTTCAGATAGGTTTTTCATTTCAAGCAAAAGTTTCCTGACAGGGATGGGTTTGTACTCTATCTTTTCGAATTTTGGCATAGCCCAGAGGTCTCCAAACAAGATACCGTTTTGAATTATTTTAATTATGCCCTCAATGCAAAGTTAGCAGAAGCATGGTCACCAACAGAGCCGTTGACATTATGATGGTTGCCAAGGATGTTTCAAGTGGGATGACGAAATTCTCAGGGTTGAATCCTTTTCTGAAGGTTTCAATCGCTATGCTGTAGGATACGAGGACTATGCCTATGACGGCTATTACGTTGGACACCCAGATTATCGCTATCACATCAACAAAGGTATCCAATGAGGACACGCGGTTAATCGCTAAAGAGCCTAACGCTAAAACGACGAAAATCAAAAACGACGCAAGCCAAGCGCTGGTTATGTTTTTGGCATGGTTTTTTATTGAGCTAAAGTTTGGTTTAAGCATGCCTAAAGCGAGTTTTGTGTTGGCGGTGGAGCCTACAACTGAGCCGACATTGCTTATGTTGTTGATTAAGGCTGGGTAAGCGGTGAGTAAAGCGGGGTAAATCATAACGATTTCTTTCTGTGTGAACCTTGTTAATCCTCCAAAAATTGTTCCTGTCAAAGTGACAATTAAGGCTACAAGCATCAGCATCAGGAAGGATTCACGTATGGTTCTTAGAAATTCACGGTCATTCATATCCCTTAACAACAAGAACAAAACCAAAAAGACATGAACAAAACCGATAGTTGTAATCAATATGACGCCGGGTAAAAAGGTCGCCAACTTCAACACTCCAACATAGCAGAGTGTTATGAAAATGCTGGCTGACGTCGCAATAACGGGGTAGACGATGATGTCGGGGTCTAATCCTTTCCTGAAAGAAACGAAAGCAACTTTAATTGTGACCACGGAAAAAAGCAGACCAATCGCCAAGGTGGAAACGATGACGGAGAGAATAGCTGGAAAATCGGCAAGTCTGATGCCTAAAAACAAGTTGCCGAAAAGGAGCGATATGACGCTGACACTTAGGCTTGTTACCAAAGTTAAAACAATGATTCCGTGGATCAGTTTGTAGAACATTTTGGTGTTTCCCATAAACTGGGGATTGATTGTTCCAAGATGCAGACCCGTGCTTAAGCGACCGCTAAGTAACCCGTTGATTATCCTTGTACTTATCAGTGCAGGATAAAGCGCCAAAGCCCATGGGTAATGCTCGAATACGTCAAGTTGATAAGCAATCAGAAAACCAGCGATTAGCCCCGCTATGTCAAACAAGTAAGCAAGTAATGTTTGCTTAAACATCCCACAGAAAGATCTAGAAAGGCTGCCATTTGAGATCCTGATTGCCTCCTTAGCGTTGACTGCATTGCTTCGCTGCTTCTTTCAATAAAGAGGCTGCTTCGCGGTCAATTCTTGAATTTCTTGTTTTGTGGACTCCTCGCATTTTTCTCGCCATCACCCTTTTGATTTGGCTGTCCACAGTCACAGAGTAGCGTGCGGGCTGCCAAAGCCGTTTTAACTGCCGATTAAAGTTCCTGAAGGACATTGATGTCTTAAATAGTTTCCGACGCAAGCGGTTTTGCTTTTGGCGTTCACTTAAGGGCTGGCGGTTTAAGGTTTCTGTGAGTTGTTTTTCGGTTGGTAAACGCACCAGGGGTCTTCGGTTAAGTAGTCTCTTTTTAGTTCTGTGGGTTCATGGAGGTCGCCGCAGTAATCGATGAAGTCGTTGGATAAGCCGTAGGCGCGGGCTCGGCAGCCGCCGCATAATGTTCGGTATTCGCAGGCGCCGCATTTGCCTTTGAGCATGTTTGGGTCTCTTAGGGCTTTGAAGACTTCTGAGTTGAACCATATGTCTTTGAAACTTTTTTCACGCACGTTTCCAAGCTTAATCGGCAAGTAGGGGCACGGTGTTACGTCGCCGTTGGGATAAATGCGGCAGTAGTACAGTCCCGCTATGCAGCCGCGAATCCACTGCCTCATATCCATACCCATGCTTTTCGCGATCCGCATAAATTGGGGCGCGCATGAAGGTCTTACGTTAAGCGTGTGATTGGCTGTTTTCGCAAAAGTTTTCGTTATCATTTCCTCGTACTGCACTGGGGAAATGTCGGCTAATTTGGTTCCTCGCCCGGTTGGAACAAGGAAGAACAGGTGGAAATTTTCCACGCCGATGCTTTCAGCAAGCGACATTATATCGTCTATTTGATTGTAGTTTTGCTGGGTTAAGGTCGCGTTTACTTGAACAAGCACGTTGTTTTCTCTCAGGAACTTGCAGGCTTCAACTGCCTTTTGCCAAGCTCCCACTACTCCTCGGAACTCGTCATGCTGAGCCGCAATGTTGGAGTCTAAACTGATTGAAACGGTAGTTATCCCCGCATCCTTAAGTTTCGCAGCCGCAGCCTCGTCGATGAGACTTCCGTTACTTCCTAAACCCATCTTCAAACCAATCTTTGAGCCGTATTTGATGAGTTCGTAAATGTCGGGGCGCAAAAGTGGTTCGCCGCCGCTAAGGATTAGGAGGGGTCGGCTAACCTGGTAGATTTGATCCATTAAGTTCTTTGCTTCCTCCGTGGTCAATTCGTTGTCGAGTTTTTTGTCTGTGGCGTTAATGTAGCAGTGGGCGCATTTCATGTTGCATTCACGGGTTACGTTCCAGGACATAACAAGCGGAACAAACCGTTCTGGTTTTTTGGCAAGAGGGGAATAAGCCAGTTTGAGGTAATATTCGCAGTTGCCGTGGGTTGCTATTCGTTTGGGTTGCCAAAGGGTAAATGGGAATGGGAGAACGGTGTCCAGCATGGCTTTGGCGTGGGCAAAGCAGAAGTGAGTGCAGAAAAGTGATGCTGCCTCAGCGCTGACGCCGTATTTTTCCTCGGCGTATTTGTGGCTTCCAAAGATCGGGCAATTCATGAACTCCATGTGCCCATCCAGCGTTTCAGTGCTCATGGTGTAATTGATTACGTGGTCGCTTAGCATGATTGACTGGAGCTTTTCTCTTCGCATCCCAACTTTAAGCGTCACGTCAAGAGCAATTTCAACAGTTTCTTGACCAAACCTTTCCTGCACACGCTTCATCGCGGCTTCAAGCCCAGCTAAGCCGAAATCCTCCGCCAGTTTAGTCGTGACCAGTAAACCCTTAATCGTTTCGTACTCTTGGATCAGCCGCATTCTTATGACTTGGTTCGCCCAGGAAGTGAATAGTTCTTTTAGGGCTTCAGACGCCTTTGGATCCTTGTTGACTATGCGGCTTTCAACGGTTTTTCTTTCTTTCTTCAGCTTGTTGAAAAGGGTGATTTTGTCTGCGCTGTTAAGCTGTGCCGTTGACTCTATTTCTTGGACGTTTAACGTGAAAGGGGTGATTTCTTTGGTGAGCTCTTTGGCGTCAGCTTGAAAGTCACTGTAAATGCTGCCAAGTTTGAGGGATACGTCGGGTAACCCAACTTGCAACTCTTTAAGCAGCATCTGGGTCTCCGACTCCATCTTTGTAACCATAGCCATATGGTAAAGCAGCGAACCTGCCATTCCAGGGTCAGCTTGCCTGCCGTTTACTCCCGAGAAAATTTCGGAAGAGAGACGCTTCGCAGAGTCAAAATTTCCTTCCTCTATTGCGGCTAGCGCTTGGTTAAGTTTCTGCCGCCTAAGAAGCAGGAGGTGCGCCCATCTATGGCATTGTTTGGGGTCGAAGTTTGTTAATGCATCCACGTCCTTGAGGTGGTATTGATTCATGGGTTGATGTAAAAAAGGTTAGCGGTGTTGCCCACGTTATGTAACGATGCATTTTCTTCGATAACCTAATAAGGCGCTAACCTAACATAGCCAGTTTATCAGGTGGAAACATTGAATTTCGACTGGATCTACGCGTTAGTGGGCTTCCTAATAATGTTCGGGGTTCTAGGCGGCATCGGTATCGAAAAGCCGCGGGGAATGAGTATGAAGATGTGGTGCGTAGGCTACTTGGCGGTAGCAGTTGTCTTCGACGTTCTAGTCGTTTTCGGGTTGGTTGAAAACTATGCACCCCTCAACGATTTGCTTATTGGGCTTTCAGCTGGCGCCGCCACTGGATTAGCCTTGCATGTCATGCATCATATAAAGGACGAGAACGCTCACCCAACAATAATGGGTTAAGCTTTCGTCGTTTTGACCTAATACAATCGGGCAAAAATGAAGAGGAAGGCGCTTTCAAAGAGAAAGTGTCACGTTTGAACGCATTTTCACGAAAATAATGTTGCGTTTTTAACTCCGTAGTCTTTTCAAGCTCTCGTCAACGTGTTCCAGCTTGAGCTTAGTCAGCATCTCCGAGGTTGGCACGCCGTTTTGATCCCATCCTGCCTGCTCATAATATTGCATCACTTTTTCCCTAACGCTTGCCCTGTCCGCGGCTTGCCCCTTGCAGGGACCCGTAGGCAATGGTTCATAGAACCTCTCCGGGTTGTCGTCGTCAGCTTTAGGGTTCCAGGTCAAGTCGGGTCCACCTAGAAGTAGAAGAGCCCGCTGAATCTGCAGCGTTTTCATGCCGCCGCCGTGAAGCCACCCCTTGCGGGTTAAGGTTTGGCCTGTGAGCGCGTTGTAGAATTCGTATCGGAACGTGGGTGACAGGCTGAAAGAGGTGAAAAGACACATAACAGCTGAATCGTTAAAAATCGTCCAAATCTCGCTGCCCCATCCGTCAATCGGCAAATCCGTCATGGAAGTGTGGTCGCCACCCTGCACACTGCACGCGTAACCTATTTCACGTGAAAAGTCTCTGCCGCTTCGGATTCCATGAGCGCCGATGCTGATTCCTTTACTGGTGACGGCGTAGGGTAGAAGGTTTTTGCCTTTCATTTTTTCAAGTTTAATTGCCGCCCGATGGACTCCTTCCGCTAAGATGTCGCCTATGCCTTCCCTATTCGCAATTTTCTTTGCTAAAACGGCGAAGGCGTCTGCGTCTCCCCATTTCAACTCGAGGCCGTCAAGATCCTTCGTGGTTAGGATGCCTCTTTGGTAAAGTTCAGCGGCGAAGCCTAAGACGCTGCCGCCTTGGATGCCGCACATTCCTAAGTCCTCGATAAGCGAAGAAAGATACACATTTTCTTCAGGGGTAAACAAACCTAAGTTGGGACCCAAAAAAGCCTGCAGTTCATAGTCAGGATTGTCACTTATGGCGCCTTTGTATTTGCCTGCGCGTATACAGCTGATTTTCAAGCAGTTAGTCGGGCAACCGAAATCGCTCCATGCTGGCTTAACCCAAACCTTATTCTCAAACTGGTCCACACCGTAGCTTCTCTGATCATGCCACTCTTCCTGCCAGTTGCGGATAGGCTCAGAACTGGTTTCTGCCCCGAAGCTGTAGCCTCCTCCGCCTGTGCCGTACCTGCGCCACATCACGTTTCCGTAGCAGCCTCTGCAGACGTCATCAATCATCTGCTTGACCTTCTCCAAATCAGCCACTTCAGGAAGCGGGCCTGTCCCTTTAACCGCGACCGCCTTGAGATTTTTTGACCCCATCACCGCGCCGTAGCCGCCGTATCCTGCTGCATGAGTCCATTTGGCTATGACCGCCGATGGCCTAACCATCTTTTCTCCGGCTGGTCCAATGTAGAGTTTAGCTGGCTGCTTCCAAACACCAACATGCGGGTAACGTTCAGCTAGCAGCTGTCGGCATTCACGGTTCAACAACGCATCCGTATGCTTACAGTCTTTGCCCCAAACGCCGCCGGCGTCCCTAAGCTCAACATCTGAGTCTTTAATGAAAAGATAAACAGGTTTCTCAGATTTGCCCGACACGATTATGCCGTCGTAGCCTGCGCATCGAAGCTCCACCGCGAACTCGCCGCCGACCGTTGACCCCACCATACCGTTGCTTTGAGGCGACTTACCCGTGACGCATGTTCTGCCGCCTGGAAAATAACCTTGGAAGGGGCCTGTCATGAAAAACAGCAGGTTTTCAGAGCCTAAAGGATCCACTTTTTCCCAATTATGAATCAGTCTTTCGCTTAAAATTTTTGCTGCAAGCGCTCTGCCGCCCATGTAGTCCCTTAGCCATTCTTCAGGAAGCACTGTGTCTTTGAAGCTTGAGTTTGAAAGGTCAACTTCTAGGAATTTTCCAGCGTAACCCAGCATTAAGTGAATTCCTCCGCTTTCTCGCCGTACATTTTTGTCGCAAGGTTTCTGGAAGTTTCTTCAGGAGTTCGGGAATAAAGCTTGAACTCACGGTCTCCTCGTTTAATCACTTTCAGGCAGCTCCAGCCACCTTCTTGGCAGATTTTGGCGCATTTTGGGTCGCCGCCGCAGAGGTCGCAAATCAAAATCTTCTTGGTTTTGGGATGAATATGCGGGACTTTCCCAGAGCAAGCGTCTATGCATTTTCCGCAGCCGACGCACTTTTCAGCATCAACCGTGACGGCGCTGGTATCCTTGTTCACGCCCAGAGCCTTAAACGGGCAGGCTCCAACGCAAGGGTAATCTTCACATTGAGTACAAAGATGAGGAAACTCGGCGCCTGGAACCAACATGAAAACGCGAACCCTAGAAGCCTCAGGCCAAATCTTGTTTTCTTTTTCAAGCGAGCACGCGATTTCGCATTTTCGGCAGCCGCTGCATTTTGAAAACTCTCTGCTTACCCAAATAGCGTTATTTTCTTGCTCTGAATTCCATCCCAAATTTCGTGCCCCCTCTTTTGGAAAGAGTTATCCAAGTTAGAACATTGAATTTTGATAAGCAGAGGAAACCAAGTAGCTAATATACATTTAGTGATTTGAGAATAAAGACTCCGCCCGATTTCTGATGCAGGTTAGGTTACATATTCCTTCTGTTTGTCTCGAGTTTCGATAGCGTTCAGGGTTAAAGCTGCATCAAATATGATTGAATCAACATTGTCGAAAATTTGTTTAACCGCAATTTTAATCTGCGTCAATGGTGCTCACGCCCACCAAGCCAGTAAATGTGTCAACAAAAATTCGAAATCGGGAAACGTTCTGGCTTTATGGGTTTCTACAAGAAAAAACTCTCGGAACCGCTAATATTTCTTTGTGGTATCTGGCGGTAACAACAAAAATAGAGGTTGGGCGGGGTCAGAGTGTTCAGGTAGGGCGAATTAGGCTGGGTTTCGAAGCTTTTTCTTTAGCTTTGGGCTCTGATGACGCCTTCAAGCTTGTTTAATTCGTCTATGACGGCTTGCCCCACTCTCTGATGCACGAGGTAGATGGCGATGGCGCATCCCTCCCCGATTTGCCTAGAAGGGTTCTCCCTGATGTTTACTCCGTTGTCGGCAAGCACCTTGTCGATCTTGGCGAACATGCCTGGTTTATCAACGTGAAAAACAAACAATGGGTAGAATGGCTTTTCCTCGAACTCGATGCTTTCACCAACGTTCACCGCGTTTGAGAAATCCCCCCGCAGCAGGTAATCCATGACGACAGTTGCCATTTCCACCGACGTTTTCATCTGAGCCTCCACCGTGGACGCCCCCAAATGAGGAGTAAAAACAATGTTATCCAGCCGCCGCAGCACACTTCTAAACTCGGCATCTTCCTGTGCGGGTTCATCCTCAAAAACATCCAGAGCTGCCCCAGCTATGCCGCCGCTTTTTAGCGCCTTATACAGTGCCTTCGCATCGACGTTGTGTCCGCGGGCAGTGTTGATTAAGTATGCTGTGGGCTTCATGAGCCACAATTCTTTTTCACCTATCACATTTACGTTGCCGTTCACATGGATGCTTACGTAATCAGCCTGTGAAAGAACCTCTTCTTTCGAGACAAGTTTTATCCTTGAACTGACCTTGACAACAGGGTCGTACCCTATTGTTTCCATGTTGAACCCGACTGCGAGCTCGCTTAGTTTTTGCCCGATTCTTCCGCAGCCGATGATGCCTAAGGTTTTGCCGGAAAGCTCGGTGCCTTCAAAACACTTCTTTCTCCAAACGCCCCTTTTCAGAGAGTAATGTCCCTGCGCCACCCTTCTTGAAGCGCTTAACATCAAGGCAAGAGCCAGTTCCGCCGTGGCGTTGGTGTTCCCAAACGGCGCTGACTTCACAATCACACCGTTTTCCACCGCCGCTTTGATGTCTATGTTGTCTGTGCCGACTCCAGCTCTGCCGATGACCTTCAAATTGCCTTTGACGCCGGCTTCAATAACCTCTCTTGTCACCACTGTTGCGCTTCGCACCACTAAAGCGTCGAATTCCCCGATTTGCTCAACAAGAGCTTTAGGGTCGCGCTTACGGTTGTCTGTCTCGATTCCTGCGTTTCTGAAGAGTTTTACTCCTTCTTCATCCATCCCGTCGTTCAGCAGAACTTTCATCCATTTCACCAAGATGTCTGTGACATAATCGCATCCTTACAATTTAGTTTTTGCTGAGGAGCCGTCCAATGGGCGCCTCCGAACCTTAAGAAAAGTCCTGAACGCTGGTTCAGCTCGTTTTTCGGGTCGGCGTTTTTTAAGTCGCGATTAATGCGGGGAATTTCGGTTTAAGTAAATACGCGAATGCTGATCTCCCATAAATTGACAACCTTTATATACACATAAGAAAAACAAACCTTTCCATAGGACGAGTCATCTATGGGTAAGTCCCTTACTAGAAAAATACTTGAAAAGCACCTCGTAGTAGGCGAGTACGTTCCGGGAAACGAAATAGGGATAAAAATTGATCAAACCCTCACACAGGATGCCACTGGGACAATGGCTTACCTGCAGTTCGAAGCAATGGGTTTAAAACAGGTCAAAACCGAGCTTTCCGTAAGCTACGTCGACCACAACACCATTCAAGTAGGCTTCGAGAACGCCGACGACCACAAGTACCTGCAAACTGTAGCGGCCAAATACGGCATCATTTATTCAAAGGCTGGAAACGGAATATGTCACCAAGTCCACTTGGAACGGTTCGGTAAGCCTGGAAAAACCCTTCTCGGCTCTGACAGCCACACAACCACAGGCGGAGGCATCGGCATGATGGCGATTGGAGCAGGCGGATTAGACGTTGCGGTTGCGATGGGCGGAGGCGAATTCTACCTGACCTGCCCAAAAGTCTACAAGATAAACCTGAAGGGCAACCTCAAACCATGGGTCACCGCCAAAGACGTCGTCCTAAAAATGCTTGAAATATTCACGGTAAAAGGCAACGTCGGCGTCGTCATGGAGTACGCTGGACCCGGAGTTAAGAGCCTCACGGTTCCCGAGAGAGCCACAATCACAAACATGGGTGCAGAAATGGGCGTCACCACCTCTATCTTTCCCTCGGATGAGGAGACGAAAAAGTTCCTCAAAGCGCAGGGCAGAGAAGCCGATTGGGTTGAACTCAAAGCCGACGATGACGCACAATACGACAGGGTCGTGGACCTTGACCTTGGTGAGTTGGAGCCTCTTAGCTGCAGCGCCGCACAGCCCGGGAAACGTGGTTCGCGTCAGCGACATGAAAGACGTCAAAGTCGACCAAGTCATGCTTGGTTCATGCACCAACTCCTCTTACAAAGAAATAGCCACTGTCGCCAAGATTATGAAAGGCAGAAAAGTTCACCCAGACGTTTCTTTCGGCGTCGCGCCAGGCTCACGTCAGGTCCTGCAGATGGCGGCAAGGGACGGCTACATCGTTGACCTGCTGGATTCCGGCGCTAGACTGCTTGAGGCAGCGTGCGGTTTCTGCATCGGCAACAGCCAAAGCCCCCAGTCAACGGGCGTTTCTCTGAGGACAAGCAACAGAAACTTTGAAGGCAGAAGCGGCACAGCGGACGCGCAGGTTTACCTTGTAAGCCCTGAAGTGGCAGCTGTCGCGGCAATCACAGGTAAGTTCACTGACCCAAGAACGGCAGGCATCGACTACCCCAAAGTTAACATGCCAAGCAAATTCCTCGTTGACGACTCCATGTTTATCTTCCCAAAAGACGCCGACAAAAACGTCGAAATCGCAAGGGGACCAAACATCGGCGCACCTCCAACTAACGACGAAATGCCCGATCAAATCAAAGGCGTCGTCGGCATAAAAGTCGGGGACAAAATCACAACTGACCACATAATGCCTGCAGGAGCCAGACTAAAGTACCGATCCAACGTGCCCAAATATTCAGAGTACGTCTTTGAACCGATCGACCCAGCGTTCCCCAAAAGAGCCATGGAAGCAAAAAAGAAGGGGCTCCACACCGTCATAGTTGCCGGCGAATCATACGGTCAAGGAAGCTCCAGAGAACACGCTGCACTGTGCCCAATGTACCTCGGCGTCAAAGCAATCATAGCCCAATCAATCGAGCGCATACACGCGGCAAACCTAGTGAACTTCGGCATAATCCCTCTATCTTTCAAAGACATGGCTGACTACAACAAGCTGAGTCAAGGCGACGAAATTGAAATTCCAGACCTCAAAAAGAAACTCCAAAACAGCGAACCCATGGTTCTAGTTGACAAAACCAAGAACTTGAAAATTCCGCTTGCCTACAGCCTTTCCCAGCGACAGAAGGACATTCTTTTCGCGGGCGGCTTGCTCCCATACACAGTCAAGCAAAACTAAAGGAGAACAGTTAAAATGGCCAAAATAAAAGTGAAGACACCGATCGTCGAAATAGACGGAGACGAAATGACCCGCGTAATGTGGAAAATGGTCAAAGATCAACTTCTTCAACCGTACCTAGACATGAACCTCGTGTACTACGACCTGCAACTCAAAGTTAGAGACGAAACAGACGACAAAATAACCCTTGAAGCGGCAGAAGCCATAAAGAAGTACGGTGTCGGCGTCAAATGCGCCACCATCACCCCGAACAAAGACCGCGTAAAAGAATACAACCTCAAAAAAGAGTGGAGCAGCCCCAACGGCACAATCAGAGCCGCCTTGGACGGCACGGTTTTTCGGGCGCCAATCCTTGTCAGCACCATTCCGCCTGCGGTTCGCTCATGGAAAAAACCCATCCATATCGGCAGACACGCCTACGGCGACGTGTACAAGAACCTTGAGTTTCGGGTTCCAGAAGTAGGAAAAGCCGAATTGACGTTCACAAACGCGGCGGGCAAGGAGCTGTTCCGTGGAACAATCCAGGACTTCAAGGGTCCAGGCGTGATTCAGGGCATTCACAACACCGACAAATCCATCGAAAGCTTCGCCAAAGCATGCTTCACCTACGCATACGACCAGAAGCTTCATTTGTGGTTTGGCGCCAAAGACACGATTTCCAAGACTTACGACGGGGAGTTCCGCAAAATATTCGAGGACGAGTACCAGAAGAGCTGGAAGAGCAAGTTTGAAGCGGCGGGGCTGCAGTACTTCTTCACGTTGATCGACGACGCAGTTGCCCGAATAATGAAGTCTGAAGGCGGACTCCTTTGGGCATGCAAAAACTACGACGGCGACGTCATGAGCGACATGTTAGGCTCAGCCTACGGCAGCCTGGCAATGATGACCTCAGTCCTCGTTAGCCCACAGGGATACTACGAGTTTGAAGCCTCCCACGGCACCGTCCAGAAACACTATTACAAGTACCTTAAAGGCGAAAAAACATCAAGCAACCCCATGGCGCTGATATTCGCTTGGAGCGGATGCCTAAGAAAGCGAGGCGAACTTGACAAGACGCCCGAAGTTGTTGCGTTCGCGGAGAAACTTGAGAAAGCTGCTTTGCAGACGGTTGAAAGCGGGGTTTTAACTGGCGATTTGATGCAGGTTGTCATACCCAATCCGAGTAACCGTCAGGTGTACACAGAGGAGTTTATAGCTGAGGTTGCCAAAAGACTAAAGAAGCTTCAATGAAGGGGAGATGGGAATGGCTCATAAAGCAATCCGAGAGGCTGACGGAAAATGCATGCTTGCACGTCTGCTCAAAGATTACTCTGAAGGAAAATACTCGGTCTCAGACAAAATAATCAGTGTAGGACCCAGCACGGATTTGGCTAAGCTGCCCAAGCAATATGGGTGGCTGAACACTGAAAAGCTGGTTGTTAAACCCGACCAGCTGATAAAACGCCGAGGAAAAAACAAGCTTATCCTTATCAACGCAGACTTCAACCAAGCCAAAGAGTGGATAGAAGAAAAATCCAAAGAACCGATAACTGTCTACGGCAGCTTTGACTCCGACGGCAAACCCGTGGGCAAAGGAACCGTGGGGCAACTGACACACTTCATCATCGAGCCGATGACGCCGCATAAAGATTCAGATGAATGCTACCTTGCCATCACCGCCAACAAGAACGGCGACACCATCTTGTTCTACCATGAAGGCGGAGTAAACGTCGGAGACGTGGACAGCAAGGCATCGCGCCTAGAAGTACCAATCGGCACATATCCAAGCTCCGCGGAAATCCAGAAAAAACTCCTAGAAAAAGTATCCGCCAACTGCAAAAATCACCTTGCGGGCTTCATCGAAGCGCTTTTCAAATTCTACGCGGACCTAAACTTCACTTACCTAGAGATTAACCCGTTTGTAGTAACAAAGAATGCAATCGTCCCCTTGGACCTTGCCGCAAAGTTGGACAGCACAGCAGAGTTTGAAAGCGGCTCAAAATGGGGCAACATCGAGTTTCCAGCACCTTTCGGCAGAGCCTTAAGCAAAGAAGAAGCCTTCATCGAAGACTTGGACTCAAAAACGGGGGCTTCCCTCAAATTGACAGTTCTCAACCCCGAAGGAAGAGTCTGGACAATGGTTGCAGGCGGCGGCGCCTCAGTCATCTACGCCGACACCATCACCGACCTTGGCTTCATGAATGAATTGGCTAATTACGGCGAGTACTCAGGGGACCCAAGCGAGGAATTCACGTATCTTTATGCGAAAACAATCCTTGACCTCATGACCCGAAAGCCGCATCCGAAGGGCAAGTTCCTGCTTATAGGCGGAGGAATAGCGAATTTCACCGACGTCGCCGCCACGTTCAAAGGCATAATCAAAGCCCTCAAAGAGTTCCAGAAGAACCTGCAGGAGAACAAGGTTAAGATTTACGTGCGCAGAGGCGGACCCAACTACCAAGAGGGTCTATGCCAGATGAGGGAACTCGGCGAAAAACTCGGAGTGCCCATTGAAGTTTATGGGCCAGAAACCCACATGACCAAAATCGTTTCGATGGCGCTGAAAGGAGCAAAATGAAATGCCCAAAACAGACCCAGCCAAAAAAACAAACCCCAACGAACTATTCGACAAAGAAACCCAATCATTCATCTACAATAATCAAGCCGCGGCAACACAGAGAATGCTGGACTTTGACTACGCGTCAGGACGCGCAAAACCATCCGTCGCCGCAATAATCAACCCCACTGGCGCAGACAGCTACTCAAAATTCTTCTTCGGCAAACGGGAAATCCTAATACCAATGTACAAAACCATTGAGAAAGCGGCGCAGATGCACCCAAAAGTTGACGTGATGATAAATTTTGCGTCTTTTAGGTCAGCCGCGCCCTCAACTGAGGAAGCCTTAGCCATACCGCAGATCCGAACCGTCGTGATAATCGCCGAAGGCGTCCCAGAGCGGCGGATGAAACTGCTTACCGCCAAGGCTAAAGCTCTTGGAAAAGTCATCATTGGACCTGCGACTGTCGGAGGAGTAAAAGCTGGCTGCTTCAAAATCGGGAACGCAGGCGGCACCCTTGAAAACATCGTTGAATCCAAACTTCACAGGCCAGGCTCCGTGGGGTTCGTTTCCAAATCAGGCGGCTTGAGCAATGAGGCATACAACATCATTGCCAGAAACACGGACGGCTTATACGAAGGCATCGCAATCGGCGGCGACACCTACCCCGGTTCCACCTTGCTTGATCACCTTCTCAGGTTCGAAAGCATCCCCGAAATCAAGATGCTTGTGTGCCTAGGCGAAGTGGGCGGCAGCGGCGAATACGAGATTGCCGAGGCTCTCAAAACAAAGAAGATAACAAAGCCGCTGGTGATTTGGGTTACAGGAACCTGCTCCAAAGCATTCAAAACCGAAGTTCAATTCGGACACGCCGGCGCGAAAGCAGGCTGCGAGTCAGAAACTGCTGACGCAAAAAATGCAGCTCTTAAGAAGGCAGGCGCAATAGTTCCCGACTCATACGACGACTACGACCAAAAGATAAAAGAAACGTACCAAAGGCTTGTTCGGGAAGGCGTTATAACGCCAAAGTCTGAACCGCCCGCGCCCAGAATCCCCATGGATTACGCGAAGGCGCTAAAGGAAGGCGTAATCAGGAAGCCCTCTAACTTTATCTGCACCATATCCGACGACCGAGGCGAAGAACTGCTTTACGGCAACATGCCTATCTCCGAGGTCTTCAAAAAAGACATTGGAATCGGCGGCGTACTAAGCATCCTATGGTTCAAACGTCAGCTTCCAGCTTACGCAACCAAGTTCATCGAGATGGCGATAATGGTTACGGCTGACCATGGACCCGCAGTTTCAGGCGCCCACAACACAATAGTTGCAGCGAGGGCAGGCAAGGACCTGATTTCTTCAGTTGCAAGCGGCATGCTTACCATCGGCCCAAGGTTCGGAGGAGCCATCGACGGAGCAGCCCAAAGCTTCTCAGACGCATACGACAGGGGTTTAAGTCCAGCCGACTTCGTTGAGGAGATGAAGCGGAAGGGCGAAAACATCCAAGGCATCGGGCACCTCATAAAGAGCATAAATAACCCTGACATGCGCGTGACCATCATGAAGGAGTACGCCAAGAAACATTTCAAGGCTACCCCGCTTCTGGATTACGCACTTGAAGTCGAGAAGATCACCACCAGCCAAGAAAGACAACCTCATCCTAAACGTTGACGGATGCATCGGAATCTGCTTTGTCGACATGCTACGGAACGAGATGCCCAAGCAGGAAGCCGACGAATACATCAAGATGGGCGCCCTCAACGGCTTGTTCGTGGTGGGCAGAACCATCGGCATGACAGGGCACTACTTGGACCAGAAACGGCTAAAACAAGGACTCTACAGGCACCCATGGGACGACATCACATACATGACAGAATAACATCTACGACTCAAACCAAGCTTCTTGCAGCGCTCGGCTTTTTTCGAGCCAACTTACTTTTTCAGTTTTTCATGTTGCGGCGCATTCGCCCCAGCATCTGAGCCACTCCAAATATTCGTCGCCGGGCAACCACTCAACATGCGCTTTTTCCGAGCTGTTCAAAGGCTCAAAACGTACAAAATAGCGGCCGTCAGATGTCCTAAACAAAGCAGCCTTAAAATCACCAAAGTCACTGACGCCTTCAGCAATCTTTTCCATCTTGCCTAGCCCGCTCATAATAAAAATAATATTCAATTTAGATATAAAATTAACCATAATTCAAGTTGGTTCACGGCAAGAATGCGCTTCAAAAATAGTGAGGTGACATTAAGTATCCTGCAGCATGTCGGAGAGCCCTACGTCTGGATGATGATACCTTTCCCTGCCAACAGAATCCTTATCAAATTCTATAGCTTCCTTCGGGCACCATTGTAAACATGCCATGCACCGTTCGCAGTGACGTTGCCACACGGGTGTTTCGTCAACCATTTTTATGTTTTTCACAGGGCAGATTCTTGAGCATACGCCGCAGCCGTCGCATTTCTCGTCAGAGTGGAAGCTGACATCCATCATAGGCCAGAGCTCATCTTTGGTTAGATGCGAGTTTGTAAGTTTGTTGTATTTGCTTTCAATTAACCACCGGGCAAATACTTTGTCAAGAGGATAAAACAAGGAAACAAGCAGCTTGTTGGTGGCTTCAAACCTGCCTTCTTTCCGAGCGTTCACATATTCAAAGATGAAACCGCTTTTTTCCCGCCAGTTTGTGAATAACTTTTGTTCTTTATCTCCAACCATCCCGCTGTAGAAGGGAATGGTGATGTTGTTCATGGGCATATGCACCGCGAACCCGGCTGAAAGCTTGCCGCCGCAAGATTCAACCACTTTACGAAAACTCTTGATGACCCCGCCAGCCATGTTCCCATACGTGGTGACCGCAAAAATGTACTTTGAACCGACGCCGTCCAGCTTCCCAACAAATCTTTCAACTATTGAAGGAATGCGGAAAATTCCGTGAACGGGAAAAACAACTCCGACGACCTCAGCATCGGTTCTTATCTTGTCTTTATTCATGACTGAGGGTATGGATATCAGGTTTCCATGGGTTTTTTCTGCAATGTCTCTGGCGACAGCTAGCGAATTGCCTGTTCCTGAAAAATAGTATATGTCAACTGTCATATGAGGTGCCTTCTTGTCAATGATTGTGTCGTTGGTTGACGTTGACTTTTCTTGGGGTAGGTTGGTTGAATTCTGGGTTTTTTGTTTAGTACAATCATTTTGGCACCTTTGCTTAGCCAGCTACTTTCATGGACCTTGGGAATACTTAAGTACCCCAGACGTGAAATAGTAACATAGTAGGCAATTTGTAATGCTGTTTCCAATAAGTAACTAAAGGAGAAAATCAAGTGGAATCAGAAAACAAGGCACATTTACACTTCAACAAAGTACTGGAAATCATAGGCAGCAAGTGGAACCTATTCATCATTTGGAGCCTCAAAGACGGTAAACTCAGGTTTTCTGAACTCCAAAGAAGAATGGGCGACGTCAACTCAAAAACCATAACCAAACATCTGAGAGACCTTGAAGAAAACAAAATCATAACCCGCACAGTGTACCCCGAAGTGCCGCCCAGAGTCGAATACGCATTGACCCCGCACGGAAAAGCATTTCTCCCCGTTTTCAACACAATCCGAGAATGGGCAGAATCCCTCACGCCACAGTCTTAACAGAATCTACGGTCTCAAAGTCGATTCAAACTAGAAACAGTGGAAATAGCGATTGGCGCCGGGAAGGGATTCGAACCCCTGCAAGCACGATCCACCAGATTCTTGAAATTGCTACATAAGACTCTTTCCCGCATTCCGTCATAACATGAGGCAAACATAATTCGCTAAATTAACATTATTCTCTATTTAATTAAAGATTGGTAATTTTTGACTTATGATAAGATTAGCAAAAAAATTGCTATTAGGATTTCTTATCTGTTTAATTTTGTCCGTAAAAGAGTCATAGCAATTGTTATATCCCAAGTGCACCCTTTAATAATTGGTTTAACGGTGTATACCGAAAATAAACTATTAGTAACTATCGAGGATGATGAGTCTATGGCATCTTTACCCAAATTAGAGAGATTCCTATTCACACTGTCAACAGGAATCACTGGATTGGAACTTTTAAATGATTATGAAATTCAATCGACAGAATTACAATATTTCATAAACTTTTGCAAAGAACCGCATGACTTGTCAGTAAGCGCTATGGGCCCTTCGGCTTTAACGCAAAGGGATAATGATCGTATTAGGGAATCGTATACAAAAATAATGGAAAAAATGGCGCACTTCGACTCCAAAAACAATACTAAAGAAAAAACTGATAAGATAATTATGGAATTAACCGACCTTCATGATTTGATTGGCAAAGTCTATGATGTTTCCAAAGCCGTAGCGGTTCCTTTTTAGGACCGAACTAAGATGCCGCTCGATTCGCTTCGCGATCACATAGACTCTATTATAAAAGAAATTGATGAATGGAAGAGCGCTGAGGTAGTTTATCCTCAAGCGAGAAATAATCTAATTTTATCTGCCAATAACCACAAAAATGGCCTAAAAATTATTAAGAATATTTTAACGAAAACTGTCATCAAACCCGCGACAAATATTCAAGAAACTATCGAAAAGAGAGGAGGCAAAATTAGCATTGAAGATGTTATTAGAAAATACTGGACTAAGCAAGTTGTTGAATATTACAACCTTGTTGAAAGGTTCAACTTGAATTTTAATAATCAAACAACAGATATGGTACCTTTTGAAATCTATTATTGGGTTCAATCGATTTTAGATGATTTAAATTTGGATGTAAAAATAATAATAGAAGCAAGTAATCAATTTATTAATCACTCATTTAAGGAAACTATTATTGAACCTCTTTCTGTAGGATTAGAGCTTGGAGCAGGTATAACACAACCAGGTAGCTTGGCTCAGATTGATGTTTCGGATATTTTTGAGGGATACAAAATTTCGCATGGATATGTTATATCGTACATTCGGGGGGAATTCAAAAACGTTCTTCTATGGCCAATTTTGATACATGAGTTATTCCATATTTTGGACAGGGAAAAGAACCTTGTTAAGAGTTTATTTTATGCTAACCCTGAATTGCCAACACTCAGTGAAGATAAAGCAACCAACTCAAAATGGATTACAGAAATATTCATGGACATATTCTCGGCTAAGTACTTTGGTCCAATGTATCTATTATCACTTGTAAATTATTACGAGAGATTGCCTTACCATAAAACCCTTGATCATCCTGAAATGGCAATCCGCCTTAGAGCTGTACAACAGTATGTGAATGATGCCGATATATCATATACAGATATTTTTGACAAATGTAAGTCGTGTGGCTCTGCAATGATTGGCGATAAAATTAAAGATTTGCTTGAAGCTGATAAATTCTCGAATGAGACAGATGACAAAATTATTAAAATATATGCGGTTATTTCCGATTGGTTTGATAAGTCAAAAATATGCTCCTTTCGAATTGCCTTAAAACAGTATCAACTCCAAACCAGTTCGGCGAAAAACGAAAAAATATTTACTGACCCAATTTATCCCTTTATTGATATTGCTGATCTCTTTTTTGATAGTGAAGTTTCTTTGGCTTTGGACACAAGGATTTTGTTGAACGTCGTAATGGCTCAAAATCAAAGATATTCTTCTGATAGACATTTTGAGGTTATATGCGATAGCATTCTAAAATGGAAAATTAAGAAAGAATGGAATGGTCTTTTCGAAGTCTCTTAAATTATAAACGGCTTGCTAGCTTTTCAAACAATTTATCCTTAAATTCATAATCATCAGACAGCATTGTCGACATAACGGACTTATATTTTCTATCGGGTTTGTTACAATAAGCTTTCTCGCAAGGTTTGTCAAGTCTCTCCAATGTTAGTGACGCGATTCGTGTCAAAGGATAAAGTTCAACAGGAACTTTCCCTAGATTAGAAAGTTCGCAAGTAATTTTCCCGCAATAACCTGGGTCTATGCCTCCAGCAGTCGCGTGAATTATTATGCCCAATCTGCCAAAGGAGCTTCGACCATCTAAACGACCTACTATATTCGCGGGAAGCTTTACTCTTTCAAAGAGTGGTGCCATCGCAAAGTCTCCTGGATGAAGTATGAAAGCTTCATTGAAATCAATTTTTCTTTCTTCACCGTAGTCAATATTTTCCTTTCTTGGATCATAACAAGCATGTTCAAAATACTTTATCATGTAAATTACGTTACTTAGTCTCAAGTCAATCTTGGCACACTGAATTTGCTTTTCAGATAAAATGGGGTGGACGACTACATCCTTTTTGCGAATAAGTTCTTTCAGTTCTTGGTCGGAAAGAACGGTCAATCATTCTTTCTCCTTAATTTGGTTCATTGAAATCTTCCCTTTATTATATGTCCAGACATATTTCCCATACTTTGTAGTAAATTTATACTGACTAAAAAACGGAGTATCTTCCAACTGATCGCATATTAAAGGGGCTTTGTCTTTAAGAGTTCTGAGTGCCAGTTTATAGCGGTCATTATAATCAGTTCGCATATCATTCTTGTGAAGCTTTTCCATTAAAGATGTAAGAACAGGGACTGCAATGCCGGAGATTTGGATTGCTGAAAGAACGATTTTTATCGAATTTTCGTTGAAAACCGGGGCAAAAGAGAAAGAGTCTTCAATCGCATAGGAAATGCCTTCGTGTTCCTTCTTAACTTCATCAAGAATTTTCGGAATTTTCAGGGATTGTTCTTGCGAACAAACTATTGTAACTTCTAAAGATTCCAACGTTAACACTTCTTGTAATCCCTAATAACCCTCTCTTAGTATTTATAATTAAATCTGAGTGGATTCAATCCATTCTCTTTTCTTTTTAGACCTTTTAAAAATGTACTAAAAGACGAAAATAATTTAACGCGCTTTTATTGCCTAATTTAATGGACAAAAGAAATACTTTCAAATTTCTTCATTGACAAGCACCCCCTTATCCACATGTCCCATGTTAGTTGGCGCCGGGGAAGGGATTCGAACCCCTGCGGGCGCGAAGCCCACCAGCTAACTTGCCTTTTGGCTTAGCCCTCTTTTTTGTTAGATCTCGAGGCTGGCGCGTTAACCACTCCGCCACCCCGGCGCAGGTATAGGATTTGTGTCTGGCATGTAAAAACGTTTTCTAACCAAAGCTGTCGGCTGCGAGGGTGCAGTAATGTGGTGGTGAACCCCGGCATAAAGCCACTCAACTCGAACAGCAATTTCTATCCAGCCGACCATTGGCGGAAGTCGCCGTCTGGCAAAGCCTTCAAGTTTCCCAAATTGGAAAATAAGCCAAAGCAAACCTGAACCTGCCGCCCCGCTCCGCCCATAACCGACAATAACTTCAACATAGAGTCAACATGGAAAGTCGCATCCGCCCATCCCAAATGGGCACAACAAACGTAGCCCTGCAACCCAAACCAAAAAAACAACCCAAAACATCAAAAGCCACGGTGGAAAGTCTCAACTTTCACCAAAACAAAAGTCTCAACTTAAAAATATACACCTAAATCAACCAAAAACCAACCACAAAAATGAAATAACCCAACAACCATACCATAATCAAACGAAACAAAGCGTCTATACGAGAAAGACACAAAAGTCCATATCGGCGGTCACTTTGATGTTTTTGACGGTAATGTTTATAACCTCTCTTTATATTTGCTAATGGCGCGAAGCGGATAATCTATGGGACATCGTAAAACTCACGCTCCTAAGCATGGTTCACTTGCTTATTTACCTAGGAAACGCGCTAAAAGTCCAGTTGCGCGAATCCGATATTGGCCAAAAATAAATTCTGATTCTCCAAAACTGCTGGCCTTTTCAGCGTACAAGGCAGGCATGACATATGTTTTTGCCATCGAAGACCGAAAACGTTCACCAAACTTCGGCAAAGAAGTCATGCATGCAGCCACCATACTGGAAACACCGCCGATTCTTATCTGCGGCATTCGAACTTATACCAAAACACCCTATGGGCTACAAAACATCAGCGAGGCATGGATGAAAGATCCACCAGCAATCCTCGACAGGCTGATGGTTCTCCCAGAGACCTTTAACACTGAAGAAATGCTTGAAAAAGTCCAGCAGCACCTAGAGGATACAACAGCCGTCAGAGTCATCACGGTAACTCAACCCACCCAAACAAGCCTCTCAAAGAAGAAGCCTGACGCATGTGAAGTTCAAATCGGCGGAGGCACAATCGCCCAGCAACTCGATTACGCCAAACAACTCTTAGGCAAAACAGTGACGCCTGAAGAAGTCTTCAAAGACGGACAATACATAGACGTCGCAGGAGTCACAGTCGGAAAAGGCTTCCAAGGACCAGTAAAACGTTGGGGAGTAACCAAGCTGCAGCATAAAGGCCGCAAAACCAAACGAGGCATCGCAACCTTGGGACCATGGAACCCCCACCACCTCATGTACTCAATTCCGCGAGCAGGACAAATGGGATATCACCAACGCATAGAATTCAACAAACGCATACTCAAAATCGGCAAAGACGGCAAAGAAGTAACCGTCAAAGGCGGATATATCCGATACGGCGAAGTAAAAGGACCATACATCCTCATGGAAGGCAGCATCCCAGGAACAGAAAAACGCCAAATTCGCCTACGCGTTCCAGCACGTCCACCAAGAGAAATACCGGAAGCCCCACCACAAGTAACATATGTGTCGCTGGAATCACCACAAGGGAAGTAAGGTTGAAAAGTTATGCCACAGCAAAAAACCGCGAAAATTTTCGATTTACAAGGCGAATCAACAGGCAACATTGCCCTTCCATCAGTATTCTCCACACCTCTTCGGCCTGACGTGATAAAACGTGCAGTCTAGCCATACAGTCAAGCAGGTTGCAGCCGCAAGGCAGAGACCCAATGGCTGGGAAACGAACGAGCGCAGAGTCACGTGGAACAGGCAGCGGAACCGCAAGAATTCCTCGCATAAAAGGCGGCAGTGGAAGAGCAGCTTTTGCTCCAAGCACAGTTAAAGGAAGACAGCCTCACCCTCCGAGAGCCGAAAAGAAAATCCTCAAAAGCATCCCGAAGAAAGAGGCTAAATTAGCGTTGTTTTCAGCGATCGCGGCAACAGCGCAAAAAGAAACGGTAGCTTTACGAGGACACAAAATCGAAGCGGTTGTCGACATACCGTTAATTGTTGATAACGCAATCGAGAGCTTAACAAAGGCTCAAGAAGTCGAGGAAGCCCTCACAAAACTCGGTGTCCTAAGCGACATTACTCGAGTTCGAAACAGCCGAAAAATCCGCGCAGGCAAAGGCAAACACAGAGGCAGAAAAATGAAGCAAGCCGTAGGGCCGCTAATTGTAGTTGTTGACGGTAAGGGGTTAACTAACGCTGCAAGCAACGTTCCAGGTGTCCAGGTAACCACGGTTAAGAATCTTAACACTGAAATGTTAGCGCCAGGAACTCATCCCGGTCGATTAACGGTTTGGACCAACGGCGCAATTGAAAGTCTAGATAAACTTTACAGCAAAGGGGAAACAGAATAATGGATAACAATGATGTAATACGTTACCCGTTAATGACGGAATCCGCAAGCGTAATGGTTGAGAAAGATAACAAACTGCTCTTTGTCGTTAACATCAAGGCAGGAAAAAGCGACATAAAAAAAGCCGTTGAAGAACTTTACGAAGTTAAAGTAAACAAAGTAAACTTGCTTATCACTCCGCAAGGCGTGAAAAAAGCCTTCGTGAAGCTAACCCCCGAATTCAAGGCTTCAGACGTCGCAATCAAACTAGGAATACTATAAACTAATTGGATGCATGACTTATGGGAAAACGTATACGTGTTCAGAGACGCGGTCGCGGCGGTCGAAACTGGCGAGCTTCCACTCATAAACGAGTTGCTCCAGCAAAGTACCCTGCGATAACACCGAAAGAATCCTTTGACGCCTCACTATGCGGCACAGTGCAAGAACTAATGCATGATCCAGGTCGAGGCTCACCCCTTTCACTCATCAAATTCGAGAACGGATTGTCATTCTACTCGATTGTTCCCGAAGGCGTCTTTATGGGGCAACAAATCACCTACGGTGGAAAAGCACCTGCCGAAATAGGCAACATCGTTTCACTGGGGAAGATCCCTGAAGGAACCATCGTCTGCGGCATAGAGCTCCGTCCAGGCGACGGCGGCAAAATGGCGAAGTCTTCAGGCGCTTACGCAACCGTTGTCGGTCACACTCCGCAAGGCACAATGATACGGCTGCCCTCCGGAAGAACAAGGTACGTCGACGACTACTGCTTAGCAACCGTCGGCGTAGTTTCCGCTTCTGGAAGAATCGAGAAGCCGTTCCTTAAGGCAGGCGAGATGTTTCATTGGATGAAAGCTAAAGGTCACAAGTACCCGAGAACTAGCGGACGCAAAATGGTTCCAGCAGTTCACCCCTATGGAAGCAGCAAACGAAGCTCTCGCAGATGCACAACAACTTCGCATGGCGCTCCTCCAGGACAGAAAGTCGGTTTGATTGCTGCAAGAGGACCGGGACAAAAGAAGAAGCGGGCAATCCGCTAAGAGTAGGGCAGAAGGTTTATAGCGTTTAAGAAGAGTTTAAGGTGAAGATGAAAAATGCCGAAAGAATTTAGTTACCGCGGACACAGCTTGGTCAGTTTAACAGGGATGTCTATGGATGAATTCATCAATTTGCTTCCTTCGAGACAGAGAAGAAGCCTTCAACGCGGCTTAACCGCGGAACAACGCATACTGCTAGAGAAACTGCGTGAAGCTAAAGAGGCACAAAAACAGGGAAAAGAAGTCAACCTTAAAACTCACGTCCGCGACCTGATTATCCTGCCGGAAATGGTTGGAGTAAAAATCCAGATACACAACGGCAAAGAATTCGTTGCGGTTGAAATGAAGCCTGAAATGATTGGGCACTACCTCGGCGAGTTCGCGATAACGAACAAGCCTGTCCGTCATGGAACTCCAGGTATCGGCGCGTCAAGATCTTCAATGTATGTGCCGCTGAAGTAACTTTCCTTTTCTTCATCCTGCCTTTTTGTTTTCTGTTTTTCTTAAAAGTTTAGGGTTATTTCTTCAGTCCATGGGAAACCATTTTTACAATGGGTTTTTGATGTAAAAATGGGGGTAGGGGCCCATTTTGGTTTTCAGGGTTGACTAGTATTTGTGGTTGATTTTTGATGTAAATACTAGACCCCCTCCCCCGATGGCCCTACCGCGAAGGGCTTGCCTCAAGCTGCTTTTTTGGTTTAGAGACACAATCTGCCTTTGAATATGCGTTAGAGATAGCAGACTGTTTTGGCTGTTTCAGAAACAATTAAAAACACATGTTCAATTACCTCTTATAGAGGTTTTGCAAGCGTGGTTTCAACCCAGACTCCATCCTCCCCCCTTAACAACGCCCCCGCCGAAGGCAAAAAAGAGGTCCTGCTTGTTTTCCCAGGAAAATTCAAGGCACCCGACCCCCAAGTCCCCCTCGCCCTCCTCTACATAGCCGCGTCTCTCCGTCAGGAAGGCTTTTGTGTCCGCGTCCTCGACATGCGTCTCGAAGACTACCGCAGCTTCAACGTCGGCGACCCCCTCTTCGTGGGCATAAGCTGCATGAGCGGCCTACAAATCAAGTACGCGTTGGAACTCGCCCATTACGTGAAAACGCAAAACCCGTCCTGCCCGCTGGTCTGGGGCGGCGTACACCCAACGCTTCTGCCTGAACAAACCGCAAGCCACCCACTCGTGGACGTGGTTGTCCGCGGAGAAGGGGAACTAATAGTCAAGGACTTGGCGAATGCTCTTGCGTCAGCTCAGCCGCTTGAGGGCGTTGCAGGCATAACCTACCGCGTTGGCGGCGCAGTGAAGAGCAACCCTGACGGCAAAATAATCGACTTAGACGCAACACCCATCGACCTGCCATACGACCTCCTCCAAATGGACCGCTACCCATCCGTAAAATCAGGCAGGTTCCACATCCAAACCAGCAGAGGCTGCCCCCACAGATGCGGTTTCTGCTACAACACCCTGTTCAACAAAAAAAGGTGGCGAGGCAAAAGCGCAAGCCGCGTCCTCGACGAAATAGAATACATCCTCAAAAAATTTCCAAACGTCAAAATAATCGACCCCATCGACGACAACGTTTTTGTGGATCAACAGCGCGTTAGAGACATCTGCCAAGGTATCATCGACAGGAAAATACATGTTCAGTGGCGGGCTAACTGCCGATTCGATTACCTATCAACATACGACAGGGAATTTCTCGGGCTTTTGGAGCGGGCGGGCTGCGTTGAGCTTGATTTCGGAGGCGAATCAGGGTCCCCGCGTCTGCAGGAACTCATCTGCAAAGACGTGACAGCGGACCAAATGCTCCAATCCGTTGCAAACCTCAAGGCTTGGGCGCCATCCATCGAGCCCTACGTTTCATGGATGAGCGGCTTACCAGGCGAAACAGACCAAGACCTAAACCAAACCTTTGACTTGATGGATAAAATGTCCGAAGTCAACCCGAAAACCCAGCACTACGGCATATTCGTCTACACCCCGTTCCCGAGCCCGCTAGCCAATGTTTTGCCATCGGGTTTTGTTCCGCCTCAGTCGCTTGAGGCGTGGGGAAGCATCCAAGTTTTCCATTTTGACCCGCCTTGGCACAGCAAAAAACAAATTGCAAAACTCCACACGATTTCAGCCGTTACCCGTCTGGCGTTTCTCCCAGAAGCAAGAATAAAAGAACGCGACTTCGCCTTCAAAACAGCTTACACAATGATGAACAAAATTGAGAAGTACCGATGGAAACACAGATCCTTCTCGTTCCCAATTGAACTGAAACTTGCAGACGCAGTTGCCAGAAGATCCAAAGGGTTCCTATAAAGGGAGCGTTGCGCCCACACACCGAGTCCTATGCAAAGCGTTGGAATAAGACGCTATCGTATCAGGGTTTAAGAATCTTATCAACTGAAATATGTTTATCTTTTAGGCGATTTGAAAAAGCTGTGTCCCCCTTTGTCGAAATTGCCTTGAATTTCCCTTCAAATAATGCGTAAGCCAGTATTTTATCTTCAGCAAATTTCTCATAACTTGCTAGTTTTTTGTCGGTGGTCGTTGGATTGGATATCTTCTTTATTCTGGTATCCATTAGTATTTTTCTAAGGCAATTGCCGGCGCTTTCAATACCGAAAGTTGAGGCATTTTCTTCTTGGCGAGTTATAAGTGACTTTGTCAAGTGCTCTTCAACCTCGCGAATAGTTTTTTCGAGGATAGCTATCTTTAGATTTCTTTTCTTCACTAGTAAAAAAGAAGGGTTTAGTTTTTGGAAGTATATCTAACAAGCAGCTGGTATCGAGTAATATGTATTCATCATTTCCCTCTAAACGAAACGGAAGAAGTGGAACCTCAAATGAGACATTACCGATTTTAACTTGCATAAACGGATTCAACTAACGGTAGGATTTAAATTCTTATTGAGTCTACTTAAATAAAAAGGGTCACTTGTTAATGGACGGAATTGAGCCACAGGTTGTAGATACTAAGCGTTCCCCACTTGGAGAAGCCAGGCGGCTAAGATATTTTGTGCTGATCTCTTCTAAACTTCTTGAGTCGCCTTCCATCGACATGGATCTTTTTATAGAGAAGCTCTTGAAAGCATCCGAATTGATTAATCCAGAATTATTAAAATATATCAGAAACACAGGCGTTTTAAGGTCAAGAGCGGTGGCAAGAAATTACCTTCGATTTGCAGACTGGCTCGATTTTCTGAGAATAGAAGGTAGAATTGTAATACCTAATGGATATACTGTTTTCCTGGCGAACATTGATGATAAGCAAAGTTTTTTTCTAACAAAGAAGGAAAAGATTTCTTTCTTTTTAAGATTAATTAACTTAAAGGATTTTCGGGAACTAATCTGTCATTTGAGAATAAATAATTACATTAAGGATTATGTAAGCGAATTACACCTTTCAGAACATTTTGTTGAGTCTTATTTTGAATGGTTGGTTGATCTCGGAATACTAAGACCTAAAAAGACTTGTTTCGGTTCTTTCACCCTTACGAGCATTGGCTATCAAATGCGGGAAGCGCTTAACCAAAATGAAGCTATTAACGGAAAATACGTTCAACTGCTTCTGTCAACGAATATTTCTACTCGTCTTGACATTTCCGATGACAGTCTTTGGTCGCTGATGAAACAAGCGATAAATAAACTTGGGCGAAATGCAAGAAGCGAAGTAGACAATTACTTGTTCTCAGCATACCCGTTAGTTCTTGAAATACAAATCCAGTTGGTAATGGAGCATAATATAGTCGTGACTGTTCCGGATTTAGTAAAAAAGTTAAAAGAGATAGCGAACAATTATGACTCATCGTTTAATTGGGATAATCTGGCAAATTCGGGTTACATAAAAGTTGGAAGTATGAAATAAATGTCTGATGAGCAACAAAGGGAAAAATATAACCATGCCTTGAATGCTTTGGGGTTACCTAAGGGATAAAGATCCGTTTCCGCTAGACCCACCAGTTTCAGTGGATTATTGGGCAGATAACCATGCAGTTTGGGAAAAAATGGTTAGAGTACAATTGGATTCTGTAATGTTTGCTTCACCCTTTATTTATGTATTATATGGTCCCGCAGGGGTTGGGAAAACATTCGCTATACAATATTTGGCCAATTCGGACGTACAAAAAACAATTTTTAATGTGCTAGACAAACCACAAATTGAAACATTTAATTTTCGTATTACAGCTATAGTGCCTCGAAGAACGGGAGAATTAACACTTTCTTTGCATAGAAAAATGGTCGAATCTTGTTTTGCAGAAATTAAAAAAGACCAGCTGCTATTGAAGATATTATGTGCTCAGAAAGATTTGGGCGAAGGCAACATCAGGAAAGCTTTTCGCGATATTAAGAGCAACATTCATCCCTCGATCGGTGGTGAATTACTGATTGCTCCTCTTGAGGACATAGATGGATACAATTTCTTAACTCAAGGCAAGAGTAAAATTGGAAAACTAAGCGATACTGACGACATGGTCGAGATTATGAGAATTCTTGTCATTATTCTTGCCAAGAGATTCTCAAGGGTTGTTATTTCAATTGATGAGCTTGAAAATCTCTCCCGCGCTACTGCCACAGAGCGATTTATGATAAGCGATTTTCTGAGAAAAATGCATGAAAAGATTCCTAATGATTGGACAATGTTCTTGATATTTACTCTTGCTTCATTCGCAAACGTAGAAGATCTGCTACAAGAAGCTTTTCTGACGAGAATCAAGGACAAGATCGAATTTTCCTATGTCAAGACCGCCGAAGTAGTTAGAGAATATATCTACGAGTGTATCTCAAAGCGATGTAAGGTTGATCCCTATACAGTGCTAACTCAAGAAGTTATTTCTGGTATCGCCGACTCACTGATCACCACTTTTAGGAAGCAGTCTCACATTTAGAATGATTAACAGCGAAATGATGAAGATATTCGTTGATTCTTATGCGGTAGCTAAACAACCTGAAAGACTGGTAATTGATTCGACAATATATAAAAAACAGAATAACACGCTGTATTCCGATGAAGTCATGAAACAGCTTACCGAAAAGCTCGGTAAATAGGTGAAAAAAATAGCCCAGCAATCAAGTTATACTAATCCTGAAAAACTTAAGCGGACAGTCGTAATTATCTCAGACGAAACCGTATATGAGATGTGGATAAAGCTTAAAATTGATGTAGGTGCGCTTGAGCAGATTGGAACTAAAATCGGAGTGTTCCTCGCCACAGATATGGTATCGGAAAACATCAAATCAAAGCTAAATAGAAACAGAAAATTGGACACGGCTGCATTAATGGCTTGGAAAGCAAAAATTGACCTTGATAATGATGTTTATCACGCTTTTCTAAAAAAGTTCTCAGACGGGCTGAATGTAGCGTTGTCAGAAATTGAGACAGAATCAGAAACTCTGACTAAAGTTTTAAAGAAATTGGATTCTGGAATTTCAACTACTGACATAAATCTTTTAGCAAACGCTTATTGGATTCGCTTGAAGACTCACTATGAACCGTTCATTTTAAGTGACGACGGAGACTTGCTGGCATCTGCACATATGTTAGCATCTTTTTTCGGGATTTCTTTTGGCTGTATTTCGAGTTTTGAAGCGGTGCGTTTGGCAGAAATAAGTGAACACTTCGATGAGTTTTGTTCCTATCTCAAGTTGCCTGGTAAATATGGCGACCTTTCCAAAGAATGGTCACACGATAAATTAGAAAAGTGCGTTTCGGAGGTTTTAAGAAAAGGTTTGTTATCTTGCCATATCGACAAAGTAACATCGCGTTTAATCAAACGGAATGCATCTGAACTTAACCCAACGGCAGGTCAATAATGAGCATTCTCAAAAAAATAGGCGCTTCTACACCTCTTTACAGTACTGAACTGGGTGCCGCATTCGTTGGTAACTCCTTAGACCTTATGAAAGACCTTGAATCTGATAGCATTCAATTAATTATGACCTCCCCCCCTTTTGCCCTGCAGAAGAAAAAAGAATATGGTAACAAGGCGCCTGATGAATATGTTGAATGGTTTATGCCCTTCGCCAAGGAATTCAAAAGAATCATTAAAGATGACGGAAGCATTGTAATAGATATAGGCGGTAGTTGGACTAAGGGCACCCCGACAAAAAACTTGTACCAATACGAGCTTTTATTACGCATGTGCTCTGAGCTAGGATTTTATCTTGACCAAGATATTTACTGGTTTAATAAAGCGAAGTTGCCGTCACCTGTTCAATATGTTACCGTTAAAGGATTGAGATTGAAGGATGCAGTTGACCAAATTTTTTGGCTATCAAAAACACCCAATCCCAAAGCAGATAATAGGCGAGTGCTAAGGCAGTATAGTAAATCAATGCAAATGCTTTTGGGCGATAAAAACTATTACAAGCCAAATGCTTTGAGACCATCGGGATACAAAATTTCTGACAATTTTTACAATGGGCAGGGTGGCTCTATTCCTGCCAATCTCTTAGATTTTTCAAACGTTGAGGAACCAGATAATCTCCTACAATACTCCAATACAGAATCGAATAGTAAATACTCAAAGCTATGTAGGCAATACGGAGTGAAACCTCATCCAGCTCGTTTTCCTATTCAACTGCCTGAATTTTTTATTAATTTTTTGACAGACCAAGGTGATGTAGTTTTAGACCCATTTGCCGGTAGCAATGTAACCGGAGAAGCCGCCGAAAAATGGAATCGCCAATGGCTAAGTATCGAGTTGGAAAGCTGCTATCTGGAAAGCTCAATGTTTCGGTTTTTCGATGAAGGCACTTTAGAAAAAGAACATGACTTCAAAAAAGTAGAAAGTTTGTAAACTCGCAGACAAATAGTTGATCGCTAAACTTCAAGAGATTTTTTTCGACGCTTAATTACGCCAGATCAATTATAAACAGTGAGACTAATTGAACAAAATGAACAAGTAAATTTACTAAGCCCTAAGGAGTTACAACTCAACAGAAAACCTTTCCAACGATTTAGCTGGAGAGTTCTTCTACTGATGAAACAAGCTTTTCGTCTCCTGCGATGAAATTGATTATAACACTTGTATCTATTAACGGGCTATTCCTCTTCAAATGGTCTGCCGTAATTATCTTCTCTTTCAGCGGCAATTTGCAATTTTAGTTGTTCAAGTTTTTCTTTTTCGTCCTTCATGATTCCGGCGAATTTCATTATGTTGGTTTTCTTTTCGGTTGAGGTGAGGCTTTCTTTTATGACTTGGGAGAAGCTTTTTTTGCCTTTTCGTTTTAGGAGTAGTTCGTAGACTTCGTTTGAGACTGAAATCTGTCGTGTCATCTATAATCATACGTAATGTATACGTGCGTTCCAGATAAAATCTAGCCCGCTTTTTTATATTTCCCCAAAAAATTAACCCTAAAATGGCAACAAGGCTGTAAAATAGTGGTTAATGTAAGTGAAAAAAAAACGAAAGAAATTGCTATCTAAAAGGGCAGCTATTGGCTGTAGTCTCTTCCTTCTGGTTTGGGGGTCGGCGGTTTTCTTTTTCCGTGGAACTAAAAATTGCGGATGCTGTTGCCAAAAGATTCAAGGGTTCCTGTAAAGGCGGGTTACAACCCACACACCAGCCTCCCAAACGATGCGGCTGGTAATTAGATGATTTTTATGTTGGCTTTTCCTATGCTGGCGAGTTTTCGGTCTCTTGTCAGCAACACTTCGCCATAAGCCAGGGCGATGCCAGCGATAAGTATGTCATTTTCATTTATCATTTTGCCCGAATCTTGCAGTTCTTGAAAGAGAGTTGCTGACTCTTTGGCGGCTGCTCTGTCAAATACGTAGACTGTCGCGCTGGATAGAAATCGTTCAGCGGCTTGTTTCCTTATTCTTGACTTGTGCCTGAGCAACTCATATTCGGTTATGGTTGTAGTCTTGGCATCTTCTTTAGTCAAGATTTCTTTTACTAAAGCGACAATTTTTTGGTCGCCTGCTAAGTAATCTATTATGACGCTTGTATCGAGAAGCGTCACTCAAATTTCCTTCCGTAATTTGCTTCTCTTTCGGCTTCTATCTGTTTTTTTAGCTGTTCAAGATCTTCTTTGTCTTCTTTCAGGATGCCCGCTAACTTCATGATGTCTCCGCGTTTTTCTTTTGGGCTGAGGCTCTCTTTGATTACCTCTGAAAAGCTCTTCTTGCCTTTTCTTTCCAAGAGTAGTTCGTAGACTTCGTTTGAGACTGAAATCTGCCTTGCCATTTCCAACACCATACATAATGTATACATACTTCCTGATAAATCTAGCCGCCATCTTGACTCTACCAAGGCTCAACCCGATTAGCCGAATGCTACGCCACGCGAAGGAGGGTGAGATACAACAAGGTTGCTAGAAAGGGGTGAAAAAAATAAAAATAACTATCCCGGAAAGCTGCTATGCGCTGTAGTCTCTTCCTTCTGGTTTGGAGCTTGGCGGTTTCCCAGTTTCAGCTATCTGAGGTAGGGGGATTGGCGGCGGGATGTTCAGTATTCTTGATATGAGTACTGATTCGATGAAGACGACGTTTGATATTGATTGGATTATTATTTGGGCTGGCGGTTTCTTCTGGTCGTAGTCTTTGAGGACTTTGTCGACTTCGGTTTTTTCGCCTGCGACGTAGGCGTTTCCTTTCAGGCTCATTTGAGCGATTGAGGGGTTAAAGGTGATTGAAAGAACAAACGGGACTTCTAAAGATTCATCCTGCTTCTTTTCCATGCCGACAACATTGATGTTGGTGTTGATTTGAATGGGCGGAATAGGCTTCCTCATATCCCAGAAGCGTTCAGCAGAAATGCTTGTTATGACAACGTTTACTCTAAGCATTAGGGGTCATCAGAAGGAACCTAATTGTTCAAGCAGGATTTAAAACTGCTTATTTCTGCTTGTACCTTGTGAAGCCGCAGTGACCGCATGTGTACCTGTCATGGTGGTCTGCCATGAAGTATCCTGGTCCACACCGCTCGCAAGTCGGGCGTGCTCTGGAAACTTTGTCGCCTTCGACTTTGTACATTGCTTTGACGCCTTTTTCCTCTTTATGCTTCTTTTCCCGCTTTCCTTTCTCAGCCTTTTTTGCCGGCGCTGGCGCGGCTGCTTCTGCGGCTGGCTGCTGCTGTCTTAGGCGCCTCTTCCTTCTTTGCTACTGGCGGTTTCTTGGACATTATGCTGTCGCCTCTTCTTTGGGTTTCTCAGGTGGACTGTTACGTTTGCGGATGTATTCAGGCTCAACTAGTTTAGCCTGTTCAGCTTTTTGGTAAACGTTTGCGTCTCCCACTGTGATGTTTGTTCCAGTTTTTGTATGCATCCTCTTGATGAAGACCACGTCGTCCCCAATTCTCATCTCCATGGCTAGAGCTGTCTTGACTTGAAGCCTCGGCGGAGTCTTCTCTTTTGGACCCTGAATTATGGTGAAGCCTACTTCTCTTCGCTTCAGAAGCGGGTTATCCTTGGTTGTTTCTACTTTTATCTGCATAAATGTTCACTTGAAGCGGTTAGTTCAAACAGTTTTCTTCCTATTTAGCTTTTCTAAGGGTTCCATGGATTTTAAGAGTTTTTCAACGTGCGGCCTTTTTCTCCGCTGTAACCTTAACGACAACAATGCCCTTGTAAGGTTGTCCGTAAACCACTAACGTTTTTTCTGGTGCATACAAAACAGCGATTAGCGTAAGCAAATCTTCTTCGCCGTCAACAACGATATGCGTGTGCTCGTTTGCATCTATGGCTTCCTTGACTGCCGCAGCTGCTTCTTTAGTTATCGTTCCCTGAGGGTTAATGACACAGACAGTTTTTTCGACCTTTGCCCTTTCCGGCATTGTTTGGTTTCTGAGGGATTTGTTGTCGATAATTGTAAGCTGCGGATGAATGTTGTGTTCATGAAGGTTGAGGGAAACTACGTCTCCCACAGAAATTATTTTTGGCGGCTTCTCTTTTTCAACTAGCTTCTTCATTTGGTTCATGGTTTCGTCGAATGTGCCTTGAATCAGGGTGCCGAATGGTTCTTTGAGTTTGATTCTGAGCTCAGGTGTTATGGTGTACTCTGTAGTCATCATTTCAACCTTGTGACCCAAAGAATTGGGGTCTCTTAAGCCGTTTAGCGTGCTACCATAAAATTGTTTAGCGTACTTTTAACGCGTATCTGCCTTTTTCTTTAATGTTCATGGCTTTGGCGATAGCTGAGGTATCTGGGTCAAACATAACGACTAAGCCGCTGTAATCCTCGCTGAAACTTGTAGACCTGCATTTTGGGCAGACGTTTTCTTTGGTTATAAAATGACAGTTAGCGCAAGCTTTCTCACTCAATCCCAATCACTCCTGTTTAATCTGCTTTTTCTTTGGGTTCCGCTGGTTTCTTTTCCGCAGGCAGCCCAAGTGGCTCCTTTAACCAATCAAGCTTACCTAAGAATGGTTGCCTGGCTGTAACACCGATCTTTCCTGAGCTTCCAGCGCGTCCAAGCGAAACCGCAGTTATTCTTACCCTGACTTGGTCGCCTGAGGTTAGCTTTCTTTTGCTTTCTTTTCCCAGTAGCACTCCTTGTTTTTCGTCGTAGGAGATGTAGTCATCCATGAGTTGTGACACGTGCAGTAGGGCATCTACTGGTCCTATGCGTAGGAAAGCTCCGAAATCTGCGATTTCTACTACGTCGCCTTCCACGATTTCCTGAATAACTGGGTAGAATGTTAGTAAGGAGAATGATACTTTGTGGTAGGTTGCTCCGTCGCCTGGGATTATTTTTCCTATAGGGCTCACTTCAATGCTTGTGACTGCAATGACGTATCCTAATTCCTCGTCGACGACGCCTTCATACTTCTGTTTTACCTGTTCACGGCCTACCTTTTCCAGTGGGTTGCCGAAGGTTTCTGGAGGAATGCGGATAGTGTCCTGAAGAGTTATGAGCTTAAACATAGTTTTATATCAATCCGTCAATATCTAGGCGCGATTTTTGTCTCACATAAATCACTGGCACACTTATATCTTTTAGCCTCTTCCGCAGCTGCCTATCATTGGTAAACACAGGTGAATTCCAAGCTTTAGAAACTTTAACAATAACATCGTCAATCGACAATTTTTCAGAGTTTTCCACCGTAACATACCTGCATTTCTCGGCAAGCTTCAAAGCGTAAATGGCTTCCCTACGTGTTTTAGGCGAATCCTTGGCTGCAAGCAGCTCAAGCTCCTGTTTCACGGGCGAGAGCAGAATAAAATCAAGATTTCTGTTTAGCAGGCGTTTTGTTTCCTCAAAGACGTCTATTTTCAATTCGAGTTGGACAAAAAGCGCGTTTGAATCTAAAATAACCTTCAACGGTTCTTTTGATTTGGGTGAATTTGACAAATGGCGCAGCTCCCGGCTCCTGAAAAGATTGCTTTTTGCCTGCTTAAAACATTGTGTTCACTTGGCTTGCTTTGATCGGGTTTGCTTAACATGCTCCTGAATTAACAATTAACTTAAATACCTTGAACAGGTGAATTGACCAGCGGTTAGGTGAATGCATGCTTCGCGAGAAATCCTGTGGCGCAGTGGTGTTCATAAGGAAAGATGATGCCACAAAATATCTGCTTTTGAATTATGCCGCTGGGCATTGGGATTTCGTTAAAGGCAACATGGAAGCTAACGAAAACGAGAAACAGACGGTTGTGCGTGAACTGCAAGAAGAAACAAGCATAACTGGAGCGCAGTTCATAGATGACTTCAGGGAAGCTATCGCTTACTTCTATAGGCGTCAGGGCTTAACTATCCATAAAGAGGTTGTTTTCTTTGTTATGGAGGCTTTCACCGATAAGGTAGAGTTGTCTTTTGAACATGTGGGTTACATTTGGCTTGATTACGCGCATGCCTTGGAGAAGTTAAGTTTCAAGAACTCTAAAGACGTGCTGCAAAAGGCGCATGATTTCATCAAGAAAAAAGGAATAATAAAACCAGTAGAATAATGCGTCTACTTCGCAACTATTAGACCGTGTCCAATAAGTCTCCAACGCGACGTGATTTTTCTGCTTATGGCAACTCGTGAACCTGGCAATGCACAGATCGGTCTCGTCAGCTTTACTTTTATCACGTTTTGTTTTATGGAGATGATTTTGCCAACGTTCACTGCGGCTCCGATGTGAAGCAAAAGTTGCTCGTCAGGATTGAACTTCTCAACCTTCAACAGCTCTTTTGTTCCCACTGCCCGCTCCAACACATGGGTTTCTAAGGTGAGCTCTGTTAGCGTCGGCGGAAGCAATCCAACTTTTCCCGCGATGCTTCCTGTTAAGCCGTCCGCTTTTGAGTAAGATGGGTCAAGCAAAGTTCCTACCCCGACCAGTCCTCCACATGTAGCTTCCTTCACGGTTTGGTCACCCGCATGCAGGCTAACTATTTCGCTGATAAGCGGGTCATAGAAGGTTTTGCCTTCTCTTTCAACGCTGATGCCGGGGCGGATTTCTATTTCTTCTCCAACAACGAATTTTCCTTGAGCTATTGTTCCGCCGATGATGCCGCCTTCTAAGCCGTCGATGGTTGTTCCAGGCTTGTTAATGTCGAAGGAGCGAATAATGTACATGAGCGGCGGTTTGGTTTCGTCTCTTTTAGGCGTGGGTATTATTGTTTCAATGGCGTTAAGCAGTACATCGATGTTTATGCCTCTTTGAGCTGAGATCGGGATGATGGGTGCTTTTTCAGCGACGGTGCCTTTGATGAAGTTTTTGATTTCATTGTAGCTTTCCATTGCTCTTTTCTGGTCTACAATGTCAATTTTGTTCTGTACAATAATCAGGTTTTTGATTCCGCTGACTTCCGCGGCTGCAAGATGCTCCCTTGTCTGTGGTTGAGGGCAGGGTTCGTCAGCTGCGATCACGAGGATTGCGCCATCCATTATGGCTGCGCCGCTGAGCATGGTAGCCATCAACGCTTCGTGTCCGGGTGCATCAACAAAACTTATGGCTCGGACAAATTCTGCAGGTGAATTGCATTTTTCGCAGTAAGGTTTGTGGGTGTAGTTGTTGGGCGGTTCGCATTTGGGGCATTTGTAGATCGGCATGTCTGCGTAGCCGAGTTTGATGGTGATGCCTCTTTTGAGTTCTTCGCTGTGTCTGGAAGCCCATGTGCCTGTTAACGCTTGCACCAAAGTTGTTTTGCCGTGGTCTACATGGCCTATTGTGCCAACGTTGACTTCTGGCTGTTTAGGCAGGGCTTTTGTCGCTTCACTCATGTTTTTCTCTTCTCTAAATAAATTTAATGAATTATGAAAGAACTATGGAAGTTTATAAGGTTTAAGCATGGCAGTCTACTAAACTGCGGCTTATTTTGCGGGTTGTTTAGGCTTGGCTTCGGAGGCTTTTGCGCCTGGTTTTTCGACGATTTTCATGTTGATTTGGGCGATTTCGTCGGTTATTGTGCTGCCGCGGACTGTTTTGCGTTTTCTTTCTCCCTTTTTATTCTGGGTGAAGCCTGCTCCTCCGCTAAGTACTACTCGTCTTCGGACTCCGCCGTGGACGTTTCCTCTGATTGGAACGCCGTCTTTGTCTGAGCCGCCTGTTATTAGGACTTTGTGAGCTGGCAGGTCAACTATTGAGCCGTCCATTGTTTCTCCGACTCTTCTGCCGATGAAGGGTGCTGCCCGTGCTTCTTCTAGCTCTACCACTTTTGATGTTCCTGCCTCGGGATCTGAAACTATAATCTTGAATTTTGCCATTTGCTGATTTTACTCTCCAGCGGAGTATGAATTTGAGCTATCTCTCTATTAAGCATTTATGAGGGAAACGTCTCTATGGCAGCTTTTTTAAATGTCTCAGTGTTGGGTAGGCAAAAGCTTTAATCCAACATAGGAGTGCAGTTTTGGCTATGTGGCGGTTAGGGTTCTTCTTCCATGATATGGCTTTTGGATTGCTAACTGTCTTCATACCGCTCTATGTCGTGGCGTTTAAGAATACCAGCATCTTGGGCGGACCGCTTACTTGCTTTAGGCGTCATGACTTCCATCGCGATTTTCTGCTCGATTCCCGCCTCGTTTCTTTGGGGGTATCTCTGCGATGCCACCCGTCACTACAAAATCTTTATTCTTCTTTCATTTGCGTCGATCGCAACGATTCTTTTCCTGATGACGCTTCCTTTTGCGCAGAACCTGATTGTGTTTGTCGGTTTGTATGTGGCTATGCAGATGCTTCATGTCGCGCATGAATCGCCTAAGAACGTGCTTGTCACCGAGCATTATAGCCGCAGCAACTGGGAGAGAACCTTCGGGTTCTATGAAGGCATCACCGAAATCGGCACCATCGTAGGTTTAGCGATGGGGATAATTCTGTTCGCATCTTCACTTAGCTTCTCTGCCCTGTCAACTTACACGCTTTATCTCTGCAGCGGTCTTAGTGTGTTGGCTTTGGTTCTGGCGGTGCTTCTGATTGCTGACCCTTTGATGATTTTTGAGCGGCGTCTGGTCGGCATCGAGAGAAAAATGGATTTCGCTAACCGCGGCTTTGAAGGTTCAGGCAAGTTGATGGATGGGCTGCGTTGGGACGGTTCACTTAAGGAGACAAGCTTCGCCGGGTTCGCGCTAGCGATAGTTTTGTTTGCCCTTGCAACCAGCCTCTTCTTCACGCCCCTGCCCATCTTTCTCAGGGACGGTTTACATTTGTCAACGAGCTGGGTTTACGTCGCCTACATTTTAAATTCGGTTGGGGGAACAACAGGTTATTTCCTGGTTGGTCGCCAAGCACATTTGATGGATATAAGAAAACAGATGCCGCGTTATGTCCTATTTCGAAGCGTGCTTATTTTTTCTCTTGTCGGGGTAATCTTGTTTTCTTTTCAGCCTAAAATAATGACGGGTATCCTGTTGATTTTCATCGGGTTTGCCTACGCCATGTACTACATCATGATGATTTCCCTTTCGATGGAGGTTATTCCTCAGGGAAAAGCAGGGCTTTTCGACGGAATGGTCAGTTTAGGAGCAGCTTTGGGCGCCTTCCTCGGACCCTATCTAGCATTCCATCTGAACTACGTTCCAATGTTCATCATTACAGCCGTTGTCTTCTTAATCGCCTTCTTTGCTTTGAGACTTTTCCGATAACCAAGTTTTCGCTCCATTTTTGTGGTTGTTTTTTGTTGTAAATAGTAGACCCCTTCTTAGGTAGGGTGTTTTTCGAGGTGCTTGTTTTGGGTTGCTTTTTTGCTTTGGGGCTTGAATCTTCTGCATTTTTTAGCTGGGGCGGTGTGGGGGTGGTGTGGTTTTTGCTTTGAGTTTTTGGAATATTCCCATGTGTTGGTGCCTGGTGAGCATGCAGGTAAGCTTAAACCTTAAATATTTGTAAATAGATACGTATTTACACGTGAGCGTTATGCCCCTAAACTGCTCCGTATCCTCGCCTCTGAGCGAACGTCAAAAACTCATCTGGCAACTAATCAGCACAGGCCTCACCGTAACCAACATCGCAGAAAAACTCAAAACCACCCGCCAATACGTCAACCAAACCCGCCTCACCGCCGAAGCCAAACTCTCCAGCACCCTACTCGAAGTCGCAGCCGTCAACGACCTCCAAGTCACCAAACTCTACCCCAAACAAGCCATACTCCTCGGCTACCACCCCACCCTAAAACTCAAAGCCATCATAACCTACACCACCAGCCACGGCCTAAAAGTCTGGTACTGGCACGACAACCCCGAAGAAGTAACCGACACAGCCTTCCTCGCCCAAACACGGCAATACCTCTTGGACATCGCCAAAGAAAGAGGCATAGACCATCGAATGCATGGGAAACTCCACCCAGCCAAACTAGCACACATGATTTTCACCCAACTTATTCCAGAGTTGGGCGCATGAAATACACCCAAAAGTTGGAGAACAAAATTAGGGGATGGTTCCCGCAAGAACCGAAATTAGACATCGCCATACAACATACTGCTCCTCTGACAAAAACCAACCCGAAACCTTTGAACAAACAAGATGTAAAAGAAATCGAAAAATCGATAGTCTTGATTAACCTTGGTGTTTTCTTGGTTTTAGGAACACTGTGGACTTTTGCACTTAACGACAGTTATTTTTATTTGGATGTTGTCCAAAACACGGCGTTGTTAGCTGCCATTTTTGGGTTTTGCTCATTTTTAATAATTTTCGGGACTTTAGATCTGAGAATGTACAGAGATACAATTAGTTTTAAAGGAAGACTAAAGTTTTTTGAAATAATTCCTAATTCAATTGGATTCGCTCTCATGAGCATAGGAGTCTTCGTTGCTTCTTTTTATATATCATATCCTCTTTCGAAAAGTGTACCTGACTTTTATTCATGGCATCCATATTCGGCTCTAGGATTTGACCTGTACATAACAGGGATAGGAGTATTGATGGCTACCTTTCTTGTGTATCACTATTTGATTCCCAAGCAAATAGCCGCTCGACTAATGGACATAAGAACGAATGAAATCAACCGTTTACAGGGCTGAAAACATGGACGTCAAAAAAACCTTAGAAAACCGCATTCGAGGCTGGCTTCCCAAAACACCAAACCTGCCCAAACAGCCATCAGCACCAAGTTCTAGACGAACAGCGGTCTTTAATGAAAAGCCTCTGGAGAACAAAAATTTTCTAATTTGGTCTTCAAGCAATCTTTTGAATGGCATCATGATTGGAGGCAGCCTAGCCGTTCTTCTTATTGGGTTGTTGCTGTGGTCATCTTTAAACTCAACTTATTGGAGCCAAAGAAACACCCTAATTATGTCAGGATGGAAAGCGAACGAGATCGAATATCTACTCGATGGTACAGTATTTGACATTTCCTTCTGTGCCGCCGCAGTAGTTTATTTCTAGCTTTCTGCTCATTCTTACTTCAGTTAATCTAATGAATCCAACTATTCGGAATCTTACAAGATACAAGAAAACCAGTTTTGCCTTGGCAATTGGCTTCTTAAATGGTGGGGCATTTGCCGTTATGGGTTCAGTGTCAAACGCGGTTTTGTATTCTTATCCATTGGCATCGACTTCTGCACCTTTTTTCTCAATTGGATTTGGAACCGCTGGAGCAATGCTCGTTAGCTCGGGCACTCTATGGATCGGATATCTTTACCTCAAATCTCGTAAGTCACTAACGAAGGTTCAAGGAGCGCCTGCATGATTTTCTCTGAATCTATACGGAGTTGAAAACATGAACGCAAAAAAAACCTTGCAGCAAAAAATCAGAGGCTGGTTCCCGCAACAGCCGAAGCTTCCTGAGGCTCCAGTCAAGATAGATTTCCAGAAACAGGAGCCTAAGCCAAGAATGGAAAGAAGTTATGTTCTTGGTTTAGTTGGCGCAATATCTGCGGTTCTGATAGTTGCATGGCAGATTTTCTTCGTGCTTTTCTTAGGCGCGTTTAGGTTTCTGAACAATTACGAAATTGTCAACCTCCTTCCTCAGCTCGCAGGTATTCAATACTTTGTTTTCGCCGGTGTTGGCGGGGCGGCATCGATAATCGCTTTTGTTGGGGTCTCAAGAAAAAACAGGCAAGGCGGCATCTTGCTGATTATCGCAAGCATAATGACGATTTTAGCCTGCAGACTTTTAGGAGTCTTGCCATTTTTTTTGATGGTTGCGAGCGGCGCAATGGAATTGGCAAAATATCCACCGGCACTGAAGCCTTCCCCACCTCCGGGTGGAAGGGGTTTCGCAGGTATTCCAGCGAATTTTTGGACGTGCATAGGCTATTTTGTGTATTGGCCCATCCTATCTTCAGTTTTCGTTTTCCTTGCCGCATGGAATAGCAGCGTGAATCCCGCTCTCGCAGGGATTTTCTTGACGCAGATGGGCCTGTATTTTGGGATAGGGGTACGTGAGCTTAGAAAGCGTCATGCGCTCAACGACAATTACAGAATACTTCTGCTGGCGCTGTCGGGTTCGGTAGTCGCTGCAGCTGGCACACTTCTGTGGCTGAGAATCATCAATCCCGTCGGCTACTTTGAAACCTCAATGATGGGGGTTTCAGTTTTCACCACGTTTTATGCATTCACAGGAAGACTTTCACAAGAGGCAAACGTTGATGTGCACAGAACGCTGAGGGTGATATTCGCGGTGTCTGGCATAGTTATGCTTGTCTTTTCGATGGCTTTTGTCTATCATGTGGAAGCCAAGTTGACGCCCGATCGGCCATAGCGCAATCATAGCGCAGGATGGCTTCACTCTCAGCCATCCCATACCTGATTCTGAAGTTGTACAGAACCTGACGACGGCGGACCACGTTGACTTCGAGATAATTGTCGCCAGCTAGGCCCTCATCAAACCGAGGCGTCAGGCTTCAGCGTCCAAGTAATGAACCAGTCTGCCTCAGCACCGACATCGCCTTACATCTTCTTCTACGTAAATAACGTCACAAATTGGGCTTCAAGGTCTTGGCATCCGTGGCAAAATGGGACCTACTACTTCAGGCTGCACTACGACTATGTGGTGCCCGACCAAATGGACATCTCAATATGGTACTCCTGGGGAACAAACGAGACGGTGCCGACAAGAGTGTCCAACCCGATTCTTAGTCAATTCACGACTCCGGCGGTGGCGGGATCATTGGCGCTTTTGGCGCTTAGCGTTGCCATTCCAGCCCAGCAAGCGCTGGGAGCCTGGATAACGAGGCAAAAGCAAAGCGCACCCACGTCGTCCACAGAGTTGAAAACATGAACGTCAAGAAAAGTTTGGAATCGCGCATTCGGGGCTGGCTTCCGAAAGAACCAACGCTACCCAAAAGATCCACGGGCGACACTTCTGAGAAGCCGAAGGCTAAGCCGCCGAAAGACAAGGGGGCTCGCTTGACTGCCCTGATACTTTCTATCCTACTGGGTGTTTTCTTAGGAGTCACCAATCTGTCCACGCGGCAATACACAATGTCCATCATTTACTTTGCCAGCTCAACCGCCCTAATTGTGTTTGCATATTTTTTCTACAAGTACAATTTTGTGGTCAGACCCAGAATCGCCTTCGGGGTACTATTCGTTGCCTTAGGCGTTCTCTTTGTCTTCTTAAACGGGGCAGGCGACGCCATTTTCGGCTTCCCCGCGCTGTTTACTGTATCATTATTCAGTGTGCAAGGAATTTTGCCATTAGCAATTGGCTTATTGATAGTTCTTGGGGTTTTTGCTTTGGTCCTCAAAGAATCAAAAAGAAATCAGGGTTAACCCATCTCTATGGAGGAAGCAGTTTTTGCCCTATTGCGTTTCAGCCGCCATAATTTTCTTAAGTTATTTGGTTGCCTTGTCTGGAACATTTTTTGAGTATAGTATTTCCGCGGCTTTTCTGGTGATGGGTGTTCTGGTTCTCAAAGGCTTACGGCGTTTTGCAGTTACTTCGGTTGCTCTTGTGGTGCTTCTTATTTCGATATTGTTTTTTGGCTCTGCTTTGGCTGGAACGTACACGACAAGTTATGTTGCAACTGAAAGCCATTACATAAACAGCGCTCAAGTTCCCAACAACATTACTACCTTGAATTTGGCTGTAGGCAGCGTTGACGGAGACATCAACATTTACTTCACAAACAACAACTCGCAAGTCAGCCACACCGTGTTCCTTCAACAATACGGTCCAGTCCCCCGAAACGGAGGCGTCAATTATTATCCACGATTCGGCGGCAATGAAGGTGAACCGCAAGAGCCGAACAACACGTATAGTTATGGAATCGAAAACGGGTTTGTGGGTATTAGCGCTTGGACTTTCTCAAACAACATTGACATTACGGTGAATCAGAACTTCAAGGTTAATTTGACAAGCACCGTAACTTTTGGCAACATCGTGGTTCACCTTCCACCTGGCGTAAACCCCATCCAACACTCCAACTTGCAAAGTCGCTACGGCAACACTAAAACAGTCAACGGATAACTATCCAATCGCTAAAGCGGGACGACCAAAAACCATTTCACTTTTTCTTGCCAAGCTCCCGCTTCATCGCTTTTGCCAAAAGCTTCCACGCCGCTGCATCTTCCCTGCGCAATCTAGTTGCAAGTGCCCGACTGTCTTCTTTGCCCTCATAATCCAAATGCAAACCTGTAAACTCTAAAACCGAAGCCGATTTGCCTCTGGTTGAAATCTGGTACAGAAACTGCGAGTATTGGTTTGGTCCCGTCAAATGCGTGGATACCCATGAAAGGTTTTCTGGGTAGAGTTGAACAAGCTTCTGTTTTTCAACCTTGCCCGTTTTTGATGGAAAAGCGTCCAGTAGGATTATCGTGCCTTTGGTGACTAGGGTCACTTGTCGCTTCGCACCTTTTTCACCCATTAAGGCGTGGTCCTGCGGGTCAAAGCTGGTGCACCATTCGAAGGCTTTCTGTGCGGAAACAGCGAAACGCTGACTAAAATGGTATCTGACAGGTAACGGCATAGCGGTCGCCAACTACTGAATTAGCAGCTTCCTTAATATTTTGTGTCTAACCCCACGACCGCTGGCGCTAATAATTACCTTTAAAATGTAATCAATAAAAAAAAGGTTTTATGGAAGAATTCTCCTCAGCAAGCTTTGGGCTTGAAAGGAGAGGATTCTTTTTGGCTTATTGTTGTTTTCCGCAATTGGGGCAGAAGGCTGCATCTGGCTTTATTTGTGCGCCGCAGTAGGAGCAGTATCGCGAGGTTTGAGTTGGCGGTGATGTGGTGGGCGGTGCAGTGTAGCTGTATTGTGGCGGAGCGTCGGATTGTCGTTGCGGTGATTTCATGGTGAAGAAGCCGACTACTGCAAATATCCAAGCGATGAATATCAGGATAAAGCCAACGCCGATTATCGTCAGTATGGATCCCCACCAAAGCAGCGATGCGGCTGTTGCAAACGAGTGTTCTCCTGTTTTCTGCGCGAGCGTGTTGAATGTTTGTTTTAGGTGCATTGCCGCAAGTACGTAGAATATAAACGCGATGATGATTCCGCCTAGGAAAGTTGCTAATCCGATTCCGAAGCCTGCTGTGAGTGTGAAGCTTGAATTAAATTTGAATCCTGTTGCAGTTCCGATGCCGACAACTATTCCCGTAATGGCTACTGCCGCTGCTATCAAGGCGATTATGTAGAATTTGACGCCTGTCAACGCGTTCTCGTAGATTTCGTTGTCTTGATAGTAAAGGGCAATTTCTTTGAGTCCCCTGAGAAGTAGGATTACACCGATGATTCCCAATACCCAGCCGACGTAAGGAACTAAACCCAGTACCAGCAGGATTGATCCTTCGCCGCACAATGTTTTGCTGTATTCGAAACTTGTACCCATTTTGTTTTTTCCTCCAATTTTTTTGTTTTCTGAAAAGCATACAAGGGGACTGTTGGTTATAGCCCTAACATTTAGATTTCCAGCCCTAACGGTTGGAGCCACGGCTCTAAGGGTTAGAGTCATAAGCAAACCCGCAGAATATAGTCAAATCATGGAAAGAAAATTTGGTTGCAGAGCTTGCTTTATCTTGCCGTGTATGCTTAGCTGGAGCCGTGGGTGTTAGTGTCTAAGCCACGTGGAATAAGCGCTGATATTCAGTCGCCAAGAACAAAGCTGCTGTACTTCATCTACTCCGCGCCAAACAACCGAATCAAGGCTGAACCCGGAGTCAAATCAAGCATAAGCTCCGCGTTGGGCTACAAGTCCGACGGCCATTTCCACTATGACTGGAACTACCTGTTGACCGCTGGCATGATAGAGGAAAAACAAGGCTTCTACTACGTGACTGAAGACGGAAAAAAAGAGTTCGCGCTGCATTCGACAGCGGCAAGAAGCAACTCGGTAATGATTCTTATCGGAGTCGGAATAATCGCTTTCACTCTCGGGCTTGAACTGAAGCTTGTTCCCATATTAAGCGTGACATTCTTCGGAGCAGCCCTAATCGTTGTAGGATCAGTGTTCTTAACTGTTGACCGAAGAAACAGACCACAGCTGCCGCTGGAAGCCAAAGTTCTACTAAAAGAATTAAATCACCGTTAAAATCTGCTATCACGTTTTCAGAATTTTTGGTGCGGAGGGTGGGATTTGAACCCACGAACCCCTGCGGGATAGGAGCCTCAGTCCTACGCCTTTGGCCATGCTGGGCGACCTCCGCATGCACGTTTTGTTGCTGTTTGAGGCTAGTGCGGAATATAGAATCTGCTTTGACATTTAAAGGCTTTACTTTGCGGTGAAGGCTATTCGCTCTGGAAACGCGAAAATGCTTAAAAAATTGGGTAGTTAGAGCAGGCGGAAGTTTTCTTTAACCGTGGCTAAAACTACATGTGTGTTTGTTCGCTCTATGAAGGGCAGCGCAAGCAGTTTCTTGGTGAAGTGCCCGAGGTCTTCTCGGCTTTTGAACTTGGCAACGATTATGGCGTCGGTTAAACCTGTGACGTCGTAAACGCCGCATACGTTTGGAATCTTCGCTATTTCGTTTTCTGTTTCGACAAGTTTGCCTTTGGAAACGGTGATTTCAGTTACCACCGTCAACTGGTAACCCAGTTTTTCATGGTCGATGATGACGGAGTAGCCTCTGATGAGGCCGTCGTCTTCCATCTTTTTGATTCTTGAAAGAACGGTTCCGACTGATACGCCTACGTTTTTGGCTATTTGCCTGCTGGAGAACCTTGCATCTTCAAGTAGGCTTTTCAGAATTTTCTGGTCAGTTTCATTCAGTTCCATGGTGACACCATTCTGCACGTTTTTTCAATTAAACCCCTGTTTTTGAAACAACATTTTGATTATCATACGATTATGTTAATAAAAGTTTAGTTTCTCGCCCCCGACAATGAATGAATCCTTAAGGCGAAAATGCCGTTTTGGAAAGGTTGATTCGATTTTGGTTTTGACGGGAAATAGACAGCAATGTTAAATTACTAGCGTAAACCCCAATAGTTTGACTCGCCAAAATGCAGCCAAAATACGACACCATCCTAGTTCTGGATTTCGGAGGGCAATACTGCCATCTTATAGGCAGAAGAATCAGGGAAAACGGTGTCTACTCAGAAATTGTTGCTTACGACATATCGCCTGAAGAAGTGACGGCGCTCAACGAAAAATTCAACGTCAAAGGCTTAATCCTCTCCGGTGGACCATCAAGCGTCTACGACAAAAACGCGCCTAAAATTGACCCACGCATTTTAGATTTGGACCTTCCGATTTTGGGCTTGTGCTATGGGCACCAGCTTTTAGCCCAGGTGGCTCATGGCAGAGTGGAGCCTGCAACATGCAAAGAATACGGAACCGCGCAGGTAGACATTGACAAGCCCGTAGGCGTGTTGGAGGGGCTTAGCGGTAAAGAAAAGGTTTGGATGAGCCACGGCGACACGGTTTTTTCGTTGCCTTCGGAGTTTGAGGAGTTGGCGCACACCGACAGCTGCCCTGTAGCGGCGTTTAGGCATAAAAATAAGCCTATTTACGGTTTACAGTGGCACCCTGAAGTCATCCACACTGAACACGGCGCGCGCATGCTACAAAACTTCATCTTCAACGTCTGCAAATGCCAACCCAACTGGCAAATGGAAGACCTAATCGGCAAAATGGTGGCGGAAATCAAATCTGAAATCGGCGACAACAAAGCCATAATCGGACTCAGCGGAGGCATAGATTCAGGCGTCGCCACCGCGCTTGCGGCGCAGGCGTTGGGAGACAAGTTGACTGCGGTTTTTGTTGATCACGGGTTCATGCGTGAAGGGGAACCTGAAGCCGTATGCGCGGCGTTTGGGAAGTTGCCGATCAACTTTGTCATGGCGAACGCGCAGGACCGCTTCATGAAAAAACTCAAAGGCGTAGTTGACCCCGAGTTGAAACGCAGAGCCATCGGGGAAGAATTTATCAGGGTTTTTGAGGAATACGCTGAAAAATCAGGCGCCCAGTACCTGCTTCAAGGAACCATTTACCCTGACAGAATCGAGTCAGGCTGCCGCAAAAACTCGGATCTGATAAAAACTCATCACAACGTCGCTGGAATCCCGAAAAACATCAAATTCAAAAAGATTGTTGAGCCACTCCGTGACCTCTACAAGGATGAGGTGCGTAAAGTAGCCAAAATGCTCGGGCTGCCCAAGGAGCTGGTTAACCGTCAACCGTTCCCGGGACCCGGCTTAGCCGTCCGCATAATAGGCGAGTTGACGCCTGAAAAAGTTGCCATAACCAAGAAAGCTGACGCTATCGTGCGCCAAGAAATCGAGAAAAACAACTTGGCTGGAAACTTGTGGCAGTACTTTGCCGTGTTAACTGACACGAAAGCGACAGGTGTGAAAGGCGATTCCAGAGCCTACGGGTACGTGGTTGCTGTGAGAGCAATGGAAAGCCAAGAAGCCATGACCGCCAACTTCGCCCAACTCCCGTATGCCGTGCTTGAGAAGATTTCCACGCGGATTTCAAACGAGATTCCGCAGGTCACCCGCATAGTCTACGACATCACCCACAAACCGCCAGCAACCATTGAGTGGGAATAAAGACACGCAAAACGGTTTATATTAAAAACAGCCAATACACTACCTACACAAGGTGACTCCATGAAAGCATTGATCCTAGCAGGCGGCTTCGCGACGAGACTGCGCCCGTTAAGCTGCTCCAGACCAAAAACCCTTTTCCCAATCGTTAACAAACCGTTGCTCGAGTGGATTTTCGAGAATTTGGCGAAAGACGGCTGCGAAGAAGCCGTGATGGGAGTCAACGCATTAACCCAATTCTACATTAAACAGCAGCGCCCGCGGAGGCATGGCTTGAAGGTGCGCTTCTCTGTTGACCCACCCAGGATGCCTTTGGGAACAGGTGGACCAGTAAAAAAAGCGGAACGGCTCTTGGGACTTGATAATCCATTTATCGTTTTGAACGGGGACATCTTTGCTGATTTAAGTTACAGGGAACTCTACGACGCCCACGTGAAGGCGGGTGGATACGCTACAATTGCTCTCTGCAAAGTGGACGACCCGTCTAGGTACGGGGTTGCCGAAATGGGCGATGAAGGTCGCATAAAACGGTTTATTGAAAAGCCGCCGAAAGGCAAAGCGCCAAGCAACCTCATAAACGCAGGAGTCTACGTGCTTAGCCCCGAAGTTTTCGATTACATTCCTTCTGGAAGAGCCGTTTCCGTGGAGCGCGAGGTCTTTCCAAAACTAGCTGAAGAGGGGAAACTGTTCGGTCACTTTGTAGACGGCTTGTGGATTGATATAGGTAAACCCGAAGAGTACCTGCAAACCAACAAAATGATACTTGACACCTTGACCAAAGGCAAAAGACAGAAAAAACCAAAAAACTTTGAGCTAAAAAATCCTGTTGCCCTTGACAAAGGAGTCTTTGTGGATGAAAAATCCGTTATTGGCCCCTACGCAATCCTCGGAGAAAACGTCACCGTCGGCAAAAACGTGCACATAAGCAACTCGGTTGTTTTTCCACACGCATCCATCGGCGATTTCACCAAAATTGACGGGGCGCTGATTGGGGAAGGAGCCCGCATCGGCAAACAGGTTACGCTGAGCAGCGGCTGCATAATCGGTGACCACGCAAAAATTAGAGATAACCTGCATATTTCAGAAGCTTCTTCAGTTTGCCCCGCTAAGGAAGTGGCTGAAAACATTATAAAACCCTAAGTTAACTATTAACTGAAAAATGAAGTGAAATTTATGAGCGAAAGAAAGCTTTTCGGAACCAACGGCATCCGCGGCCTAGTCAACGTCGAGTTGACGCCTGAAATGGCGATTAAAGTCGGTTGCGCAATCGGAACTTTTTTCGGAAGAAAAAACCTGCTTCTCGGCTATGATGCACGGACAAGCGGCAGCATGTTTGCTAAAGCGGTGATTTCAGGTTTAACCTCCACGGGTTGCCATGTGCTCTTCGCGGGTATGGCGCCAACTCCCTCTCTGCAATTCGCCGTGAAGAACCACAAGATGGACGGCGGCGTGATAATTACGGCTTCGCATAACCCGCCTGAATATAACGGCATCAAGGTTATTTGGAGCGACGGCATCGAAACTTCCCATGAGCAAGAAGTCGAAATAGAGAACATTTATTTTGACAACAAGATTGTTTTTGCCGAGTGGGATAAGCTGGGCACGGTGCAGGACCTGCCTGGAATCAACGACGAGTACGTGCAAGCCATAAAAAAACACGTTAATCTGCAGAAAATTGCGCAAAAACACTTCCATGTCGTGGTCGACGCTGCTAACAGTGTCGGAGGCTTAACTGGGCCGCAGCTGCTTAGGGAACTTAGCTGCAAAGTAACCAGCATCAACGCCAACATCGACGGCACCTTTCCAGGAAGAATGCCTGAACCACGACCCGAAAACCTAACCGACCTATCAGCCACGGTAAAAGCTATCGGCGCAGACATGGGCGTGGCTTTCGACGGCGACGCTGACCGCTCAATCTTTGTCGACGAGAACGGGACAATTTACATGGGAGACAAAACCTTCGCGATAGTTGCAAAACAATTTCTCATCAAGAATCCAGGCGCAAAAATCGTCACACCTGTAAGCTCATCAACCCTGATTAAGGAAACAGTCGAAGCCTACAAGGGCGAGTTGGTCTGGACCAAAGTTGGAAGCGTCACGGTTTCGCAGAAAATGAAAGAACTCCATGCTAAGCTGGGCGGAGAAGAAAACGGTGGAATCTTTTATGGTCCACACCAAGCCGTGCGGGACGGGGCAATGACAACTGCTCTGTTGCTTGATACTATGGCTCAAACAGGAAAGAAGCTCTCTGAGTTGGTAGCTGAGCAACCGCAATACTTCATAGAGAAAGGGAAAATTGAGTGCCCAGACGAAAAGAAACAGGGTCTTTTAAAGAAAATGCTTGAGCAAGTGAAAGGCGAAAACATAAGCACCATTGACGGAATCAAGATTTGGTTCAGCGACAGCAGCGCCATCCTCATCAGACCAAGCGGGACAGAACCCGTTTTTAGGCTTTACGCTGAGGCGAAAAACCAAGAAAAAGCATTAAAGCTAGTTAAAGACTACACCTCAAAGCTTGAAAAGACCCTAAAAACGCTCTAGCAAGCCTGAATTCCCCGGAGAAAACCCTTCGATGCTCAATGTTCTAAACCTAAAACCAGACGAGATCGACACGAACGAAAAGCGTTCAAAGCTTTTGGTTAGCGTTGTCGGATGCGGGCGGAAGGGGATTCTTTATGCTTATGCTTTTGCTCAAGCTGGCTTCCAAGTGTCCTGTTCAGACGCCGATCCAAGTGTGGTAAAGAAATTTGCGAAAGCAAAAACCCCTTTTAGGCAGCCAGAAATCGAAGGCAAAATTAAAAGCCTAATCAACTCTGGACAATTAAGCGTCACGAGCGAATTGAAAAAAGCCGTTTCTCGAAGCGACGCAGTTATCGTTGCTGTTCCTGCGAAGGTGGATGACAAGAAAAAAATTGATTCTTCAGAAGTGCTAAGCGCTCTCAAGCAAGTCGGCGAGGCACTGCACTCGGGTATGCTGGTTATTTACGGTGAAGTTGCAGGTTTAGGGTTCGTTGAAGGCGTTATGAAGGAAACGTTGGAGAACACATCGGGGTTGAAGGCGGGTCAGGACTTCATTTTGGCATACATTCCGATCCGTAACACACAGGTTAAACAGTTCATTGAACCCATCGCAGATTTGGAGTTGAAGGTTGCCGTTGCTGGGAAAGCAGGGCAAGACGCCGTTGTTGCCTTCGTGAAAGCAGCCGTGAAAAACGTGAAGCCTATATTCGATGTGAAGACCGCTGAGATTGTGACGCTTTTTGCAGCCGCAAGACAGGATGCGAACGCGGCTTTAGCAAGCGAATTAGCTGTTTTCTGCGAAAGCGCAAACATCGATTACTTCAAGGTTTTGAAGCTGTCCGAGTTCGATGACCCGAACTTTTGGCCAACAACTAACGACGAAGAAAACAAGAACGAAGCCTATCTGCTGCTTGAAGGCGCGGAAAACCTTAACGTCAAACTTAAGCTGCCGAATTTAGCTAGGCAGATAAACGAGGAAATGGTTAAACACGCGGTCTATCTTACGCAGGATGCTTTGCGGAGCTGCAACAAAACCTTGAGAAGAGCGAAAATCGCGGTTTTAGGCTCCATCAGTCCAAGCACGGCTTCCGCGGCTTTTGTCAAGTTGTTGCTGCAAAAAGGCGCCAAAGCCACCCTGTATGACCCCGTTTCAAAAGGAGACGTGTCAGATTTAGGGGCAGTGAAAACCACCTTAAACGAGGCTGTAGAAGGCGTTGACTGCATAGTTATACTTACGGCTGAAGAACAGTTTAAGCACCTGAACCTGAGAAAGATAAAAGCAATGACTAAGACGCCGTCAATTATGGTGGATTTGGCAGGCGCCTTCGAACGCGAATCAGTTGAAGCAGAAGGCTTCACGTACCGCGGATTAGGAAGAGGAACAGGATAAAGAACTAGGACAATTGATTTGCGGGCAATCAGCCGAATGCATAATTGAAAAGAATAGGAATTATTTTAGGCTGAAGGGTTTTCCTTCGGCGACTATTTTCTCAGGAATTTTTGCCTTCCACTTTTTCATGAATGGCAAATCTTCAGTTTCTTTGCGAAGTTCGTCAGGAAGCATTTCTGGAATTTCGTCTCGGATCGGGTACCAGCGGAGGCATTTCGGGCAAACGATGAGGCCTTCCACGATTTCGTCTTTTTCCTCGAAAACGTGAAGTTCAAGAGGATGATACTTGTCTATCGGGCAAGCCAAAATATCCATAAGTTTACGCTTCAAGGTTAATCACAAAACAAATAGTTGATGTCTAAGCTATTAAAACTTGCTTGGCGCTCCATTGACTTTGATATCCAGTACAGTTTGGTACCAGTTAGGACCCGTGCTTCGAACTACGCGGGAAAATTCAAAGCTGTAGCTAACGCCTAAGCTGCCGAGTTTTTGGGCAACATTCGCCTTGGTTTTTTCTTCAGGTTTTTCTTTTCCCGCTGCATGCTGGAAGTCATAGACGTGTATCCAGCCGCCAGACGGCTTGAGCGCCAAAACCGCGTAGGGCAGGTACTCGAGGGCTTTTTCAGGAAGCGGCATCAGGACGCGGTCAGCTTTGCCCTGCAGTTGGGCTTTGATTACTTCTTTTGAGTCGCCGAGCAACGGAGTAACTTTGCCGAAAACCCGGTTGATTCTAACGTTATCCACCATGCAGTCGAATGCCGCGGGGTTAACATCGATTGAAAACACTTTACTCTGAGTCACGGTTTTCGCGATTATGATGCTGAAACAGCCCACTCCAGCAAACATGTTAACCACATTCTCGCCGCTTTTAACAAGCCTCGCAATCCGTATCCTCTCGTGTGAAAGTCTGGGAGAAAAATAACAATTCTCAACGTCAACGGCAAAAACGCAGCCCGACTCCCTGTACTTGGTGGTTGTTTTGTCTTCGCCCGCCAGCAGCTTGAGCTCTCGAACTCTGAAATCGCCCAAGACAGGACTGGTTTGCAGAAAAACCGTTTTCACGCTTTTATGGACCGCCATTGTTTGTTCGGCTGCAGCTTGTGCGTCGGCGAGGTTGTCGTTTGCGATTTTGAGGATTGCGATGTCACCTATGATGTCGAAGGAATAGTTGAGCGGCTTCAACGTTTCTGATGGGGCGCTCACTGATAATTTCTCTTTTGGGCGACGTTTCAACTAGTTATCCTCTTAAGGCGAGTTTACTTAGAAAACCTTTAAAAGCAAAATACTTTTCTTTGTAGGACAGGCGTTTCCAATGGAAAAATCAGGTATTGTTTACGAATGCATGAGATGCGGAGCGAGAGTACCATCTGAAGAATTAGAACTAAGAGGCGGAGAAACAAAATGCATAATTTGCGGTTACAGGATTCTCAAGAAAATTAAGCCGCCTGTAGTTAAACGTGTTCAGTCAAAATAGAAGGGAATACTCGTGCTTTAACACGAGTAACTCAATTTTGTTTTTTTTAGCTTCTTAGTATATTTCTTTGTCCCCAAGTTTACGCAGGGCTTTTCCCTTAATCCTTATCGAGTCACTGAAGAACGGGTCGTCTAGGTCTTTTTCAACGGTCTGCCTTTTGACGGTTTCACCGCAAACACCCATCGGCAGCAAACGCCTTTTCGCACACATGGAGTATGTGCAGCCTCCGACATTGCATAGTTCTTCGGTCTCTCTACACCAAACGGCGTTTCGCTGGAAAAAAACCGAGTTTTTGCCACATTTAAAAGCGCTGCATGTTGGAGAACAAGCTTTTGATTGAGCCAATAGATACACCTCAACGTCAAATCAAAATTGTATTTCGCTGTTGTTTTGTCCTGTTTCTTTTATGTTATTTGGAAAAGATATAAACTTTTTTCTAATCAAGGGGGAAATTGATCCTTAAGCTTGGTTAGCACGGCGTCTTTGTCGCAGGAACATTTCAACGACGATTACCAGGACAATGGCTACTATTATGAATATCAGTGTAATTAGTGCGGTTGTGGGTATCAGGAGTCCTCCGAGGGCAACGTATCCGCCCATTTTTATCTGGACTGAAGTCGGCTGGTTAGCTGTTAGGGATATCGATTGGTAGCTGCTTTGGGCGCCTTTGGCGAAGGCGATTATCTGCAGGTTTCCGCCGACTACGTTGCTGAAAGTGGCTTTTCCGTTTCCTGGAGTCATCGCGGAGAAGTGTTCCGATGCTGGTCCATTGACTGTGACGTTGGCGTTTGAAATTGGCGACCCGAAGTAATCGACAACTGACACTTCTACTTGAATGCCGTAAAGAGTGCACCGTATTGTCGTTTCACTTGGGCTGAAGGCTTTTAGGGTTGTCTCGTTGAGGAGGAAATTGTTTTGGTATATTTGGAGCTTATACTCTCCGAAGGTTAATGGTGCAGTGGCTGAGCCTGAACTGTCCGTTGTGGCTGTGTAGAATAAGCCGTTTGTCAACTCTACGAGTCTTAGGCTTGCACCTGAGATTGCCTCGTTGTTGTAGCCGATGACGTTGATTGTTTGCGTTTCCGTTGGGCAAGTTACCACAAATTGGTAGCTTGCTTGTGCTGGAAGGTTGCTGAGGGTTTCATTGTTTGCGTTGAATTGTTTATCATACATTGTAGCATTAATGGTGTAGCTTATTCCGCTTAAAGTTGAATTCAAGGTGTAAGTTCCCGAAGGCCCCGTTTGACCCGAAACGCTCCCGGTTAGAGAAGACGATATGACTAAATTCACGGAGGGTAGTGCAGTTCCATTTTCGTTTTGCACCTTAACTACAAGGTCAGTTAACTGGCACATGAAGTTGAAGTTGCCTGCGCCAGTGACTGTAATGTTGGTGTTCCCAATGTTAACGCCTTTATAGGAAGCAGCCAAATCGTAGGCGCCAGCTTCCAGCTTGAAGCTTGCCACACCGTTGACGCCGCTTGTCGCATTGTAAGATGTATTGGCAGACGAGTCGTGAACTACAACAAGTATGCTAGGCACTGTTTGGCCAGCAAGGTTTAACGTTGTTACGGTGACGGAGTATCCAACAACAAAGAAAGTTTGCGCGTCCTGCAGCAGTTTCGCGTTGCCGCTGGTGGTGGTGATTGATGCTTTGTAGCTGCCGACTGCAGCGGTATCTGGAACAAGCCATGTTGTGCTTATTTGGCCATTTGCGTCGGCGGTTACTGGAACCGCGGGGAAGCTTGAACCTGTTGCAACGTTTACCACACTCAATGTTGCAGTTTGCCCAGCGCTGTACCCTTGCGCGGTTATAGTTGCTGTTTGACCTCTGTGGTATGTTGAGGCATCGAGGAAACCGACGCTAAACTGGTTTTCCCCCAAGACTTGGGTCATGTTGAAGTATAATGTGTAGTTGCCTGCGTAAACTGTTGTGGGCGTTATACCCAGTGAGTCACCTGATACGAAGTTGGTGCTTGGGAAAGTAATTTGCTCAGACGCGGATCCAACGGCGTTAGCAGTCAACGAGATTACATCTGAAAAGTTCCCGTTAAGCGGGCTGGGCAGCACAACCGTAATGTTGGCTGCGTAGGTTAAGCCTGAGTTGCCTCCCGTGAGCCCAACAGTCAAGGCTACGTTGGCGCCTTCCTGATTGTAGGCGTTGGCTGGGGTTACCGTGTAGGCAGGTGTAATTTTGAATTGTTCAGGGGTTGAGCCGGTGGAGTTCAAGTTTCCTTGCTGCACATCTTCAATTAGGAAGTTGTGGTCGCCGCCTGGAAGCTGGGGAACCGTAAAGTTGGTGTTAACGTAGAATCCACTGGCTTTGCCGGATGCAACAATTGTGTTTTCCATAATGACGTTGTAGGTGCCATTGCTGGTGTAAATGGTCCCTTTAACGTTATAGAGTTGACCAGCCGACCCGTTGTAAACGCTGTTTATCTGCGTTGTAGTGTTTGCATAGGCTGCGGGGACGACTTGTATGATGCTTACGCCAAGTTGGCTGCCCTGACCAAGCACAATGGCGAAGGGTGTAATTGCAGCTGCTAGTGACATGAAAACTAGGACGGTAATTGCAATAATCTTTCTGTTCAAACCACTTTGCTCTCCCGAAAGGTAGATACTCACTTCTATAGTTGCTCTCATGATTAATTAAGAGAGGATTTTAAACTTTGCCCATAAACTCGCCAAATAAAGACCCATATCGCCTAAACAGGATTATGCACGGAGCCTCCAACGTCAAAAATGACCCCCCGCAACGGGATTCTTAAAAGAACGAACCTTCTAATTGTACCTAAATTTCGGTGGAAGAATTGGAAAAAAGCACTGAAGCCACGCTTTCAAGCGCCCTCAAGAAGCAAAAATACCATTTAGTCGGTGCCCACTCAGCGGTTAAACGGTGCAAGTGGCTCTACGAATCCATAGTCAACGATAGACCCTGCTATAAACAGAAGTTCTACGGCATCAAATCACACAGATGCATCCAGATGACGCCCAGCCTCTACTACTGCACCCAGCAATGCCTGTTCTGCTGGAGAGCCCAAAGCGGCGATTTACAGGTTACTTGGGACGAAACTAAAATCCCCAAAGTCGATTCTCCTGAATCAATTGTCGAAGGATGCTTCAAGGCGCAGGAACGGATTTTGACTGGGTACAAGGGCAACACCAAAGCGAACTGGCGCAAATTCCAAGAAGCACTAACGCCTAAACAGGTTGCCATAAGCTTAACTGGGGAACCAACGCTCTACGAACCCCTCGGAGAGCTAATTGCAGCTTTCCACCAGAAGGGCTTAACAACTTTTTTGGTCACCAACGGCACCCTTCCGGCTAAGCTTTCAAAACTCAGCCAAGAACCCACCCAACTCTACGTTTCCGTATGCGCACCAAACGAGGAGGTGTACAAGCGGGTTTGCCGACCAGAGTTCCCAGATGCCTGGACAAAACTGAATGAAACGCTGGGCTTGCTGCAGAGTTTTCGTTGCCCAACGGTTTTGCGAACAACCCTGGTGAAGGGGTTGAACATGAACTGTGTAGATGAGTACGCTAAACTCGTCGAGAAGGCTAACCCCACTTACATCGAAGCAAAAGCCTACATGCACATCGGCTTCTCAAATCTGCGCTTAGGGTTCGAACGCATGCCGATGCACGGCGAAGTCAAAGATTTTGCCCAGCAACTCGCGGAAAAGACGGGTTACATGATTATTAACGAGGCGCCCGAAAGCAGAGTTGTGCTGCTGAGCAAGCTAAAAAAACCCGTTCAAGTGGGAGCCAGCTAAAACCGCCGTTGTTTCGGGCTGACTTTGTCAGATAAGGCTTAAATAGTTATTTTTTGCCTATTGGTTAACTGCCAAGCGGTTGTATGTATGGTTAGCGAAGGAAAGGGACGCCTGTTCAAAAGAAAAGACGGCAAATACATGGTGTACTTGCCCAAAGACCTAGCGGAAGACAGCATGTTCCCATTCAAAGTAACCGCCTCAAGATTCGTCAAAGTAAGCTTCACATTAGGCGACACCAAAGTTCTAATCGAGAAATGGCCCGACGCCTAAGCGCCAGACGGTTTTTTAAAGAAATTGAAATAAACCCCGAAACAATTCAACTATTCAGATGATGCGTTTGTCCACTTTAGAAAGTGTTCTTCAAGAAGTAAAAACCGAACTCATGCAAAAAAACAAAATACGCGAAGAAACCCACGAAAGCATGCGAAAAGCAACAAGCCTCTCCAAACAAGCAATACTGCTAATACACCAAAAAAAATACGTAGAAGCCGAAAAATTCATCGCGGAAGCAAAAGAAAAAATTTCAACCCTTCAAACCCTCTCAGAGGATTGCCCCGAAATAATTTATGGCGGCATGTTCAGCGCGGCGCTCCAAGAATATTCGGAAGCACGCATTTTCCTGGTTTTAGTTAAGGAGTCCCGCTTCGTTACCCCTGCAGAGATTAATGTGCCTTCGACTGATTACGTGCTTGGGTTGGCGGATGTTATCGGCGAGTACAGGCGTTTGGCGCTTGATAACTTGCGGGAAGGCGAAGTCAAAAAGGGTGAGGAATGCCTCGAAATCATGGACCAAGTCTTCATCCAGCTCTTAGCACTTGACGAGGCTTACATGCTTGTTCCTGGGCTTCGGCATAAATCTGACATTGCGAGAAGAATAATCGAGACAACCAGAGGCGACATAACGCTTGAAGTTCGCAGAAAATCCCTTGAAGACTACTTAAAAAAGCTGGAGCTGCCCAAGCCAGCAGCCAAACGCAAGCCACGAAAGGCTAAAACTTGAATAACCAACGAGGGTTAATGAAGAATTTCTCCGTTCAAAAGGCACATAGAACCCAGCTTTGCCTTTCTAAAAAGTTGATTTTGGAAGACAGGCTGCCGCGGCAAATCAAAACGGTCGCGGGCGTTGACGTTTCATACGTCGGGGACGTCGCCGTTGGAGCCGTGGCAGTTTTGGATTACGAATCGCTCCAGCTCTTGGAAGCCCAAGTCTCCTGCTGCCCCGCTAAGATGCCGTACATCCCTACCTTGCTTTCCTTCAGAGAAATCCCGCCTGCCTTGGCGGCAATTAAGAAACTCAGGCTCGAACCCGACGTCTTCCTCGTCGACGCGCAGGGATACGCCCATCCGTACAGATGCGGATTCGCCAGCCACCTTGGACTCGCCCTCGGAAAACCCACTATCGGCGCCGCAAAAAGCCGCTTACTCGGCAAGCCAGTGGAGATGCATGGGCAAACATTTTTGGTAGACAAGGAAGAAGTCATCGGCGCGGTAGTCTGCACCAAAGATGGGACAAAACCGATTTTCGTAAGCGTCGGCCACATGGTTTCTCTCCAAACAGCAGTTAAAATCGTTTGCCGCTGCTCCAAAACCCGAATCCCCGAGCCAACCTTGCAAGCTCACACGTTAGCGACCAGGGAAAGAAACAGGCTGACTTCAGAAAACAAAATAAACATCGCTGAAACGTAAATTATCGTGTGAGCGTGACAGGGTTTGGCTGAAGAAGTTTCATTCGCTGAGTTCCAGAAACTTGATCTTCGAGTGGGAAAGATAATTGAAGCGGAACAGATTCCTAACTCAAAAAAACTCATCAAATTGACCGTTGACTTCGGCTCCGAGAAGCGGCAGGCTGTTGCAGGGTTGCTAAAGTATTACCTGCCTGAGCAGTTGGTCGGCAAAAAATGCGTTTTCCTTCTAAACCTTCAGAGACGCGTTTTGGCAGGCGTCGAATCGCAATGCATGATTTTGGCGGCTGAAGACAGCGAAGACCATGTTTCTGTGCTTATGCCTGAGAAAGACATTGTTGAAGGCAGCAAAATCGGGTAACCCGCCCATAACCGACAATAACTTCAACATAGACTCAACATACAAAGTCGCAACCTGCCCATCCCAAAGTCGCATTGTTCAAGCAGAAGCCAAGCCTAAAACAGCAAAGCAACCCAAAACACAAAAACCTGAGGCGGAAAGTCGCAACTTTCACCAAACCAAAAGTCTCAACTTAAAAAATAAACAAAACCCCGAAAGATAACCAAACAAAACCGTAGACAAAACCGAGTGGGGAAAACTTAAATGGGCATATTCCAACTCGTTATTGTAATAATTTGTAGTGAAAGGTGTTTAACTTAATGGCAGCTAACGAAGAAGCACTCATGTGGGTCGAAAAGTACCGACCCAAAAACCTCAGCGAAGTCGTAGACTTATGCGACATCGTTGAAAGCCTCAAATCCTTCATGAAAAACCCCAAAACCATGCCCCACCTAATGTTCGCAGGCATACCCGGCACAGGCAAAACCACCCTAGCGCTCTGCATCGCACATGAGCTCTTCGGTCCGAACTGGAAAAGCTTCACGCTGGAGCTTAACGCCTCTGACGAAAGAGGCATCGACACCGTACGTGAACGAATAAAAGATTTCTCGCGTTACAGCCGCTCAGGCTTCGAAAACGTTCCGTTCTCCCTGATTATCCTCGATGAATGCGACCAGATGACGGGTCCAGCCCAGACGGCTTTGAGAAGAATAATGGAGACAGGTTCCCGCACATCCAGGTTCATTCTAATTTGTAACCAATCAAGCAAGATAATTGAGCCCATACAGAGCCGATGCGCCATCTTCCGTTTTTCAAGACTTGACAAGCAAGCGATGAAAGGACAACTTTTATGCATAGCCAAAAACGAAAAAGTTAACCTGTCTCCAGAAGCAGCTGACAGAATCGTTGATTTCTCCGAAGGCGACCTCAGACACGCCATAAACGTGTTGCAGACCGCTTCATCCTACAGGGATGGGTTGGTGGATGAAAAAACTGTGTCTTTGGTCATTGGGGAAGCCAGTCCAGCGCAGGTTCAGCAGATGATTAGGAAAGCTTTGTTCGGCGACTTCATGGAAGCTCGGAAAAAAATGTATGACATAATGGGTTCTTACGGGTTCTCAGGCTCCGAAATAATACGTCAGGTGCAACGGGAAATCTTCAAGATGTCAGATTTGACGCCTGAACAGAAAGCAGAAATCTCCAACTTGATCGGCGAATACGATTATCGCTTAACGCAGGGCGCCAACAGCGACATACAGTTGAGCGCGTTGCTTGCACAATTCGCTAAATTTGGCAGAGGCATCATGGAAACCTATGAAAAATGACATTTTGTGGGTTGAAAAATACCGCCCCCAAAAAATAGAGGACATTGTAGGCAACGAAGAAGCGAAAGCCACGTTTGTCGAGTGGATTAAAGGTAAACGTAAAAGCAAAACTAGGAAAGCCGTGCTGCTTTATGGGCCGCCGGGAGTCGGGAAAACTGCGTTGGTTAATGCCGCTGCGAAAGAGTTTGGCTTTACCATCATTGAAATGAACGCCAGCGATACGCGGTCGGAAAAAGCCATAAACGCCGTCGCCAAACCCGCCACTTCCTACGTCGCCTTAGACACCTTCTCAACGAAAACGCCGGGCAAAGGCAACATCCTCTTCCTCGACGAAGTAGACGGCATAGCTGGCAACGAAGATAGGGGCGGAGTTAGCGCCATTATAGATATCGTTGAGAAATCCCAAGTGCCCGTTATTATGGCGGCAAACGACCCTGACCTGAGCAAGCTAAGACCGCTAAAGAAAGTTTGTTTGCTTATCCGTTTTCAGCAGATAAGAATTCCGCTTCTCATCTCTTTGCTTCAGAAAATCTGCCTGCTGGAACACCTCAAAGCCGAGTTTGAAGCACTTGAACACATCGCGCAGAACAGCCGAGGAGATGTTCGCTCAGCCATAAACGATTTGCAAAGCGTCAGCGAAGAAAACCATGTCTTAACACTTCAAGACACCATGGCGCTTACTTCAAGAAACAAGGACATGAGCATGGACGAAACACTCCGAGGGTACTTTTCCGCTAAAAACCTCCTTGAAGCCTCAACCTTGCTGAGCCGCTCAAACGTTGACTACGACGAGTTCTTGATGTCTGTGGGCGATAACCTGCCTAAACGCTACACGAATCCAGATGAACTTGCCGCCGCCTACGCTTTCGTCTCGCAAGCCGACGTTTTCCGCGGAAGAGTAGGCACAGAAAACTGGCATCTTCTAAGATACTTCTTCAACTCCATGTCCCAAGCTGCTTCAGTTTGCCCCGAGTCCTACCAGCCCTTTGAATTCATCACGCCGCCGATACGCATCATAACCCTGTTCTGGACCAAAGGCAAAAGGTCAATGCTTGACGCCATCTGCGGCAAAATAGGCGTTCAATGCCACGTTTCCCATGAGAAAGCCAAACGCGACTTCGTACCCTACATCAAAATGTTGCTTCAGCAGCAGAAATCGAGCCCGCTGACTTCCTGGTTTAAGTTCACGCCCGAAGAGGTAGATTTCCTCGTTAAAATGAACAGGTACTAGGAGGACTCGCGGGTGACTGTTTTAAGTCCGAAGGGTTTCAAGCTTCCGAGGGTGGAGCGAGAAAAATTCATCCTTTTAATGAATCTTGGTCTTGATTACGACCGTGAGCGAGGAATCTTCTCGATAAAGGACTGCAACAACATCGAGAAACTGATGGACACAATCGCGGGGATCCTGGGCACTGAGGTGGCTTTTCTTCAAAGTTGCACCAGATGCGGCAAAGACTTCGCATGCGACGACTGCAAATACCTCGAGTTATGCACCACCAAAAACCTCCCGCTAAGCTGCGTCTGCCCGCAGTGCCTCAGAGATAGAAAACAATTCGAAGAATACCTTGAAAAGTTCTGACTTTTCGTTTGTTTTACAAGTGCCTTTAATTGGTTTCACTAGCGCATTTTAAAACGTTTGATTTGAATAATTGAATTGATATGGGTAACTTATTGTGTGTACTTTTTGTGTTTACCCGTTGTGAACTGCCTATTTATTGAGATTCGCCGACTTAGCCAGACAGAAGTGAATCGGATGAAAAATAAAATAATCGAGGCTGAAGACCTCACAAAAATCTACAAGAAATCAGTTAAGGCGGTTGACCACATCTCTTTCTCGGTTGAAGAGGGAGAAATCTTCGGTTTCCTAGGTCCAAACGGCGCAGGAAAAACCACAACCATCAAAATGCTGACCACCCTGGCAACCATAACATCGGGAAAAGCCACTGTTGCAGGCTACGACGTCGCAAAAAATCCGTCGGCAGTGCGAAAAGCCATAGGGATGGTGCCTCAGGAACTCACCGCCGACGACGAGCTAAAAGGCATAGAGAACCTGCTTCTCTCAGCTAAACTTCACCACGTCCCAAACGTCAGCGCACGCAAGAAGGCGCAGGATTTGCTGTCTCTTCTGGAACTTGAAGCAGCCGCGCAGAGGCAGGTTAAAACTTATTCTGGCGGGATGCGTAGGCGGTTGCAGTTGGCGATGGGGCTTATTCATGAGCCGAAAATTCTGTTTTTGGATGAGCCGACGTTGGGGCTGGATATTCAGACAAGGCAGAAAATGTGGGCTTACATTCGGCAGCTTAACCGTGAAAACGGCATAACAGTGTTTATGACGACACATTATTTGGAGGAAGCTGACTCTTTATGCGACAGAATTGCAATAATCGACAGTGGCGTCATCAAAGTGTCGGGTTGTCCCTCCGAATTGAAGGGCAAACTCGGTGGAACCATACTAACGCTTCAGCTTACGGCGGGGGCTGACATATCTACAAGGCTGCGCGCCATTCAAGACGTGGCGGAAGTTAAGAAGGAAGGCGGAGTTTACAGCATCAAACTCGGCAGAACCGATGCACTCCCGACAGTAATTGAAGCAGTAACTAAAAGCGGGCTCAAAATCTCCGACATAAATTTGACTAAGCCGACACTTGACCAAGTTTTTCTGCAAATCACAGGCAACACCATGCGGGACGGAGCAGCAAACGGCGATTCCTTCGGTCAACGAGTCCTACTTGAGAGGTTGAAGTAAATGTTCACCGACACTTTAGCCTTAACGGCGCGGTCACTCAAAAAATGGATCCGCAACACAGCCGCCATCATGCCGGGACTTTTCACCGCAGTCTTTTGGCTAGCCCTTTTCGGCAGCTCATTTAACCCAGTTAACCTCGTTCCCACCCAAATCGGAGGCACTCCGCTGTCCCCCGTTTTGGTAGATCAAATTAAATCTGCAATGTCTCAGGTTTTCGGCGGCGCAGCCAACTACATAACATTCCTCACGGCAGGCGTCATCGCGTTCATAGTGATAATCAACATGGCGTACGGCGGAATCGACATAGTCCTCGACAGGCAACTAGGCTACCTAAACTCGCTGCTCAGCGCACCCATTTCCAGAGCATCCATATTCTTCTCGGGTACAATGCAGAACGTTATTAAAGCCATGTTCCTAGCGGTGCTGGCGTTCATTGTGGCGATTCTTCTTCCAAACGGGTTGACATTTGGCGCGGGCTTTAGCGTGCTTAACCTCTTAGGAGTCTTCGTGGCTTTTGGGCTGTTGACGTTTGGGTTCGGCTGTCTCTTCACCGCAGTCGCCTTCTCCGTAAGACAAGTCGACTCGCTTATCGCCATCATAAACTTCTTAGCGTTTCCCTTGGTGTTCATGAGCAGCGCCATGTTTCCCCTCACAACATTTCCATCATGGCTCAAAGAAATAGCCCAAGTAAACCCAGTAACCAAGGCTTCCGAGACCGCTCGGCTCCTCATAGTGAACGGGAACCTGAACGCAGCACAAATGTCGACTTTAGCTGGAAACATGCTCTACCTCGTCGTTTTCGCAGTTGTGTTGGGACTAATCGGATACTTGATCGCCCGCAGAGCGTTGAAGGCTGAATAAACTGAGGCAACCGAAAATGGTGGCACTAACGCAAAGTGAATCACCCTTAAAAGTACAAGAAGTGTACTAAAAGCCATGCCAGATTTAAATATTCCACGCGGACAAACCGCGACTCTTGACAGGGTGGAAGGCGAACTCAGGGCAGGGAACCACGCAATAATTCAAGCTCTCAATGGTAAAACAGTAGTTGTTACGCAAGCCGCTGTCTTTGAAGGAAGCGCCCAAGTGGATGGTGACTTGGAATGTGACTCGCTGGAGTGCCGCAGCGGAAGACTTGCAGTGAACGGCAACCTTACAGTGCATAAACGACTCGACGTGGGGCACTCAATAGAAACAACAGGAACAATCAAAGCACAAGACATTGATGTAGGCGGAAAAATCTTTGCAGGCGCCCTTAGCTGCAGTAGAATAAGGGTGGGCGGACGAGCCGATATCCAGAACACGTTTGAAGCATCTAGCGTTGACGTAGGCGGCAAAGTAAGCGCCTTGGGCACAGTCAAACTAGGCGACTTGCACGTTGGCGGCGAAGCTGAGGTTGGAGGCGGCTCCATCTCAGGTAGCATAAGAGTCGGCGGAAAATTCAGCAGCAAATGCCCGCTTGAATTCGGTGAACTGCTCGTTTATGGCAGGGGCTTTTTACCTGCAGGTTGCAAGGGACATCGAGTCTCAACCTATGGCAAATTGGAAGTAGACGGAGACTTAACCTGCGACTTCATTGAAGTGGGCGGCGCCATCGAAGTAAAAGGCAATTGCCATGCGCAACGCGTAGAAGTCGGAGGTAAACTCGAAGTTGCTGGATCCCTGTTTTCAGAAAAGGTTGAAGGTTACGGGAACACAGAAATAGAAGGCACCTTAGAAAGCGGCACCCTTAGAATCAGCGGCAAGCTAGAGGCAAACAAAATAATTATCCGTGAAGAAGCCGATATCAGCGGCAAAACAGAGACCGATCAAGGGCTTAAGGCTAAACAGGTGACTGTCCGCAGCGGTAGCCGAGTTGAAGGATTCTTGATTGGTGAGCGTGTTGAGGTTGGCAAGAGCGCAGACGTAAGCTTTGGCGGCTGGAGCACGAATTGGGCAACAACTTGGGCGATGGCGGGTGGAATGGCAAGAGTTGATGACATTTACGGTAAAGAAGTCGTTATTGGCCCCATGTGCAGGGTCGAACGCATATTTGGCGAAACCGTGGCTATGGAACAAGGCAGCGCAGCTGAACAAGTAATTTACACGCAAGAATTAAAGGCGAACTTCGGCGTATCAATCAGCCAGCCTCCTCGAAAAGTAGAAAAATTGCCGCCTCCGCCTTTTTGAGGAACAGCTATGACTGCCCCAGGGAGATAGTTTGCAATGCCTCGAAATGAGTCTAAGCGGTCAAAGACGCAGCTTTACGCCGCTATCTTGGAAGTGCTGATTGGTTACCCTGAAGGGGTTAAAATTACTCGGTTGTCCTATGGCGTCGGCGTCCCTGTGGATAGGCTGCGAAGCATGGTTGAGAACCTTTGCTCCCTTGGGCTAATGAGAAGGCTCAGTGACGATGAGGGCACCTACTATTTTGCGTCACCTCGAGGTTTGGAGTTTTTGGATACTTACTGGAGAATGCAGGGTTTCCTGGAAACCTTTAGCGAGAAATCACCCAGTGAATCAAGAAAACAAAGGTGAGCTGACTTTTTTGTTAATGGATTTTACGTGCGTCTATGTTGAAAAGGAGCGTTTCTACATACAATTCCACGCGCTCCGCGTCTATGTTGAAGCATGTTGAATCGTGTTTGGGCCATATTTAGTTCATCTAGTAGACCGGGAGGGTAGACTGTGAGAGAGATGGAGCATCTGAGAGGGGTACCCCATTTTTACATCAAAATTTCAAGGTAAAGATGGTTTCAAAGACCGAGGGAGGGGGTTTAGTATTTGTGACCAAAAACCACCACAAAAATGACGTAGAAAGAAGCTTGAAAAAAAGGGCAGGATTACATTTTGTCGGGTGCGACAACTCCGATAAGTGTTAGGGCGTTGTGCATCACGATTTCTATAGCTTGCGTCAGTGTTAGGCGTGCGTCGATTAATCCTTCTGAATCCGCTTTCAGCACAGGTAAGGCGTTGTAGAACGTGTTGAATTTGTCTGCTAACGCGTTTGCGTAGTCGGCGATTAGGTTGGGTTTTAGGTATTCTGTGGCTTCGATGAAGGCGTCTGGGAAACCTGCAAGGTTCACGACTAATTCGCGTTCAAGCTTCTCAACAAGCAGGTTGTACGCTGGCTTTTCTGGTTCCCGTTCGGCTTTGCGTAGGATGCTGCAGGCTCTTGCATGAGTGTATTGGACGTAGGGTGCGCTGTTGGTTTCGAAGTTGAGCACACGTTCCCAGGTGAAGACGACAGGCTTGGATGAGTCAACGTCGACAAGGGCGTAGCGAACAGCGCCTAACCCGACGAAGTTGGCGATTTTACGTTTCTCCTCCTCCGAAAGCATAGGAGAACGCTTCGAAACTTCTTCGTAAGCTCGTTGGACTGCTTCGTCGAGAACCGCGTCGAAAGTGATGTAGTGTCCTCTGCGGCTGCTCATCTTGTAGCCAGGCAAAGTAACCAGATTGTAGGCGAAGTGAACCAGGTTGTCGGCGTATTCGCCGTAGCCCAACGCGTATAATGCCAATTTAAGTTGAAGTTGCGCCAGCGACTGCTCCATGCCGATGACGTTGATGACTTTCTGCGCGTGCTTGAACTTCCACAGGGTGTATGCGATGTCGCGGGTCGTGTAGAGAGTGGTGCCGTCAGCCCGCATAAGCGTCAACGGCGGAACCTCATTGTTCTCGCTCAACCCCAGCTTACCCCTCAATCCAAGCACCTGCGTGACCTTTTCAGCGTCAAACTGCATCACGCCTTTTTCGCTGAACAAAAACGGCGACGTCTTCAGCTTCTGCATAACCTCGCTGACTTGGGTGCTCCATACAAAGTCGCTTTCCCAATCCCAACTGTCGTATGTGACACCGACGCGCTTCATGGTTTCCCTGAAGCCTTCAAGGCATAAGTCGCTGACTTCGCGGATAAGCTGCTTCGCGTGGGGTTCGCCGTCTTCATATGCGCGGTTGAGCCTGTTGATTTCTTCCTCTGGATTCTCATCCATCCCGATTTTATCCGTCAAAGCCTCAAACAGCTCGGGATACTTCTCTTTGAGCTCCGCAGCAATCGACATCCACTCATCGATTTCCCTGTTCGCCTTTGCCAAATCATCCAAAGAATTAACAGCCGCGGCAAGCTCACACACCCGCTTCAAACGGTTAATTTCAACGAGGCAACTGGTTACTGTGTAGATTTTGCCGACGAAAAGGTCTGGTTTCTCGTTGGGTTTTGGTCTGCCCAGTTTGTCATACCCGTAGGCGATGACGGATGATTGTCTGCCGACGTCATCGATGTAGTAGTGCGTTGAGACTTTGTGTCCCCTGCACTCCAAAATACGCGCCAAGGCATCGCCCAGCATCGGGTTCCTAGCTTGCCCGATATGGATTGGGTGAAGGGGGTTAACGCTGGTGTGCTCAACGATGATTTTGGTCGGCTTAGAGATCTTGACGAATCCGTACTCAAACTTTAGCGTCTTAATGGACTCCAGCGTTAGGGCTGAAAACTTTGCGAAGTTGAGGTGAAAATTGATGTAGCCAGCGCCTGCGCAGGAAACTTTCTCAATCAAGTTGAAGCTTGACGCGTCAATCGCGGCGGCAAGGTGTTCTGCTACGGCAAGCGGCTTCTGATTCAGTTTCTTGGCAAGCTCGAAACAAAGTGATGAAGCCAACTGACCGTACTCGATGTTAGGGGTTTTGCTCAACGTGATGTTGGGCATGTTTATTTCTGGCAGGGCTCTCTTTAGGGCGTCCGCTAACACGGTTTGGCATTCAATGCGGAACTGTTCGAAAGGGTTTTCTGAAATCATTATTTGCTTTACTCCGTTTGATTAGGATCGGCAAACTTGCTTCGTTATCTTTTAAAGTTAAGTCGTTACTTATCTGTGTAATGGATGCAGTTGCCGATGAAAACCAAGATAGTTTATTCTGAAAAATGTTTAGGCTATGGAACGTGGCACGTCGAGGGACCGCAAAGAGTTAAGGTTGCATCGGAAATTTTGAAAGCGAAAGGTTACGATTTTTTGGAGCCACAGCCAGCAAGCGAAGACGACTTGCTTGCGGTTCATGACGCCGAATACCTCTGGAAACTGAAGAAGGGGTTAGTGGAGGATGCCGACACGCCTGCATACGACAAAATCTACGAGTACGCGAGGCTTTCGGCTGGCGGCGCAATTTTGGCTAGTCAAATTGGCGGTTTCTCTCTTATGCGTCCCCCAGGCCATCATGTAGGTCGAAGCGGCGCTGCGTTAGGTGTTCATACGCGTGGATTCTGCTATCTCAACAACATTGCGATAGCAGTTGAAAAACAGGCTAAAAAAACGTTGATTTTGGACGTTGACGGGCATCATGGGAATGGGACCCAAGAGATTTTTCAAGGCAACGAGAAGGTCACGTACGTTTCCGTGCATCAATCGCCAAATTACCCGGGAACAGGCTCTCATACCGAGGGAAACTGCATCAACTTCTTTTTGCCGCTCAACGTCAAAGGAGATTTGTATTTGGAGACGTTGGATAAAGCCTTGGGTTTGGTTGATTTCGGCAAATTTGAGGCGGTTGCGGTTTCATGCGGTTTTGACACGCATTTCGGGGATTTAGCTTCTTTAGGTTTGGTTGACAGTGACTACTGGGAAATCGGCAAAAGAATTGCAAACATTAAGAAGCCTGCCTTTTTTGTTTTGGAAGGCGGGTACATGGGCGAAAAAGTCGGTTTAGACATTGACAGTTTACTAAGGGGCTACGAAGAAAACTGCTAGGGAAGAAGACTACTTCTGTTTTTGTCTTGCTTCCATCGTCTTTTTGTTCAGCTTTTCAAGTGTAGCTGAAACTTTTTCGGATCGTTTCTCCGCCGAAGCTAAAAGCGGCTTCCAATCCTTGTTCTTGGCCATCGTAGTCAACTTTTCGCATTGCACCGACAGATTTGACAGTGCTTCGTTGAAGCGTTTGTCCGCGACCTCGTCAGATTCAACGATTTCTAATGCTTCTTCTGGGCATGCTTCCTTGCATTTGGGTTCGCCTTCGCATAGGTCGCACGCGATGGCTTTTCCCGTTTCCGGGTTGATTGTTATTCCACCGTGTTCGCACGCTTGGACGCACCAGTCGCAGCCTTTGCAGGCTTTATCGTCGATAATAAGTAAGCCAGTGTCTTCCGCTTGCATGATTGCATGTTCAGGGCATGCTTTAACGCATCGCGCGTCTTTGCAGCCTCGGCATGACAAGGCAAAGTTAAAGACAGGTGTCATGCGGACAACTCGGATTCTTGACCTCATCGGGTTCCAGATTGCCTCGCCTTTCTCAACTGTGCACGCGTACTCGCAGATTCCGCAGCCTATGCATTTGGCTGGGTCAACTGAGATGAATTTTCTTTTCTGTTCTGATTTAACAGACTGCATTTTGATGACCAAACCTTTTGGTGTTAGGTAGTTTGTGCATCATTTGCCTTTTAACCGTTGCTTAAGAAAAGCATGCATTTGATGGAAAAAACGCTTTGCAAATGTTCGATTTGTTGTTGCTTGTTGGCTGATCCATCGTTACCTCGTTTTTTTGATGTAAAGATGGGGTACCTCCCCTGTCTTTGGAACCCATATTTACGTTGGAAATTTGATGTAAATACTAGACCCCCTCCCCTCGGGTAGGCGTCTTGTAGTCAGGGCTTGTTTTGGGTTGCTTTTTTGGTTTGGGGTTTAAATCAAGCAAAATTAGATTTGCTCTTCAAGAGTTCCTATATAACCCGAATGGTCGTGTCGAGCTTCTTTAGTTTGAGGCTGCTGCGGTTGACGATTTAAGCGGGTTATCGGTTCTATGTGCATGGTCGACGGCTTTTCGGCATGACAAATTTCATATACAAGCCAAATAACATAGAACGCGGTGCACACTAATGAGCGATCCATACTTCAAAAAGAAACTTGAACCAATCAAAGTCAAACCAAAAAGTGTCTCCCAACTCCTCTCTGAAATGGGCAAAACCGCCTACCAAGGTCGCAAACTCGGCGAAGCAGTAGACGTTTGGGAGAACATGCTTAAAGAAAAAGACTTAACCATCGCCATGGGATTCGCTGGCTCCATGAGCACGGCTGGGCAATGGACAATTATAAACTGGCTTATTGAGAACCGTTTCATCGACGTGTTGGTTTCCACAGGCGCAAACGTCTCCGAAGACATCGTAGACGCCATGGGCCTTGGCTACTATCAGGGCAGCCACATGGTAAACGATGAGCAACTGCTCCACGACGACGTCAACCGATATTACGACGTCTACGGCAAAGAAACCGATTACCGAAAAATGGAAGAAGTCGTCACCGACTTTGTCATGACTTGCAAAGAAGACTACAACTACACCTCAGCCGAATTCCTCTATCTACTTGGCAAATACTTAGGCAAGAAAAAAATCCCCGCCATATCCGCAGTTGCAGCAGCCAACGGCGTACCCATCTTTAGCCCCGCCATGGTTGACAGCGCCTACGGCGAAACCTTCCTCTTAGCCAAAAACCAAGGCCACAACGTCCACATCGACAGCGTCAAAGAATTCGACCAATTCGTGAGCATAGGAACAAAAACCAAAGAAGTCGGAGTGGTCTACATCGGCGGCGGCGTCCCCAAAGATCTAACGCAGCTCATCGCAATATCCGTCTCCCCCTTCACTGAGGATCAAGGCGTCAAAGGCAGAAAAGGCGGCTTACGCAAGGGACTGCAAGAATACTACTACCCCCACAAATACGCCATACAAATCACCACAGACTCACCCCAATGGGGCGGCTTATCAGGCTGCACATTGGAAGAGGCGATCAGCTGGGGCAAAATCAACAGCAAAGAAGGCACACGAGCCGTATGCTACTGCGACGCAACCATCGCACTGCCACTGATAGCTCACGCACTCTGCGAGAGAGTGCCAGAAAAACGCAAAGGACAAGACATGAGCTGGCTATTCAAAGGCGTACAATAAAACACCCAATTCTTCCTTCTTCTTTGTTATCTTAAACCATTTTGTCCTCAATGGCTTGAATGATTCCTTAACCACTCAGCAACTTCTTCAACACCTGCTTTATCCATGGCTATCCTAAGCGTTAGAGAGACTGCATCCTCCACGTTGCTATCAATGGCAACACCATTTTCACTCAAGAATATCAGCGCAGCCATGTAGCCAGTTCTCTTGTTAGCTGCTTCAAAGGGGTGACCCTTAATCAGTTCCCGCATTAAGACCGCTGCCTTTTCGAAAAGGTCGGGATAGAGCTCCTGTCCATAAAGACATTTCTTAGGCAGTTCCAAAGCCAACTCCAACGCGCTTGGCTTCAAACAATGCGCACACTCGGCTATTTTGTCGTGTGTTTCAAGAATTATGGCACGATGCAATTCCTCAATAGTTTGGCGACTGAGATACCTTACAATTCGGCGAGTTTTTCCAGAAGAACTTTGTGGCGCTTGATGCTTTGAGTCATTCGCTTTCGGAACTTTTCGTCCAGAATTACCTCTTCCTCTGTGCATCTCTCCGCCTCAATCTTCAACTCTGCCATTTTATCAGTTCCTGCGGTCATTAATAGTATTTGCGTGGATAAAGATTTTGCCCCTTTCCATTGTTCGTTAAAAATTCCTGTCATATTAGGGAACCAATTCCCGTCGAACAATTAGTCTGCTGAGGAAAATCGGCAGTATGCTACTGCGACGCAACCAACGCACATGCACTCTGCGAACGCATGCCAGAAAAAACGCAAAGGACAGGACATGAGCTGGCTATCCAAAGGCGTCCAATAAACGCCGCCTTCATTTTCCTATTTGTTTTAGTTTTTGAAATTAGACTTTTTTGCAGGCTACTCAAGTAGGTTGAGAAGCGTTTCCGATATGTGGCACTGGCGCTTTTGGTGGCTGGTTGGGCGGAAGGATGACTTTTTCTTTTGGGGTTGGAGCCAGCAGTTTTTTGGCTCCGAAGGCTTGGACAATCGCATAGCCGATTACGAGGGGTGCCCAGAAAGTGACGCTTCTCACGAGTGCTGCTGTGATTCCGCTTAGGGCTGGGTTTAGCCCGTAGACGACAAAAATCGTCGCGAGCAGTATGTCTAGGGTTCCCACGGAGAAGCTGGCTGCGACGTCGGTGAGCGAACCCGCCACGAAGTAGATGATGATGAAGAAGGCGAAAGGCTCACCGCGAATGCCGAGGGCAAAGAAAACCAGTATGTACTGGGAGAGATTGAACAGCCACGATATCGTCAAGTAGACGAAGGGTTTAATCAGGTGTCTGGGTTTTTCGCGGAAAATTTTGAATCCTGAGTAGAAGGCTGCGAGGCTTTTTCTCGTTTCGGGCGAAAGGTCGTTTGAGCGGTATTTGCCAGGTCGAAGGACTCTCAGTATCCTAATTCCCAGCGATGCAATCTTTTCGGCTGATTTCTCGCTGAGAGCCAAATACATGAGGACTGCGAGGTAAGCAGTTGCGCCGATTATGATGAGGATAAGAACGCTTGAAATGATTGCTGGTACGTTGGATTTTAGGAAAAGTAGTCCGGCGCTTGTGAAGAGTCCTGTTACCACGATTATGTAAGCGATTATTCGGTTTGTTATTCCGCCAGCCGCGACGAGACCGTAGTCATTGTCGGTTTCCTTGTGTACAAGATATAACCTCGTGAGTTCTCCGCATACGGTTTCGCAGGGAACGACGAGGTCAACGAAGTAACCTGTCCAGTAGTACAAGAAGGCGCTTTTCACACTGATCTTGACGTTGAGCGTGTGCAGTACGTTTCTCCATGATAGGAGCCAAAAGAAGTTGCCAAGCAAAACCGTGCCTATTGCCAAAGCATAGAAAAGGGCGTACTGCATCGGGTCGACTCCGCGCAGGACGACAGCTATGTTCTTGAATCCCGCGAAGAAATAGAGGTACAGTATGAAGACAGCTAGCCCTATGAACATGAAGAAAAACGCTTTCCGCGTTTGAAAATACTTGGCTACCGACAAAACTAACTTACCGCTTTCTTGCTAGTCTAAAACGCAAGGCTTTACTTTACTTTTGTGTTTTCACTATTTTTAACTTTGCCCAAAGACTATTTTGTTTGGGCTTTTCGTTTTTTCAATCTGTCAATTAGTGCGCTGGTCATTATCGGCATTATCACGGTTGCGTCGCCTTCAATCATTATTCGTCGTGCTTTTTCGCTGATTTTTCCCCATGAAACGGCTTCGCGTGGTCGGGCTCCGCTTAAGCTTCCGTCCCACTCGACTGCGGTGCTGATGTAGACGACGTAGTCTAAGCCGTCTTTAAACTGGTTCCACCATATCGTGTGGTGTTTGCTGATGCCGCCGCCGACGATGAAGGCGCCGCTTTTTTTAGCGTCAAAAATGGTGTTGTTGAGGTCGCCTTCGTCTTTGAGCAGGTTGATTCTGAAGTCGTGGTGGTCTTGGCTGAAGAACCAGAGTTGGTAGCCTACCGCGCCGTCGGTTATGCCTGGCACGTAGACTGGAATGTTGTTTTTGGCTGCCCAGTAAAGAATTGATGTTTCGTTGCAGCAGCGTAACCCGATTTCCCGTGCAAGCTCGCTGGTTGAAAGTTCCCGTTTGCCTTCTTTGTAGAGTTCCTGCAGGAGGGCTTGGATTTTCTGCTCTATTATTATGCCGTAGCTGTCGTTTGGCACCAGCACGTTTCCGAGGCGGTTTAAGCCTTCTCGGTGAAGTTTAGAATCGTTCATTATGAAGCTGCCTTTGTAGTAGTCTTTCCAGCATCGTGCAACGTCATGGTCTAGGGTGCCGCAGGTTGTTATGATGACGTCGACGAGTTTGCGTTTAACTAGTTCTTTTATTATGCCCCGTGTGCCCGTGGCGACGATGTCGGCGGGGAACGATAGAAATTTGACGCAGCCCTTTGAGTTAATCATGGATTCGAGGATGCTAACGCCAGTCGCTAGTTTGCCAGCGGTGAAACCCCACGCTTTATCCATTTGGCATACAAGCTCGTCTACGGACATTTCAGAGCCGAGCTCGTGGTCTTTCACTGGTTCTTCATGTGGTTTATGTGTTTCTTTGGGCATAACGTAATCTCCTGCACTGGATTAGGGAGCGTTAAAATAAATACATGTCGAAAATTGCGGGGCTAGTATTCAATCGAATAACTTGATATGCAAAAACTTAAAAGATAATTCCCACCAACCACAATGGCGGCGGATAGGTTACGGTTAGCCCGATAAGTGGTTGTACAGAAAATGGTGATAAGTACAGAATAGTTGGTGGAAAGAGCTACGTTAAGGAAGATAATTGTTATAATATTATTTTTTACCGAATGAAAGATAGAATAAGTGAATTTTGGAGAGTTCCAGCAACCACCCTTAATCTCGATGATTTACAGCATAAGTTAAAAGGACCGTTAGACCTTTATGATGTCAAGCCGCCGTATGGACGCGATTTTCTGGTTGAAAGAGCAAAGAAACCCGTGAGTCAGGATAGATTTGCGGCGGGTGCCATCTGCATCTAACTTCAATCTCCTGTTATCATATCTGATGTTTGTTTTACGTGTGTATTTCCTTGTTGTTTAGGTTATTTGTACTTGTTGTCATTTTACTCGTTTGTTTCGCCCATAATGCTGCAGTATCGTTTGTCAGTTCGTTTGTGTCCATTTACTTGTTCGTTTGTTTGTGCACATAAGTCACACGTATCGTACGCGTCCTATGCGTGTGTTGTGTGTTTATCGTGCACATGTCGTACGCATATCATGCGCATAAAGCGCTTGTCTGTGCACAAACCGTTACGTACCGTTACGTTTTGTGTCATCATGTTACTTATTTAATTTTTGACGTAGTAATGCGTCAATAATGCGTCACTTATGCGATATTTTTGCAGTAGTTTTACTGTACTTCTACTGCATGAATGCGTTATAGTGCAATGCAGTGCGGTGACGTGGCAAGTCATTGCAGACACTACAGTTAAATAGAAGTACACGCCTTATGGAAGGCGATAACATATGGCAAAGAAAACAGCACTCGATGTAACTAAACTTAAACTCACTGTGGTTTCTGAAGATGCTGTTCCAGCAGCTACGCCCAGGCAAGCACCATATCGGGAGATATTAAAAGGTATAAAGAAAGGCACTGCCCTGATGTTTTCATCCGAAGATGTCAATTTAGATTCAATGAGGGGTGGTGTAAGGCGATTGCAAAGAAGGGGTGAATTCAAGCATATTATTATGAGAACAGCAATCGAGACCAATGGTGTAAAAAAGCTCTATCTATGGAATCCGAGCGATAAGGTAAAAGAAGTTTAGGACTGGTAACTGCCGAGGCAATTCGAGACGGACGAGCAAGAGCGTTGACGAACCTTGGTATGGGGCGCTCTTGAGTGAGGGCTCGACTCCCTCCCCCGGCAATTACATAATTACGTAATTAAGCTTATCAATCAGTTTGGAAAATTAATAAGGGTTTTGTCGGATTTTAGGCTCGGCGCTTGCAAAGTCTTTTAAAGTATAAGCGGCTACTTTTTTTATGGGCTGGCGAAGCTATGTCGTCAAATCTACCGGTAGATACAACAATCATAGCGGCTGTTGTTTCAGCAATTGTTTCCGTTGCAGTCCTTTTGGTATCAAGCTACGTTATTCAACCCCGAAGGATTCGACAGAGCTGGAGTAAAGAGCATTTAGAGAAACGTTTAGCCGTCCATGGAGAATTAGTGACAATCCTTGATTCGTTGGAAGCAAAAGGTTGGCGGCAAGGAATAACTGGTGACCCGCAAGTCAAAAAAGAGGCTCCTTTTGAAATGGAAAATCCCTCTGACTATAATCGGTTACTATCTCTAATAGAAAAACAGAACTACTTATTTTCTCAAGGCATTTCTCAATTATGGTTCAAACTTTTAAGCGATGATAAGTACCATAGCTTCTTTAGTTCTTCAATAAAACCTAATGGAACCCTACTTGTTGACCTTACTGAATTGCAAACAGTGGCTAAAAAAGAATATGCTGAATTGAGAAAGGCATATGAAACCTTGACAGGTATAAAGCTGCCCGTTTACTCTGATAAGTAGTTGATGATTCTTCGGTAAATGTCGTGGTCGGATGAGTCTTCGTAGCCTGCGTAGATGCTCGGGTTATCGTTTACTTCGACTACAACGTAGTCGCCGTCGACTTCTTTGATGTCCACGCCGTAGAGCCCCTTACCCACCACACTGCAAGCCTTCAACGCCACTTCCCTAAGCCTAAGCGGCATTTCCCTTTTATGAAGGCTTACTGTTCTACCCCAAATCACTGTAGGTTTGCCTCGGAGTTTGGCGCCGTGCTTCCATTTACCCTTGGGAATCATGTATTTGCAAACATAGAGTACATCGTTGTTTAGTACGCCGACTCTCCAGTCGAAGGCTGTAGGCGTAAACTTTTGGATAGCTAAAACATCTGATTTCCTGAAGAACCGTTTAGCAACATCGCGAAAGCTTGTCTCGCAAGCTGCTTTCTCAACGTAACGTGAAAAACTTGTGTATGGTGCTTTTATCACCACGGGTTTTCCGAGGACGTCGAATATTTCGCTGATTTTTTTGTGGTGCAACTCATCCTTGCTCAAAAACAGCGTCGGTATCCGCGGGACATTGTATTTTTCGAACAGGGCGTACTGGTGAATTTTGTTGCCGCATATAGTGATTGATTCTGGGTCGTCGATGACTTTTAACCCCAGTTCCCAAGCGGTTTTAGAAACCACGTAAGCCGTGTTCAACGGGTCAGTTGTTGCCCTGATAAAGACCGAATCGTATTTTGGGACTTCGGAGATGTCTTCTCGGAAGAGGAAATGGAATTCGCTTCCCTGCTTTTCAGCGGCTGCTTTGAAGTTTTGGAGGGCACCTTCCTCCCGAGGATCAGTAAAATTATATTTCTCAACAAAACACGCGATCTTAGACACCGAAGTGTTCACCTTGCTCAGAAATGAGCGAGACCTCTTTGGATATTATTTTCAAATCTTGTTCGGAAAGCTCCTCTTTATCTACGGGTTGCAGTCCACAAAGATAAGCTTTGTCAACAGTTTTTTGTATGTACAATTTGCAGATTGGGATCCCGAAGGTTTTGAAGACTTTTTCAGCGATTTTCTGCGTACCCAAATCTTGGTTAACGGTTTTGCCGAAGTAAGTTTTGACGGTGGAAAGCTCACCTCTCAGAGGCTGCGCGCACACAGCGAATTTGTAGTTCATCCCTAAGCTTTTCATGGCGCGGTAGAGGGCGCTCTTGTTGTGGGCTACTTTGAATCCGTCGTAAATGAACGGGTTAACCGCGAAAATCAGAACTGGGAAGCCGAGTTCATTAGTTATTTTCTTAACCGAGTCGGTGACCTCGACGGGTAACGTTGGCACTCCTGCTTTGGCTGCTCTGAGAAGGAAAACCGGGGTTCTGCTGGAGTCAATGATATTTTCGCATGATGGAATGACGCGGTTGCCAAGAATTTCAGCGTGCATGGAAACGTAGTAGCCTGTTTTCATATAACGGTACTCATTGCTGATGTTGAGTGTGGGTTCTTTGATTGTGGAATCTAAAAACGTCGCAGGCTTCATTACTTGAATTTTAGTGGGTAGGTCGATGTTTGAGACAACCAACACGGTCATGAGACACCAGGTTGATTGAAAGGCGTTATTGGTGTAGTTATATTTAAGATTAACTACTGCCATATTCGCATTCTAAGCTAACGCTAAACAGGATGAGGCATAGTACACGTACAAACCGCTTGAAGTCTTCGGACCCGAACACGAGTTAGCGCTCGTAGACAAAGAACTAAAACCTTTGCCCATTTCCGACAAAATCATCAAGGATTACTGCGGAAAAATCATCAACTTCGTAGAAATGCCCTCCTTCACGTTTGGCAAAGAGCTGCAATTGCATGTGATGGAGTTGAAAGCCAACTCTCCCTTCAAATCCCCAATCGAATTTGAAGAAACCATGCAAAACGCGGTTTTGACGCTAAATCAAATCGTGCAGAAACACGGTGCACTGCTTCTTGGAACAGGGATGCATCCTCTTCTAAAGCTTACAGACACCTCCATCTGGCCCCATTACCACAGAAAAATCTATGATGAATACGCCAAAATCTTTAACCTAAACCAGCATGGCTGGCTGAACATCCAAAGCTTCCATCTGAATCTCCCATACCAAAAAGAGAAGGACGGTGTCCAACTGCATAATTTGCTTGCCAACCTATGCGCGTATCTTCCGGCAATCACCGCTTCCTCCCCCATCTACGAGGGCAAAGCGGGTCCAGACAGGGACAATCGGCTGCAGTTTTACAAGATAAACCAGAAGGAAATCCCCTCCATAACCGCCGACGTCGTTCCCGAGTACTCTACGTCGTTTAGCAGGTACAAGCATGACGTTATCGTGCAATACTCTGAAGATTTGGCTGCAGCTGGCGCTGGAAAAACGATTCTTTGGCGTGAGTGGGTTAACTCCAGAGGCGTAATCTTCCGTTTCGACCGTAGCGCCCTTGAAGTGCGGGTGATAGATGAGCAAGAATGCATTAAATCCGATGTTGCGTTGAGCTGTTTTATCCGTGCGGGTCTCAGAGGATTAGTTGCTAGGAACGCTGAGCTTCTGCCTCATGACTTGCTGGTTCGAGACTTTAACGCAGTCGTCAAAGATGGCTTAAACGCGGCGGTGTCAAATCCCCATGGCAAAACGGCGAAACAAGTGGTCCGAGCCTACCTTGACATGGCACAAGAATACGCCGACGCAGACGAAAAAAGGTACCTTTGGCTTGTTGAGAAGCGGATGCAAACAGGCAGCTTATCCGAGGTCATACTGGAAAGGGTTCTGCGCCGCGCCGAAAAAACCAGTCTCCATGAAGCAATCGTGGATATTTATTCAACACTTATTAAATGCCTATCCAATAATGAACCCTACTTCTAAAAGGCGAAAAAAACCATGCCTGAAGACGACAACGGAGCAACCTATTCATTTGACGTCTGCAGCCAATGCAAAATCTGCTGCTGCCAAGACGCAAAACCGCCGCTGAGCGAAAAAAGAAAAAAAATCATAAAAAAATACTTGAAAAAACAGAAAATCACCATTAAAGAACCATTTGCCAAGGCAGGCTACTCCTACCCCGCAGTTGACGCGCAGCTTTTCTGCGGTTTCTTCAACAAAAAAACAGGAAAATGCATAGTACACTCGGTTAAGCCTGAAACCTGCACGGCTGGCCCAATAACGTTTGACGTCAATTTTACCACCAAAAAAATCGGGTGGTTTCTAAAGAAAAACGAAATCTGCGCTTACGCGGCAACGCTCTACGCTGATAAAGGGGCTTTCAAGAAGCATTTCGACATAGCCAAAGAAAGGATAACGCAGTTGGTCTGCGAGCTTGACCCAGAAGAGCTTAGGACAATCATGAAGATTGATGAGCCCCAGACATTTAAAATCGGCGAAGACGATTTGCCTCTGGAAACGGTAAAGAAACTCGAGTTGAAATGAGCCTTTTTCGATTGAAAACTGTGTTTCACGTCGCAGGAGATCGTTGACCTAACCACTGTTTTATGCGTTTTCGCCGCGTGAATCAACGTGGCGGCAATTTTTGCTCCAAGAGCTTTGGCTCAAGAAGCGGTTAGATGCCGTTTGCTGGTCTGCCTTGAGGAGCTGCACTAAGTCTTTTTCTGAATCGATATCCAACATAAGGTTTGAAGAGACGTAGATTTTGGCTTGGACGCCGTTGGATACGGCTTTGTTGAAGTGCTTTTTGAAGCTGTCAGGTCCAAAACAGGGAGAAACAATTCCAGGCGGCGTCTGCAGCAGCGCGTTGGTTCCGCCGTTTTGCGACGGAGAAATAACCATCGAATCCTTCCGCGCCAGCTTGACTAATCCGTTTATGTCTCTTGACGTTATAAGCGGGACATCCGCAGGCAAAACCAAGACAAGTTCGGCATTGTTTCGAACGCAAAGCCCTGTCGCTTGATCGAGTGCTTGGTTTAAGCCTTCTTGGTTTTCTCGAAGAAAAGTCATGCCGAAATTCTTGACTAGTCCCTCGACTGTTGAGTCAGAGCCGACGACTATTGTATTGTTGACTTTGGAGGACTTCAGAGCGTTCAAAACATCCTCAAGCATAGCTAGAGTGAGAAGCGGGCGTTCTTGGATGGTGAAAAAGTTTGAGAGCCTCGTCTTAGATTTCAAGAGAGTTTTTACGGGGACAACTGCGAAAGTAGACATATCCAACCAGCTTTAGGATGAAACAGGTAAAGTTACTCCCAATTATTTGGTGCAGGCAGTTTTAAAATTATGCCCTATAACTCCGCTGCCACGAGCTGGTAACTCAAATTGGAAAGTGAAAATTCATTTATGCGCCGAAATCTAGCAAGCCTGCATCTTTCAGCTTTAAGGCTAAGAGAACGTTGCCGCTGAGGTGGATTTTTCCGCCGAAAAAAGCCTGCGCCGTTTTTAGTTTCCCCTTAACTAAATCCATGAAGTCTGAGTCGGCGATGGTTAGCGTTAAGGTGGGCGAGGGATGTGTTCCTTCAGTGACGTTTAGTTTTTGGTTTTTCAGGGTAAGAACCCAGCAGCCGCCGTTTGGCCCAGTTAGGTTCAGTTGGGCGGTAACGTCAAAGTCCCCTGCTTTTTCAGGTTTGAATTTGCTTGGAAGAATTTCCTCCAAGAATTGCTTAGGCATTTTAGCTTCCAACATGTAATAGCTCAACGTTTTTGTTTTATCTGAATAGGTCTTTCTCTTTAGGTCTTGTAAGTTCAACTGCTGACGTGTCGTCTGCGGTTTGGTAATTGTAGCCTCGGATGATGGCTGCGGGTATTCCCTCGTTCGCTTGGCCGATTACCAGTTCTGCAGCCGAAGATAACTCGTCGGCAATGGCTGTCTGTTTTACTCTTAGGACATAGCCGAACAGGTCTTTTTCGCCCCGTCTATCTCTTATCGGCTTGATTCCTGACACCCCGACAGCCACGTTTATTTCACCCATGCGAAACGGTCTTCCATGAGTGTCGGAAACAATTACTGCGACGTCGGCGCCTGTTAACCGTTTAATTTCTTTCCTAATGTTCTGTGCTGACTGGTTCGGTTTTTTTGGCAGAGGCACTACGTTTCTGTCGCCTGAAACGTTAGATCTGTCGACTCCCGCGTTTGCGCAGATTATGCCGCTTGTGGTTTCCGATATTATGCTGTTCCTACTTACTCTGACGATTTCTTTGGTTTCCTGAAGGACAACTTCAACCAAAGCTGGATCTTTGCCTGTTTGCAAGGCTATTTCTTTAGCCCGCACCGAAGGAACCACTTTGTCAAGGTTTATGATGTTTCCTTCAGCTTTGGAAACGACGACGTGGGTTACCACAATCACGTCGTTTTCCTGTATGGGTGTTTTCTGTTTTTCTGCTGCTTGAACAATCAGTTGCCCCAAGTTATCTCCTTTTTTGATTAACGGAAGATTCTCAACGGCGATTACTTTCACTGGGTTCATGCAGTCTTCACTCTATCTTTAAAGGCTAATACTACAAGACCTAACACATTAAAAGGTTATCTTGAACAAGTGTGAAAACTTTGGGAAAAATAATAAGCAAATGAAAACATTAAAAATAAAATAAAAGAAAAAGAAGCTTTGGTTTAACTTCTGAATTTCTGCAGCTTTTGCAGCATCAGTTTGTCGCCTTCAGCGTCACCTGCACATGTTGCGATTATGCCGTCGACTAATCCGACAAGCTTTGATGCTTTTTCTTCAACTGTTTCCATGGTTGCTGCGACTGGCCACCCGATCATCTTGACTGTTTCTACGTTTTTGGCGGTTCCAACGAGGAAGTATACGAAGAGTGGTTTGTTGAGTTTTTTGCATTCTGCTGATACTGCTTTGAGTGCCTCGAATGAGTCGTCGGTTAGCCTCATGAAATATACGAAGTCCCATGGTTCACGTACCCGTTGAAGAGTTTCTTCTATTGAGCGTCTTGCGGTTAGTAAGCAACCGAGTTTTAGGTTTTTGGTTTTGACTTGGGTGCGTATGAAGTCTCTTGCTTCTTCTGACGATGGCAACATCGTTATGGGTTGACCGAACTTCGGGTTGTCTCCCATCGTGACTGCCAAGCCGTCTAACCCAACTATGTCTGACGCTAAAGCTAAGCCGCCTACTTCAACTGGGCCTTTATACTTTAGAATGAAGATTGGGCAGACGTATTTGTCTGGGTACTTGTATTTGAGTAAGCAGCTTACAACTACGCCGCTTGGAGCTGGATAACCAGCTGCGCCGTCAGTTACGTTCCATCCATCAACTAGATCTTTGAGTTCATCTGCAAGCTTTAAGAATTTACGTGTTGGCACAAATTCATTTAGTATTTTCATGGAGATTTCATCTCGAGCTAATGGCTAAATGGGTTAGGATTAAAAAATCTTTTGCATCTGCCTGCGTTATCTCTTACTTGTTAACTGGTTTTTGGGTCTGTTCTTTTGGCGAGATTTCTAAGTTGAGACTTTCCCCTAAGAATAAGTTGAGACTTTTTTCTGTTTGTTTTCTGTGTTGCTTTTTTGGTTTGGGGCTTGTAGGGCTTGTAGGTCTGGTCGTGTTTGGTCGTGTTCTATGTTGGCGGATGGGCGGTGTGTCGTGTGGCATGTTGCGGGATGGGCATTGCGACTTTTGCTATGGGCGGACGGCGGCTTCCATGGTGAAACGTTTTTTCCGTCTCTTTAAAAGGAATGCTGAATCACTGGTTGGGAAATTCGGTTGGCTTTAGTTGGCGGTTTTTCGATGCCTAACTAAGACAGCAACAGAGAACACAGAGAGAAGCAATGGCGCAATTACCAACCAAGGCAGCTCTGGAATGGAATGTGTTGAGGTTGGGGTTGGCGATGACACAGAAGTAAAGTCCTTTAAGGCGTACAGGTTCCCATCGTTTGAGCCAATGTAAATCACGCCATCAGCGACCGCCGGTGACGAAAAAACAATGTTGCCCGTAGCGTAATTCCAAAGCTCAGCCCCGTTTGAAGCGTTCAAAGCATAAACATTCCCATTAAAGGAACCTACAAAGACAACTCCGTCGACAACAGCTGGAGAAGAGAAAACAGCGTTTTCACCCGAGTTTATCAACGGCGTGAAACTCCAGATTTTGTTTCCATTTGTTGCGTTCAGAGCGTAGACTTTGCCCTCATTAAGAGCGGCAAGACTGTTGCCTGCACTGCCTACATAAACCACTCCATCAGCCACTGCAGGGGAAGAACCAACATCGACACTAGTACTGTAATTCCAGATTTCTGCGCCGTTAGAAGCGTCAAAAGCATCTACGCTGTCACTCCACGTTGAACCCACGTATAATACTCCATTGACAACGGTTGGAGCAGAAGATCCGGTGGCGGCTGAGGCGTAATCCCAAAGAACAGCGCCTGTTGTAGCGTTGAACGCATAAAGGCTCGGGGGATTGCCAACGTAGACCACATCGTTAACTACTGCGGGAGACGAAGCCACTGCGCCCCTAACGTTATAGCTCCAGACCAGCGCTCCCGTGGAAGCGTTCAAAGCAGTAATATACCCGCCCCGAGGGGTGTCGCTTGAGCCGATGAAGACTATTCCGTTAGCGACTGCTGGAGATGACTCTATTGGCTGAGTGCCACCATTGCTGTATTGCCACAATACAGCGCCGTTAGAGGCATTGAATGCATAAACAACGCTTCCTCCGCCAACGTATACTACACCGTTTAAAACTGCGGCTGAAGAAAAGACACCTGGCGATGTAGAGTTTGGAGTGATGTAATTCCATATTTGTTTGCCATCAGCGGCATTTAAAGCGAAAAAATATTGGTCTGTTGAGCCGACGTAAACTACTCCGTTAACAACAGCCGCAGACGAATAGACACCGCCGCCCGTGTTAAATTTCCAAAGCAACGTGGGGGTAAGCACTGGGCTGCCTTCACCTACGCCATTATGCGATAGATTCGCGTGGAACATCGGCCAGTCACTGGAAGCCTGTTGGGCAATTGCAAACTTAGTTTTGGATAAACCTAAACTTGAAAAAGTAACTAATAGAATTAAGATTATCGCCGTACTCTTGCTATGGATTTCCATAATCCGAACTAAAGCTATATCAATAAAAGATTTTTCGTCAAATTTCCTTGACTAACACTACGTGCCCTTTAGTCAAGAACTGTTGACTTACAAAAACAAGGATTGACTGATTTTTCTTTTCTATCTTTCATCACTACGCGACTAAAATCTAAAGATCCTCAGCTCCAAAGCTGGCGGGTCAACTCAAGGATTGCTGTTTCTGGTTTACAAGGGTGGACGTGTTGATGCGTGTTCTTTTGCTGCTAGGGCTTGGGCTGGGCTGGCGGGGCTTTGGGAACCTGCGCGTCATGCTTCTTCTTTGTCAACTTAAGCAGCAGCCCCTTAGGGAAGGAGCCTTCCTCAATCGGTTTAGAATCCAAATACCCTGCTTTATCCGCGTTGTCAAAGAGTTCTTCTCCTTTTTCCGTGCGGATAATCGTGAATGTCCAGCCGTCTAGTCCCAATCCGCCTACGGAGACGTCTGCGAGTTCGTTGCTGAAGTCCTCGCACACACTGCAGCTTGTCCTAACATACTGCTTGATGTCAGCCAGCGGAATCGCTGTGGTTCCCGCGGGCGTGGTTACCAGCATTTTTCCTTTGATGTTCATCTTTGTTATGTCGGCAAGGTTGATGCCGAGTTTGCCTTTGATGTGGGTTTCCATGAGTCCCTCGTAGTCGAAGCATTCTGAGCACATGAGGCCGACGAGGTACTTGACTGGAGCGCTCATCTTTTTCACGTTGTTCATCTGCATTTTTCGAACCGCTTGGATTTGGCAGGGGGTTCCTACTAAGGCAACCTGGGTCTTTTTCTGCTTAATAACTTCGGGCAAAGCAAGAAGCGCCGAAGAACAAGTGTATTTTGTTCCCGCCGACTCCACGATTTTCTCAGCAGTGGTCGCGAGGATCGGGACGGGTAAGAACGGTTTTTCTTGGCTTTTTCCAGAAACCACGGCGCCGTCGATTAACCCGCTTTTCAATGCGGCGACAAGCATCGCAGTGGCGGCTCCGCCGTCTTGGCGAACTGTCAGGATATCGCTGGGTTTTGCTTGGGCTGCGACTATTCTTTTGAATTCCCCGAATTCTTCTTGCGGGTTTCTTACTTTTCCGAAGGTAAATTCTTCCGCTTTAGCCATCGACCAGTTGTATCTTGGGCAGGCTTGAGCACAGATGCCGCAGACTTTGCATTCCTTAACCATGTTGGGTTTTCCCTTGGCGAGTTCAAGTGTGCCAAACGGGCATACGACAACGCATGTTCCGCAGCTTGCGCATTTTCCCGTTTCAACAACTTCAGTTAAAAGAGTATTTCCAAAACCGTTCTTTTTGGCGCTCATGCAGCATGCATATGAAAGTGATTCTATTTAAAATTTAACCAAGAAAACCGTTCTAGAAGTCTGAGTGAAGATTTTTCAAAAGTTCAGCTTTCTATTTTTTGTTTTCAAAAGTGGAGGGTAGCAAATGTGTTTTCAGTTGGTCATTCAGAAGTAAGGCGAACACGAAAAACCAGCCCAAAGCTATCGCCACGTAAAGTGGCGGAATCGGTGCTAGACCTGGGATTCCGATGATGGAGATTAATGATGAAATGATTATGTCGGCTGCGATTGCGATTAGGAGGGGTTGGCTGGGTTTTGACTTCCAGAAGTTGCCTCTTTCACGGACAACGAAGATGGTGAATAATCCGCCGAACAGAAGCATGTCAAACGAGAAAGTGTTCAGCATGGCTGTGTTAGACAACCCGAGGTAGTTAAGCCCCAAGTATAGCAGCGCCAGCGACTCAATCACAGTTGCGACGCCCAGCACTGTGGCTCCTTTGACAAGAGGGGTGATGTTCCAGGTTTCGGGTTTTTCGGATGGTCTAACATTGTCGGTTGAGAGTGAAATTGTGACGAAGTCAACGAGGAAAAGCAGCAAAACCACCTGGAAAGCGCCGACAACAAACAACCCAGTGAGCAGAAAAGCCACGATGACAAACAGGATAACCTGGAAGGTTTTGACGATTTTGTTAAATATCCATGTCAAAATTCGCTGATAAATCATTCTGCCAGTTACAACCAAATCGACAATGTTGGATAAACCCTCTTCTGTAAGCACAACGCTCGCTGAACCTTTCGCCACATCCGTCGCGTTGCTCACAGCAATCCCCACCTCAGCCTGCTTGAGCGCCGCCGCATCATTTATGCCGTCGCCCGTCATCCCGACAACATGATCTTCAACCTGCAAACCCTTAACGATGCGGTATTTGCCCTCAGGATAAATCTCGGCGAAACCATCGGTTTCATCGACGATTTCAGCGGCAACCACCGCGTCACCCACGGTTTTTTCAACGTCTGCCATTCGCGTAATTTTTTCTCCCAAACCTACTTCTTGGGCGACTTGTTTGGCAATCGGCTGTGAATCGCCAGTCAACATCTTTACGGCTATTCCCAGAGACCGAAGTTTCGCTATCAATTTTGCAGATTCAGGTCTCGGCTTATCATACAACGCCACGAGCCCAACCAAATCCAACGGTGAAGATTCTTTGCCCGCGGCGACGGCGATAACTCGGTGGCCTTTAGCGGCAAAAGTATCCGTTTTGTTCTTGATTTCTGTGAGCTGTTCTTTTTTGAGTTGACAAACCTCTGCTACTGCCGAGACGGCGCCTTTGATGACCCTGAATGTTTGGTCTTGCCTCTCAACAATTGCCTCAGTTCTCCGCGTCGTCGGGTCAAAAGGCGTGAATTTCTTTTGTTTGTACTCGTCAAGCTTTATTTTTCTGTCTTCGACGGCTGCAAAAAACGCTAGGTCTATTGGGTCCTGATTTGCCATTTGCGAGGCTAATGCACCGAAGACGAGGGTGTCATCTTTTTTGTAGTTGCCGATTTCAGCGACGTCAGCCACGGTCAGCTTGTTTTCTGTGATGGTTCCTGTTTTGTCAACGCACAGTACATCCATTAGGGCGGCGTCTTCAGAGGCGCTAAGTCGAGTGACAAGCACGCCTTTTCCTGCAAGCTCGTAGGAGCCAAGCGCCATTGTAATCGTAAACATGGTGGGCAAAGCAACAGGTATGGCAGCCACCAGCAGCACCAGTGCCAGAGACAGAACGTCTAGGCAGGTTTATTCCGCGTGCCCAGGAGACTGCGGCGGCGACAAGAAGCAGGGAAACCACCATAACAATAAGCCACTTCACCAGGTTCGAGATAACTCCCTCCATATGCAGCTTCGGCTTAGCCAACCCAACAAGCTGAGCGGTCTTCCCAAACATCGTGTGTGCCCCAGTCGCAGTGACCACCGCCGTGACTTCCCCCTTCTTAACAAGAGAGCCAGAATAAACGAGGTCACCCGCTTTTTTGTCGACGGGTAGAGACTCGCCAGTTATTGCTGACTGATCAACCGTGGCTTCGGAATCAAGAATTTTAAAGTCCGCAGGCACAAAATCGCCCGACCTGACCCTGACAACATCACCCGGCACAATCTCCGCTGCGTTTATGCTTTGCCAGATGCCGTCCCGAAGCACCTTTGCTTGCAGCTGAAGCTTCCCTTTAAGAGCCCTTACCGCCCGAGTAGCCTGCCGCTCCTGGACGAAACCCAAAACGGCGTTTACAAGCAGCAGGGCGGCTATTATGTAGACGTCTAAGTATTTTCCTAAAACAGCGGAGAGCACAATCGCCACTTCAAGCATCCAAGCCGCTAAACCCCAGAACTTCTTTGCAAAAGCCACAACCTGGCTTGCCTGCTTCTCCGCAACCTCGTTGCGCCCATACAACCGTTGTTTTTCCTGAACTTCCGAAGAATTCAAGCCCTTCGCATCGCTTATGCGAAATTTATCTTCCGCTTGAACCTTGGACGTTCCATCTGTTGATGTATTGGGCAATTTATTTTGACCTTTAGAATTTGGTTGTTTTATAATAATATCGAAATATAAACATGCATGCCTGACGATTTGCTGGGCTTTGACGGCAACAAAAATAAGCAACGACCTCGGCATTAATTCGGTTTTCAAAATGCAATGTAACCGTTGCGGTTTAACAGTCAAAGAGAATGAAGTATACAATCTTCACGGAAAAGTTCTCTGCGAAGACTGTTGTATGTACGAAACAAATCCTCCCAAGGCTTGCGATCCATTGGCGGTGGCTTCTGCCACGTCGATACGTAAAGAGCTGGGACAGTTGGGAACTGCTGGTTTAACCGAGTTGCAAAAGCAGATTTACAGCGTGATTGAGCAAAAGAAGCAAATTACCAAAGAAGAGCTTTTAAAAATCGTCGGCATAAAGGCGGAAGAACTGGAAAGCCAATTTGCTATTCTTCGTCACTGTGAGTTAGTTCGAGCTTTCAAAGAAGGAGACAAGGTTTACCTGACTAAATGGTAACTGCCTTCACCAAGCTGAACTCATGATTTCCCATTAAAGTGTGCCTTTGTACTTGTTTGTTGCTGGGCACCCGACGCATTTGTGCTGCTCATATCGGGTACATGGATTGCAGTCTACGCGGCACGGGGCAACAGCACTTGCCTTGGTAGCCAAGTTTTCCCTAATTTGCAGGTAAGGCGTAAAGTAGGTGCCGCTTATGGGATAAAATTCTGAGCGTCGTATGCCTGGTCCGCTGCGCATAGAGCATTTCTCCATTGATATGCTTTCCAGTGTATCCTGGTTTTCAGCGAGGACAAGCGCGATTAGGTTGAATCCACCTACGGTTTTGAAGATTTGGATTACGCGTGGGCAGTCTTTGAATCTGTCGAGCAGGTTTTGCGTGGCTTTAGCGTTTTCCATCTCCAGCATCACGACTGCTGGGTGCAGACCAAGCTCGGTTGGGTTCAGTAGGGCTGATACTTTGATGGTGCCGTTCTTTTGGAGTTTTTCAAGTCTTTTTTTGGTTCCCATGCTTGTGTACCCAATTTTTTTGGATAGCTTCTTGAGTGTTGTTCTTCCGTCTGTTTGCAGTTGGGTTATTATTTTTCTGTCGATTTCGTCCATTTAAGGCTCACAAGTTTACTTTATAAACGATACTTATTAATATCATTTACGAAGTAAACTATTTGGATAGATAACAAATTGAGGATAAAAAATGCCTAACAGACTTATAATTCCAGTAGAAGACAAATCAGGTTTGGACGCCAAAGTTGCAGAGCACTTCGGAAGAGCACCCTACTACGCAGTAATCGATCTCGACGAAAAAGGAAAAACACTAACCGTTAAAACAGAGCCTAACACAAACGAACACATGGGCGGCACAGGTCACCCACACGACAGCCTACTGACACTAAAACCAACCGCTATCATTGCCCGCGGCATGGGTCCAGGCGGCTTGCAGAGTTTTCAAGGCGCAGGCGTCAAGGTGCTCAAGGCAGTTGATGACACCGTTAAAGCAACCCTTGCCTCTTTCAGAGAAGGTAAGCTCACCGCGCTTACAGGTGGATGCGAACACGCGCATCATCATGAGCACTTTTAGTCAATTTAGATGAAGAAAGAAGAGGTGAAAAAATGCCAAAAATAAAGGCTAAAGCAACTTGGGTTGAAAACGTGCGTTCGACAGTAGACAATCAAAGAACTCACAGTGTAATCTGCGACTTGTCAACGGCTGCTGGTGGAACAGACTGCGGACCAACAGCGTTGGAGCTATCTATGATGGCTCTAGCTGACTGTGGAGTCACAATTTTCGCTGATGTCTGCAAGAAAAGCAATATTCAGCTTAAGAAAGCCGAAGTAACAGTTGAAGCCGATAAATCGCCTGACTCGCCTATGGTGAATGCGGTGGCAATGAAAGTTAATGTTGTTTCAAGCGCCCGAAAAGAACTTGTGGACGCGGCATGGAGACGCACGGAAGCAAACTGTCCAGTGCTGCTTATCTTCAAGAACCCAACTCCAGTTGCAGTTGAGTTCGAGAGCAAAACAGAATAAATGACAAAGGCAGAGGATCCAAAAAGGCACTGCGAAAAAGTTTATGACGGCGAAGATTTTATCATATGGTTGAAAGGTTGGCTATGCCTTTCCTTTTTTAGTTTTTCTATTATCTTTCGAGTTTCCTCTTCGGATGGATGCGTTATCGCACCTGCAGGGCAGATGTCTTCGCAACCTCTGCAAAAAACCACGCAGCCGTCTGTTTTTTTCACGATTGTTCGCTTTTTTCCTTCGTTTTCTTCGGATGCAAAAACTTGTTTATGGCAAAAGTCCACGCATTTTCCGCATGTAACACATTTTTCGTAATCGATTTTCGGGGCCCAAGGTATCTTGGCTCTGGGGATGCCTTGGTATGTTTCTCTCGGCATGCTTTTTGTTCTCTCCTGGTGAAAGGTAACTTATTGATTACAATATTTAACTATTGTTATGGACTTATGGGCGTTCACAATCTTAAGTTGTCCAGAAAGAAAAAACTTTCAAGTTCTGATTCGCGAATTGCTTTTCCAAGAAGGCTTTAACTTCGCAATCATCCAAATTTGGAATTCCATTCTTGTCTTTGTGAAGCGGAATCCCTGTTTCCCTGAGTTTTTGCGTTTCACCCTTTGGGAAATCCAAAAAAATGTAGTAGCGTTTGTCGTGGAGCATTATGAGCCTGAGAACCGTTAGTTCCTTGTTTGGCGAAAAGCCGTTTTGTTCAAGTACGAAAACTATTGAGCTAGGCTTCTTTTCAGCGACTAAGCGTTTGAATTCTTCCCAGCTTTTGACTCTAACGTGACCCTCGTCCATAAAGTGCCTTCTAGCGGTGCTTTCTGCGCTGAAGAATTATTGCTAAGACGATAACGACTGCTACGGCGACAACGGCAACTATCAGGTAGGTAATTTCTGCCGCAAAAGCCAAGATTGGACTAGTGCTTGACGAAGACGGGTTACCTAAAGCGTAAATGTGATGGTCCCATGATCCAACGTAAACGATTCCGTTCCACGCTGCAGGCGAAGAACTCACGTGATTTCCCGTCGTGTACGTCCAAATGTTGGCTCCGCTTGAAGCGTTCAAACAGTAAACATTTCCATCCCAGCCGCCGACGTAAACGCAGCCGCCTGCCACCGCAGGGGAAGAATCCACTCCGTCCTGGGTAGGATATGACCAGACTTTTGCTCCAGTTAACTCGTTGAGGCAATAGACGTTTTTGTCAGGGTTTCCCGATCCAGATTCACCGGTTCCAACGTAAACGTAGCCGTTGGCGACTGCGGGGGTTGATGTAACCCAGCTCTGAGCGGGATAACTCCAGATTTTGCCTCCGTTTGTCGCGTTAAGGCAATAGACGTTGTCGTCATCTGACCCGGTGTAGAGGCGTCCGTTAACAACCGTGGGCGAAGATTCCACGATGCTCCCGGTGCTGTAGTTCCAAATTTTCGCGCCGGATAAAGCATCGAGACAATAAACATTGCCATCTGCAGAACCCACGTAGACATAACCGTCGGCGACTGCAGGCGAAGACTCAACGAGTCCACCAGTTTTGTAACTCCATATTTTGGCGCCGTTCGCCGCGTCAAGGCAGTAAACGTTTCCATCCCATGACCCAACGTACACGTAACCATTAGCTACTGAGGGACATGATTCCACAGTGTTTCCTGTGGTGAAGTTCCAGATTTTGCTGCCTGTTGCTGCGTTCAGGCAGTAGATGTTGCGGTCGTAGCATCCGAAGTAGACTTTGCCGTTAGCCACCGCCATAGAGGAACTTATTGCTGTGCCACCTTCAAGTTGAAATCCCCGATTTGCAGTGCGGATTGTGAAATTCCACACTTCTGACCCATCTAACGCATTGAGACAATAAGCAACTCCGCCATCGGAACCTATGTAGACACGACCGTCAACGATTGCGGGTGAAGCTCCGACTACGCTGTTGGTCGTATAGTTCCATAGCAAGGTGGCGTGAGTTGCAGTTGGTGTGCTGGTGGAGTAGCCTGCGTGGGTTAGGTCGTGGTGGAACATTGGCCAATTATCTGTGGATGAATTGGCTGATGCAAGCGATCGCTGGACGCATAGCGAAACAGAAAAATGTTGATGTTGCCAAAACAAGGATGATGAAAATGGACAAGGCACGGTTAGGTTTTTTCATGTGAGCCATCTTGAAAACAAACACTTCATTGCTATATTTATATTTTGATATATTCACTTTTTCTCTCCAGGCGCAAGAAATTTCGCGGTTTCCCATAACATTTGGGTTCTATAGCAACTTTAAAATATTGTTATCGATAAGAGCAAACTATGCCAAACCTCTCCGAAAACAGCAACCGCTTCAAATCAACAGTCTTCCACGCCCTATCCGACCCCATTAGACTTGAAATAATAGACTATTTGCGCGACGGAGAAAAATGCGTCTGCGAAATAGTTCCCCACCTCAACCTTATCCAGCCGCTCGTTTCCCGACACTTGAAAATCCTCAGAGACGCCGGAATGATAAAATGCCGAAAAGACGGAACCAAACGCCTCTACTCAATCGTCGACGCCAGAATATACAACATCGTTGAAGCATTAACATCTGAACTTGTAAGCGTTTTCGCAAAAGAAGCTTTTGAAACCATGACGCAAAGATAAAAGTGGTCGAGTAAAGAAAGAACTTTTGAACTCAAGAAGAAACGTAAATTAACCCTGAAATGGAATTTAATTGTAGTTGTGAGATTATGAAGGTAGCAGTTTCTGGTAAAGGTGGCGTTGGAAAAACCCTGATAGCAGGCGGCTTAGCCCGGGGCTTTGTTGAACGCGGATTAAAAACTATGGCAATTGACGCAGATTCCTCGCCGAATCTTGCGTTGACGTTGGGTTTGTCAGCTGAGGAAACCCGAAAAATAGTGCCTATTACAGAGAATAAGCCGTTGGTTGAGGCTAAAACAAGCACTGGCTTTAACAGTGTTTACAATTTGAATTTCACTGTTGATGACATTGTCAGAGACTACTCGATTGTTACTCCTTTGGGCGTAAACTTGATTGTTATGGGGACTGTGCAGGCTATGGAAGCGGGCTGCATGTGCGCTCCAAACGCCGTCATCCGTGCCCTGCTAAGACACCTCGTCGTTGACCGAAACGAAGCTGTCGTTATGGATTTAGAAGCCGGAGTCGAGCATATCGGCAGAGGGACCGCACGGCAAGTTGACGCATTGCTGATTGTTGCTGACTCAAATTTGAAGTCGCTGGAGATAGCTAAACACATTCATGACTTAGCCTCGGCGGCTGGCATGAAGCAACTTTACCTAGTCGCCAACCGCGTCATGAATGATGCACAGAAAAAAGCCATCCAAACCTTCGCCGACCAAAACGGCTTAAACGTGCTTGCGTTTGTGCCTTGGGACCAAAAAGTGATTGATGCTGACATGATGGGTGAAACACCCCTAAAAAACAAGGAAATTTTGGCTGTAAAAGCTATAGATGACATATGTGAGTTGCTGTTGAAGAAAAACCAGTAAACCCCAACGGTGCCCGCAGTGAGCGAATTTCTCTTCAAACCAATTGGAATCGTGCATTCGCCATTTAAGGAACCGCAAAACGTGCCGATACAGGCAGCCGCGGCTGAGGGAACCTGCGGAACCATCGAAATCTTTCCCCAATATGCCGAAGGCTTACGCGATCTTGGCGGTTTCTCACATATTATCCTCCTCTACAACTTTCACCTCGTCAAAGACAGCTCTTTAATGGTTAAACCGTTCCTCGACGACAAACTTCACGGAGTTTTCGCCACCCGCTCCCCCGCTAGACCAAACAGAATCGGCATATCCATTGTTCGCCTAACAGCAATCGAGAACTGCACACTGTACATTCAAGACCTAGACATAATTGATGGGACACCGCTGCTTGACATTAAGCCTTACGTCCCCAAGTTCGACTGTAGGAAAACAGCGAAGATAGGCTGGTTCAGCGGCAAAGTCAGCAAACTGAAAACAACCACAGATGATGGCAGATTTTGTAAGCAACCGCAAACTTGGGTCCGCGACGATTTGTCTTAAACCAAAAAAGCAGAACCTAAACCGTAGACAATATATGCGAGCTTCTGCTAAGAAATCACAGTATTCTGAGGTTCTGCAAATGAAAACTCTTGTAACAATTGGACGTGGAGGAACAGGAAAATCCAGTTTCACAGCCCTAATGACTAAATCCCTGATAGAGTCATGCCAAGCCCCCTTGCTGCTGGTTGACGCTGACCCAGACCAGAACCTTGCTGAAATGCTTGGAATAGACCTCAAAGAGGCGGGAAAATCAACTATCGCAGAGCTTTTGGTGAGCACTTTTATTGAGCAGGGCGGCACCACAGTTGGAGTTGCCCCAACTGAACGCATCGAAAGCCGAATTTGGGAAAAAGGGCTCTATGAAAGCAAAAATTTTGATTTCCTCGCGGTTGGCACCAAATGGGTTGAGGGTTGCTACTGCATGCCGAACTCCGCACTGAAGGGTGCGTTGGAGTCGTTAACTAAGAATTACAAGTACATCTTGGTTGATTCTCCGGCTGGACTTGAAAACCTGAACCGTCGAATCACCTCGACTGTTAACGACGTTTTTGACATTTTGGATCATTCAAAGAAATCTCAGGACCACGTGAAAAGAGCTTTTAAAATAGCTAAAGAAGTCGATATGAAGTTTGACAATTTCTATTTGGTGGGCGGCTACCGTTTTCCAGCTGAACTGGGGAAGCAGGCTGAGGCTGACTTGGGATTCAGGTATCTGGGGAAAATCGCTGAAGATGAAACGTTGGATGAGTATGTGCTTAACGGTAAATCGCTGCTTGACTTGCCCGACACCAGTGAAGGCTACCTCTCAGTGAAGGCTATAATGAAGACCCTTGGCTACCTGTAGCCAACTGTTTACATTCTAAACTCATATCTTTACACAATTTTTCGGAACCTTTGCTTTTCTTCAGTTGTTCCATGACTTTTGACTTTGAATCTGGAAAGGTTTAAAAACAAATTGTGTCAGTCTTAGGTTTAACCTTTACAGAGGAGTCATTAATTTGACTACTAAAAACGTTAACGTAAAAATAGACGAAATGAAGACCAACACTGGTCTAATAAAAAACCTCGAAGTCTCCATCGGCAAAGTTATCAACGACAACTACACTGAAGAACCAATGGGACCAACCCCGATGCCATCCATCACAACCCTGCGAGACTGGGACATGAAACTTCTCACCAAATACAAACCCTTCTATATGCCCGACTGCGATGCCTGCTGTCTCTGCACCTTCGGAAAATGCGACTTAACCGCTGGAAAACGCGGCGCATGCGGCATAGACATCGCAACCCAATCTTCTCGTATTGTGATGTTGGCTTGTGCGATTGGAGCAGCCTGCCACACAGCCCACTCACGACACCTTCTTCATCACTTAATCGAGAAATATGGGCGCAGATACCCATTAAACGTGGGCGGCTTAAACGTAAAAGTTGAAGCTCCAGTCACACGTTTGGTTACGGGTATAAAGCCTGAAACACTCGGTGACCTTGATGACGTTTTAACTTATACTGAAGAGCAAATCACCCAAATCCTCGCAGTAGGACACACAGGTCAAGAAGGCAACAACTTAGACTTTGAATCCAAAGCCATGCATGTCGGCATGATTGACCACGTAGGCATGGAAGTCGGCGACATCGCACAAATTTCCACTTTAGGCTATCCAAAAGCAGACCCAGAAGCCCCGCTCGTAAAGCTAGGCATAGGCAGCGTAGATAGAACTAAACCAGTCATCATGTGCATCGGACATAACGTCGTTCCATCAGTCGGAATTATTGATTACGCAAAAGAAACCAAAGTTGACGACAAAATCGAAATTGTCGGTTTATGCTGTACAGCACACGACATGACAAGGTATTACGACCGCGCGAGAGTCGTAGGACCAATCAGCTGGGAGCTAAGATTCGTCCGAGCAGGATTAGCAGACGTAGTAGTACTTGATGAACAATGCATCCGAACAGACATCTATGACGAAGCAGCAAAAGTTAACGCCCCAGTAATTGCAGCGTCAGAAAAGAACTGCATGGGCTTTAAGAACCGCACAAACGACCCAGCAGACGAAATCGTCGCTGACCTCGTAAGCGGCAAAGTCAAAGGTGTCCTAATTCTTGACCCAGAAAAAGTCGGCGAAGTCGCTGTCCGCGTCGCACAAAAAGTTGCTCCAATACGCAAACGAAAATCCAGTCTTCCAAGCATGGAGGAAATTACGCAAATCGCCAAAGCTTGCACGCAATGCAAGAGTTGCCAACGCAACTGCCCACAAGACTACGCAATTCCAGCAGCCATGAAAGCAGCAGCAAAAGGCGACCTAAGCCTAATGGAAGAACTCTATGAAACCTGCATTGGATGCGGAAGATGCGAAGAAGCATGTCCACAGAAAATCATGATTCACAGCCTCATCGTTAAAGCCGGCGAAAAAGCAATGTATGCAGAAAATAACTTGTGTCGTTCAGGCAGAGGCCAAGTTTCAGACGTGGAAATCCGCAATGTCGGCAGCCCAATTGTTCTCGGAGAAATCCCGGGAATCGTTGCAATCGTAGGCTGCAGCAACTATCCGAAAGGCGGCAAAGACGTATACGACATCGCAAGAGAATTCGCAAGCAGAAGATACATCGTTGCATTATCAGGCTGCTCAGCCATGTCCGCAGGCAGCTACCGCAACAGCGACGGCCAAACCATTTACGAAGAATTCCCCGGCGGCTTCGAAGCAGGAGGAGTCCTCAACACGGGTTCATGCGTATCAAACGCACACATCGCGGGCGCAGCAATCAAAGTAGCAAACATCTTCGCAAAACGACCCTTAAGAGGCAACTACGAAGAAATCGCAGATTACATCCATAACCGCCTCGGCGCAGTCGGCTTAGCTTGGGGTGCATACTCGCAGAAAGCCGCGGCAATCGCCGCAGGATTCTGGCGTTTAGGCGTCCCTGTCCTCGTTGGACCACACGGCGTAAAGTACCGTCGTATGCTCCTTGGCAGAGAAGACCACCCAGAAGACTTCGAAGTCTACGATGCACGCACAGGAGACAAAGTGAGAGTCGGCCCAGCACCAGAACACCTCTTCAACATAGCAGAAACCAAAGAGGAATGCATGGTTGCAATCGCAAAACTATGCATCAGACCAAACGACACGTGGAAAGGACGAAGCATCAAACTGAGCCACTACGTTGACCTCAGCAAACGTTACATGGGAGTAATGCCAACTGACCTGCATCTGTTCGTGAGAACAATGGCTGATGTCCCAATGACCCTCAAAGAGGAATTCGCCACAATACTGGAAGCACACGACTGGAAAGAAACAGTAATTCCAGACCCAACATTGCTTCCAAGAATGATCAGAAAAATGAAGGAGTGAATGTAAAATGTCATGTGAACCCTGGCAATGTGCAGAAATAGCAACATCTAAAAAAGCAAACCCAATACAAAAACCCGAGATAGCCGTCGCAATGATGAAAAAAGCCCAACATCCCATTCTTATTGTGGGAAGCAACGCCACCGAACGGTACCTGGAAGGCAAACAACTAATCGAATACCTAATTGACCTCGCAAAAGCTTCAAAAGTACCCGTCGTAGCCACAGCCCACATGGTTGGCGAATTCATAAAACGTGGATATACACCTGCGGCTTTTATGAACGCCATGGAAATCGGCAACCTAGTTGTTGACCCAACCTGGCAGGGCTTAGACGGAAAAGGACACCCAGACCTCGTTATGATGGTGGGGATGCCTTACTACGTTGAATCGTTGCTGCTCTGCGGACTCAAACATTTTGCACCTGACCTAAAAACCATGACACTGGACAATTTGTTCCATGTGCACGCAAGCTGGTCTTTCCCAAACGCAACCCCTGAGGAATGGGCTGCCAATCTCAAAGTCATGACTTCAAAATTTGAAGGAGGACAATAAAAAATGTCTATGTTTAAAGATATACCTGTTGAAGTTGGCGTAATCTACGAAGGAGAACGTATCAGAAGAAACGACATGCAAGTTGAACTCGGCGGACCCACAGTTAAACAGAAGTTTGAGTTAGCCAAAGTTAAACCCATGAGCGAAATCGACGACGGAAAAATCACCATCATCGGACCCGACCTAAAAGACCTCAAAGAAGGCGGCGCATACCCATTCGGAATCCTCGTTGAAGCAGCAGGCGCAAAACTCGATGCAGGCCTCGAAGGTGTCATTGAAAGACGCATTCACGGCTACCTGAACTACATCGAAGGCTTCATGCACCTAAACCAACGTTACGACATCTGGATACGCATCGGCAAAAAATCCTTCCAAAAAGGTCTGAACAGTTTTGAACCAATCGGCAAAGTACTCTACAGACTATTCAAGAGTGAACTGCCCATCATCGAAAAAGTACAAATTACCTTCATAACAGACCCAGCAAAACTCGAAGAAATGACCCCTGCAGCAATCCAAGCATATGAAGCACGCGACGCAAAAGCAAGAGGCCTCAAAGACGAAGATGTTGACACATTCTACGGCTGCGCCCTATGCCAATCATTCGCGCCAAGCCACGTCTGCGTCATCACACCCCAAAGGTACAGCAACTGCGGCGCCATCAGCTGGTTTGACGGCAAAGCCTCAGCAAGCATAGACCCCAAAGGCCCAGTCTTCGCCATACCCCGAGGACAAATGATAAACGCTGAAAAAGGCGAATTCTCAGGCGTCAACGAAGCCGCAAAGAAACGCAGCATGGGCGAAGTCCAGCAAGTTTGGCTTTACACAGCATTCGATCACCCACACACTTCATGCGGATGCTTCGAAGCAGTAACCTTCTACGTCCCTGAAGTCGACGGATTAGCAGTAGTTCACAGAAGCTTCAAAGGCCCAGCAGTAAACGGCTTGCCCTTCAGCACCATCGCAGACTCTGCGGCAGGCGGAAGACAAATAGACGGATTCCACGGAATGTCCATCGAATACATGAGAAGCAAGAAATTCTTCGCAGCAGACGGTGGATGGAACCGAGTCGTTTGGGTACCTAAAGAAGTGAAAGAACGCGTCAAAGACTTCATCCCAGCGGAACTGGTCGACAAAGTCGCAACTGAAGAAGATGCAAAGACCGTTGATGAACTCAAAGCATTCCTCAAAGCCAAGAACCACCCAGTCGTAGCAAGATGGGCAGCGGCAGAAGCACCAGCACCAGAAGCACAAGCAGTACAAGTCACCGAGGAAGCAGCAGGAACAATGATGCCAGTTGCAACAGCAGGCACACTACCAATCATGGCAGGCGGATTCAAAATCATACTCAAAGACGCAAAGATCTACGCTAACAAAGTCATCATCACAACAGTCAAAGACGACAAAGATAAGCGGTGAGCTGATTGCCCGAAAACGGCCAAAAAAAAAGACAACGAAGAACTACAGCTGAGCAATGAGCTACTGGAAGCCCTCGCAAAATTCCAGCAGATTGAGCTTGAAGACTTTCAGATGGACGTCAAAGACCTCGAACTAATCTTTGAACCAGGCATGGCCGGGCAAATAATGCCCAAACTAAAGCTCCCGGCCGCAGTAGCAGGCGGCAAACCGCTAGCATGCTTCAGGTACCATTCCTGCCTCCAATCGAAACCTACCCCAACAAAATCACAGAAGTAAAATTGGGCGCAACAAGAAACGAAGGCGGAACACGCGGAAAATCATTCACTATAGGCGGAGAAGTCTCACCGGCATTCTACAGCTTTGAGAAGCCAACCACCCACAAACCCGTCATCACCCTTGACGTTTTCGACATGGAAGTGCCCCTGAGCAAAGCGGTGAAGATGCACGTTAAAGACGTAGTCGGCGACCCTGCGGCTTGGGCGAAACTTGCGGTTGAGAAATTCGGGCAGACATGGTTACCATCCACTTAATCAGCATTGACCCCCTGCTTAAAGATGCACTCCAAAAGATGCATGAAAACAGTTGAGAAAGTACTGCAGGCCGTTGATGTCCCCCTCGTTATCGGCGGCTGCGGCGACCCAGTTAAAGACGCCGACGTCTTCGAAGCATATGCGACGCATTCCCGGCGAACGCTTCTTAATCAGTTCAATCACGCGTGACATGGACGTGGAAAAATGCGCCAAATTCGTCAAGAAAGCAGGCCACGCAGTCCTCTCATTCACCCCCATGGGCCTGAACTTGGCACGTGAACTAAACAGGCGGCTCTACGACTACTCGGCAGAGAAGACATCGTCATGGACTTAACCACAGCGGCTCTAGGCTACGGCTTAGACTACGCATTCACCAACATGGAACGCGCAAGACTCAGCGGCTTAATGGGCGACATGGAACTTGCTCACCCGATGAGTTCAGGCACAACCAACGCCTGGGCTGCCCGTGAAGCATGGCTCAAAATGTCCGCTGACTGGGAACCACGCGAAATCCGAGGCCCGCTTTGGGAAGTAACCACAGCCTTAACCCTGTTGCTTGCAGGCGTAGACCTGTTCATGATGATGCATCCAGCAGCAGTGAAAACACTCAAAGACGTCACAAACTACCTGACCAGCGGCAAAAAAGCCGACGCATCAAAATACGCTGACTGGCTCAGCATAAAGCTTAGAGGGAAATGGCATGACTGAGAAAAAGAAAGCCGGAATAAAGGAACTTAGCCCAATCGACGTTTACAAGCTGCTTCCAAAAACTAACTGCAAAGAATGCGGGCAAGACAACTGCATGGCTTTCGCCACAAAAATCGTCAATCGCGAAGTAAAATCGAAAGCTGTCCGCCGCTCAAAAAACCAGAATACGCAAAATCATATGAAAAACTCAAAGACCTGCTCAAACCCGCCGTTAAAGAAGTTGTTGTGGGCGCAGGCGACAAAGCACGCAAGCTCGGCGGAAAACTGGTTATGTACCGCCATGAATTCACCTACACCAATCCGACAGCCATCGCAATCGACGTAACCGACGAAATGCCCGCAAGAAATTGAAAGCCGAATCAAATACACCGAGGGCTTCAGCTTCGAATACATCGGCAACACACTCAAGTTGGACATGGTAGCCGTCCGCTGAACCAGCGGCGACGCAGAAAAATTCAAAACCGCAGTCAAAGCGGTCTCTGAAACAACCCAGCTCCACTTATACTTTGCGCCTTGAACCGACGGTTCTTGAAGCAGGCTTAATGGCTGCGCCAAAA
>CAWABA010000010.1:0-122080 GCA_963780185.1 Candidatus Bathyarchaeota archaeon | reverse complement strand
TTTCGTCAGACTGATATTTTTTCTTTCGCCTAAGTATTCTGTGGATTATAAAGTTTGCTTGCGAGTTTGCCGCTTTTCCCAACTACAAATAGAGCCTTCGCAAAAAGCAAGTATAGCTACCTAAAGCAAATTTTGATTTGCATGAACTAAAAGTCAAAAAACCAGCTAATACGTAAAAAATTTAGTCCGCTAGACAAATGAAAAAGAAAGAAGCAAGAGCGTCTTATTGCTCTATTAGTATCAAGGTTACCGTGGATCGGACTTGGTCGGTGGTACGTATTTTATGCGAAACTGCATCCTTCAGCTCATCCATGGTATCAGCGTTGAGTCTAATAACTAGGTCATAAACGCCGTACGAAACGTAAGCTTCAGTCACGATGCCAAGACCCTTTAGCCTATCCAGCACCTTGCCCTCTGCACCAGGCTCAACATTAAGCAAAATATAAGCTTGAACCATTCACACTACTCCAAGTACTAGTACAAGAACCAGAATAGTTAAACTTTTTTGGAGCGATCAACATCTCCCTAACCCGATGGGATCATTTGGGTAGCGAGCCCTCAAACAACTCAGAAGAAACCGTTTCCCGATGCAAGGAAGCAATTGGATATCCGCGGTTTAATCCGCATTGTCCGTAGGGTTTTTGGGCTTCACAAGTTCCCGCAGGGTTTTATGGCATTTGCTGCACGAAAACATAGCGTTCCCGCATGAAGGACAGAACAATTCGTGTTTTTGCAGAAGCTCCAAAAAAGCCGACAGCTGCGCGAGATTTTGAATGTCAAGTGGGCTCAGCTCCTTTTGAGGGGGCACAGCCTCTTTTCCCAGTTGGGCGTTTTCGCCAGATTTTATTTCGGTGTAAACCTTAGTGATGCTGGCTTTTCCTTCGCGTAGTTGCTGCTTTTCGTCTTCAGTTCCCTTCTCAAGGATTGTTTTGCCTCTTTCGAAAGTTCGTGTTGAAACACCCGCCTTTCTAGCTACTGCCTCAGTTGCCTTGGTCTTGAACTCAGGCTCAACATCGTCTGGCGTTAACCCCTGCTCCAAGTCTCCGCCGTCAGTTTCAACTTTGGTCCGCCGCTTCTTCGCCAATGCTTTTTCAATCTCCAGCAGCGGCACGGCAAGCTCAACAAGCTGAAAATTGTTGAGGTGGCGGCGCCTAAGGTTAGCTTCGATGACGAATTTCTTCTCAAGCAGCTTGTCCTCGAACCTGCGAACTTCAAAATCTGGCTCAATTCCAAGTTCGGTGCAGGCGCGGTACCTGTGGTGCCCATCTAAAACTTCAAGGTCTTCGTTTACGATTATTGGGTAATGTTGGCCCTCCGACTTTATGGATGCCTTTAGTTCGGCGAATTCCTCTTCGGACATCTGTGGCAACAACTTGCTGTATTCAGGATTTAACCGTAAACTCATAAGCCTCGCCGCTATCTGAGTCTCTATCTTTTCTCCGCCTTATTATTTAAGGTGAAGGGTTAAAGAAGGAAAGAGACCAGCTTCCTTTTGTTGGTGAACCGAAAACAAATTGCAAGAAAGATGACCAAGCGGCATAAAGCTAACTGCCTTAAATGTTGGCTGTATGATACAGTCACATATTCTTTTATTGCCTTACATGATTAAACTACTGCGCAAGAAAACCCGCATAGCACGTTTGGCGAACCAACAGTTAACCAAAATGCGGCAAAATCTCTCTCCTCGCTCTTCCCAACACTTTTTAGTAGCCGCATCGGTTAACAAGGCTGATTCGCCCAACCCTACTTTTTCGATTAAAATAGGAAGTGATTCAGCCCAACATTCGGGCTTCGCGTGATCTAAAAAATTGGCAGCTGAACCGGGAACCCAAACATCCCGATGTCAGAATAAATAATTTTGCGCCTGTTCACAATGACGCGCTATTTAGTGGCAATGAACCCCGAGTGCTCATTCGTCATTGAACTAAGCATGCTAACAAAGTCTTAAATCCGCCCCGTCGATAAGCATTCATGCGAATTAGGTTTCGGTTGCTCCAGGGCAAACTAAGGTATGCATATTTTTCGGTGCAGAAACTCACCAAGCAGCCAAACAAACCTTACATCCGCAAGGAAAGGAAGTTATATGATTAAGAAGATTAAGTTAGCAACCCTTGCTGCAGGCATAATTTTGGTTTTAAGCTGTTTCGTCTCGTTAGCCTCCGCTTTTCCACTTCAAGCAGCCGCTGCAGTGAAATCAGGCAACACTTACGTGAACCAGTCAACGGGCACGATTTCTTTTTCAGGCTACACATGGTACGCTGAAAACACTGGATCAGGCACCTTTGACCCCGGTCCAAACCACTTTTCAAGCAGCTCAAACAACGTCTGGGTAGACAGCAACGGTTGGCTCCACGTTCAACTTACACACGTGAAAAACGCGTGGTACTGCGTCAACCTAAATACTGTGCAAGCACTCGGCTACGGTACATACAGCTATGTGATTTCAAACAACGCAGCAACCCTCGACAGAAACACGGTGCTGGGGCTCTTCGCCTACAAAGACGACTCCCACGAAGTCGACATTGAACTCTCAACGTGGGGAGCCAGAACTGGAAATAACCTGTGGTTCACGGTGCAGCCTGGACCCTACACATTGGGGTACAATCAGCAGTCATTCAACGCCAAACTGACAGGCAGCTACTCAACACACTTCTTCACATGGACAACAAGCAAAGTGTTTTTCGAAAGTCTGCAAGGAGCACCAAGCATAACTAGCCCGCCTCCATCCAGCGTTGTCGGCTCGTTCACCAGCCCAGTCAGCGTCGACTCCACCGGAGTAGTGGGCATGATTAACCTTTGGCTGCTAAATGGACACGCACCGACCAACGGGCAAACCGTCGCGGTGGTGATAAAAAGCTTCAACTTCACCCCCGCCTCAACCTAAAATAGGATCTCTACAAATTTCAATTCGCTCAGCGCCCGATTTCAACCAGCAACCATGCCCAGTCCAACCCTCGCGAGAAAAATGCTGTTAAGTAATTTGCCGTGAAAAAACGAACGATTTATCGCCTTTTTTGGTCTTGTTTGTTTGCTTGCATGCTCTCAAGATTAGCCTGTAGGAGAGTAAAGCATACATCAGTTCGGCGGAACATACCCTAAGTGGCGATATCGTCCTCGCTGTGCAGAAGCTTCAGCAGTTGAAGGGTATGCTGGATAAGGGGTTGATTACGCAGCAGGATTATGATGAACAAAAAAAAAGAAGATAATTGACCAAACATAAGATAGAGCCTTCAATCTCACGGTTTTCTCTGTTTCCTATTATCGTATTATGGGCAATCAGATTAGTTTTTATAAACAACTTCGATAAGGGTTAATGGCTCTATTATCTACATAGACGCTGAGATAGGAAAAGCCAAAAATTATTTCCTTTGTTGTTCATGAAGAAGCTGCCACTTTATCGTTTAAATAATGTAAAATCTTGAGAAGGAAGCTGTTTTTAGGCAATTGCACACCTATAGTCGGGGGATATTGTCGTAGATTGCGCCCTTTTTGTTTTCAAGGTATACACTTATTTTCACTGAATAAGATTTATTAATACTCACTATACACAATTTTGTTAAAGAAAAGGACATTAAATTGAAAATTGGAAAAGTGCCCAGCATAGCAATCAAAGTATTAGTGTTAACAGGAGTTACTCTTGCAGCGGCATCCACAGGATTATCAGTGGCTCAAAAAACCACATCATTCAGCGGTAGCAAGGGCTACATGAAATTTAGGAAAAATGCAAAAGCACTGACCCCCGTAATCGCCACAATCATAATCATCGCCGTGACAGTTACAGCCAGCGTCGTCGTAGCTGCATGGATGGGAGCCTTGACCATCGGGTTCATGGGAAACGGTAGCTTCGGCAGTGCCATTACCAACTCGGTAAACATTGGAGTCTACAGTAATGAGGCAGCAACTCTCAATTGCACAAACATTAACTGGGGACCCCTAACACCGGGCAGCGTAGTAAGCCAAACCGTGTACGTTGAAAACCTCGGCAACATGTCTGAGACACTCAGCATGAGCACTTCAGGCTGGAGTCCTGCATCAGCCAATACCTACCTAACTTTAACGTGGAACCAAGTAGGAACCGTGCTTCATGCAGGTTCAGTTGTGGCTGCAACTCTCACGCTTACCGTTACGTCCGACACAGGCAACTTAACGAGTTTCAGCTTTAACATTGTCATAACAGGCTCAAGTAGCAGCTAAGAAGCACACTTTTCAACCGAATTCCCAAAATTTTCTTTTAGCAAAAGCCCGCTTAGAAAATGTGGAGTTTGATTGGTTCCGCATTTGAGCTAAGCAACGTTTCTTCTTATTGCTGAGGGCTGTTTTTTGTCTTTTTGTTGAAAGCCGTAAATGCTGCAACCGCTGCAAAGCAAGCAGACAAAGCCAGAAGGGCACCTAATGGAGATTCAGGCGTAACGAAAACCGGCGAACCCAACGCAATTGGAGTCACAGTTAAAAATTCAACTGGAATCCTTCCCGTAATAGTATCTCCTGAAACAGAAATGTCGCTCGCCAATACCCATTGCGCTCCGTTCCAGTATTCCATGACGCTGGAAATTAATTATTTACCCAGTAATCAATAACTCAAAATTGAAAGGGCGAAAGCAGTTTTTATGGTTGGATATCTTGGTTGAGAATGATCCCGCTTGTTGTGGTCATTGTGTAATTTAGTGTTGTTGACTGGAAGTTGGTGGTCTGCTGCATGGATGACTGAATTTGCCGCATGGTGTTATATTCATAATACATTTGATAGTTCATGTCCATGTTCATGGTTGCGGTTGTTTGTGCTGTGGTGTTTGATGCTTCAATGGATGATGCCGGCGTTTTGATGGTCAGTAAAAGATTATTGCTTGTGACGTCTACCGTGAATACTTTGTATGTTCCTGCCGGCACAGTTAGGTCCTGGAAACCTTTGAACGTCAACGTTAAATCGCCTGTTATTTGTATATTTGACGAGAGGATTGAGCGGGGTAGGGGATGGTTATTGAATCGCCGACTTTCACTTCGGGTTTGCTTAGCAACTGGGCAAGATAGTTGCTGCTTGTAGGGTTGTTGTCAGAAATTTCTTCTTGCGAGATGTTTCCCAAGTTAACAAGGAATGTTGAATAGCCGGTTTTATTCATTTTTTCAATGGTTGAGCAACTGAAGGGTATATTTCCTTGGTTGGTTGTTTCTGGTGTGGTAATGGTGTTATTCAAAGTATAGGTTTGGCAATCAAAACCTAGTACTTCCAAGGTTTGCTCGCCAGCGATAGTTATATTGTTAGTTGGTGGTCCTTGGTAGCCGCTATTGAGTTGGAATTGTTTTCAGCGAAATAGTTGTGATTGTAGAATAAATCATCTTTTCTCCAACGGTGTAGTTAACGTTTAGTGATATGGCGGCAGTTCCCGGAGTAATCAAAAGAGCAAACACAATAACTGCAACGCCGATTACGGCAGTCTGTTACGGTATAGCGCTTTTTACCAAATCGTTTAGGAGCTTTCGGGGTTGATGGTGTCTGACCTGATGAATTAGACCGATCGGAGGAAAGGGTTTTAATTTTGCTGAACATATTTTCTTCCTTCAAGCATTCTTGCCTTTGCCACTGGCTTGTTACTAAGCAAGATTATTTATTTCTACACTTTAGGACAATTGTTTTTCCACGCCTAAAGCTAGCCTAATTAATCCTCAAGACAGAGCCTAACAGCGAATACGACCTTCTAAAAACTTATAACTAATATACCTTCTGTTGCTTCATTTAAAACTATGCTAATTTTTGATTTTTGAAGAGACCTAAAAGGTAGAAATAAATAATCTGATGACTAACAATCTGTTGATTAAAGAAAAAAACAAGTGCAAGAAGCCAAAGCTATGATTAGCAAACTTAGAATGGCTCATATGGACATGACTGATTCGACAAAACGGTCTCGATCTAAGGTAAAGAAGTATGGCTTGGTGTTAGCCGTTATTTTGCTTGTGACGTTTTGTTCAGAAGCCTATGCACACTTCTACCTTCAGATAAGTAATATTTCAGTTGTTAACTCCCAAGATGCGCTGAGTGTCCCTTTCATGATAAATGGCACCAGCACTTTTTCGTATGGTGGAACAAAATGGTTGCTTCTAATACAACTGCCCATATATAGCGATCATCCAAACACGGGTCGAGCAACGCTTTACATCTTTAAGACCGAGGAGACAAAGAGCTTTTTCATCCAAGGACTAAACCTGATCGCTGAAGACGTAACTATCAAATCAAGTCCGTCGGGGGCTTTGATTATTCAACCCCTTTTGCTTTACCCTTCCTCTCAGAATTATTCCGTAGCCGGCTTAACCTATCAAATACTCGGTCCTGGCGCATATAATTTGGATTTTATGCTCACCTTCAAAATTTATGAAACAACTCTACTAGGTATTTTTCCAGTGGACGAATCCACGGTCAACTTCAACCAAACCTTTACTGTCCCAATATAATAAAACAGTCATTAAGTCAAATTGATTATTCACTTAAACAGTTATCAATCTGGATCATAAAGGTCATAAAACCGTTTTCCTCAATTTAAGGTCTGATTCAATCTTCATAACTTTGAGAGATTTTGTTAGAGGAGGCTCTTAAGGTGGTTTATGAGAATTCACGATGCACGCTTGGCTTCGGAAGTGAAAGGGAAGAACTATCTAATTCCAACTGTTCAATCCCAAAAATAAATCTCCCGGTTGGCTTAAAAGAAAAAAAAGAAAATTTGGCGGATGTGCGCTAATTTATCGAGTATACTGCGTCAATTTCTGTATCATAATAGACAAATATGTTAACGTTGACAGGATATCCGCTGTAGATTTGGTAGTTGCCGCAGTAATTGCCGTCTATTTCCATGATTGTTCCGTAGCCATTCCAGCCTTCGTTGTAAGCTTGGTAATCCACTGTAACAGTGTGATCTCCGATGGGAACTTGGACCGTTGCCGATCCTGTTCCAACATAATTGCCGTCAACAATAACTTCAACATGCACTCAACATCGAAAGTCGCAACTTGCCAAAACCTTCAAGCCTCCAAAACTGGAAAAACAGAATCCAAAACCGAACCCGCCCCCACCAAGCCTATGGTCGAAAGATCGCGCGGGTCAAATCCTACATTCTTCTCCGTTTTCCCATTGCAGGTGGGGTGACTACACCCTTTTGGTTTTGTAGTCACCTTAAGTATACATTTTCTTGAGGGCTCAGCAACTATCCTTCTGCATTCTAACCCCAAACCGTACCGCCGAGAAAGTCGCAGCGCCCATATGCGACAATGCCGCCTATGTTGAGTCAACATACAAAGTCGCATTCCGCCCATCCCTAAGTCGCAACGAAAAAGCAGAAGCCAAGCCCAAACCAAAAAAGCAACAGAAAACGCAACGCCACCCGCGAAAGTCGCAACTTTCCCGTAGCAAAAGTCGCAACTTAAAAATTAAAACCAAAACCGAAAAACACAGAAAAAAACAAAAACCTCTTCGCTGAACAGCAAAACTTGCTGAACTATTAAACCATAAATATTATTAGACAGGTTGCACCTAAATTGTATCAAACTAATAAGAAATTAGAATCTCATCTTAGCGAGAACATGCTCGCTTTATGTGATTAACAAATAATCAATAATAAATCATCAGGAGTGCATATTTACGGGAACATCCCAAACATTCACGATTAAGTACGTTGTACTTGCTAGATTCGAAATAGAAGGCGTTGTAGAAAAACCCGACGTAATCGGCGCAGTTTTCGGGCAAACAGAAGGACTTTTCGGACCAGAACTAGACCTACGCGAACTGCAAAAAACCGGACGCATCGGACGAATAGAAATCGACCTCCACTCAAAAAACGACCACACCCAAGGCTCAATAACCATACCCACAAGCCTCGACAGAGTTTCAACCGCACTTATCGCAGCCAGCATCGAAAGCATAAACCGCGTCGGACCATGCTCAGCAAAAGTCAGCCTAGAAAAAATCGAGGACATACGGGAAGCACGCCGAAAAATCATCATTGACCGCGCAAAAGAAATCCTGCACAAGTGGAACATCGAATCGATGCCAAGCGTCGAAGACGTTTACAAAGAAATCTCAGACACCATGAAAGTAGGCAAAGTAGAAAAGTACGGTCCAGAAGACTTACCTGCAGGCCCAGGACTAGACGCAGCCAAAGAAATCATAATTGTAGAAGGACGCGCAGACATAATCAACTTAATGCGTTGCGGAATCTTCAACACAGTTGCACTTGAAGGCGCCAAAGTACCCGAGTCAATAAAGAAGCTAACAAAAGAGAAAAACGCCACTGCCCTACTTGACGGAGACCGAGGCGGCGACCTAATACTCAAAGAACTGCTACAGGTCACCAACATAAAATGGGTAGGCCGCGCTCCAAGAGGCAAAGAAATCGAAGAATGCAACTGCAAAGAAGTCAACGAAGCCTTTGAAAACCGCGTCCCAATTTCAGAAGTCACAGGCAAACCGGCGCCACCTCCAAAGAAGATCCCTGAGCCAGTGAAGATAGAGGTCCCAGAACCAGTAGCGCAAGCCGCAAAATCTCTGCAAGGAACACTTGAAGCCATTTTGCTGAACGAAAAGTTCGAGCAGGTTGAAAGGTTACCAGTAAGCCAACTTGCGGAGAAGCTTCAGCAGGTAACGGGTGTTGACACAGTGGTTTTCGACGGCATCATCACGCAGAGAATCGTTGACATAGCAGGCGAGAAAAACATCAGACGCATAGTTGCCTCAAGAATCTCCGAAGCAGTCAAGCCAGCCTTGAACGTTGAATTGGTAACTTTCCAAGAAGCAGTCGCACAAGCCTAAAAATAATCCGTTAAACTCTTAATTTCCTTAGCTTCCATCTTTTCATCAGAAGCCAACTCTTTTTCAGTTACCCCAAAAGACGCCAGTATCCGTGCTGCTGCAGGAACAACCTGGTTGGTTATGTAGTAATCTACATCTACCTCATCGTAATTGGCGAAGATATAGGGTTTCACACGATTGTAAAATCGTCCCGTCCCCGCCAGAATAACGAAGCCCACTTTGTCGCCGCCAGTTAGCCGCCAGCCCTTTTCTTTGAGCATTTTCGCAGCCTCCACATGAGGGCTCCTAATCGCGTACTGCTCAGGCGGCTTTGTCAGAGTCTTCCAGATTATAAGATCGCGAAAAGGAATCTGTCGGTTTTTGAGTTCAGCCACCACTTTGTGCACGTAGTCAACAGCTTTCTTCGGCGATTTTTCCCTCAGAATTATTCCTAGCACATTCTCCTGAACAGTTTTTGCAACCTGAGCCCAATCGCCCCGCATAACCTCCAATCCAACGATATCTAAACTGCCGTCCGCCCTCAAACCAGCGTACCGTTTCTTGGCTTCAGTGAAGAAAATACGGGTGTAGACCTCGCTAACTTCCGCCTCAAGACCCAGCTCAATGCCGATTTCTTTTTGCAGCTCATGGATTTTCTTTTCATTGTTTGTTAAAAACAGGCTGTCTGTATCGCCGTAGATGATTGTTAAGCCTTTGCCCTCGACTAGACGGCTGGCACCTAAAATCGTGTATCTGCCCCATGCTGAAGCCGCTTCAGCTACGGGCTTGAGGTACCATCTTGCACCAATCCACCCCGCGTATCCGTAGGCTGCGTTTGTTATGATTTTTACGGCTTTCTGCCGAGCATCCAAAACGCTGTATTCAACCGTGCTAGGCTGAAGCGTCTTCATCTGAGTCTGTATTTGATTCCTGACATCTATAAGAAAACTCAATGCTTCTTTGTAAAATCCAGGCGGTTCCTTTCGAAATCGATGATTTACCTCTGGCGCCTCAAACACCCCGCCTTTCGGCTCAGGCGCTTCAGGCGGAACGTAGGTGTCAGGTGACAGATTGTACCGTATCATTATGTTGGGGTACATTGATTTGAAATCTAACACCGCTATGTCATCATGCAAACCTGCGTTTCGGCTTAAGCACCAACCCGCCTGCGTAAGGGCGGTAAGGCTGCTCAATCCTTCGGGGCACGAGTTCGCCGATTTTGCGTGTCTGCTTAATGAGGAACCATTCGACTCTGAAGCCCACAGCGGCAGTCATAACGTGGTCAAGCGGCAAACTCACTAAGCTTGAAAGCTGCATCGCAAAATCCAGCAGCAACACGGCGGAGCTTCGAATTTTGCGTGCGTTGCCGAGGCTGAGCGCTTTAAGCTGCCGCTTTTTCTCGGGGTCATCCCAGTAATCGGCAAATTCAACATCTTCAATTTCGCCCCCTGAAACATCTTTTGTTGCGCCGAGGTAGTTAGCCAGGTTGGCGAGGGTTTGGACCTTCACGTCGGGAAAGACATCCATGAAGTCAGCGAGGTCAACGTTAGCGACTCCTGTGAAAGAAACGTGTCCGTAAACGCTGGTATGCGGCTCCTTCTTTGCCCGGTCAACATCAAAGGTGCTCTGCATCGTATGCGCCCGCTTTGCCAGGTAATCCCAGTGTTTCGTGTTGCCGCCGAAGCTCAGGATGATGTCAGGATCAAAACCGCGGACATATTCAACAAACTGCTCAATACGGGTTTATCGTTCCTGTCGTCGCTTGCACAGAACTGCTTCTCTTCGCCGTTGCTGGCTGCAGTAGATATTATCACAACGGGGTTTCTGTCTGGCTTAGGTGAACCTTCGCGGCTGTAGCTAACCATGGAGAAACTCAGGGTTCGAAGTGTCGGTTTCTCAAGAGAGCCAAGTTGTTTAGGAGCCGAGCAGACGGCGTAGACTTTGTCAACTCTCAGCTTAGGCATGGTTGCCTCTTCTTCAGCGTCCATTTCGTGCCACGCGCAGGGTGCCATGTCGTTGTCGATTAGGTACTGCATTGGGACGCGAATGTCGTCTTCGAGGCATTCTTCCACGGCTTCGAACTCTCGAAGTTGCCGTGCAAGCTTCCCAGTTTCAGATGCAACCTTGCAGTAGACTTTGATTGCCTGCACGGATTTGCCGAAGAAGCGGCGCTCTGCAACTTCCGACTTAACTATTGATGACTGGCAAAGCTCCACTATTTCCTTCTCAACCTGCAACGGGTCGAATCCTTCTTTGACCACGACGTAAAAGTAAGCTGCAAAGTTTCTGTCAATAGCGAGCACCCTGTTTCCATGCGGATCAATTCCCCAAAGCCACAACTCAACAGGTTTCCCCTCCACAGTTCGTGGATTAATGTCCAGCAGCCAAAACTTAAGTTTCACGAACGGCTCGCCATTAGAAGTTACCTGCTTTAATGCTTTAAACTTTCAACATGCCCGCATGCTAAGCCGCAAGGTAGCGCCATGTCGCATAAAATCGTTAGTTTTAAGTTATTGCCTGAGAGTTATTTTTTGATGTTTTATGGGTTCAGCTGAGGTTTTGATTGAAGCGAAGGGTTTGACCAAGGTGTACGGTGACTTCACCGCGGTTGACCACATCGACTTTAAAGTTTACAAGGGCGAATGTGTAGGCTTTTTGGGGCCCAACGGTGCGGGTAAAACAACGACGGTTCGCATGATGTACTGTTTTCTGCCGCCTACCTCAGGAGAACTTAAAGTCGCCGGCTTAAGCGTTAACACCCACTGTAGAGAGATAAAGGGCATAGTTGGGGTGGCGCCTCAAGAAGACAATTTGGACCCTGACTTCACCGTCCTCAAGAACCTCACCGTTTACTGTCGCTACTTTGACATCCCCAAAGACGAAGCCAAAAAACGGGCGGAGGAGCAGCTTAAGTTTTTCCAGCTTGAAGAAAAAAAGAATTCGCCTATCGATGCGTTGTCAGGAGGCATGAAGCGCCGCCTCATCTTTGCGCGGGCGCTGATTAATCAGCCTCAGATCCTGCTTTTGGATGAGCCGACGACAGGTTTGGATCCGCAGGCGAGGCATCTGGCTTGGGATGAAGTGCGCAACCTCAAGAAGCAGCAGGTTACCATAATTTTAACGACTCATTATATGGATGAAGCTGCTGTGCTGTGCGACCGAATCCTCATTGTTGATAAAGGCAAAATCATTGAGGAAGGTAAACCCTCCGAGCTTGTTAAGAAACATGTGGGGGAGGAGGTTTTGGAGGTTGATTATGACGAGAAGCTTCTGCCGTCTCTGAAGGAGGCTTTTCCAGGCGGCGACTTTGAGCGGCTGGGTGATCGGCTGCAGATTTTCACGGATAAGCCTCACGGAGTCTTTGAAGGGTTCCTCAAGGAGCATCCGATGCAGAACGTGACTATTCGAACGGCTAATCTTGAAGACGTGTTTCTGAAGTTGACGGGCAGGGGGCTGCGTGAAGAATGACAAGCCCCAAACTTCGCAACTCTCCTGCACGCTTCGCCATCCCCAAGCTGACGTACCGCGTGTGGAAGATTTGGCGCCGCAACTTCGACGTCTTCACCAAAACCATCGCAGTCAACTTCTTTCCTTCGCTGCTTGAACCCATCCTGTACCTGCTGGCTTTCGGCTTAGGCTTAGGCGGCTACATAGCGAATGTTCTGGGTCAACCGTACCTTGTGTTCATTTCGCCAGCGCTGATTGCGATTGCCATTATGAACGGTTCCTTCTTCGAATGCACTTTCGCGTCGTTTGTGCGCATGTATTTCCAGAAGACTTTTGACGCAATCGTGGCTACGCCGGTAAGCGTTGAAGAAGTTGTTGCTGGCGAACTGCTGTGGGGAGCAACCAGAGCCACAATCAACGCAACCATCGTTCTTGCGGTGATTGGAGCAGTCAGCTTAACCGTCAAGCCATTAATCTTTTCTCCTCTGTTTCTGCTAGCGATTCCGTTGGCTTTCTTCGGCGGATTAATGTTTAGCTCTATCGCAATGTGCTTCACAGCCGCCGCGCCCAACATCGACTTCTTCAACTACCCCTCCTTCCTTTTCCTAACGCCGATGTTCTTCCTCTGCGGCACCTTCTTTCCCCTGTCAGGTCTACCTACAGCCGCGCAGGGGACTGCCTTGGCGGTTCTGCCTCTGACGCAGGTGGTGAACATTTCCCGCAGCGTCATATCAGGCAAAGTCGAGCCGATACTTGGACTCAGCACACCCGTCATACTTGCGATAAGCACGGTTTGGATAATAGTCGTCACCGTGTTCTTCTTCATCCTCAGCATAAACCTGATGAAAAAACGTCTCACAAGTTGAAGCCAACATGGCTAGTATTTGTGTTGGTTTTTGGTCACAAATACTAGACCCCCTCCCCTCGGTCGCTGTGGATCCATTTTTACCTCGGTTTTTTGATGTAAAAATGGGGTACCCTCTTCCAATGGCGGGTTCTGCTCGGGGTTTGTTTTAGGCTGGTTTTTTAGTTTGGGGCTTGTTGGGTTGACTTTTGGGAATGGGAATCGTTGGGAAAAAGGCAAATTCGAGGCAAAATGCATAGTTGGGGCATCTAGAAGAGCCTAATAGGCAAGCAGGCGACCCAAACTGCACAGAGAATTGAATCGCGAAACAAAAATCTTGCTGACTAAGCCTTAATTTTCGCCCGAACCCTCGGCACAACATCTTTCTGCATCTGCACCACGCCAAACGCCGTTATCCTGAACCTGTCATCAGCCGTCTTCGCCACCAACCCATTCTTCGCCAACTCACCCAGCCGTGTGCTGACGATTTTTCCACTTTTGCCCAGCTTAATCTGTAACTCATCTTTGGATACAGCGTCGCTGCCCAGCATGCCAAGCTCATGCCCCAGATACTGCGCGGAGAGCCAAATTGAGAGCGCTTCGTTATCTGTCAACTTGTTTTTTGGAGCCAGCAAGCTTGCTCCGTCGCTTGAAAACGCCACTAAACCGTCAAGGTCTTTGGCAAGCTGCTTCAGATCAACGCCCAGCCAAAGCTTGCGTGCAATCTCAAAGCTGGGAATAAACTCTTTAAAAAACTGGTTAAGCAGAAGCCAAGCCTCCTGCGGCTCGAGCTGAAAAAGCCTGCGCAACCTCTTTGTATTTGATTTGAACCTGGATTTTCTCGGGTTTTTCGCTCAAGCCATCTTGCCTCGAAGCTTCGTTAGAACCTCATCTTCAACCCATTTCTCGCCTTGAATCGTCAGCTTAAAGTCGGGTTTGTTCGGGTCAGGTTTGAAAATTTGCCCACGCTTAGTCATCTCGTTGAGCCGTGCGGGAACCATGCTTTTTATGCCGCTGGACTCCAAAAGCTTCTGGATTTGCGCCGCCGTGTTCTTCCGCTCGGTGGAAGCGTACAGAACCAAGCCGACTGCTTCGTAATGGGTCAGGTTTTCGCGGGTCACGATTACGGGTCCTTCGGTTGTGGGTTCGATGATGCCTTTAAGCTGCGCTCCCGAAGGCGTCAACCTGTCAGAAACGAAATCAGATAACTTCTCCACGAAGTTTTCCGGGATGAGCCCGAGCATGTCAAGAATTTCCTGCGGGGTCTCCCCTTCAATAGTGACTTCCCCGAAAGGAGTCTTTATCCGTGCCTCAATACGCTTCATAACGAGTTAAGCCTCAATTACCCCTTATTAGCCACTGAACCCTTTTAGGATTTGCGGCTCACCGCTTTCTTTTTAACTGAAAAAAGCTTTCGTTTTTTTAGCAAAGCAGAACGCATGCATAAAAAGTATTATACGATGTTGCGTTAATAATAACAATTGCTTATGGGGAAGACGAGGCGTTACTATGAAAATGAATGTTAGGGCGCTTTTCAGCTTAGTTCTTGCCTTAATTCTTCTCCTATCTGCCACAAACATATCTCACGCTTTTGAAGTTAAAACGACAATAACTACGGGGTCTTCCCCTTCAGGAATAACTTATGATTCTGTCCAAGGCGAAATCTTCATTACCAGTTCTCTGGAAAACGGAGCTGTTTCAGTCATATCGGACAAAACTAACACCGTTGTTGCAACCATTCCTGTGGGTGAATTTCCAGCTTGTATAGCTTATGATCCTGACCGGGGAGAAGTATTTGTTGCCAATTCTCTGGGGAATGGAGTGTCAGCCATGTCAGTCATATCCGACAGCACAGACCAAGTGCTTGAAAACATTACGTTAGGCATAGGCAACGAAGGTACCACTACTGTGACTTACGATTCCGGCAAAGGGGAGATGTTTATAACAACTGAGATTTCTGTCTTGGTTCTATCTGACGTTACCAATACAGTTCTCACATCTATACCGACGGGGAATCATCCCGGAGGAATTACATATGATTTGGGTAAGGGCGAAATATTCGTAACCCAAGAGGGCAACAATACAGTGTTAGTCATATCCGACGTCTCAAACAAAGTGGTGGCAACGGTGACGACGGGAACAGAGGGAGGTGTTGGTGCGGTTTATGATTCTGCTAAAGGAGAAGTATTTGTTACCAATTATGATGACCAAACTGTCTCAGTCATTTCAGACAGTAACAACTCCGTGGTTGCTACTGTGCCTGTGGGAGAAGCTCCTCAGGATGTTGCTTATGACCCAAACAGGGGAGAAATTTTCGTAGCCTGTGCTCTTTCCGATGCAGTCTACGTTATCTCGGACACAACAGATAAAGTGATTGCAACGATTCCATTAGGGACAATCGCTGGAGCACTCACTTATGATTCTGGGATGGAGGAAATTTTCATTACAAACGGTCATTTCAACAACATGGGCGAGCCTGACAATATGGTTCTGGTTCTTTCGGATACGTCAAATTTAACAGCGCCTCAAGTGAGTCCTTCGCCTGAAACGGTGAATCAGGGGCAGGCGTCCAACTTGAACTCCAGCCTCATCACGACGGGCGTTTCCCCCTACGCTTATCATTGGTTCAGTGAAGCGCCCGGCGCCTCCAGTTACTCACCCGTCAACAGCGCAGCTTCCCCAAACTATAAGTTCAGCACGTCAACTTCGACAGCAATTGGTAACTGGACCTTCATTCTTGAGGTGACGGATGCCTCTGAAACATCAGTAAACTCAACAGCAACTGTTGTAACCGTTAATGCGGCTCCTTTGAACACACCGACTTTGTCGCCAAGCCCAACCATAAGTGGGTCAGGTACAAAGGATTTGATAATTGCAATGATAGTGATAATCTCCATAGCCATTATTGCTGTGGCGTTGCTGTTAAGAACAAGAGCAGGAAAGAGGAACGAAACATAGAGGCAAGTCTCCTCCGCTGAGCCCTTACAAGTTTGCATTTGAAGATTTGTGTTTCTTTAGCGCGAGGGCTACTGCCCCTATGACTACCGCTACCCCCACTAAGGCAACTGTCTCCACTGTCAAGTTCAAGCTCATTAAGCTCTGAGACGCAGCTGGGTCGACCATTACAGTGGTTACGCTGGAGTTTATGGCTGTTCCCGTGGCGTCTGTGACCTGCAGCATGAAAGTCCAGTTGCCGGTCATTGTGGAGGCTGTTGCGGTGAAGTTGTATGTTGCCGCGGTGGCGTTGTTGATAGCTGAGAACGCTGTCGCATCTGGGTCTTGAACGAACCATTGGTAAGTGTAGGGAGAGATGCCTGTGTCCACCGAAGTTGAAATCGAAATTGAGTTTTGCCCCTTGGTGACGGTGTCTGAAGTTAAAGTAAGGTGTGGGGCTGATAGAGGAGAGGCATCTGAAAAAATCAGAACCGACTTGGAGATTGAGTAGAACATGATTTCGGGAAGGTACCAGTAGTTGGTCACGAATAGCTCGCCCTTTCCTTGGTCGTAAGCGATTCCTTGAGGCTCTTTTCCAGCGGCTACGTTTGAAACAACGCTGTTGTTGCGGTCGGCGATGACTGAGACGGAGTTTGACCCAGAGTTAGTTACGAATATTTCGTTTTTCGCAGAATCGTATGCGACGTCGACGGGGCTTAAGCCGACAGGGATAGTTGCAGTCACCGTGTTTGTCGCGTCTGAGATGACTGAAACTGTGTTGCCTGCAGAGTTGCAGACGAAAATTTCACCCATCGCAGAATCGTAGGCAAGCCGCTTGGGCGTCCACCCTACTGGGATGGTTGCGATGACTTTGTTTGTGGCGTCGGAAATCACGGAGGTTGTGTTGTCATAGGAGTTCGTGACGAAGATTTCGCCTTTGCCTGAGTCGTAGGCTACCCAGCTTGGGTAGTCCCCAACTTGAATCGTCGCGATCACGGTGTTGCTGTTGTCTGAAATCACTGAGACATCGTTTTCTTCATAGGTGGTGGTTACATATAGCCAGCCTTTCGCTGAATCGTAAGCTATGCCCGTTGGCGCGGTCACAAATTTCGCTGTTGAGGTATCCCCCACGGTGATGTTCGCAACTACCGTGTTAGTGGCGTCAGATATGACTGAAACCGTGTTCCAGCCCGAGTTAGCCACGAACACTTCTTCTTTGCCGGGGTCGTAAGCTATGCCTGCGGGGAATGGCATTACTGGAATAGTAGCGATAACAGTGTTGTTTTTGTCCGATATTACTGAAACCGAGTCGTCACCACTGTTCACGACAAACATTTCCGCCTTGCCTGAATCGTAAGCTTCGGTGTAGGGTTCACTTCCCACAGTCACGTTGCCAACCATCATAGGCCATTGAGAAAGTGTTTGGGCTGGGAAAGGCGTCGGCGACGGCTGAGGCAGGTTAACCGTAACTATTGCCGCGTTCGAAGCCACGACAGAACCAGCCGCGTCGGTTGTCTGAAGCTCGAAACTCCAGTTGCCAGTGGCGGAAGACGTAGTCGGCGAGAACCAATAACTATTTGATGTTGCGCCTGTTATTTGTGAATAGGAAGAGTCACCAGGCGCTTTGATTAGCCACTGATATGTGATGGGAAGTGTGCCGCTGGCGATTGAAGTGTGCACGTAGACTTCTGCTGCTTGTCCCTGATCCATTTCGCCAAAAGTAGGGTACCACTGGACATAGCTTGATATCGGCGAAACGTAGATGTCTGGAGCCACAAGCGCGGAGTTCAGGATGAGGGCCACCACGTTTGAAGTAGCTGTTGCGCCTGTTGCGTCGGTGGTTTGCAGTTCGAAATTCCAGCCGCCCAAAGCAGCCCTCGCAGAACTGAGGGTACATGTCGAGGATGTTGCGCCGCTGATTGGTGAAAAGTCGGTGGCACCAGGCGGCTGGCTGAGCCATTGGTAACTGTAAGGGGCAACCCCATCGGCGGAGATAGAAGACGTCAAATTCATGGATTGGCCTTGATCCAGCTTGCCCTGCGAAGCCGCGATGGTTGGGCCGACAAACGCGCCTGCGTCGCCGAAAACACGGGCACCCAAGGCTGTCGACCAAATGAAGGATACTGCTAGAATAACCAGAACGGCGCAACCTACCTTGGATTTCATGCTGCTTTTGCCCCCAACTCATCCTAACGTATGAAACTTGGTTCCCATGACCCACCAAGCTATTAAACCATTTTCGTCAAGTATTCTTGACTGGGAAGGCAAGGGCTTAGTCAAGGTTTCTTGACTTTCTTGACAACTATGAGTTATGGAGGGTTTTGTGGAAGTTTAGCGTGAAAAAATGTCAAGGCAATTTGAATCCATGCCCAATAATTTTATTAGTGCCATTTGTTTTATGTTGTGGCACAGGTGATTTATTGTGGCATCTATTTACAGGGTAAGGGTTGGGAAGCAAGGTAGACTGGTGCTGCCTAAAGAGCTCCGGGAAGCCTGCCACGTTGGCGCTGGAGACGAAGCGGTCATAATCGTAAAAGACAAAGAATTGGGCATTCATTTCCACAAAACGAGCCAAGACCCTCTTGAGCATTTCATTGAGTCAACAAAAAATGTTTCAATAGGAATGTCAGCCGAGGAGCTCAAAGAATTCGAAGATAGAGAACGCATGAAAGACTACTTCAGAAAGAGCGGACGTTCTAGCCGTTGACTTCCCCAAAGTATTTTCTTGACTCTACAACACTCGTCCACGCAAAAGACAAAAATGCTCAATTTCATAACGAATGCCTAGCCATATTGTCGCAATGCGCTAAGGGCGAAACTCATGCAGCTACAAGCCTAGAAACCCTTGAAGAAACTCTCTATGTTCTCTCAAAACTAACCAATAGCTTAACTGCTCTTGACGCCGTCTCGGATCTTCTAAAAATGAGCAAGATAAAGAAGTACGAACTGACGCAGCCGATTTTTGAGCAAGCACTCGAAATCATCGAGACGACCCCGCTAAAAGGGCCCAAAGACGCAATAAACGTTGCCACAATGCTTGAAAACAAAATACCATTGATAATCAGCGAAGACAAAGACTACGACAAAGTTCAATTAATTCAGAGAGTCCATCCAAGGGACATAATAGAATAGACTCTTCGATCATTCTCTGACATCGAACGCGGGAAGTCAAGTTCTTTTTTTAAAGTAGACCAACAAGCCAACAACCACCACAAAGGCTGCTACTGCAATTGAAACAGCGACCACAGCCGCAATTGGAAAAAGCTCTGGCTTAGCCACGGTGAACTCAACTGTTTCTGAAACTCCTACATTCCCATACGTGTCGTTGGCATAGATTGTAATGTTGTGCAAACCATTCGTCAGGGCAGTTAAAGTGCAGTTGCCGCTTATGGTTACATTTTGGTTTCCGTCAAGACTGTAACCCGTCCAATTGATGACCTTGTCAGCGGTGAAAACTAAAGGAACACTTGATTCATTGTATTTTTGGTTCTGCGGGAACAGAATTGATATTTTTGGTGAAGGAATACGTTGGAAAACTGCCTGCACAGTACAGTTATAATATGCACCATTTCCTACCGAGATCGTGGTAGAATTACCATAAAGGATAGTGGTTTCGTTACCGCTAGTAATTTCCCAATATTGAAATATAAACCCGTTATCTGGGTACGCCATTAATGGAACTTCATTCGTAAAGGTGTACTCAACGTAATATGAGTAGGTTCCCGCAGGCGGATCTGTTGTTCCACCTTTTGAGGGTAAGACATTGGCATAGGCATATTCCCCTAATTGTGCTTTCACACTTGCGACGTTAAGATCAATGGCGGCAAAAGCGATGAAGCAAATGAAGATTACAGTTACAGTTCTTTTCATGCTGTGCTTGCCGTTGAATAAACCCGTTAGCGGGACAAACGCAATTATCAAAGCACATCTTCTTCTCATGCTTTTCCCAAAAAACCAAACCGCTTTAAGCAAATTAAAGGGTTCTTGTCTAGGTTTGTGGACTAAGCGCCTCGGGTTTAGTCAAGGTTTGTAGACAAAAGGAAAAGGGAGGCTATTGTAGGCGTTCTCTTAGGAGTTTGGCGACGAGTTCGGGATTGGCTTTTCCACGCACTTCCTTCATCACCGCACCCATCAGCATGCCGTAGGCGCCTTTGCCCAGTTTGTCCACCTGCGCCTTGTTGGCTGCGACTATGCGGTCAATAATTGGCGCCAAGTCGGCTTCGGTGAACATTTTCAACCCTAAAGCTGCTATTGCGTCATGCACTGTTTTGCCTTCGTTCTTTGAGAGCCAGCTGTAAACTTCGGGGAGTGCTTCTTTGGCGAGTTCTGCTGAGCCGACGGCGTGGAAGATGTTTATGATTTGTTCTTCGGTGACGGCTTCGATTTGGATGCCTTCGCGCTTCAGCGCCTTCAGTGTTTCTGTTAAAAACGCAGCCGCCGTGGAAGCTTGAACGCCGCTTATCTTTGCAAGGTCTTCGAATAGGAACATGTATTCTGAATCGGCAAGTTGCTTCGCCAGTTTCTCGTTGAGCCCATATTGTTTGGTGATGCGTGCGACTTTCTTTTCTGTTGGTTCGGGCAGGTTGCTGCGGATTTTGGCGATTAATTCGTCGGTTATGGGCTGGGGTGGGATGTCGGTTTCAGGGTACATTCTTGCGGCGCCTGGGCGTGGACGCATGTAACGTGTTGTGCCGTCGTCTTTCGCAGTGCGTGTCTCAGCTGGAACGCCCGTAACGAGTTCCTGTGCCCGTTCAACAACGGCTTTGAGGGCGTCAACGACATTTTCGGCGGTGTCAGCTACGAAAACAAAGGCGTCCGCCTCGCCTGCGCATACGGCTTTGCTGACGGCTTCTACTTCTTGGGGCGTGATGCCGTAGTTTGGCATTTCGTCGCTGTGGAAGATGCCGCCGACTCTGCCCCAGAACTTGGCGCGGTCCGAGAGTTCTGTTCCAACCCGAAAATCGGGCATAAGCTCGCGTTTGAGCAAGCCAGCGAAGCAGGGTAGCTTGACAGCCATGACTTTCTGGTGTTTGTCGACGGCTTTTCGGATGACTTTACTTTTTGTTTCCTTGAAGATCGAGGTGACGTCAACCAATTCGGGTTTGAGTGCTTCGGTTTTTACGCCGCGTCTTGCAAGTTCCTCTTTGACTTCGATGAGTCCGAGTTGCCGACTGACTTCATATTCAATCACCGTTGAGATTAATTCGAGCTCCTGGACGCCTTTGATTTCGATTAAGGCGCCGTTTGGCAGAGAAACGTTGACGTCCTGTCGAATCGTGCCTAAACCACGCATGACTTTGCCCGTGTCCCGCAAAATCCTACCTATGACAAGGGCGACTTCCTGCGCTTCCATCGGCGAGTAGATAACGGGTCCAGTGGCAATTTCTACAAGCGGGATGCCTAAGCGGTCGATGCGGTAACGGATGGTCTTGCCTTCATCCATCGTTCCCGTCTTGCGCGCGGCATCCTCCTCAAGGAACAGCGCCTGAATCGGGATAACTTTTTCTCCAACCTTAATCCAGCCGTCCGAGGCAATGGTGCAGGTACGTTGGAAACCCGTTGTGTTGGAGCCATCGATGACTGTTTTGCGCATGACGTGAACTTCATCCACGGGCGCCGCGTTCATCATCAATGAAAGCGTCAAAACGATTTCTACGGCTTCCAAGTTTATTGGGTGCGGCGGCTCCTCATCCATCTCCACAAGGCACGAGCTGGCTTTGCTGGCTTCGTAGAGGATTTTGACGCCTTTCTGGAATTCGAAGTAGGCTGCTGGGTCAACTTGCCCAAGCTCGCTCTGGGTAGGTCGCAGACGCCGCAGGAAAGTGATTTCTGGCGCTTCTTTGAAGAGTTCAGGCGGGCAACTGCAGAACAGCTTGGTTTTGGCGTTGAGTTGCTGGTGGATTTCCAACCCAACTTTTAAGCCGACTTTGGCGTAGTCAACTGACATTTTTTTGGTCTCCTTCAACAATTTCGTCTTGCGGAAGCGTTCTCGGAGAAAATTCCCCTGCCACGTTGGTTTTGAGCAGTTTGGCGGCTTCCTGCGGGTTGCTGGTTTGCCCCAGAGCCCACATGAGTTTGACAAGTGCGGTTTCTGGGAACATGTCGTCTGTTGGGATGACGCCAAAAGAGAGGAGGTCTCTTCCTGTGTCGTAAACGTTCATGTTTACCCGTCCCCAGATGCACTGCGAAGCCAAAGCGACCACAACGCCTTTGGAAACGGCGTTTTTGATGCTGTCGAAGCAGAATTTACTCACATGCCCCAACCCTGAGCCTTCCAGCAAGATGCCTTTAACACCGTTTTCGACGTACCAGTCAATGACGGCGCTGTCAAGCCCAGGATAAAACTTGATTAATGCCACTTTTTCACAGAAGTTCGGTTTCAAAACCAGCTTCCGCTTAGGGTCGCGGCGCAGGTACTTATCTGCCACCATGGTTACCTGCTGGTTTTTCACTGTTGCCAATGGGAACCCGTTGATGGATTTGAAGGTGTCTCGTCGGCTAGTGTGGCACTTGCGCACTTTCGTGCCTCGGTGAACTACGATGCTGATGTCTGAAACGTGCTCGTGCATGGCTAAGCCGACTTCGGCAAAAGGCGCTTCTCCAGCGGCTTTCACTGCGCCGATGAGGTTTGTTGCTGCGTCGCTGCTGGGACGGTCACTGCTACGCTGGGCGCCGACGACGATGACTGGGACAGGCAGGTTCTGCAATGCGAAACTCAGCGCCGCAGAAGTGTAAGCCATCGTGTCCGTGCCATGCGCAATAACTACGCCGTCCACACCAGCATCTATCCGTTGGGCGACGGTTTGGGCGAGTTCCGTCCAATGATGCGGAGTGATGTTTTCGCTGTATAAGCTGAAGATTATTTCGGTGTCTACGCGGGCGACGTCGCTGAGTTCGGGGACCACGCCGTAGAGGTCACTTGCAGAAAGCGCGGATCTGACGGCTCCTGTTCGGTAGTCTACTCGGCTGGCGATTGTTCCACCCGTGCTCATGATTACGACATGGGGCAACGCTGGGTTCTGCTTGGGCAGAGGCGGCGCGGCAAACGCGGGTTTGGTGCCTTTCCCGACTTTTTCCACTTTGTCCTGCGGCGTTATGCGCAGCCCGATGTTGTAGCCGCTTTTGATTTTGATGATGACTACGGTGCCTTCGCCGAGTTCTGAGCGGGGGATGAGGATGCCTTCGTAGGTTTTGCCTTTGCTTGTAACCCGAACGATGTCGCCGACTTCGCAGTCTGCAGCTTTAAGCGCATCCAACGCTGCGCCCCGATAACCCGAATTTTCAAGTTGACTCATCTAATTCACCAATTTCTTGGAAACGTAAACTCCATCGCGCTCGTAACCGAAACGCATGTAGTACCTTCTTGTTCCTAACGCACTGATGACTAAAAGCTTTTTGAGACCAAAATCCACCTGTGCCATGCGCTCGGCTTCCATCAGCAAGTCAGCGCCAAAACCCTTATGCTGCCACGCGCCCGCCGAATGCTTCCCAACAGGCACCAAGGGTCCGTAAACGTGAAGTTCCCGAACAATCGCGGATGGGACGGCGGTGACTTCGGGTCGGTGAGCCTTCGCGGAGGGAACACGCAAACGCAAATAGCCAAGCAAAACGTCGTTTTCCCAATCTTCAGCCGAAATGAAAACTTCTTTGCCTTCCGATGCGTCGTAGCAGAAGCTGCGGATCTGGATTTTCTCCAAATCTGGCGCGACATTGTCAACTGCCAGTCGGTGCCCCACTTCTCGACATCGGATGCATTGGCATCTGCCGCCTTCCTGCAGCAGCCGCTCCGTGGCGAGTTGGCGCAGGTTACTTTTCTTGACGCCTGCCAAAATCAGGTGCGAGGGAATGTCTCGTTGAACCCGCATGACTCGTATCCAAGGCGGAATGAAACGTTTGACTTCGGCGACAAGCTCCGCGGCTTGCTCAGTCGTGTACGGGGTGTACGTGCCTTTTTGGTACCATTCATAAGCTTTTGTGCCTGCGATGCAGAGGCACGGGTAAATCTTTATCATGTCAGGCTTAAAGGCGGGGTCGGTGAATACGCGTTTGAATGCGGCAAGGTCCTTTTCTCTGTTGGAGCCAGGCATTCCAGGCATCATGTGGTACACGATTTTGAGCCCCGCATCCTTAGCAACCCGCGTCGCCTCCTCCACGTCGGCTACGGTGTGGGTTCTTCCGACTAAACGGTAGATGCTGTCGTCGGGGTTCTGCACGCCAACCTCGATGCGGGTAACGCCCATGTCCAGCATTGCGTCGATGTGGCTTTGTTTTGCCCAGTCAGGACGCGTCTCCACAGTAATGCCCACATTGCGCACCGCGCTAGTTTCCGCGTTGGCTTTGGCTTCTTCCAAGCTGGCGGAGACTTTCCCCGTTATCGCGTCCAAACACCGCTGGATAAACCAGGTCTGGTACTCCGTGGGTGTGGCTGGGAAAGTTCCGCCCATAATGATTAACTCGACTTTGTCCACTTTGTGTCCGATGGCGGTGAGTTGCTCTATGCGGCTTGTGACTTGCAGGTACGGGTCAAAGTTGTTTTGGGCTCCGCGCATCGCCGCTGGCTCATGCCCCGTGTAGCTTTGCGGACTTCCCTGCGAAGGCCCACCTGGGCAGTAAGCGCATGGTTCAGGCTGCGGGCAAGGGTAAGGCTTAGTCATGGTTGCTACGACGGTGACGCCTGAGATGGTGCGGGTTGTTTTCCTGCGCAGGATAGGCAAAAGCCGCTTGGTTTGCTGGGGCGTTAGAACGCTGATTAACTCAGAGTTCGACGGCACCTCCAAAAGCTTGTATTTGCCAGCCGCCTTCATTTTGAGACGGTTTAAATCGTCCCGAGTTGCCTGCGGCATCTCCATTAGTGCATCGATGATTTCATGCAGGGCAAACTCTTTATCCGTCAAGGTCAAGGGAACCAAAATATGGTTAAGTCAACAGATAAATAAACTACACTAAAACGAAAGAAAATTTAAGGCTTGAAAAAACAGTTTTGCTGAGGTTTAGACCCAGTTTTGGCCAGCCTTGCGTTGCATAATCGTGCGTTTTTCGTAGTTGCGTCTGTTTCTGTTTTTTGGGCTTGGCGATGTTTTTGGCTTCGCTTCGATTTTCGGCGTTTGAGACCTTACTTTTCCAGCTTTCGATAAACTTCCGTGAGTTGGCACTAAATTGCACCTTGCACATAAAGCATAACTGTCCCACTTAAATCTTTACCCGCTAAGAAATGGATTCTGGTTTTGCTGGTTTGTAAATAAATTTAAGTTGAGACTTTTGTTTTGGTGAAAGTTGCGACTTTCCGCGGTGGCAGGTTGCGTTTTGGGTTGCTTTTTTGTTTTGGGTTTGTCTTCGGCTTGAACATTGCGACTTTGGGATGGGCGGATTGCGACTTTGTATGTTGACTCGATGTTGAAGGCATTGTCGAATATTGTCGGTTATGGGCGCTGGGTTTTTCGGTTCGAGGTTGCTTGGCTTATTTTTTGATTTGGTTGCCTGAAGGTTTTTCTGGGAGTGTTTTTTTTGGTGGGCGTTGATCCGATGTTGGCCGCAATAGAACAAAGCCAACCCTTTAGACGAAATAGACATCTTAGACTTTAGTCACTGTGCTCTAGTCAGATTTACTCATTGAAAAGGGCATCATAACGGAAAACGAATATGAAAATCGCCTAAAACGAATGGTCACAATCAGGTGAGTCAGATAAATAATATTGTTTTTCTAATAATAAATATTATAAGTAACTTCTTTGCTCTACACTGTTAGAGTTGGTGTGATTAGCCAAACTCTTGTTCGGGACAAAAAATGGAGAAAAAGAAAAAGGAAAATGAACTAAACCTGCCAACCTTTGAGAGTAGTGACCATGTTGGCTTTTTGAATGTGCTTTTTAAGATAATTTTGCTCATAACCCGAGGGCTAATACGCGAGTTTGACCCTTGCAACAATTGGTTGTAGGCGTCACAACAACTCTCCTCAGATGATTGCCCATGTAGCGACCGCCGAGTGCGCGATGAAACGGTACTCATGGACAGATGAGGTCTTATTTGAGGTAATCAATTAAATAGGACAAGTCAGGGCATTTTTTAACATGAGGGTCTTTTAATTTTCCGTGTCTAGCTCAGTTGTGTTTTTTTATGTGCTAGTTTAACATGCTGTTTACCTTTACTACTACGGATTGTTATAAAATCTATTTTTGGGTTGCTCAGTTGATTGCCATTATAAAATTCACTAAACAATCGATTCAAGCACTGCCTAACATATTTCTGACGGTCACCTAAAAAATCCTTGTCAATTTCAATTGAATCGGTGGTCTTAATCACAGATTGTATTGATTTGAAGATAAAAGCAGCCGAAACCTTTTCCCTATAATTAACGCCAAGTCTCTTCTTATAAGTTGCACAATCTGCCACACTTATCTCTAATGCAATGTGTTTCTGTGAATCCACTTTTCTTACAGCAACAACCCAAATTGGCGGAATTTCAAATGTGCCACTGCTATCGACAGCGATTACGCCCAAGCACAGTTTACCTAGCCGTTATTTTCTTCAAAACTTCGTTATGGCGAATAGAATGTAGAGTTTCTTTGTTCTTTTCGATGTAAATCTGAATTGCAGGAATTAATTTGCCCGTACCAGTTCCGCGTTCAACTGAATCAAGGATTATCCCTGTTATCCCCACGGGGTTTTTGGAAATTTGCGTAGTGGTTACTTGAAGAACTGATTTTATGGCTGTAGGGATTGCGAAACCAGAGGCCATGACTTTTACCGTTTCATTCTTATTGATTTTCCAAAGAATTATATTGGTAATAGCTTCTAGTCTATCTTCTCTTGAAACACTGACTGTTCTTGCTTTCCGTGTTTCGTAATCTTCTTCTTCAAACTTTTTCACAACGGGCGGAGTTTCTGAGGGGAATCTACTGAGTTCAACAAATATAGCATCAGGCTTGTAAGATGCAGTTAAGGTGACGTAATCTATAGACGCACATTGAATGTTCACATTTGCAATCGCTCTTGCGGCATTTATTCCAGCAATCGATGTTCCAATGCTTGAACCCATTCCAACAACATCAACAATTTCAGTTTTCATTAGACCTTGAATTATTTTTTGAGATAAATCTCTTGAACCCATTTCATTATCAGGATTTACTTCGATTAATTCCAAATTCATCCCCCCTCTACTTTCTAACATTACGTATTTAAGACTTTGAGAAAATGTTTTTTCGCGTCGGGTAACTTAACTTGACAGCACCCGGTTTCCCAATTGAAAACAAATAGGCTAATTGGATAAGTTACAGCAACCCAGCCGAAAAGCTCTTTGCCGAGTCGTTTTGTGACGTGAAAGACGCGGCTTGGACTGTCATCATGTTTTGGCTGATGTCTATGTTTTGGCTGCTTACTTTATGGGAGCATAATGCCATGTGGAAGTTTTGGCTTGAAACGTTGGGGTAAAGGGTCGCCCAGACCTGTTTGCCGTCGACGTAAAAATCGACTTGGCAAAGCAAGCCAGCTTTGGAGTAAACAGCCTCTAAACTGTGCGTTGCCGTAGAAGAATCCAGCTTGAGCACGGGGGTCCAAATGAACCAGCCGGGCAGATGCGGCGACTGGATGTAGGCGTACCATGTGTCGCCTGTTTCGGGAAGAACAAACCCGAACTCGTCTCCCTTGTACTTTGACGTGTCGTCGGCGGCGAAAATCGCGAATTGGTCCCCGCCCGTGCTCGAGAAGCTTTTGACGTTGGCTGCGGCTGAGGCTTGCAGAACCAGGTTTTTCTGCGCGGTTACGGTTGTGTATGAAACGATGTCGCTGTAGACGTCTGTTTTGTCGCTGGCGTAGAGCGTTGTTGAGTTGCCGCTGATAGCGGGTGCGGTGCCGTTGGTGTTGTAGATGTTGAAGTCGGAGGATTTGGCTGCGTCCAACACTATGGTTTGCTGCGGGCTGGGTTGGGTTTGGATTTGATTTGCTGCTTGACTATTCGTAGGCTCAAGCAGAGCTGGCAAAGTAACTAGTAAAGATAGGGCTACTATGAGGCATACGTGCCATTTGCGTGACATTGCCATCCAAGCGTTGGTTACCCAATTCAACCTATAACTTTTACGGGAAAACACCGCGAAAACAGGAGAGGTTGGCGGTTGGGCAGGCGATCTTTCGGTGGAAAACATACTGGAAGTTAACAAGTTTTATATTCAAAAAGTATCGAACATGGATAGCTGGTTCATAGGCGCTGATTGACATGGGCAAAACACGAAAAACAAAGTGCATCAAATTTTCTGGTTCGGCAAAGTTGTTGGCTTTGGCGATTTGTTTTGTGATTCTACTTTCAACGGCGGTAGCGCCCCTGCATGCTTCAATTAGCCCCGCAAGGAACCTGAGTGGAACGTGGCGAAGTTCATCAAACGGAACTTACTATGAGATGGATGCTTTCGGCACTGGTATCCGCCAAGCCGACGTGACAGGAACCTTCGAGATGGATATTTCTCAAGACGGCAGCCAAATAACCATAGCTTTGTACCTGAACCCGATAAGCTGGGTTGTTGACTCCGCGTACAGTCAAGAGTACCCTGGCACCACGGGGGCTCCTCCAGTTGCAGGCGAAATTGATTTTTCAGGAACCGTTTCAAGCTCCAGTTTCACAGCCGACGAGACAGGAAGCCAATTAACCTCGGAGCAGCTGACGGGTACGTTCACCACAAGCATAATTACCGCCACGTTAAGCGGAACCGCCGAAACAACCGACCAAAACGGCATAGTAGTCACGCAAACAAGCTCAGCAACTGCGGGTCCAACCCTAAACCCGACAACCACCCCTACTTCGACGAATGAGCCTTTAAACAGCCGATACTATGGCAACATTGCATCAATAAAAGGACAGGTATGGACTCCTACAGCAAGCGGGAACACCCCTCTTTCAACTGGACAAACTGTCAGCGGAACCGAAATCGCAACAGGCAACAACGGAATTGTGGCTTTTGAAACGCCTAACCAGGGCGGAACCGTGTACCTCGGAGCGAACAGCGACGGCGGCTGGGTAGGATTAACTTCTGAACCCGCCCCAGACAACGGAATCACCTACATGATTTACCCGCAAATCTCAGGCGGAACCATCTTTCCAAACGGCGCAGAGCAGCTAAACGAGATGAAGTACACCGTACCGCTGGACGTTGCGCTTGCCGTGTTGGTTTTCAGTGAACCTCTGGGGCAAGCCGCGGCGATTGGCTTATTCATTGAAGGCGGGGCATTCGTCATCCCTAACGGCGTCGCCTACGTCAAAGAAACCGTGTCGCACCTGATAGTTGTGCCACAGGGTGCAGTTGCAGGCCAAAACACAGAGTACACCGTAAACGTTTTCTCCAACGGAACCACCCAAATCCAAGTTTTGGATGGCCCAGTCATCTTCATGGATCCCGCGACAAACAACACCGTGACTGTGCAGACGAATCAGGTTTTGACGCTTCCGCCGACTCAGGCAGGCGGCTTCACCGAGTCGCAGCTACAGTCTTACGTGTCAACATTCAACTCTGCTTCGGTGAATCAGTGGTGGAAGCAGGGGTCAACCAGCGCTTTCTCTCTGGGCGGTTTCATGAGTCTGTCTGTTGTGTTAGTGATTGTGGCGGTAGTTCTAGTAATCGTAGTAGCTGCCGTAGCTGCCTCCGTCTTGCGCAGGAAAAAGGTGAATATGCAGATACATGCCAGTGAATCATCTCCGAGTTGAGGCACAGGTTTGTTTTGTGCAAAAACTTTTGTTTATCCTGTGAAGTTCAGTATGTATATGCGTCTGGGTGAGTGCCCGAAGGTTTGTTCAGGTGTGATGTGGGTGAAGTTGTTGGAGTTGTATAGTTGGGCGTAGATGTCCATTAGTGTGGTTGTTTGGTTGAAGTAGTCTAGGTGGTTGCCGCCGAATTCTGTTGTGAAGAGGAATTTCACGTTGTATTCTTTGCAGCGGCAGATTAGGACGGTGACGTTGAAGGAGGGATCAATAATTCTTGACCAAGGATAAGTGTACACGTGGATTTGGGGTTCGCCGTCTTTGAGAAGATAAAAGTCCAGTATGCCTTTGCTGAAGTAGTTGTCGGGGCAAAGAACCGTTATCGACTGGTTCACGCCGCCAACCATCACCGCATATTTGACGGCTTGCTCCAACTCGAAAGGCGCCCGCTCAGAGTTCGTCCAATAAACCGCGTCATTCACGCTAAAATACAGGGATAGACACGTTAAGGCAATCAGCAGTGAGGCTCCGATTTTGGTCAATGTTTTTCTGTTGAGGCTTCGCAGCTTGGTGTAGGCGACTGTAATCAGAATCGCCGCTGAAACCGCCAACACGGGGAACAACGGAAGAACGTACCGCCAGTTTTTGTTGCTGACTAATGTGTAGAAAACTAAAACAGTGAAAAACCATATCAAGAGGACTTTGTCAGCCCTCTGCCGTCTTAGAGCAAATATGCCTAAGCCGAGAAAACCCAGGATATACATGAGAAGCGAAATTGGGTGAATGGTTGGGTATATGCTGTTCATTTCGAACAGATAATAAAGCGGGGTTACCGAGCGGCTTCCTGTAGTTGTCATTCCGATTACATTTAGCCACATTTGTAAGTAGGATCGAAAGCTGAAGATTAGGTAAGCTGCCGCCGCTACCAGGGCTGCAATTATTGCGATGTAGCGCTTTTTTGAAAACGGTCTTTTAAGCTGGCTTCTGCAGAAAAGCAGGATTCCGATCAGGATTACGAGTGCTGCGACGAGAATTTGGTATTTGATTAAGAAGCCGAGGATTAGGGCTATCCCTGTGAAAACCAGCAATCTGTCTAGGTGCGTTTGTAGCCAAAGGTAAAAAAAGAAAATCGATAGTGCAAAAAAGAAGGTTAAGGCTATGTCTAGCATTGCGATGTGAGAAGCATAGAAGTAGCCTGGCATTACGCTTAAGAAAATCGAGGCTAACAAGGCGGTTTTGCCGTTGTAGGCTTTGTTGGTGAACTCAAAAACTACCCACAGAAGCAAAACTGAGAAGACTGCGTCAACTATTCTGGCGGAAACCACGCTTACGCCGAAAACGTTGTAGGACAGAAAGGTTAGGGCGTCATAGAGCGGGGGATAGAACAGGTTGCTTGAGAAGTGATGGTACATTCCAAGTTTAAGGAAGAGCCCGTTGTCAAGATGGGCGGCTTCATCCCACTGGATAGGCATGTTTGAAAGATTCAGAACTAGAAAACCAACTAGGATACTAAGATAGCCGACGGCAAAAATGAAGAAGGCTAACCTGAAGTTACAACCGCTTTTCAATAGCCGCATACTTTCCCGCCCCTTGTATGTGCTGTGAAAACCGACCTTTGGAGCTAGTCTGCGCGATTGAAATATAAGGTTTGCAGGAATCAATCCCGCGGCTCCGATTAGCCAGAGATTTTCATTTTAACAATAGATGCCGCTCGAATCTTCAAAAACGCAACCATCCATACAGCAACGTTTAACCAACACATCTACGCCTATTTTATTGCCTCACCAAAATCGAGCACCCATAACGACGGACTCAACAGAGGTACGCAAGAAACACAAATCTTGCACCCATGACGACAGGGTTCTACCCAATTATGGAACAGGTGAGGCGCGGGCGAAAACTAACATCCCATGCCGAGAGAACTTAGCTAAGCAAAAGGCAACGCCCAGCTATGCGGTTAAGCGTTAGGTTACATGGGAGACAAACAGCCCGTAAAAAACGGTTTAGCAGGCAGGTCGGCTTCAACCATTTTTTGGCGAAGTTTCTTCCGCCGCGCCGCGAAAATTAAGGTTCTGAAGCCTGAGGGTTTAGCAAGCCCTAACAATAGAAAAGAGCGTCAGGTTGTCCAGAGGTGTTAAATAGTAAGGGCGGCAAAGGATTAGGAGATTCTGGACAGTGAAAGGAGAAGAGAATTCATCATGAAACATAAATTTAACAGAGTAGCGATTGTTTGTTTAACGTTTTTGCTGATTAGCTCGACGTTATTCATGTTAACTGCCACGAGTGTCAAAGCGGATATTCCGCCGGCGACGCAGACAATTCAAGGCACCGTATACGACCATGATACGGGCGTTCCCATCCATTACGCTCGAGTCGCCGTCTACTACACCGATGGCTCTAGTGACGCCTTAAGCACCGACGTTAACGGTATGTATTCAACGTCGTTTTCAACAGATAATCCACCAATATCAATAGACGCCTCAGCCCAAAATTATTATGTACAATTAGCTACGGACATGCCCACTTCTTTTGACCAGCCAATAACAAGAGATTTTTACTTGCAGCTTTCAAACCCCGTTTTGGATCAATTTGCTGGTGGTTGGACTTGGGGCAACAACGCGATGCTGCTTTCCCTGTCAACGGCAACGCCGAATGAGTTAATTTATTTCGCCGCTGTCTTGCCAAGCGCCCAAGCAGTCACCGGCATAACTTCGAATCCTCCTTTGACTTGGACACTAAGGCAACAGGTGATTTATGCTTCGGGCAGCGAAAAGCTGGATACTTGGTATGCAGTGATGCCTCAAACTGGCGAAATTGATATCAATGCAAGTTTTAATGTACCAAACGGCGGCAACAAAGCCGCAGTCTTGGCTTTCAGCATAAGAGGGAATAACGCAACCGATCCATTTGACGGCAATCCAGTAGTTAATACGGGACAATCTGATTCACCCACCGTCACCACTTCCGCTACGACCCCTAACGACTTGATACTCGGAATACTGGGAACTGGGAACTTGGGTCAAAACGCTGATAATCATTTGTATAACGTGAACAACATCTGGGAAGTATACCACAGTGAATATATCAATGGCGTTTATACCACTACACGGGAGATCCTAGGCGAGGACCAAATATGCCAGTGGCTCCAATGGGGCTCAGGCGGCACTTTCACAAACGGCATCGGTCAATCAACCGACTGGGCCATGATTGCTGACGCCGTAAAATCTGCAGGTGAACCACAATACGGGCTAATCGGAGACGTATACAACTCAAGTTATTACACGCTGCCAGCAGCAACAGTAACCGTCCAATACTGGAACACTATCCAAGGAAGCTACGACGCCCCTGTAACGATACCTTACGATTCAATTCATGGTTTCCAGACAACCTATTTCCCTTCGCAAACTCCACTGAAAGTAACTGTTTCCGCGCCAGGATATTGTACATCAGTAGCAACGGTAAATGTTCCAGCTGCGGGCTCACTGACCAACTATGTTAATTTCCCTATGATGCGATCAGTTTCCTCGATGTTTGCATCGGATTACTCAGGAAACCCCCAAAGCATCTTCCAACCTAACAATTTGATATGCGCCACTGTAACGGGCGGATATGGTCAGCAAGCAACGTTCTATATTGCGCCTCATCAGCAGAGCTGGAACGACGGCGACCTTTTAAGTGACGTCACTGGATACCCAGATCAAACATGGCTAAGCTATGGAAATTATACATACGGTTTGTGGTGGCCTTCCTGGTCAAACACGGGAACATACGACATAGTTTTAGACCTAAACAACAACGGCGTCTTTGACCAAGGCATCGACAAGGTGTGTCAAGGAATCCACGTTTGGAGCGGCGGAAACCAGCAGTGCGACTACAACGTTTATGTAACCGACGCAAACAACAACCCGATTCAAGGCGCCGATGTCAGCGTCAGCTCAAACACGTTTTCCCAAGATCAAACCACCGGTTACTCAGGCACTATGGAATGCTCCCCCCATTTGTCTGATTTCCCCTTGACAGTGCAGGTTTCAGCCCCAGGATACATCTCCCAAACAGTCACGGTCGATAACCCCAACGGCGAAACATACTTGACAACCAACATCCAGCTGCAAAGCGTGCCTCCGTCAACCTTCCAAATCAGCGGCACCATAAAAGACGGCTCTACATTGACCAATTGGAACGTACCACCCACGCCGATTGCAGGCGCAACAGTTACCTTAGATTTCGGCGGCACCCAACCAACTCAGACGTTAACCACCGACGCCAACGGCCAATTCCAAACAACAGCCTACTACATTCCCCAATACGGAAACATGCCCATATACCTCACCGTTACGGCGACAGGCTACGCAACGTACTCCCAAACGTACTGGGCCAATGACGACGGCAGTAACACGGACCTTTCACAAATACTGATTTACCCGCCCAGCTACGAGTTCTCAGTAACCTTCCACATCGGGAACTTCTTATCTAATGACCCAAATTATCCTGAAGGAGTCCCAGTACCTAACGCTCAAATTAGTTTTGCACCAAATAATGGCCCAGTAACCCAAGTCTACACCACTGACGCCAACGGCGAAGTAACCATTGACTTCTTAGTTTCCCAATTGCCCGTCGCTATGAATTTCACCGCGCAAGGATACCAGGACCCAGGTGCATTAGGATCTTTTACGCAAACTGTAGCGTATTTTCCATTGGCCAACGCCAACACTTGGACAGACATTATCCCATTGCAGACTGCACAGATTCAAACAGCTACAGGAACCGGAACAGCAACGTTCACTCCAAACATAGGACAAGTAAACGGCTTAACTGCGGTCTTACCGAGCACGCTGCCACAGACTGGTCTGCCTTCGGGTTTGACTTTCCCAGATGGCTTGTTCAGCTACACTATAGGTGGAACCCCGCCCTTCACTTACTTGAACTGGGGTCTAGTAGACACGTTGAGCATTACGTTGCCTTCAGCTGTTCCTGGTAACGCACAATACTGGATGTACACGGCGGGTCAAGGTTGGGTGCAAGTGCCAATCCAAAGCATCAACGGAAACACAGTAACCCTAAAGCTGACAGACGGCGGATTAGGCGACTCCAGCCGAATCGGAGACAGCCAAATCGTTAACCTCGGCGGCATCGCAGTATCCACACCTCAAACACCCACCATCTCTTTGAACCCACCATCAGGACAAGCTGGAACCACAATCATGTCTCAGGAAGCAACTTTGCAGCCAACGCACAAGTCCATCTCTTCTTCAACGGCCAACAAATCACAACCGTCACAGCTGCCTCAGACGGCTCCATCACAAACGCCCAACTCCAAGTTCCATCAGCAACAAGCAAAGGAGACTACACCGTTGAAGCCTCCGACGGCTCGCAATCTGCACAAGCAACCTTCACAGTGACTATTCCAGCATCAATTACATTGAACGCCCACAAGCGGAACCATGGAACAACCATTATCATTTCAGGAAGCAACTTCCTCCCAAGCACAACCCTACACATCTCCTTCGCCGGAACCCAAGTTATAACTGTCCAATCCGCTTCAGACGGCTCATTCACAGGCGCCGAATACATCGTCCCAGACAACACCGCAGCAGGCGACTACACACTGCAAGTCACCGACGGCACCAACACCGCCCAGAAAACCTTCACGGTAATCGCGTACCCTTCAGCGCAAACACAACCACCGTTTCCGGCAACACAGCCACGGTTGACCAAACAGCTCAAACAGGAGTCGACGTAACAGTCAGCGGACCAAGCCTTAGCGCAGGCGAACAAGTCACAGTGACAACAGACAACTATGGGCAGTCGCCGCCAGCCGGATTAACAGACCTGCTGGGAGTCGGCGCAACCTACTTTGACGTCCAAGTCCTCCCGCCAAGCGGCACAACCTTCGGACCAGACGTATACGTCACCGTCAGCCTCACAGACCCATCGTTCACAAGCACCATGGTCATAACATACTGGAACGGAGCCGCATGGATGTTCGCAACTAACACACACTTTGACGCAGCAACCCACACAATCACAGGCACCATCCCCGCAAGCGCCCTCTCAGGAACACCAGTAGGCGTCGGCAACGGACCAAGCTTCGCCCTACCAGAATACCCACTAGCAGCACTCATCGCCACAACCACATGCTTCGCAGCACTCATAGTCTACAAAAGACAAAGCAACCGCCCAAAGCTGAACCCAGCCCAATAAAGTTGAAAACGAAACTCTCAATCAATCTTTCTTTTTTTTCTTTTTTCAAACTATTTTGGACTATCAAATTTTTTTTGTTATGCAATGGTTGTAGCAATCAAACGCATACAGCACCAAAGAAATGTGAAGTAACCTTCAAGATGCTAAGCAGTGAAGAGAGGCGGGATGTTTTCAAGAAGGATTCCTCTGAGTCATCCGCGTTAAGAGACTTAGCCTTAACATGTACTCAACAGAAAAAGAATAATAATAGAAGCCCATTAGGCGGGACCCTTAAAGGATCACAGTGACCACGCGAAAAAGTTTTACGCGCATCTTTGCAAAGTAGCTTTAACTTCTTCCGCGATGTCTTTGGAGATTGGAACAATAGCGTTTTGCGACGCCTTCCAAATTTCTATACCGACAAAATTATTTGCATTATCAATATCGACGTAAACGTCTTCGCTTAGCATGCGGGTATCTACAATTTTGGATTCTTTCAGCTTAATATAAAGTATGTCGGCTTTTCGATCGTATTCAACTTTCATTTTATTTTCACCCATACATTATTCTTAAGCTTACTATTGATGATTTCTTGAGCCGCTGATGTTATAAAAGTTGTTATAACCTTAACGTCGTTGCCTTCAGAGGTGTAAACTACAAGCAGATTTTTGCCGTTAAGTCTCTTAAAGACTGCATACGCTGAAGAAGACAAGTCGTAAAAAGATTGAGATGGACTGAAGATTGCTTCCGAAATTAGCTTCTCGCTTATTTCTCTCTCGGCAGCTCGATGCTTTCCATGTTTAGTAAATTTCATAACACCAACTGTACTTGCTAACGGTACGATTATTAGCATTAAATAATCTTTTGTAAAAAACTCCGTTGTATTTGGCGTCAAAGAAAATGAAAAAGTCCCCGGAGAATGCAAATTAGAAATCGACTGAGTAAATTCTTAAATTGTTATTTATTATTAGGCTATGAAGAGTTGAGTTGATACTAATTGGATTTAGAGAAGAAGATTGAGCTTATTTGCAGACCGCCCACAGAAGAGGTTATTACTCCAGAGGACCTGCGTTTGCTTTTGGAGACCGAAGAGCACCCCGTAGCCTATAATGGTTGGGAGCCGTCGGGTTTGGCGCATCTGGGAACAGGCGTTATCTGCGCGTACAAGATGAAGGATTTTGCTGAGGCAGGCGTCCATTTCAAGGCTTACCTGTCTACGTGGCATGCGTGGTTAAACAACAAGTTAGGCGGAGACTTGACGCTTATCCGTAAAGCCGCTGACCTTTTCAGACACTCTTGGCTCAGCCTCGGTGTACCCGGCGACAAAGTTGAGTTCATCTACTCAGACGAGCTCTACAAAGACATTGATTACTGGGCTAAAACAGTCATAATCGCGAAAAACCTAACTATCGCCAGAACCACTCGGACGCTGGAGATTGCGGGAAGACAGGAAGCTGAAGCCCACTACGTTTCAGACTACCTCTACACGCCCATGCAAGTCGCAGACATTTTCCAGCTGAAAGTAAAAATCTGCCAGCTAGGCATGGATCAACGCAAAGCCAACATGGTTGCAAGGGAAATCGGAGAAAAAATAGGCTGCTGGAAACCCGTCTGCATCCACCACCACTTGCTTCAAGGTTTAGAAAAACCCAAGATTTGGCCGATCCCTGAGGGACAAGAAAAAGAAGCGGTGGCTTCGGCAAAGATGTCTAAGAGTAAGCCCCAAACATGCATCTTCATCTACGACTCTCCTGAGGAGATTAAGGAGAAGATGACGAAGGCTTTCTGCCCGGAGAAAACCATCAAGTTCAATCCAATTATGGATATTTGCAAGTACATTATTTTCCGTGAGAAACCAGTCTTCAAAATTGAGCGGCCGTCCAAGTTCGGGGGAAACGTTGAGTTCCAAAGTTTCCAAGAGCTTGAAACGGCATATGCAGAAGGCAAACTGCATCCGATGGACCTCAAAAATGGGGTTGCAACGGAGCTTGCTGAGGTGCTGGAGCCTGTTAGACGCTACTTTGCAAACAACAAGGAAGCCAGCGACTGCTTGGAAACGGTGCGGCAAGCCAGGATTACAAGGTAGAAGCGTTGTCGACAAGGCTTAAAGAGAAACAGGAAAAACTTGAAAACCTCATCGCTAAGCTAGCGGAAGACGCGGCGAAAGGCAAGCCTATAGTTGTGGAAGGCAAAAAAGACGCTCAAGCGCTACAGGATTTAGGCGTCAACGGAACAATCGTGACGGTGAAGACAGGCGGCAAATCCTTCCTTGAAGCAACTTTGGAAATCGAAAACCTCGAGGTCGGCGCCGTGGTTCTTTTGCTGGATTTTGATAGGCGAGGCAAAGAAGGGACTTTGCGTTTGAAGCGTGATTTGGAGCGGGCTAAAATAAATGTTGACACAAGATTTTGGCGGGAGCTGCAGGCGTTGGTGGGTCGGGAAATCCAATGCATCGAAAGCTTGCCTGCTTACCTGAGTACTCTGCAACAAAAAGCAACTTAACAGGTTTCCCGAAATGGCCGCAACTTTAACCGTAGATGCAAAGTGTAGATGCTTCACCCTCCTACCGGGTACCCTTGCACAAACAGAAAAAACTAACACAGAGAACCCTCAGCCAACCTTCGCAACAAATAAACAACAATAACCTAAAAAATAGAGCCAACAAAGTGCGGAACGCGTAAAAATCAAAAAGCTATTTTCACAGGCAAAACCAGCATTTCAGACAAATTAACCTCCGCCTTATTTAATGACGACTACAGCAACAAGGAAAATAAAGAGAAACTCATCACCGACAGAGCAAGCTAAGACCTGGCATCGAAAAGCTATCATGCAGCAGCGGCAATGTGTGAACGATGATCACTTCCAACGAAAGAAACCTATCTTTTCGCAAACCTAAAATAGGATTTGCAATTGGATAGTTCTTGTTTCTTCTAAAGGTTAAGCCTTGTTTTTGGGCTTCGGCTTCGGTCCGTTTTGTTTTCCTTCGCAGTTAGCTAAGTGAGCAAGCCATCTACCGCTGAAAGGAAGATTGGAGAAGTCGCAACCACATCGCGGGCAAGTTGTTGTCGCTTTAAACTGCGTTATTTCTTTTTCCGAGTATCCAAGGCTTCTTAATTCTACCATAACACCCTGTTTTGCTATTTCCATTTGCTTTGTCAATATTTACACCTCTCACTACCTTTAGCCGCTGTTATTACTTAGTATTTATGAAAACACATTTCTGATTTAAAATCAGTATTTTAGGTAAATGAATCGCTTGCTTAACTAAAATATTCTTTTCTAAAACCATTCTGAAGCAAGCACGGCCTGTTGGCTTGCTTACTTTCCTTGATTTGGCAGAAACTTCAGTCTCATGCCTTTCGTGCATAAGTAACCGATAAGGATTAGGCTGTACCCGATTTCAGTGGGCGCGGCGAAACTCGGAATCCCCTGGATACTCGGCAGGTTAAGAACCGTCAACGTGTCCGCGGCAATGACGAATAACGAGACCACGACAGTGCCAACCCAGCCGACTTTTTTGCCCTGCCAAATGAAAACTGCAAAAATCAGGACCAGCGCACCGAAAGTCACGGTGTAAATGTCGTAGGGGATGTATGCTTGGATGTTTGAAGCATCTGCGGCGATAAGCCCCAGACCGATGAGAAGATGTATGGTTCCAATTAGCACTTGGGCAACTGTTAAAATTAGGATGCCTATGCTTCTGCCTTTGTAGCTGATTGGTGGATGTTTGCCGCTCATACAAGTCGCCGTTGACCTGAAAGGGTAATTGTGGCTAAGATGTCTTATAATCTTCGGTGCATTTTTGTAAAGGCTGGCGAAATTTCTTTCGGGTTAACGCAGCTGTCCAAGCGGAACGTCAGAAAGAATCATTCGAAAAGTCAAAGCTTATATCCAAACGCTGAATAAAAGCCAAAGCAAGGAAGCGCCTGCGTTGGACTACGCAATTGAAACCTCTGACCTGACAAAACGTTTCGGTTCACTGACAGCCGTAAACAAACTGAACCTCAAAGTACAAAGGAATACGATCCACGGTTTTTTGGGTCCAAACGGCGCAGGAAAAACCACAACCATCAAAATTTTGGTTGGTCTTCTCAAACTTGACTCTGGTTCAGTCAAAGTCTTAGGGCATGAAGTCCATGTTGACGACGCTGATTCTCGGCTAAACATTGGGTACATGCCTGAGTTGCCAAAGTTCCCAAAGCACCTCAAAGGCTGGGAACTGCTTGATGTATACGGCCGAATGTACGGCATGACGCAGCAGCAAAGGACAGAACAAATCCCAAAACTTATCGAAATGGTCGGCTTAAAAGGCAGGGAAAACGACCTCATCGGAAAATACAGCAAAGGCATGCAGCAGCGAATAGGAATCGCTCAAGCGCTACTCTTCGACCCCGAACTAGTGATTTTGGATGAGCCAAGCATCGGGTTGGACCCGGTTGGAATGGTTGAAGTCAGGGAACTGGTTAAAAACATTCTAAAAGAGGGTAGAACCGTCTTTTTATCTTCGCACTTGCTTTCTGAGGTCGAACAAATCTGTGACCACGTGACCATCATCAACAAAGGCTCTGTTTTGGCCTCTGACACGCTTCAGAACGTTTCAAACATGATGTTGGAGGCACCAATGATACATGTTGAATTAACTGATTTATCCAACGATGCCATTGCTGCGGCAAAAAAGCTGACTTTTGTCTCAGGTACTTGGAGAACAGGCAACACCCTGATTATTCAAGTCAACACTCAGGGACGATGTGCGAGCGCAGGTCTCCAAAGCGTTGACTGCCGCAGGAGGCGTAATCGTTGGCATGACTCAAAAAGCCTCCAACTTGGAGGACGTTTTCATGCAGCTTGTAACAAAAGACCAAGGAGCAAAGAAACAATGACCACAACGCAGCAATATGATAAGGCGAAGCCAAGCTGGTTTACTCGTTTCTGGGCTGTTGTAAGGTACGAGATGCTTTGGAACATACGCAAAAAGAAGTTTATCGGGGCACTAGTAATTGCATTCGTCTTAGCTACGGTAAACCTGGTTTTGCCGGCGTTTCTAAATGTGGGGAAGAACCCGTATTTCGCTGCTACTTTCAGCGTTGGAAACCTCAGCTTCATCCTATTCGCCATCGTGACCGGAATGAACAGCATTTCAGGGGAGTTCGAGAGCGGAACAATCGTTCCACTTTTAACGAAGCCTGTTTCGCGTTCAATGGTATTCTTCGGCAAACTTTTTGCAACATTCATAGTAATTCTTGTGTCGTACGCAGTAATTTTCACTTACTCGACTGTCGGCGGCATCATCGTTTACGGACCGCAAAACAGCATATACCTTGTGCCGCTGGCACTAGTAGGCGACATAATATCCACGTTCATCTGGGTTGCAGTAGTCTTAGCAGCGGGCTCCATCTCCAAAAACTCGATGCTTGCACTTCTTGTTGGATTAGGCTTGTTTATCGCCTTAGTCATTGGAGTAGGCGTCGTGGGACAGTTTTCCGGCAATGCGGGAGTTGTAAGGGACCTTAACTATTTGCCTGGGTCAGGAGCAGGAGGAACCTTGAACGTTACGATTGGTCACAATTTTACAGTGGCTAACGTCACCGTTAACTCGGCGACGTCTGTTTCAGCGGGAACCGACAACTTGGGCTCAAACATGGTTAAAGCTGTTCTTTTCACGCACGCCAATGTACTATTTACGCATATTGATGCGTTCCACCCATCGCTGCCGCCGACGCTGCTCTACACTGAAAGCATAAACATTGTTGCTTTGCGTGCGATTAGCAGTGGCCTTCCTCTATATCGTCGTCTTCCTGCTCATCGCTTGGTACGCGTTTAAACGTTCACAGATACTTGAGTAAGGCGAATTATTCACCGCTCATTATTTTTCCTATTGTAGCGATGAAGACGTTGATGCGTTCATTTGTCCTGCCGAAATCTGCCATAGCCGTAATGGTGGTTACAGGGGTTTCTGCGGAAATAGACAATTTCGTGGTTTTTTCATCGACCGCGGTCAAATCTATGTCCAAATCAGAACCGTAGGATAGGAAGGCACCTTTTGTCTTTACTTTAACGTGATGCGTAGCCAAGTCTGCTTCTTCCACCTTCCACTCGAGCTTAGTAATTGCTTTGGGGATTGCTTGCCAGATAGCGTCAATCGGGTAGGAGACTTCAAAGATTTCTTTTCCTTCACGCGTATAAGCCATGAATTTTCGCCTATTCACTATTCCTTAGAGGACGCTTTTTATTAAAGGCACATGGTTTCTGACTTTACTTTCCCCGTATTTTTCGCGCTTTTCAAGGCATAAATAACTTTTGGAATATTCCAAAAAACCAACCGAAAACGATGGCCCCCCCAGCGTCACCTACGCCCGACATCTAAAAGCATTAAAAGCCAAACCAAAAAAGCAACCCAAAACAAGCCCCAAACAACCTCCGCCTACCGAGGGAGGGGGTCTACTATTTACATCAAAAAACCAAGGTAAAAATGGGCGTTAAAAACCCAGTTTCCTTAACGCGACTAGGCTTACTTTTTTATTAGCTTCATCAGTTTTGGCAACAGTTCGCATCCGCGGTCAATTGTTCCTAAGCTTCCTTTTGCGCATTCCCTCTCCGAGAACTTTAACGCTTTGCCGTCGCCCAGTTTGCCGCCTGAAATCAAAACGGGCACGGGTGTGTCACTGTGCACTTTAAGCTCGCATGGTGTGGCGTGGTCGGCGGTTATGCAGATAAGGTTGTCTTTTAGGGAAATCTGCTTCAGCAACGGACCGAAGAAGTACTTGTCGATGGCTGCAATAATCTGCGTTTTCAACAGGCAGTTGCCATCATGCCCCGGCTCATCGGGGCCTTTGAGGTGAATGTAGAAGCAGTCATGCTTCGGAAGAACTTCTGTTAGCGTTTTGACTCTTATAGCGCAGTCTTTCTGCAGGTTACCTGACGGCGGCGGAAGCAACATCGAATCCATGCCAGCCAGACTCAGCGATGCCTCTTTCAGCGTGCATATCAGCCAAAGCGGCGAAGTTAACGTGGTAGTGCTCGTCGATGTTGAAGAATTTGGGAAGCAAGTGCCCTGCGTCTCGGGTTAAAACGACATTCGCTTTAAGCTTGCCTTCAGCTGCACGTTTCACGTTTAAAGGATACTTGTCCCATAGCTTGTGGGTTTTGTCGATGAATTCATTAACGAGTGCAGCGGAGACTTTTGCTGCCTCCGTCTTGTCTGTGGGCTCGCAGGTTTTTAGAACCATCTCAACGTTTGTCTGCGCTACGCCGATACCGTTAACTATTGTGTAGGCAGGGTCGCTGTTTGTTATGTTGCTTGAAAGAGGCTTTGCCTTGCTTTTTATCAGCAGAACAGCCCTGTGACCCAGCGTGTTCTTGAACTCGAAAGTCGCAGGGTAAGATTCAAGCGTGACCTGCTCGTTTGCGGCTTTAGTTAGCTCGGTGGCTTCTTCAGTACTTAGGCTTCTTGCGACTCGGCGGTCAAGTATGGTTCTTCCTTTTCCCAGCGTGGCAAAGTTGCATCTCAAAGCCAAATCGCCATCCTTCATTTTTAAGCCAGCTCCAGCCACCTCGATAACCCCTCGCCCAGTGCTGTATTTGAACGGGTCATAACCCAAAAGCGAAATCACAGCCACATCGCTCTCAGGCGCTACGCCCTTCTTCACCGTGTACATCAAACCTGTTTTGCCGCCTGCCGCAAGCGCATCCATATTCGGGGTCTCAGCGGCTTCCAGCGGCGTTTTGTTGCCTAACGTTTTAATTGGCAAATCGCCCATTCCGTCTATTGCAACGTAAATTAACTTCAACGATGATTTTTCCTCCTTCAAGCCGTGGCTAGCTCGGTTGCTAACCTTTATTACACTTTGGATAAGTTACCCGTATTTTACGGTAGAAACCATTAAAATCTGCTTTAAAAACTGTTCGCACCCGCCTTTTCTTAAGGGTCACTGTTGGTTCAACTATTGAAATTCAGGATTATTTTCTTTCAGCAGAATCAGGCAGATAAATTTCTCGAGTGAAACATTTTTGGCTAATTCTTGTAATAGGCACACGCCTACACGATAGCTTCATTGGCTGCTCCCAACCTCTTTTTTGTAGGCGAGACAGAGAAGCCGTTAAGGCGCTAAATTTTTGAGGAAAAATTCGGAGGCTCTTTTTTCACGCTTATCAGCGTAGGTATCTGCGCTTACAATGAGCAACAGAATATCGGAGGTTTGCTAAGCAACCTTCTAACTCAGCAGCAACTCGGAAAAGACAGCGAAATAATTGTTGTTTGCTCAGGCTGCACAGATTCCACGCCTATGGTTGTTAGGCAGTTTTCGGAAATGGATTCACGCGTAAAGTTGGTAATAGAGCAAAAACGTCTCGGCAAGGCATCGGCCGTGAACATTGTTCTTGAAAAATCTAAAGGTCAATTTATTTTTTTGATTCCAGCCGACGTGATCCCTGCGCGTTCCGCTTTGCCTTTGCTGATTAAGAAGTTTTCTGAAAATCCCAAGATAGGCGTAGTCGGAGGCAGCCCAGTACCGACGAATCTTGAGACAGGCTTTTCGGGCTACTTGAGCCACTTAATGTGGCGGCTACACAACAACACTTTGCATTACCTCAATGACTTAAACGTGAGCAATCACGCTTCAGGAGAATTCATGGTTTTTAGGCAGGGAATTGTGAATAAAATACCGATTAATGTAGTAAATGACGACGCGTACATAGCGGTTACAGCCTCGTTAAAAGGCTGGTTAATCAAGTTCTGTGATGAAGCGAAAGTTTTCATCAAAGCGCCAACAAGCATTTCTGATTACATTTGTCAAAGACGAAGAGTAATTTATGGGCATTTACGTGTGAGGGAACTAACAAAAAAATATCCGAAAACGCTCGAAAACATGCTCGTCCAAGACCCAGCTAAAAGTCTTCATATCCTCAAAGAAGAAATAAAAGAAAATCCTAAAGACACAATAAAACTATTTGCTGTCATTCTAATCGAAGCTGTAGCTAACGCTTTAGCGTTATTCGACGTCTCCTTCAAGAAACAACACACCGTCTGGGCAATAGCTACGTCAACTAAAAAACTGCAGGAGAATTTCCGAAAATGAAAGTTTTCATTGTCGGCTCGGGTGTAGTGGGTCAAGCAACCGGCATCGGCTTGGCTAAACTTGGAAACCAAGTTGTTTTTCACGATATAAGAAAAGAAAAATTGGAACCGCTACGAAAACTCGGGTTTGAAGTAACCACCGAGATTCAGCAGGCAACCTGCGACTGTGACGCTCTGTTCCTATGTGTTCCAACCCCCACGATACAAGGCAAGATGGATTGCACCTGCTTGAAAAATAAAATTCTCGAGGTTGCAAACGCGCTCGATTTTGCGTCGCAATATCAAGTTGTTGTGGTAAGAAGCACTGTACTGCCGGGTACAACGCGGACTGTGGTTATTCCTCTTTTAGACCGCTATTGCAAGCAAAAGGTTGGGGCAGACTTTGGGCTTTGTATGAATCCAGAGTTTCTGCGAGAAAAAACAGCCATCAACGATTTCATGCACCCCAATAGGATAGTCATAGGTGAATACGACAAGCGGTCAGGAAATTTGCTTGAAAAACTTTACGCACCACTAAAGGCGCCGACATTTAGAATGAATTTTGACACGGCTGAAATGATAAAATACGTGTCCAACGCTTTCTTGTCGAGTAAAATCTCGTTTTTCAACGAAATCTACGGAATCTGCGTGACGCTCGGGTTGGAACCAGATTTGGTAAGCCGAGCAGTAGCTGAAGACCCACGCATAGGACAATACGGCGTTTATGGAGGCAAGCCGTTTGACGGTTCTTGCCTGCCTAAGGATTTGGAGGCTTTCGTAGGATTCATCGAAGCAAGAGGTGTAAATCCTAAACTGTTGAACGCCGCCCTACGAATCAATTTAGAGCTCAATCATAAGAATTATCTGAAAGAGGAATTACAAATTGCAAAATGAAGCCAGCAAGCAACCTTTTCGAAAGCCAAAAAATCTTTTGACGCTTGTAAATGAAAATCGACTAGCAGTTTCCATCGGGATCCTTTTGTTTGCCCTTGCCTTCGCCTTAAGGGTATGGCGGCTATCTTCGACGCCGGACATTTTCGGGGACGAAGTTCTGTACACTGGCATGACTGTAACGCTGCCGCAGTACGGGCATCTGGTTGCTTTTGGACAACCTTGGTTTATTCACCCGCCGCTGTACTTTATTTTCCAGAGTGCCTTTTTCCAGCTGGCAGGAATACATGGGGTAACTTTGGCAAATGTGTTCACGGGTAGGTTGACTGCTTGCCTGTATGCTGCTCTTGGTGTGGCAGCGGTGTTCATCTGGATCGCAAAAGTAAGTAATATCCAGATTGGAATTGCAACAGCATTTGTATTAATGCTAGAACCTTACGCGTTAAAGTACAGCAGGATCGGGATTTTAGAGTCATTGGTAATGTTATTTGCTATAATTGCACTTGTTTTCTTTTGGCGTGCGAATTCTAATAGTGGCTTAAAGAATTATGTTCTTGCTGGAGTATTTTTTGGTTTAGCGCTCCTTACCAAAGAGTTGGCGGTCTTTCTTATTGTGGTAGTAGTGGTCTGGTTCTTGCTTACTCGATACGTTGCAAAAAATAAAGTCAACGTCAAAGGAACAACTGTTTTCTTAGTAACTGGCCTTCTAATGTACTTAGCCTATGTTGTCTGGGCTCTCTCTATAGATGCTTCGCTCTTCTTAACCACTAACTATAATCTTCTGGAAAGGGCACTCTGGATTATCAGAAATACGGGGTACACCAATCCAAATTATATTTCATTCACGTCAGATTTCATTTCGAGAGCGAACATATACTTAATCACGTACATATTGCTAGGAGTCGCTGTCATCGCTTCAGTTTACTTCATCGTTAAAGATAGAAGTAAATTTACCTTATTGTTGTCCTCTTGGTTTATCGGCTCAGCCATTTTCTTTGGCGTCATTGGAGCACATAATCCGCAGTTCTTCATCTATGTAACAGTCCCCGCAGCAGTCATTGCTGGTTACACCATAGCGAAACTTGCGTCCGGAATTATAAGCCGAAACAGAAAAGTAATGTTTGCAGCTTTATTGCTGCTCTTTGTCGTTATAGGTTACAACATGGCGGTCTGGGTAGTGGTCGATGGAAGGAATGACAATGCAATCAGTCAATCGATCAATTGGGCTCAGGAAAATATCCCTAATGGCGAAAAGATTTGGTGTCCACAATACACGTACCAATTCTTGTTCACCAACTATCAGATCGTAAAAATGGAAGCGTATTCATCCTTAAACTCTCTCAAGGGACAGGACATACATTACTTTATTACTTCGCCGAGATGGACATATCTAGTCGACAAATCAACACTGAATTACATCACAAGCAACGGAACGCGTGTGGCTGTTTTCTACGGCCGATCAACCCAAGAAGTAGACATTTACTACATTCCTAATCCCCTTTAGAAAATGCAGGACGCCCAATCAAAACGCGTGAACTTCTTTTTTTCTTGAATGACAAAAAACAATTGGATTTGATCCGGTTCGATGAGTATCTATCACAAAGTCAATTACGATTCCAAACAAAGATTCAACAGCTACTGGTATCAAATTAACGAAGCTCTCAAGCTGCGTTCGCGGTGTACCCTAGAAGTTGGGATTGGTAATGGATTTGTATCAAGGTACCTGAAACAATTCGGTTTATCAATAATTACTTTAGATGTATGCAAGGATTTGAATCCTGACTTTATTGGATCAGTAACAAATATGCCTTTCAAAGATGACCAGTTTGAAGCCTGTCTATGTTATGAGGTTTTGGAACACTTGCCGTATGAAAAACTCCCAAACGCCCTACTTGAAATAAACAGGATCACGAAAAACGCCGCAATTCTAAGTTTACCTGATGATTCATGGCATGTTGGTTTCAGCATAAACTCTCTCCAATCTCCAACATTTTCTGTGCCTAGGCTAATCAACAGAACACTCGTTTGGGAAGGTCATCATTATTGGGAGATTGGAAAAAGCAACCTTACGTTAAAAATGATATTAAAAATGATAAATGGTTCAGGGTTTGTGATCAGGAAGACGTATCGGGTATTTGAAAATCCTTTCCACAGATTTTTTGTATTGACTAAGAATGGGCTGGATGATTCCATGTGAAAAATAAAGGATTAGCGGTGAAAAAATGAGAATCGGCTTGATTGATCCAGGTGAGAAGAAATTAACTGCTTCGTTTCCATCCTTGGGGTTAGGCTACTTAGCCAGCGTTTTGAGAAGTAATGGATTCGAAGTGTGCATTTTGGATGTTGCTGTTTCAAATAATAAGGAAGCTGATTGCTTTCTAGATCAACCGTTTGATCTAGTCGGGATAAGCACTACAAGTGCCACGTACGAAAGCACGTTAAATGTAGCAAGAAAAGTTAAGGAAAAGCACCCAGATACCCAAATTGTTCTTGGCGGTCCACATGTTGGGATAGCCCTAAGCGAAACGCTCGAAAAATCTCCAGCCGTTGATTATGCAATCTATGGCGAAGGTGAAAATTCCCTGTTAGAACTCACTCGCTTAATACAAACAGGAAACCATCCAATCGACCAGTTGACTAAAATCAATGGACTAATCTTCCGCAACCAAGAGGGATCCATAGTAGTTAACGAACCTGCAGAGCTTATTCAGAATATCGATTCTCTCCCGTTTCCAGCTTGGGATCTTTTCCCTATGAAGAGGTATGATCAACATGTGTTGCTTACAAGCAGAGGTTGCCCTTTTAATTGTTCATTTTGCGCAATCTCAAAACTTTGGGGTAAAAATTGGAGAGCACGTTCCGTTGATGGTATCTTAGACGAGATTTCATGGTTAATCGCCAATTACGGCAAAAAACAATTCTACATCGCTGATGACAATTTTACCTTGGATAATGAGCGAATATTATCCTTTTGCGAGAAGGTGCAACCCCTTAAAATTCAGTGGTTCTGTCAGGGAGTAAGGGCTGATAGAGTTACTGAAACAATGCTTAAGAAAATGAAGGAGGCAGGTTGCACCGGGATTGCTATCGGAGTCGAATCGGCAAACCCTGCAATGCTTCGGAATATCAACAAGGGCGAAAGCGTAGACGACATCAAAAAAGCTGTCACAATGATCAAAGATGCAGGCATCAATTTTCACGGTCTTTTCATGATCGGCAATATTGGGGACACTTTCGAGACGGTTAAAGAATCCATCGACTTCGCTGTTGACCAGGGCTTCACTACATTCGATTTCTACTTAGCACTCCCTTACCCTCGAACGCAACTGTGGGACTACGTTGAAAAAACTGGACACTGGATTATTAGAGATTATACGAAGTTTAGTCATTTTAGCAATCAGCCAGTCTTCGACACGCCTGAATTCTCAGTTGACGAACGAAAAAAAGCATTTCAGCTTGCGCTGCGGGCGTCTAAAGAAGCAAAAAAGAAGTATTATTCAAAAATGGTGAAACAAGCATTCAGAGGCAACTTTCGAATGGTTACTAGATACAGGGTTAGAGAGCTGTTTAGGTTTTTGATTGGTGTTTAATGTGAGAATTCTGAATTTAACCCCTAATTACATTCCTTCATTAGGCGGCGTTGAAATCAATATGCATGAAATTAACAAACGCCTAGTAAAAGATGGTTTTGAAATAGAGGTTATTACGCAAAGAGAACCAAATACGCCTGATTATGAAGTGACAGAGGGTATAGTGGTTTACAGGGTTCCTGTTTTTGAGCCTTTCAGAATAAGGTACCGATTAGCCAGAATGATGCCTGACATGGTCCTAAAGATGCATCAACTAAATTTTGACATTCTTCACGCGCATGCTTACGGCTATTTCCCTCTTTTGGCATCAGTGTTTTCTAGTAAACCAACTGTAATCACTACACACAGCGACCCTACTGCTAAAATCTACCCGTTCTTTGATGCTTTAAGAAGCATTCCCATAAGGGCATGTGACCGATTAATCGCTACAACCGACATGGAGAAGCATCATCTCATCCGCAGAGGCGCAAAAAAGAATAGAATCACAGTAATTCCCAACGGGGTCACCTTGCCGCCTCTAGAAGCTTCCAAAAAGAATTACGGGAAGGTTATTTTGTGCTTGGCACGGTTGGATATTGCTCATAAAGGCCAAGACATTCTGCTTCAAGCCATGCCGAAGGTAATTTCCAAAGTTCCAGATGCCAAATTATGGATAGTTGGTGAAGGAAGAGACTCAGCAAAGTTGGTAAAACTGGCAAAGGAACTAAGATTAGAGGGAAATGTCGAATTCACGGGACCTGTTATTAATACGACTAAAGCTTCGTACCTGAGAAATTCTCAAGTGCTTTGTATTTCTCCAAGGACTGAAAGCTTCGGCGTAGTTTACCTGGAAGCTATGGCTTATGGTCTTCCGATTGTGACAACAAAGATTGGCGGTATTCCTGAAGTAGTTGGTGACTCAGCGATTCTTGTTCCAGCGAACGACCCAAATGCGTTGGCCGACGCGTTGATTCGAGTTTTGACAGATAGGCGGCTCGCAGAAGATTTGCGCGAGAAAAGCTTGGAACGCGTAAAACGATTTGACTGGGACATCATAATTAAAGAGTACAAAAAAGTCTATGAACAATTAGAGGCGACAACGTAAATCAAACTTCCTTTTTCAATGCTCAATTTTCTCGTGACCCGATATTTTGCTTCGAGAAAATTCTCGAATTCCTTTGAGCTCAGCTTGCCTATATGATCTTCTTCAGGTACGTCGATGGCGTAATTAGCGATTAGAACACCATTTTCAGGATTTAACGAATTAACTAATTCATCCACCGCACGTCTTGGATCTGGAAGGTGTTCTAAGACATCCAAGCAAACCGCAAGGTCAAAATCGGGAGAGTGAAAAGGAAGAAATTCAGCTGACGATGCTACCTCATTTACATAATTCATGCGAAAACGAATCAACCTAAGGCAACGCCTTGAAATATCTACAGTAACAACTTTGCCGATTTTTGATAGATGTGTAGTATAACTGCCTACCCCGCTACCGACCTCAAGAATACGTGGATTCTGATTTCCATTCAATAGTTCCTTAACCAAATCTAAAACTTGCTTCACGTAATTTTGCTTATTAAATGAAAACTCAGCCCATATCAGATGAGACCAATAAAGTGGGCTATCGTAAAAACTCATCAATTCCGAAAACACGAATTTGTTTTTAAACTTCTGAAGTACACCTGGAAAGAGAACATACAACGGTGGCAAAATAGGATAACTAAGCCATAAGAAGTACAAGCATTTGAAGAGCGAGACAAATACTTCACCGAACGAAAGCTTGAAGGTTTGGCGGTATCTTATTATCGCTAGGAAGAATTCTAAGGGCTGATTCAAAGCTTGACTATACCGCATGGTTTTCCGCCTGATTCATTAACAAATTCATTAACAACATATTTCCACGAAACCAATCAGTTTTCTTCAAATCTGAAACTGCATTCGAATGATCTTAGAAATCTCAATGTTCTATCTTGCGTTTCTTTCATCTAGTTCTTTTGTCGTCAGGTCTATTTTAAATTTTCATTTTGTTAATCGCTGGCTAAGCTGCTCTTTTTTCGAAAAGGTGCCAACCGACTACTTGAGGTCAAGCTCAAGTCAGCCTAAGAAAAAACGAATTAGGAAAACAGCCAAACTGCTGTGGATATTTTTTTAAAGTTTAGAAAACACATTTCCAATAATCGTGTTGTTTGAAAATCCATACCCTGCGTTTATTCCGTACCTTTGTGTTATGGCAGATTGGTCGTCATAACAGGTATTATTTTCAATCCTGTTGTTTGAGGAATCGATAGCTATTCCATCGTAAACGTTTGCGCGTTTCTGGCCATTGTCGAAAACTTTGTTTTCAATGACAAGCGAGCTGCTTGAGTTTTCTAGCAAAAAGATTCCATTTTGCTGATTGCTAAAGACCTCGTTTTCTTTTATCGTTGTGCCTATTGTTCCAGCGCCTGAAACTGATATTCCGCCGCCTGCCAAAAATAGACCTGAATTGCTGAATGCGTAATTGCCTATCACCTGTGTCCCCGTTGAATTGCTTTCCAATGCTATTCCGGCTGCGCCATTTTCGAAAACATAGTTTCCAAAAACCCTTGTAAGATTGCTCTGTGCTATAGAAATTCCATCTACGACGTTGTTATGGCAGGTGTTGTTGAATACGAAGTTTCCGACTGTGGCAACTGATTGCGCCGTTGAGCCGATTTCTATTCCGTCGCCTAATTTCCCGTTTTGTCCGCTTCTTGAGACTATGTTTCTTGCTATGACATTGTAGTTTGAACCGTCTGAAACTGTTATTCCTGACCAATAGGTGAAGTCTATTTTGTTATTGGTTATTGTTGATACGGTGGTATTCCAGACGGCGATTCCGAACCCGTAGCTTGCGTTCTGAATCGAGTTGCCGTCGAATGTGATGTTAGATGAGCAAAGGGTTGTTATTCCGCTGTAGTATGAGTTGCTGACCCCGCAGTTTTCGATAGTGATGTTTTGACAGCTTGACATGTAGAATCCGGAACTTTTGTACTCCGAACATGCTTTGATCTCCAGTTGGCAAATTGTCCAGTTGTTTACGTTCCTAAACGTGAAGGCGCTGAAACCAGGCATGGAAAGCGTAATGACAGTTTTGCTTCCTTGCCCTTCAATGGTGACATTGTTAGCTTGTTTTGTTATCGTGTTGCTTAAAACGAAAGTTCCTGTTCCGAGGGCAATGCAGGTGCTATCTTTGATTTCCGAGTTTATTGTGTTGCTTGCGTTTGTGGATGAAAAGATAGCTTTGCCGTCGGTGGCATTTACTGCTTGGTAGAATCCTGAGCCGTCTGTTTGAATTAAGCAATCTGGTTTGACATAGGCAGAGGTGGCTGCTATATTCCCGCTTGATTGAAGTGTTGGTGTCGTTTGAGGAAAAACGCTGTTTGTTGCCATGAAAACAAATGGTACCGTTATTATGATGACTACAAAAGCCACTATGAAAGACCTATTTTTCACTGACGCACCCCCCTCTCGAATATAGCTACTGCTGTTTGTTTCTGGCAGCACGTGTGATTACGATTTAAATAAACATGACGCCTCCTGACCTGTTTAAAACATGTACAAACATCCGAAAATCCACGCGTTAGAAAATAGCAAAAAAGAAAAAAGCGTTAATCGACGTTTCTGTTAGGGTTGATTTTGGGTTGTTTTTTTGGTTTGGGGTTTGAGGCGTTTGCAAGTCACGTTTTTTCCCGTTCCATCCCATTGAATCCCGTTCCACCCCGTTGCTCCCCGTTTATTCCCGTTCCTTTTTGACCCAAAAGCCTTCTTGCAAGAATCAAGTTTGGTTAACTCTTTCGAAAAGTAAAGAAAGCACTCCAAGGAAAATGCGGAGGAAAGTTGTTTTTTACTAAAAGGTAAGGTAGGCGTGACGGAAAAGAGCCGTGGCGGCGAGCTATATTCTTAGCAGCACATTTTCCGTGTATTTGCGGATGACCTCTGCGAACTCACCTATTGCTTCAGGCGTGTAAGGCTTAAGCGTCTGGAATTTTTTGTCAAGCGTATCCTCAGCTATGAATTGTTGGAGCGCGTGGGTTTTTGAGCCTTTAACCAACTCCCCGATGCCAACGGCGTCCTGCGCCGTGACTATCTGCGGCACCACTGTTGTCCTGAACTCGTACGGAACCTTACCTGTCTTGAGGATTTCCATGGTTCGCATCAGCCCATCGGTGTTTTGTGCGCCCAGAAGCTTGTATTTTTCCCTGCATGTCTTCACGTCCATTGCCACGTAATCCACGCTTGCTAGGCATTCTTCAAGGATGTCTGGGAAGAAGCCGTTCGTATCCAACTTCACCGAGAAGCCACGTTCTTTGAGTTTAGCGAGGAATTTAGGCAGTTCCTTATGCATACACGGTTCCCCACCGGTGACTACGACGGCGTCAACGTATCTTTTGCGGCTTTCCAGAATTTCCAGCGCGGCGGCTTCCTGCAGAAACGGCGGCTGCGGATCGACGGCTATGCGCCAGTTATGGCAGAAGGGGCATCGGAGGTTGCAGCCTGGAGTGAACAGCACGCTGGCTACTTTATCGGGGTAATCGACTAAGCTTGTTTTCTGTAATCCGCTAAACTTCATGCTGCAAGATTCCTTTCTAACTTGTTAAGGGCACAGTGGACACGATGGCTGATCGGTCGAATGTTTTGCGCATAGCGAATTCTGCTTGTTTTCCGTCGTTCCACTGGTCAACTGGCCGCAGGTACCCGACTACTCGTGAGTAGACCTCGCAGTTTGCTCCGCAGGTTGGGCAAGTTTTGTGTTCGCCGTTTGTGTATCCGTGGGTTGGGCAGACGCTGAAGGTCGGCGTTAAGGTGAAGTACGGCAGCTTTGAGTTCCAAGCCACTTTCTTGATGAGTTCAGCCGCGGCTTTCCATGAGCTAAGCCTTTCGCCAAGGAAAATGTGAAACACGGTGCCTCCTGTGTAGAGGGTCTGCAAACTCTCCTGGTGATCTAAGGCTTCGAAGAGGTCACCTGCAAAGTCAACGGGCAGCTGGGAAGAGTTCGTGTAGAAGGGTTCTGCGTGGTCAGCGACTACTTGTTTTTGGTTAGCGAATATGATGTCTTTGTATCGGCGTTTGTCGATGCGGGCAAGCCTGTAAGAGGTGCCTTCAGCGGGGGTTGCTTCAAGATTGTAGATGCAATCAGTTTCCTCTTGATAATCTGCCAGACGGCTACGCATGAAAGCTAACATTTTAACGGCGAAGGCTTGTCCATCACGCGTTGCGATGTTTTGGCCGAGCAGGTTTATGATTGCTTCGTTGACGCCTACTATGCCTATGGTGGAGAAATGGTTCTTCCAGTACTTGCCATAGCCTTCTTTTACATGCTTTAGGTAACGGCGGGAATACGGGTACAAACCGTTGTCTGTGAATGCTTCAAGGACTTTGCGTTTGATTTCTAAGCTTTCTTTGGCGGTTTCCATCAACTTTTCCAGTCGTTCGAAGAATTCGTCTTCATCCTTAGACAGGTAGCCGATTCTTGGAATGTTTAAGGTTACAACGCCTATGCTGCCAGTCAATGGGTTAGCGCCGAAGAAGCCTCCTCCTCGCTTACGTAGTTCACGGTTGTCTATGCGTAGACGGCAGCACATGCTGCGTACGTCCTCGGGTTTCATGTCGCTATTAACGAAGTTTGAGAAGTAGGGTACACCGTATTTTGCGGTAACTTCAAAGATGGCTTGTGCAACAGGCGAATCCCAGTTGAAGTCTTTCGTTATGTTGTAGGTTGGAATTGGGAAGGTGAAAACTCTGCCTTTTGAATCGCCTTGCCGCATAACCTCAGCGAATGCTAAGTTGAACATCTCCATTTCCTTAGTCATGCTGCCGTAGGTGTCCTGTGTTACTTTGCCGTTGAACAACACAGCCTCATCCTTCATGAAGTCGGGCACATCCAGATCCAACGTTAAATTGGTGAACGGCGTCTGGAAACCCACACGGGTCGGCACGTTCATGTTGAAGAAGAATTCCTGAAGAGCCTGCTGGACTTCTTGCTGGTTAAGGTGGTCGTATCGTATGAATGGGGCAAGGTAGGTGTCAAAGTTGCTGAAAGCCTGCGCGCCTGCTGCTTCGCCCTGCAACGTGTAGAAGAAATTCACTACTTGGCCTAGCGCGGTGCGGAAGTGTTTTGCTGGTTTGCTTTCAATTTTGCCTGGAACCCCTCCGAACCCTGCCATCAACAACTCGCTTACGTCCCAGCCGACGCAGTATGCGCCTAAGACGCCTAGGTCGTGGATATGTAAGTCACCCGAAAAGTGGGCGTCAGCTATGTTTTCTGGGTAAATTCTTGAAATCCAATATTTGGCTATTACCGTGGATGACAGGTAATTGTTCAATCCCTGAAGTGAATAGCTCATGTTGCTGTTCTCTTTAACACGCCAATCCTCAACCTCAAGGTACTGGTCAACCATGTCTGAAGAGCTCAACAGCGCAGCTAACTCACGCATGTCGCTGTGCTGTTTACGGTACAAAATGTAGGCTTTCGCCGTCTGGGCATGCCCGTTTTCAATCAGGCGTTTTTCAACGACATCCTGGACTTCCTCAACCGTGGGCACCCCGTCGTCCCCGTAGGTTTTTTGGAGTTCTGCGACTACTTCGTCGCTTACCCGCTTCGCTTGCTCTTTGTCCCTTCCGCCACATGCTTTTGCAGCTTTCCAAATGGCGGTGGTAATGCGTTCTTGATCGAATGGTTCTAATTTACTATCACGTTTTAATACGAACTTCATTGTTTTTTCACCTCAAGGAGTAACCGCCTGAAATCTTCAGGCTCTTCAAATTGCTTGTAAACCGACGCGAAACGAATGTACGCTATGCGGTCGACGTTTTTTAGATGCTTCATGATTAGGTCGCCGATTTCCTGCGACGCGACTTCCTCGGTGTCTCTAAGCATCAAATCTTGCCTTACCTGTTCGGCTAATTCGTTGATTTGGCTCATTGTCACTGGTCTTTTTTCGCATGCCTTCTGTAAGCCGCGGATTATTTTGTTGACGTCGAATCTTTCAAGGCGGTCATCTTTTTTTCTAACCATGAGTTCGACGGTTTCAACGTATTCGTAAGTTGTGAAGCGTTTTCCACAGTTGATGCATTCTCTTCGTCTGCGCGTGGTGTTTTCTGGGGATTCACGCGTTTCCAAGGTTTTGGAGTTTTCAGAGTTGCAGTATGGACATCGCATAGGTTATACATGTTCCGTGGTTTGTTATATGTGTAGTGCCGACAATCCTGACAACACACTATATTTAGCGCATATATAAGTTATTTTCACATTAATCTCGCAATATAGCGTGAAACCCGAAAGCCTACACCATCAAAAATAAACAAAAAATTCAAAACAAAAAAAACCAAAAAAGCCCTTGTTTGGGAAAAAAGCCGATTTTTACGTAAATAATAGTTAGGTTAAGGTTTGCGATAAAAATATAATTAAAAAACGAATATACACCTCTAGTTGCCTTTTATGTAAGCAGATACGAAAGAAAGGTGAGGTTTAGTATTTGAAGCCGAAAATTGTGAAAGCTAACACCCTAAAAGAGACGCCTACATCAGAACGGGTTCTAATAACCGAAAACTACAGCGTAAAGGGGATTTCAATTGCGCAAGCTCGGGTAAAACCAGGAGTCACAACGATAGCGCATCACCTCGTCGGCGTCAACGAAATATACCTTATAACCAGCGGGGAAGGCCAAGTAGATGTCGGCGACATAAAACCAACCAAAGTAACCCAAGGAGACCTCATCATAATTCCACCTGAAGCCTCCCAGAGAATAAGCAACATCGGGAAAACAGACTTAGTGTTCTACTGCATCTGCACCCCGAAATTCACCGCTGAATGCTACCGCGACGAAGAAACCAAAGACAAAACACAATAAGCCAAAGCCGACATATATCGGGCACGGCAATACCGCTTATATGGCTTTTCCGCAACTGTTTGTTTAAGGAAAGGTTGAGGAGAAGGATCGAGGAGAAAGGGAGAAGGCTTCTAAATCCGCCTCTCTTTTCCTTAAGAGGAAAAGTTTTAGCTTGTTTTTAAGTCATCCATGAACTCGCTTAAGTCAACCGACTGCATTGCCGTTTTCGTCTTTAAGCTGCTGTTTCGCTGGTGGATTCTGCAGGTAGAAGGGTATTCGCTTGGTTATGCGGTCTTGGTAGGTAGGTTCTAGCTGGTTCTGGTAGAAGACACCCACTGGGATTCTGTCGCCCCATTCATGAGCTTTTTCCATGCCAGCAACCTTCTTTTTGAAATCTTCGCTCCAATCACGCACGACAGGGTCGAAGCCTTCGTCTTCCAGCTTGTAAAGTCGAGACTGCGGTTTGCCTGCGGCGTCTTTTCTGTCTTCTCCAGAGTACCAATCCTTAGTGTTTATGTCGTTGTAGGTGGGGCAAGGCTGCAAACATTCAACCAGCGCCAAGCCTTTGTGCTGGATTCCCTGTTTTATGACGTTTTTCAGGTGGATGACGTCAAACGCGTATCCCCTTGCAACGAACGTGTAGCCTGAAGTGATTGCCAAAGCCACAGGGTTGATAGCCTCGTTAATGTTGGGGTTAGGTATTCCTTTGGTTTTGACGCCGAGCGGAAGGGTTGGTGAAGCTTGTCCTTTAGTTAAGCCGTAGACGCCGTTGTTGAAAAGCAGGTAGGTCATGTCGATGTTTCTTCTTCCTGCGTTAACGAAATGTCCAGCGCCGATGCCTAAGCCGTCGCCGTCTCCTCCGACGCCGATGACCTCCAAATCTGGGTTGGCAACTTTGATGCCCATGGCAAACGGCAGAAGCCTACCGTGGAGTGTGTGGACGCCGTTGACTTTTATGAAGTGGGGCGTTTTGGCGGCGTTGCCTACTCCAGAAACGACGACGACTTTGTGCGGTTCAAGGTTAAGGTCGGCTAGCGCCATCTGAATTGCGCTTGTGATGCCGAAGTCTCCGCAGCCTGGACACCAGTCCATGTAGACGTTGGTTTTGTAGTCTGCAGGTTTATGAGCCAAGCATAAGCACCTGCCTTTCTGGGGCCTTGTCTGTTAAAATCATTTTCAGGGCGTTGTACACTTCGGTTGTCATCATGGGTCTTCCCGTGTATTTGAGGACGTAAAAGTTAGGTTTGATGGTTGTGCACTCCGTTATTATTCCCGCCGAGCTGAGCAGAGTAGTTGTCTTCCACGTCAATTACCCGTTTTTTACCCGTAAGCATCTCTTTAAGGTAAGCAGAGGGAAGCGGATGAACCATTCGCACCTGAATGAACCCCAAGCTTAAGCCTTCTTCTTTCAGCTGGTTTAGCGATTCGATGATGGCTCCTTTAGGTGAGCCCCAGCTGACCACGATGTTTTCTGAGTCCTTGTCGCCGAAAAAGTTAACTTTCAAGTCCACCGGCACTTCTCTGTCGATCAGGTCAAGTTTCTTCATTCTTTTCTCCATCATTTGCGCTCGAATGAAGGGTTCCTCGTTAATGTTTCCGCTCTCGTTATGTTCGTCTCCAGTGCACCATTGGATGGCGTTTTTTGTTCCCAGAAAAGCCCTCGGGGAAACACCTGTTTCAGTGAACCTGAAGCGCTTGTACTCTTTGCCTTCCAGCTCTTTTTCGCCGACGATTAAGCCGCGGTCCACCTTGACGCTTCCGTAGTTGAAGATGGGGTAGGTTTGGCTGCAGTTAGCCATGGCTTTGTCTAGCAGATGGATTACGGGCACTTGGTATTTTTCTGCAAGATTGAATACTTCGGCAGCGTCGTAGAAACATTCCTGTATGTCTCCTGACGCAAGGATGATTCTTGCAAATTCACCGTGAGCCGCATGCATGGCAAACCGCAGGTCTTGTTGACTGTTCCGTGTTGGCTGCCCAGTTGCCGGGCCACCCCGCTGGTAATACGTGATAACCACGGGCACTTCGTTGTTGCCTGCCCAGCCAATGCCTTCAGCCATAAGAGAAAAACCTGGACCCGACGTGCTGGTCGCTGCTCTTGCGCCTGTTAAACATGCGCCCGAAGCGGAATTTACAGCTGCAATTTCGTCTTCGGTTTGAATTACAATAATTGCTTCTTGACCCGTTTTTGTTTTAAGGATTTCATGTGCCTCTAAGTACTCGCTTTCATCAGCCGCGGGCGTTATAGGGTAGTATGTTTGTACCCTGCAGCCACCCAGCACCTTGCCCATGGCGACCGCTTGGTTTCCCGTCAGGAAAATTCTCGGCTCATTGACGCCGATTTTTTCCAGTTTGTACTTGAAATGGTTTACGTCAAAGTTTTTTTCGGCGTAATCGTAAGCGTAATCCACGGCTGTGAGGTTCATGTCGACGATTTTTTCGTGGAAAGTGGCTTTGATTGCATCTTCTACAAGTTTTTTGTCGTATTTCAACAGGGCAAATGAGACGCCTATTGTGAGGACGTTTATCATTTTTGAAAGTTGGCTTACTTTGTCTATTTTGATGGCTTTGCCGATTTCTGCAAGCAAATCCATGTATGGAACAGGATAGACCTGAATGTTTTTTCCTTTGGCGTAGTTTAAGAAGTCGTTTACGGTTTCGCCTACACCGTTTTCTTTTTGGAAAGCGCGAATTTGGCTTTTGTATTCCTCTGAGAACGTAGGTATGCCCGTTAAGACGTTGACGCCTATGTCGCGTGAATCAACTATTATGCCGCCTTCACTCACGACTTCGCCGACATGCCTAACGATGGTTTCCGCGTCAAAAGCCGCAAGCAAATTCACGTCGCTAATGTTAGCTAAAGTTGGCTCTTTCGAGACTCGCTGGTGAAAGTAGCTGTGCATGGTTTTGATGTTTGAGTGGTATTCTCTTCTGCCGAAAACCCAAAGACCGCCGTAGCCGCATGCTCTTCCGAGTATAGTCGCAGCTGAGTCGACGCCGCTGCCTTGTGGGCCGCCTGCCATCCAGTTTATGCTTTCAGTTACCATTTTTGTTTCCCTTTCCCATGAATAACTTTGTACATATTAAGGAGCGGTTACCCGCCGCCTGATGCTTTATCGATGCCGATGCAACAAGTGCACTTTGCAGTTTCCCCGCAATACGGGCACACGCATTTACAGTCGTCGATAAGATTCCCGCAGTTTACACAACGAGGCAAATCTTTTTTCTGCATTAACTTCGCCTCTGTCAGGTCTAGTTGTGGCGCTGGTTGGGAATTAAGGTTTCGGAAAAACCAGTTTTCTATTTGAATCTAAAATTAATTGCTCCTGCGCCAAAAAAAACGAAGTTCTAAACAGGCTTCAACATAGAGGGCATATTAAGATAAAGAGAAGTGTCCCTGAAAAGAAAATAGGGAAAGAAAAGTTGGTTTATCTGACGTAGTCGTCGAATGTCCAGTAGTGGTCTTCTTCCTGCAGAACGATGTCTTCAAAGATTCTTCTTGTTGTCGTGTCGCCGCGTTTCATGGCTTCAGCGATGATTTGCCGATATAGCGCGATGGTGTCTGCTTCAAGTTTGTGGTCTAGCCGCAGGATTTCGAGCGGTGTTTTGCCGACGACAGGGAGAGGATTCGGCTTGGTTACTGCTTCGCCGTCGACTAGGTAGATTCGTTCGCTGATTTTTTCAAGGTGGGCCATTTCCTGCATGAACACGTCTTTGAGGAGTTTGCTCACGACGCCCTGGTAGTTTGTTCCCTGAACGGTTTCTAGCGGAGTCTTCTTCATTCTGAGCTCAAGCAACGCGGCTTTTTCATGCTGGTTAGTGTACTGGATTATCCCGCAGATTTCAGCTGCAACCGCCTTGTTCAACAGTTCAATGTAGTCGGGGGTGAATATTTTGCGCCACTCGGACAGAGGCACCTGATCGGGGCCTTCCTTCTCATCCTGGAAGGCAGTGTACTCTTGGAATTTGAAGAGGTGTTCTTCTTCTTCACCGTAGATTTTTTCAAACGTCTCCCGTGTTTCCCAGTCGCCCATTTGCCCAGCTGTATCGATGATTTTACGGTACAAGACCAAGGCTTCTTCCTCCGCCTTTACGCCGAGCTTGGCGAATTCGCTGATAGTGTCGCCGATGACTACTTTGCCGCCTTTAGTGGTCGCTTCGCCGCCAAGATAGTAAATTCTTTCCATTATGGAAGCGGCATGCTTCATTTCTTGGACGGAGATTTCGTGAAGAATCTTTCCAACTGCGTCATAAGTGGTTTTGTCTAAGAGGATGTTTTCGGGGATTTGTTTCTTAATGATTTTTTCCATTTTTGCGTGCTGCAGGAAATACTGTACTGCGACTTGGAATTCGCGTTCTACCGCTTGGTTCAACAAGTCAATATACACTGGTGTTGTTTTAACAGCCATAAGGTATCACAACTTCTACTCCGAAAAGGAGCGAGCACCAAGATATAAAATTTGTTGTCGACGACAAATTCAGGGAGAAGTTGCACTTTTCATTATCGAATTTGTCTTCCGCAGTTGGGGCAGTAAAGTGAGTCAGCGCTGATTTGTGCTCCGCAGTATTGGACAATATCGCTTTTCCGCCATGTTAAATGTCGCGGGAGGCTGCGGCGCGGAATAAGAAATGACTGATGGCTGCCCTGATGTTGGCTTGAGCGAATAGAACCCTGAGGCAGAATAAATCCAGGCAATCCACACAATTAAGCTGCCGACAAAAACGATAGTTAAAACTGTGCCGATCAGGTACAAGTCGCCTGCAGTTTTGAAGCTTTGGACTCCTGATTTCTCTCCAAGTTTGTCGAAGGAACGCTTGAAGAGTACAGCACTAACTATCCCAATTACAAAAGCCGCTGCGGCTACGCCTAAAATCAACCCGATAGCCCCAAATGGGGAAAGACTCGTCACGGGGTGAGAGAACGAAGAAAATATAGATGCAAATAAAACCGCAAACATAACCGCAACAACGATACCTCCTCCAACTATGTTTATTATGAAACCGTAAAATGCATTCTTGAATATGCCTGGCTCATTATAGTACTGGCTTAGCCTGTGCAGCGAAAGGAAAAACAGGACAATTCCGACGATAGCGATAACCACAATGGCGATAAGCACAAACAGGATTCCAACAGGGAAAAAGGTGCCGCCGTAGGTTTGGCTACCTCCAGTTGCAGCAGATGAAACGAAACCAAACAACGACAAAATAAGAAAACCGTACAAAAAAACCGTGATGACTGGCACGATGACCGCTATCAAGCTGGCGATGAACCCTAAGTGCCTTCCCGATTCTAACGACATACTGACCCCACTCTTCTGCTATTAATGGCAAGTTAGGGATAAGCTTTATGCATTTATTTGACTTGGGACACTGGAATGTCGTTTTCCGAGTTTCCGCCTGCATGCTTAACAGCGTACCAAGCCACAAAGATAGACAAGACCGCCAACGCGAATACAATGGCTTCGAAAACCACGATTCCGATGCCTGAGGCAAAAGGAACCAGGAAATCGACAAACCCCATGGGCAACGCAATCAGAAACAGCTGCCTCTTCCGCAGTGTGACTGCCATGAAGCACAGGTAACCCCATGCGAAATGAATCATGATTGAAGAGATTCTCTCAAGGGTGCCTAACGCAACTGACCGTAAAGCTTCGGACGCAGGAGCAAAAAGCCCAGGTGAATTCGCGTTTAACTGGTTGTAAAGTGTCTGTGCGAGCGGGGTGTTGGATGAGAGAATGCTCCAGTAGGTGATGAGGTTGATGAGTGAAAGCATGCCGAGTAAGCCTGCGTTTTCCCAGAAAGCCAACCCTGAACCGTAAGCTTCCGCGTCTTTACGGTCAAGCAACCCGCGGGAAATCACCCACCACGCGACCAAGTAAGCTAAACCCACCTCTAAAAACACGGTTTGAAGACCGAAGTAGACGCCTAACCCCACGCTGGCTGAGCCGAAATAGCTCTTCACCGAGTTGTAGGTGGGGATTTGCACTGCGTACTTGAGCGCGATTGCCACGGAATACGCTACAAGAGAGTACAGAAGCACCATCCAGTGAAAACGTCGCCTGCGGTACCAATAAAGCAAAAGCGCGGTGCAGATTATGATTACGATTACGGGTTGAAGAATAAAGAGAGGATCAATATTCTGCATAGCAACCGTTAACTCGCCTTGACTTAAAAAAATTGCTTGCCCTCTCTTGCTGAAGTTTTAAATAGCATTCCAATGCAAAGTAAAGCCGCTGGTGAATTGAGATGGCTAAAGAAGTAAAAAGTGCGCCTGATTTTGGAAATTGGGTTTCAACCCGTTTAATCTACATCTTTGGCGTTTTAGGCTTGGCGCTTTTGGCGGTGGCATTTCTGTTTTGGGTCGCACTTATCCCCGCGCTCGTGTTCTTTGCTGTTGCAGTGTATTTTGCTTATGCGCGCTATTTGTTTTCGCCTCGGGGCGGGAACGTTCAAGATAAAATCTGGGAAACAGCAATTACGAACCTGGACTGGAGCGGCGAAGGAAAAGCTGTTGACATAGGCTGCGGAAACGGCGCATTAACGATAAAGCTTGCCAAGAAGTTTGCCGAAGCGCAGGTAACTGGAATTGACTTTTGGGGTGAACGATGGGAATACTCAAAGGGCACCTGTGAAGCGAACGCGAAAGCGGCGGGTGTAGCCGAACGAGTGAGTTTCCAGAAGGCGAGCGCGTCAAAGTTGCCTTTCGACGATGGGTATTTTGATGCTGCAGTCAGCAACTTGTGTTTCCACGAAGTCGCCGATGCAAAGGACAAACGCGAAGTGATTCGTGAAGCGTTACGTGTAGTTAAGAAGGACGGAAAATTCGCTTTCCAAGACCTGTTTTTACTCAAACCCGTCTACGGCAACGTTGACGAGTTGGTTGCGACGATAAAAAGCTGGGGCGTAGCCGAAGTTGAGTTTGTAGAAACCAAGAAACGCACCATTTATCCCAGCTGCTTTGAAGCTGCCTTTTATGGTCGGCAGGATAGGCATAATCAAGGGGCGAAAATAGCTATTTTTTCAATTGCCCCGCAGCCCATTTGCTGTAGCTTGTGGGCGTAATCTTGATTATGGGTACGTCGCCTTCTTTCCAGCCGCCGTCAGTGGTTCGGTACTCTGGATATTTCTCTTCAAGAAGGGAATGCGCGTAGCGGTATTCTTCGCCTTCCCACATGATTTCTGCTTCGCCTTGAACACGGATTCCTTTGACTGCAGCCCAATTTTCCCTGTCGTAGTCGTCGAAAACCAACGAAACCTCAGGGTTCTCCTCTATATGCTCAAGCTTGGGCATGTCTGGGTCAGATGCAAAGTAGATGAATACGCTGTCGAAAACAGCCCAAATCGGCCTCACCACAGGTTCGCATTCTTTGGTTACGGTTGCAAGCCTTCCGACTGGAAGCTGCTGGATGAATGCAACGTCAGATTTTGATAGTTTCTCAACCATACTCAGCGCCTCAAAATTCAATATGACTTAGATTACGCTCAGGTAATTCTTCTTTGCTCGTTCCTTAAATTTCTTCTGTTTAGAAAACCTGAACTAGAAGCCAAAAACGGTTTTTGCCCTCAAAAAAGCGGCTAACGGTGCAGGTTCAGGCGGTTTGGTTCCAATAGTAAACATGTTGGTACCGTCCTGCCGTCGGGTAGGCTGGGTTATCGTAGATAACGTCGAGTTTTGAGCCGTGTTTTGATAGGTTTGTCTGCAGGTTAGCCCAAATTTGCTGCGAGGTGCTGTCGGCTTGCCATATGCCCCATACTGTGTCGTTTTGGTTTCGCATGCCGCCACCGTAGTTTTGAGGCAAAACTAAGGCGTCCTGTGCGGTGAAGTTGTTGGTTTCTTTGGGGTTCTCAACCACGTTTTTCCAGAACTTCTGCAAAGCCGCAAAATCGTTATCTTGCAAAAGCCCTGTGCCGTTGCCGCTGGGAGAGTAGTTGAAGACGACAACGTATGTGGCTCCGCTTCGGTAGGATTGGCACATTTGATTGTACATTTGGCTGCTGCTTTGCAGGTAAGGCGCTGTCAGGCTTGCCCAATCTATTACTGTGCCCCAACTCTTGTTCTGCATGTCAGCGGCGCCTCTGACCAAAGCGATGTTTTGTGTGGTTGATTGATTCCATCCAAGCTCGGATAGCACAACGTCGTAGCCTCCTTGGTAGTCGTACCAGTAAAGGGCATAGTCGGAAGTGAAAAGTTTAATCGATGATTGGTTGCCGAGCGTACCCAAGACGTGCTGTTCGTTGCCTGTGAAAAGGTCTGCGGCTTCAGCGTAAGTTTGAAGAGGCCTTGAATCCCAAAGTTTTTGGTACGGTTCAAACTGTGAAATATTGCCTTTGCCAGTTACCAGGGTGCCGTTTTCGTATTGTGCAGTGTCGTCTGGTCGGTAAATTATCTGCGGAGTGTTAACATCGCCAATGTTTGATGAATAAGAAATGGTTCCATTCAGGTAGTAAACAGTCATTGAGTTTTCCACCGTAAAAGGAACGGTTATGGTTGTGGTCGCTACCATTTGTGGTCATAACGGTTTGATTGCTGGGAACGTCAAGGGTTGTTGATTTGAAAACTGTAATTTTTCCTGAAGGTGAGAAAGTAATGTCGGTGTACCAAGACGGCGACTGGCTATCGTTCGATTCACCAATTGAAACCGACCCGTCAGTATTCTTACTAACAGAACCGTTATTCATGTAGAGGTCTAGTTCCGTATCGAGCATTTTTCCGCCTGGTTCGTCTTGGTAATATAGCCCCAGGAAATGGTTGCCCCAACGGGTCTGAGCAATTTTGAGCAGCGAATCCAAAGTGAATGGTGAACCACTAGTGCCAAAGTAAATTATGATGTTTAATCCTGAGTTAACCGCGTAGTCGCATATTTGCTCGGTAGCGTTAAGGTCGCTCATCAATGGACCAGACTGCAAAACAAACAAGTTAGTATAGTTTTTTACCCTGTCAATAAGCTGCTCTGCTTCGAGTGTTGAGTTACCGCAGTAGGTGACGCCGACGTAAAAAGGCTTCTTGCTTGCCACGGGAGCTGAGAAATCATAAAGTTCTACGGCAGCGAACGATGACACTACAACAACGACAATTATAGCTATTGCCAGAACCGCTGCCAAACGTTTTTTCATCTTAACCGCCGCTTCTACACAAAGATACCGCATGAGTGTTGCCAATGCTCATGTAACGCGGAGTTAAATATTTTGATCCAAATTCCCTCCAAAAGGCAAGTTAAACGTGCGATGATTGCCTTGTTTACTTTTTGTGTTGGCTTTTGGAACCCATATTTACATTGGAATTTTAATGTAAATACTAGACCCCCTCCCCCCTGTCCTTGAAGCCATTTTTACCTCGGTTTTTAAATGTAAAAATGGGGTACCCCTCCTGAATCAATCCCTGCCTCTCTCACACACCCGCCCCTCGGTTTACCAGATGACCCAAATAGACACATCTAGAAGAGCCAAATAGACACAAAAAACGGCGTTCCTCGCACCCGTTTGTGTTTGCGTGCAACGTGAACAGTACCCTTTCAGCCAGCTGGAAATGAGGACTATACTTCTGGGCATACTGCTTTGTTTATAGAGTAGATTTAAGGAACCTGTCTGGGTCGCTAGGCAGAAATAAAGCATATTTTAGATTGTATTCTCAGCTTATTCTCCGCTTTTTAAGCCTGAGTACCACAGTAATAGAGAACACGGAAAGAAGCAAAAGCAGAATTACGATTGTTGGAAACTCCGGAACGGTGGGAGTTGTGATAGGCGTTGGAGTTGGCGTTTGAATAGACGTTGGTGTTTGAGTAGGAGCAGGAGATGGATTGGTGAATGGCGTAATAGAAACTGAACCATCGGGTATACTGATTGTTTGTATATCAGTCCAGCCACCGTTTTGTCCCATGACAATCTCATATTGGGAAAGAGTATTGGGATCTTCAACATAGATGTCTCCAATTATTGCTCTTACCTGAAAGTCTATTTGTCCAACAGCAGGAAAATCATGGTCAAAATATGCTGTAACAATAGTATACCGTGATGAGTAGTTTTCAATAATATTACCGTCAAGAGTACTAATGTAATTCCAATCCTTTGAGAAATGACCTTTCGTGCGGACGTCAAAGTAAAGGTCGATACCGCCACGTTGAAAAGTGACTGATTGGTTCTTAATTGCTAATTCTATAAATTCATCCTCTACAAACCGGCTTGGCGTTGTTGTAGTCGTTGATTGTCCTGTAAAGGGGTCAGTTGTGATGGTAGTTATTGGTTGTGTGTAGTATGAGTTGTTTACAATCCTGACGGTAAACTGTGGAATGGACGGCGTAGGAAAAGATGTATCTTGTTCAAATCTTTGAGCGTTTGCAGGTTTAACCATCATTAGACCTAAGGCTGAGACAACCATGATTAGAATTAGAACTAAAGCCATACCTTTTCTTAAACAGCCCATAATGACTCATGCATTCAGTTGAGATAAAAGACTATTCGTCAAGATTTCTTAACTAAATCAAGTCAAGCTTTCTTGACTGAGTTACTCCTTTGACTGTACGCTCCAAAATTAGTTCTTAAAGGCACTTAAATTTGGCATATGAAAAACGTATTCTACAACAGGCAAAACAAAGCATACGTGACGCTTTTGATAAGTCTTAAATCTAAAAGTCATCAATAGTGAGCATATGGGCAAGAAAACAAGAGTAAGAATAATTATTGTAGGAGCTTTATCATTAGCATATATTGTGTTGCTTTTGTTAAATTACAATCACGCAATTAGCTCTGGTCAGTATTTTTTCTACGCCCTTATATTTAGTGTGTTAATACCTGTTTGTCCTTCAATGATAAATTATTATTTTAAGAAAAACAAAATTAGCTGTGCTAGATGTGGGGCAGAAAACAGATATAATGATGATTTCTGCAATAAGTGCGGCATGAAACTTGAGAAATGACTGAGAAAACTAGTAACAACTGACGTCCCAAAATTATGTTTTAATGGTCTTTATATTCAGAGTTGACCACTCGGGGTTCCCAAATTCCAAGAGGGGGTAGAATGCGAATAATCTGTGAAGTTTGTAAGCAAGAAGGTTATCTTCAACGATTAGGCAACTATTGCAGAGTTAGGCACTATGGAGGAAAGGCTGAGTATGGCAAGAGCAAACTCTTCCATCATAAGCAAAGCAGGAAGTATGTTAAGGAGCAATTGGGTCAATCCACTAGTCTTAATTCCCAGAAAGGTTTAATTGAAATACAGTATAATGGATTGGCTGAAACTGGTCAAGGTGTTCAAGCAAACATAGAGCACCTAAAGGGACTAGGAACAGGCTTAGAACAACAAAATATCAACGTGCGGGATTGCCCTAGCCTGGTAGGGGGCAGGCCTGCTAAGTCTGTGGTCGAAAGGCCGCGTGGGTTCAAATCCCACATCCCGCGCCAACTAACTCTTTCTCAGTTTAGGCGTTGTTTGTGCACAGCTAGGTATCTTCTGATAAAATAACTTGCGAAGCCTTCTTCGGGTCGCTGCAGGGCTTTGTAGTAGGATTTTCTTTTGCTGTACTCTATTATGAGCATTGGGTAACCGTTTCGCCATAAAATGTAATTCATCAAGAGCCTTCCGATTCTGCCGTTGCCGTCGCCGAAAGGATGAATCTTCTCAAATACATAGTGAGCTCTGGCGGCAAGCTCGACGGAACTGAGAGTTGACTCGTTTATGAAAGCTACTAGTTGTTCCATTAGGTTTTCGACTTTTCGCCAATCTGGCGCCAAATAAGGACCCACTCTGACTTGATAGTTTCTAAAAGCTCCTGCGATGTCAGGTTTTGTTTCTTTAAAGATTTCTTCATGCCACTTTAACACGAGTTTGTTTGAGATTTTTTCTTTGGTTTTCAACATTTGCAAAAAAACGGCTGCGTGTGATTCTGTTTCTCGGATATCTCGGAGCGGCTTGTTCGGAGCAACTTTGTCTTCCAGTATTAACCTAGCTTCCTCAAGAGTTATGGTTGACCCTTCAATTGCGTTCGTGTTATAAGTAAAGGCGATGGCTACCTCTTGCAGTTCTTTTTCTTGGGCTGATAAGGGGGTTCTTTTCCATTCTTCCTGAAAATTCTTCCTTAGTTTGTCGAGTTTTTTAGCCAATGCTGCATGTGGTTCGTGAGCGAGTTTGGTTTTTATTTCGTCAATGTTTTCAGGAATTTTCTTTCCAAGGTAAAGCTCCTTTGTAATCACTTTTCCATTCTTTCGAAAGGAATGTTGCAGATAGAAGTACTCATTTTTGCCTTTTTTTCTTTTTATAGTTCGCACAGCACCCCTTTACCATTACAAACCATATAAATATTTCATTATTACTGAGTATGTAATGGTAACGTTTAGCAACGAAAGCGATTTTACAGCCCCGCAGGTGGTTGAAAGGCCACGTCGGTTCAAATCCCACATCCCGCGCCATTTCCAAATTCGCCCTACCGCTCAAGCATGAAGTTCCGCGAGCCGCCTACACTGCTAAACCGCCAGCTCGTTCGCTGAGGAAAAACCTATAATCACCGCCACTATTACTTTTTTGGCGACTATTACGGAATTGAACGAAATTCTCAAGTTTGTAACCGACAACCCAATCAGTTTCTTCGCCACCTTAGACGGCGACCAGCCGAAAGTGCGTGCGCTGCAACTTTTCTCCGCCGACAAAACCGGCCTCTACTACAGCATCGACGCCAACAAAGATGTCTACAAGCAGCTTAAAGTCAACCCCAAAGTAGAAGTCTGCTTCTTCGACCCCAAAAGCAAAAGCGGAGACATGGTGCGGGTCACGGGCAAGGTGGAGTTTGTGCAAGATATCGAGATGAAGCGTAAAGTGATAGAAGCGCGCCCCTTCCTCAAGCAAATGGGTATAACGGCAGAAAGCCCCGGGTTGATCATCGTGAAGGTAGCAAAATGCCAAGCGCAGCACTGGAACAGAGCTAACATGATGGAGCCCAAAAAATACATAAAATTCGGGTAACCTACCCATCCTTTTTGGCGAACGAAAACTACGATTCCAAATTCTTTTTTTCGATTAAACTTCTTTGGACTTTTTCACTTTCGAATTCCACATTAGTTTTTTTATGTTAGAGATGAGACATTTAACTTATGCCCAACTACTCCAAGCAACCATTCTTAGAAGCTGCCGATGAAGAATACGCCATGCTAATCGAGGTCGGTGAAGAATTTCAGAAACAAAAAACCGACAAAACAGCCCGCGAGAAATCTGGAAGTGCAACGGAAATAGTCCTGCGCAATCATCTGTTGAGAAGGGACCTTAACCTTTCAATGATTCCAGACGTCACAATTCAAGGGTCTAAGATCAAAAATGATCTGCTTCTTTTAAAGAGTGGCATTGACTCAAACCAAAACACATTCCCGTCTAACAACGTGAAGATGGTAATAGAGGTTAAAAACAACGCTGTCGGCGGCAAGATGCTGGAAAACGGCAAGCGGGAAGACCCTAACAAAGTGCTGCATGCCAAATTCAACGAGCTTGAAGCAATTACCAATGTGAGGAATTTTGCTGTTATCGTTTTTTCTGAAACGCTTCTTCCGCCCAGAAGTCCTTACAAATGGCGATTTAGAGAAGAAAGGATAGGAAAAGCAAACTGCAAAGTCTTCACTTTAGTTGCCCGTCAGCTGTATCCGTCTGGCGGACTCTACATCAAGTCCAACATAGAAGAAATGCTTCAAAAAAACCAGATGAAAAAAACCGGAGAATTTCAAGCGCTGATCAATTACCTCAAATGCTTGTAGCCGTGAAAAGAGAGGTTCACACCTTTTGAGTGGATTTAAACGCGGGTGTAAATCTAACATCCCACGCTTTGCTCTTTGGCAAATCAGGCTTGGTCATTCTTAAAAAAAGAAAAAGTATCGTTGCTAGTTAAGATGGGGGTTTAGTTGTAAAGTTTTATCCGAATTTCGCTAGCACTTGCCTTCCGAAGTCGGTTATTTCGACGGTGTTGAAATCATAGGGGCCATGTTTTTTTGCCGGCTCAGGTATGTCGATGAGCTTGGACTTTAACAGGTGCCGCACTGCGTCGTTTAGGGCTTCAGGCATCAAACCCGTTTTTTTGTGTAAAAGGTCCACCGTCACCAAGAGACCTTTCTCGAATTGGGAAAGGGCTACAAGAACTCTTTTGGCTGATGGGTCAATCATGTCGAAATCGTCTTGTTCAAAATCTTCATCCATTTCAAAACACCACTTGTAACTAGGACAGTCGTAAATAAAAACAATTTGAAAAAGCCTAATGGAAAATAGTCGACAAAAATGGAGAAGGGTACCCATTAATCGCTGGCGGCTTTGCGATAAGGTCGAATTTCATTTTTTATTTGGGCTTTAACCAAACTGAGGAATTTTCTGCTACCCGCCAAGTATTCGAAAATTAGGATGCACAGCGCCAGCCAGAATGCACCCAGAAAAACTGAGCCTACGATGTCGCTAAACCAGTGAACGTTTAGGTATATTCTGTCAAAACCCACAAGTGCAGTTACAGAAACATAGAGCCCACTTGTCAAAGCCCTAACTTTCGCTGAGCCACGATTTTTCCATACGAAATATGTTAAGACCCCGAAAAAAACCACGCTGCCGGTTACGTGCCCGCTTGGAAAAGAGTAGCCTGGCGCAGCAATAATCCCGTTTAAGGGTCTTGGAGACATCACTATCATTTTAGATAAACCTACAAGAAAAGCGTCCCCAGCCATCGCAGCTAACAACAGCACGCCGTTTTTCCCGTAGTGCAAGACGAAAAAAACGACTGCTACAACAAACGTGATGACTGCTAGGGCGATTGTGTCGAAGACGATTGAGATAATCTGGGCTGTTAGGGTGAAGGGGCCTTTGTTGATTGAGGCTGACCACAAGTTGATAGTCATGTTGAGCGTGTCAAAGGAGGCTCTGAAGTAGGCAACAAGTAAGAAACAAGTCAGGAACAAAATAGAAAACAATAGAATTTTGCGTTGGTCCAATAGCGTTCAATTTAACATTAGATGCGGGATTGCGTTAAAGTTTTCCCTTCATTCCTTAGGCGTTTTAACGTGGTTCAAAAATCAGGTAATAAATTTATTAGCATTAAACGAGTAACTATGGTGAGGTTAAGCATTTTGGGAACTAAAGAAAATCTTGAATTGATGAAGACACTTGATGATGCCTGGAACGCTGGACCCGGCAGCCCACTTTGGGAGACATTTAAGAAGCGCCACAGAGAAGACGTCGCCGTGTACTGGCCCGCTCAACCTGAACCCACAAGAGGACGACACAACCACGACGTCGAAGCAACCGAATTCTTCAAAACCTTCGACAACCGATTAGTCAACAACCCATACAAGATAGCTTTCGGAGACGAAAACCACACATGCACCGTAGCCGATTGGACAGTAACAATGAAAGGACCGATGAAAAGTGCAGAAGGAAAAGTTATCCAGCCGACCGGGAAGACAGCGAAGCTTGAATTTTGCACAGTCGCCACCTGGAAAAACGGCGAAATAGTGGAAGAACGACTGTTCTACGATGTTGTCGGGTTCATGAAGCAGCTTGGCTTGTCCAAATAAATAACACAACTGACGTTCTTCGCGGGAAATGGCGCATTTTCCCCAGAGTTTTTTCTAATCTTTAAAGAAAAAGAAACGGCAGCTCCAGTTAGTAAGAACAGTGAGAGGAGCACCGCTGTATTGAGGGTTCCTTTTTTTGCACTCAAGGAAAAGAGCAAATTGGGTTGAAAACCTTACTTGCCCGTTTTAGCTTCATGCTTTGCTTTTTTGTTAGCATTCTTCTTTTTTAGAGATGGCATAGTATCAGCATGCTATATTGTGGTCACGCTTAAAAGATTTTTCAATAAAAGCGCATTAAGCCCCAAGAGCTAAAACTTAAAATGAAAAACTGAAGACGAAAGAAAACAATTTAATTGAAAAACTAAGCTGGCTTTTCTGAAGCGTCGCTTGGTTTCTCGGCTGATTGCTTGTTGTTGATGCGGATTACGAGTTTGTGGTTTTCTGTTACAAGAGCCACATTTTCTTGCTCAACGTTTTCAACAACAACTTCGCCGTTGTATTTCATGCGGCTGGCGTAACCCAACTCTTTGAGTTCTTTCATCAGGGTTTCCCGAAGTTTTCTCAGTTGCTCGCTTGATGTTTCCAGATTCCTGTTGAAGCAGAAAGTAATTGTTTTCTTGTCAGGATCATAGTTTGCTCGGGTGCCCTTGCCGATTTTGTCAACTTTTCCCCATACTATCTTATCGCTGGTCTCTCTCATGTTCACACCATTATTTTTCTCGTTTAAAGGAGCCGTGCCCGCCTGCTTCAGTGATGTTTGTTACCACGCCTTGGCTCACTTCATCAAGCAAATCTTCAGCACGTTTCCAATTATCCGCTGAAACCTCCACGCTGTATTTGGGAGCAGCAATAACGGAAAACTCGATTTTAGCGTCTTTAGCTTTAATTGCTTTCTTTGCACTTGTGAATGCGTCTCGGATGCATCCGACGCCGTTTCGTTTCATGCAGCGGACTTCCAAAACGCCTCTAACCTTCACCAACTTTATATGAATACGTTCTTCAGCAACCTGAGCAAAAGCTTTAGCGATGTCTTCAGGTATCCCAAGTTTAGTTAAGGCTTCTACGCCTTCTTTAAGCACTTCTTCAAAGCCTTCATACAAGCCGAATCTTTCTTCCAGAATTGTGCCTGCTTTTTCGTAGACTTCCTCAACCGGCATGCCTACTTTTTCAGCGACTGCTTTCAAAAGCACTTCGCCTTTGCGTTCCTTTTTCCAAGCTTTTACTTTCTCGATTCTTTCGCGTTTTGTAACACGTCTCAGGGATAAGTCGATGTGGCCTTTCTCAAGGTTCACATGGACAACTTTAAGCACCATTTTCTGTTTTTCACGAACATAGTCACGAACGTTTCTTACCCTGGCGCTGGAGATTTCAGAAATATGAAGAAAACCCCTTTTTGAGTATTCATCCAGATTAGCGTAGGCTCCGTAATCCATGACGCTTTCAATAGTTGCGATAACGAGGTCGCCGGATTCGGGCCATTCAAGTTTATGTTCTGACATATCAGTACTACTGTTAATTATGCTATATAACAGTATATTGGCTAGTTTGCAAAAAATTCTAACGAAAGATTCAATTAGTTACTATGCTACATAAATGCAGCCACATACTGTGTATGTCTGGCTAGAAGAATCAACGTTGAATTTATCTAACGCGATGAAGTTTAAGGGTGAAATCCAAGCCAGCTGTGGCATAGATGTTAAGATGCTGGACACGGCGGAAGACGGCTTTGTCTTGTTCGTTGAAAGGAAAACGCTTGGCGTTGACTTATACAAGCTGTTAGCGGATTTTGTTGCAGAAAAAGAACTAAACTTGCAATTGGAAGTTGGAAACTTTATCATTTCTAACCACCCCCTCTCAGCCATTGACCCGAAAAGTTATTTTTAAGCAAACGCATCAATCGAATAAATCAGTCATTTGATGCCCTTGTTCAGACTCCGCAAGGCTACTGAAGACAACATCCTTTTCGTCACCTTGCCATTTTCTTGTTTACTGCGCCGCCATTCCTTTTCCTCTTCAAATTGAGCATCTTTAAATGCATGTGTTCCCTACAAAGAGGTAATTGGTGAATATTTTGTCTCAGAAGATTATTGGTAGAATAACTAATTATCGGATTGGAATAAGGGCTCAACAACCAAAAGAATGCTTAATTGAATTTAACAGCATAAGTTCTATTTCTACTGCTGGAAGACTCATCGGGCAAAAAGTAATTTGGATAAATGGTAAGAAAACTCATAATGGAAAAATCGTTGGAACCCATGGAAGAAACGGAATCGTTAGAGTAAAGTTTGTACCACCAGTCCCAGGCCAAGCCATAGGAACACTGGTTCAATTAATAGGATAAAAACTCTATTTCCAACTTTCTCGTCGTCTAGACCAAGCCTGTTTTTCATTTTCAGGGGCTGGAGGCCTAGTTTCGTTTTTGCCGCCCATTTCCGTTCGGGGAGTTCTATGCTTGCCTAAGCATTCTCGGCAATAAACTGGTTTGCCTGCTGTCGGTTTAAAGGGAACAACGGCGGTTTTACCACAGTCGCTGCATTTTATTTCAGTTGAGGAGCGTTCGCGTTCAGACATACTTGTTTGTCCTGTTAATTTTTGCTATGAAAAATAGCGTTTTAATTAACGTGACCATAGTGTTTCCTTACCGACTTAAACCTTTTCATAAGGTTACGCCAAAAAATAGATAGATAGGGAACAAATCGAAAAAATTATGATTTTGTGATAGCTAAAGCCATCTTGAGGTCGTTTTTTAGTAAACCGACCAGTTGCTGTTCAAAGTGGCATTTCGCGTTGTTGGCAAGCGATCTTATTCTGCAGATGTCAGCGGTCTTCTTTTCTGTACAATCAGACACAATTAACGAAAGCTTTCCGCATTTCTTTAGACATTGATTGTTTGCGTAATCAACTATTGCTTGGTACAGCTTTTCAATTTCAAAAGGAGGCATATAATCATCTGAAACATGCTGAATATTCTGTTTTACCATTTCGTTGACGGCGTTTTCAGTAAACTTTTTGCTTATCAAGAAAGCTGAGTCGTAGCTGTCACGTTTGATTAACTCGGCCATGTTCTTAACATCGTTGATGACGACACATTCGTTGCTCAACGGCTCGATTTCCCGTAAAAGCACCTTTTTATTCAAATTATCTGTAACTGTAACATCAGTAAAATCCGCGTTTTTCTCTTTCTTTACGAGTTTATAGCCGTTTACGGCAATTATGAAGTTAGTTTTGTTTTCCATACCCATTCACATTCACCTCACTTTACTTTATAATTCGCCAAGGTCTTGTTCTTCAAAGACCAAGTCTACCAAGTGCACTTTTCCATCTTTAACTACCGCTTTGTAATTAGCCTCGCAAACGGGGCAGCTAACCACTTCGCAATCAATCAGCCGTTCTCTTTGGAATGTGTTTCCACATTCGGTACATTTCAAAATAATCTTGCAGCCCCTCTACAGCGTCAGATAGTTGTGGTTTCTAAGCCAATCGGACTGGTTTTTCCTGTATCGCCAGAAAATGTCCCCGCGAGTTTCACGCTGAAAGTCCCAGGGAGAAACCAAAACAATGTCGCCTTCCCTTATCCATACACGTCTTTTCAGCTTACCCCTGATCCTGCATAACCGTTCGTTTCCGTCCTGACATTTCACCATGATTCTGTCAGCACCGAGCATTTTTACGGCCAAACCCAAAACGTCGTTCGGGGAAGGTAGAACCATACTGTCAAGGTTGCCTTCATTTGTAATTTTTCTTTTACCCATTTTTACATACCCAAATATGGCTTCTAGCCATTATAATCAGAATAATCTGGAGAAAAAGCAGTCGGTTAGGTTTGACTCTTCCTCTAAAGAATTCTAATATCTTATTAAAAGGCACCCGCGCCTATATTAGGTTATTCACCTGAAAACTGCGTTTTCTGGCTTAAAACTTTGAAAGAAATTATTTTTTGATTCTTTTGGAAAAAAAGAGAAATCTGCGTTTTTCTTTGGCAAAATCAAGGTTTTTTTTCCAATCTTTATTAGGAAGAGAAACCTTTCCAATATGCTGAAGAGTTTCTCTTATCCTGTTGGATTGGCACTAATTGAATAATTGATTCTTTTCTTGAAAAACCCAAAAATTAGAGAGGTAAAATAGTATGTGTATCTTAAGAGCAGGCCTAGTTAAAAACTGTCGTAGATGTAAATCATCAGTTCGACTCAATTGCACCTATAGAAAGAAGACCGGCAAGAAAAACTACGTTGACACCATCAAGAAGAAAGAAGCTTAAACCCTCCGGATTTTTTCAGTGGACTTTTGAACGAACCAAAGCAAAAAGCTTTGGCGCAACTGAAAAAACCTATTCTTTTACGAATTTATTCCATTCGGATTTTTCTTCATCCAGTTCATTGCAAAAACTTCAGCCTTATCTTCGCTTGAATACTCGGGAGAAATCTTGTTGCCTTGTTTATCATCGGTTCGCTCTTGGCTAAAAAGAAGCACGTGATAATGCGCCCCGAACTCTTGCTTTGCAATAATCAGGGTTTGCCCAGTTACCTCGTTAACAAATCCGCCTTTATTGCTTATACGTTTCCAGCCTTTCACGATTTTCATGAATAAATCAGCAACAACCTGTCACTTAAATAAATGCCGAGGCAATTTCACGCTGTTTGAAATGATTATCGCACGGCAAATCGTTTTCGGAAGCATTCGCGGCAGTAATGTTGTTTGTACTTTCTCATTTTGGGGGGTCTGAAAGTTTTTTTGCACAAACTACATTCAACTAAGCCAGCTTGCTTAGGGTCAAGGAGCTTGAGTCTTCTTTCAATCTCCGTTTTAACTTCAGCGTCGCTCTCGCTTTTGAGAGCGTCATTCAACAAGCCTACAGCCAATTCTAAGCTTCTGTCTCCAAAAAGGGTCCCGAACACGTTTGCGATTTTTCCCTTTCCCTGGTCAACTTTGGCTGGTAACATGCAGACGAAATTCGCGGGGTAACTCTTAGACCTGCTGAAATCCACTACGGCAAAGCGATAGGTCTTTGCTAAGTTGCCATCGGGCGAGTCAAGCTTGAAAACTTGCAGTCTGCAATCCATAGAACCAACATCGGATAAGGATTAGATGGTGTCGCTTCAGCCTAATATTTATATGCTATTCAACTTGGGTTTTGTTCACCCTGCGCAACGCCGTTTTAAGGTTTGCAACAATAGCTACCGTGATTTTGTAGGCGCACAAACGGATAGGTGCAAATAAGGTCTAGGCTTTTAAACAACTATTCGGCATTTATGTATTCAAGGGACTGCTGGTTTGAATGGGTCAAAAAAGAAAAGAATATTGACGATTATTGCTTTGTCCGTATTGTTTCCCAGTGTTTTTTACGGATTACTTAAAATCGAGAATGTTACTGCGGCGTCCCCGGCTAATAATCCCTCAGATATGAATTTTTCGAAGATTGCAAGTTTCCTACCTAACCTTGGAAACGGGTTCCCAGTTTACACAGATAAATTTCAAACTAACTCAGAATCAAACTATTCAATATTGGGCAACGGCACACTCTCAATCTCAACTGGGTCGGCAACAGTGAATGGCTCAGCATTCATAATGGCCTCAAAGTCAGCGCCCTTTGAAGTCTGCAACCTCTGTGCAAAAACAACGGTAACATCGTATTTAGGAACTGGGCAATTCGGCATCCACATTTACAAAGACCCATCAAACTACGTTGCCTTGGAATACAACCCTGGTACGTACACGTGGTCTTTAATTCAAAACGTTTCCGGTTCGGCTTGGACGGTTATGTCCACCATTTCCGCCGTTAGCTGTCCATTTACAATGGCGCTTGTTCTTCAAGGAAAAAACGCCGTGGGTTACTATACAACTGACGGGAAAAATTGGAACCAAGTGTGCGACGATAACCTTGAACACAACATATTTTGGGACATGAGATTTGCAGTGACGCAGTATGCGTGGAGAAGCGGCTTTGTCTCTTCGATGACGTCCCTAACAATCACAAGCTTCACAGCTTTCTACTCCAACGGCTTAACATACAGAGATGAACGCCCAATAACTTACGCCACTGGGCAACCCGTTCTCTTCCAAAATTGCCTTTACTACACTGTAGACCTCGGCGGGAACGGAATAAGAGAAACCGTTCAAGGCGTAGTCTCATGGAACCTTACAAGCAATCAACTATACATTATCTCGATGCTTTACTACAACAGAACCGATAAAGGAACTGGAAAAGAAGGGATATTCTGCGATGGCGCAGGAAACATATTTTTCGACCAAGACACAAAAACATGGCACGACTTCTTCGTCACCTGGGGAAGCAACGACCTAGACAGCAAACTCATGCTTTACCAAGCAATATTACCGTTTAACCCATTAACTCCGCAAAACGTACAAATAATACAAGACAGCTCGCAAGTAACACTTTCAACAGTTACAAACAACTCCACATACGATCCAGTCGTGTATAAAATCGGTTCAGAATGGTACCTATATTTCATTGACACAAACGGCAATGCAGGCTGGAGTTCAGTTTACCCCCATTTAACAGAATCTTCTGATTTGAATTCATGGACAAATGTTTACCTAAACATTTCATGCTCTGGACGAGAAGGATGCGGATTCTTTTTCATGGGAAACACGCCATACCTAAGCACGTCTAACGGCATGTACTATAACGCGACAACCGGAATTCCGCTTGGGTCTTTTTCTTTCTGGGATAACTCCACGAGTTATAACCCTTGGACGATCCCCGTTGACATAAACGGAAAATACTATTTATTTACTTTCACAAGCGATATTCAATACAGCATCTGGTATGGATATGGCGTCGGACTCCTCGAAACATACTCTGACCCAGGAGTAACTGGGCATCTTTCAATATCTGCACCCAGCTCCGCAGTTGCTGGCACCATACTGGGACCTATAACCGTGACTGCCTATGATTCCTATGGCAACGTAATGACAGGATATAACGCTTCAATTTCTTTTGGCTCATCCGATCAATACGCCACATTGCCCTTTACATACAGCAACCCCTTTGCATTCACAACCTACTATAATGGAACGCGCGTCTTCACAAACGCATTTGAATTTTTTACAAGCGGAACCCAAACGATAACGGTTTCAGACGGAACATACACTGTTGAAAGCGCAGAAATCACGGTTTACCCAAACACTCTTGATCATTTCATAATTAGTTCGCCAAAATCAACCACTGCTGGAACAAGTTTTGATTCCGTGATTGTAACCGCCTGCGACTCAAACGACAATATTGACACAGCATACAATGGCTCAGTCTACTTCACTTCAAGCGACAGCCAAGCACTCTTACCTTACTCTTCAACCGACCAATACAGGTTCGCAGCCGATGACAACGGGCAACATAACTTTTCAGGATTCATTCTAAAAACCGCAGGCCCGAACACAATCTCAACGGTAGACTCTGCCACGGGAGTTTCAGCATCAGTAATAATGAGCACAAATACCGCAGGCTTCGACCACTTAACAATCTCGCCCAGTTCAGCAACAATAACCGCCGGTGCACAACAGAAATATGCTTTCGCAACCTATGACGCCTACGGCAACACCTTAGGATCATTCAACGAGTCTGCTTCTTGGAGCATAAGTTCCGCGGCTGGCGGCAGCTGGGTCCAATCGACGGGAACTTACCTTTCTCAATACGCTGGCCAATGGGTTGCCACATGCACGTGTTCTGGTAAGAATGCCACATCATCCTTAACCGTTAACCCGGGCATTTTCGACCACTTCAATTGCACAATTAGCCCAACAACAGCGACGGCTGGATCAACAATCACTGGAACGGCAACAGCCTTTGACAGCCTGAACAACAGCTTAGGGACAGTTACCGCTTCATGGGCTGCCGAGCCTGAGGCGGGAGGTTCATGGTTAGGCAACCTCTACAACAGCCAGCACGTCGGCACATGGAACATCACAGCAACTTATTCAGGCAGAACAGACAGTACGTTGTTAAGGGTCAACCCAGGAGCAATCGACTATCTCATAATCGCTCCGTCAACAGCATCAATCAAGGGATTCTACTCAATCACCTACAACGCAACAGCTTACGATTCTCAAAACAACACCCTAGGCTTAGTCGACGCATCGTGGAGTACACCAGCATCCGCCAGCGGTTCTTGGAACAACTCAACTTATACAGCCGAATACGGCGGACAGTGGACAGTCACCGCCGAGTTCTCTGGCAAAACAGCGACCTCAACTTTAGACGTCACATCCTACACAATCAACGCAATTTCAGATGCTCACAGCCTAATTTATCCTGCCGGAGTAAACTTTGTTGTTTACAACAGCTCACAGGCAGTTAGCTACTTGGCAAAAAACAACTACATGCTGACAACACTTGTTGTAGATGGAAACCAAAAGTCCCTCAACACCTACACCAACGATTACAGCTTCAACAACATTTTGACCAACCACACGATACAAATTATGTCCCAGCTTCAAGCCCCCGCAACGCCAACATCTACACCAAACCAAATCGTCGACGACCAAACGCCAAAAGGAACACTTACCGAATCACCAACACCTGCCGCGCCAGAGTTTCCACCAATCGCCACCGCCCCAATTTTCCTCGCAACAGCCGCAGCCATAACAATCATATTCTTCAAAAGACAAAAAAAAAAATAAACTAAAAGCTAACCACGCCCGTCTTTGAATTCTTTTGGATGGAGGAAGCTCACGTGAACCATAGCAGAGACGTTGAAGTTTATCAATTCGCTGTCCCCCCACATTTTAGCACTGGATTCAAAGGCAACTGCCAGTTGACTCAACACTTTTTTACAGCTCAAAGACCTGGCTTCAACTTCGCTCCTTCCCCGACCACTGAGCCGCCCCCACCCTTAGGATCTGTGTAAGCTTCGAATGTGTGATGGGCGCAGAGCAAACAGCCCCAAGTGGCCGTTGAAATCTATGTTTCATGTTCTTTTTACCATTGGCTCTTTTTGTTTCGAAGTTTTTGCAGTTTAGAGTATATCGACTACCAATTCACAATACACAATATTTATTTATCCGTTTTTAAAAAGCGAGTGGTAGAAGATCATTTATGAGTTATGGGCATCAGGGGCTAAAAGAAAAGGGTGACGTTAGTAGGGTTCAGGAGGTTTCTTCGCATAAGGAGGACAAGTTCAAAGTTACGGTTTCTTTGGATAAGGAGCGTCCGATGTCTAAGTCTCCTCTTTACGAGAAGTACGCCATCCAGAAGTATGATCTTCATCCGAACTTTAGTTTTGCTCATTTGGATGACATGATTCCTAAAGGCACGCCCGAGTATCTTGATCATGGGCAGCATTATGTTGAACGTATTGTGCGGGCGATGTATTATTTCAAGCAGTGCAGCTTAATTGGGCCGTCAGGCACAGGCAAGACCCACATTGTCTATTTGGTTGCTGAGTTGACTGGTTTGCCGATTTGGGAGGTTAATTGTGGTTTGTCTACGTCTTCTTTTGATTTGATTGGTTGGTTTATTGGTTTGGGTAAGGAGAATTGGGTTGATGGTTTGTTGACTCAGTGGTTGCGTAAGGGTGGGATTATGTATTTGGATGAGGCTAACATGATGAAGCAGGATGTGGCGACTCGGTTGAATCCTGTTTTGGATACTCGTGGTCACCTTGTTTTGAACGAGAAAGACAGCGAAGTCATCGAACGCCACAAATACGGCTACATGATCATCAGCATGAACCCTGCCACCGCCGAGTTCTCAGGCACCAAACCCCTGAACGCCGCCATGAGACGCCGCATGGCTGTGTGGATAAACTTCGATTTCCTCAGCGTAGGCGAAACCATCTCACCCCACGAAGTCGACATGCTAAAGAAAAGAACCAAAATCGACCAGGACACGGCTTACAAAATCATCCAAGCAGGCGCGGAGCTTCGCAGGCAATACAAGTCTGGTGATTTGCCCTACGGGCCTTCTTTGGGTGACTTGATTAATTGGGGGATGCTGGTTTTCGATGGCATGACCGCGGTTACGGCGGCTGAAGAAACCATAATCGGGTTAACCAGCGACAACGTGGAGGTTCAGGCGGATGTTAGAAGAATCATCGAGGCTGTCTTCAACAAGCAACAGTAGTGTGAAGCCTTCGCGCTTTGGGGTTTATTGATTACGCATGGGCTACTTCGCTTCAGAAAGACGACACCAAAGGATTCCAAGTCCAAACAGAGAATCTTTCGGGAAAAGCATATCAAATACATCAACCCTTTTTTTACCTTTTCAGACACTAACATTATTTTTTTTCCGTTTATACAAACCGAAAGGACAAGCATCTCAGACGGCTGATAAATCTAGGAATTCAAAGGTCCGCTGAAAATCTTTCTGAGTCAATTCAAGATAACTTTTTCGTCTATGTTCGCGTATTCTGCAGAATCTTAAAAATGGTCCGCCTTTTGTTTCTGTTTATTGCTTCGTAATATTGTATATTGGTATGGTGTGCTACTACATAACGCTTTTATTTAGTTTCGTAAATCTTAAGATAGGGGCGAACAAAACGGGTACTATAATGATAGTTGATGACGCTTCGTTTATGAGAGCGGTGCTTAAGAAAATAGTCTTGCAGGCGGGTCATGAGGTTATTGCTGAAGCGGCAAATGGAGATGATGCTATTAGCCAGTTTCAGCAGTCGAAGCCGGATTTGGTGCTTATGGACATAATTATGCCTCCTGGGCCTAAAGCGAAAGATGGTATTGAGGCGCTCAAGCAGATTGTTGCAGCTGATCCGTCGGCGAAGGTTATTATGTGCAGTTCTATGGGTCAACAGTCGTTGATTGCTGAAGCAATAAAGTCAGGTGCGAAAGATTTCGTTATTAAGCCCTTCCAGTCTCAGAAGGTAATTGAAGCACTTTCGAAGTACTGTTGAGGCGTACTGTGTGCTTTCTCTTCTCCCGACGCAAACGCGTAGAAGAGCATGGTTCAACATGCCGCATGGAAGAGGAAGCAGCCTGGTATTGGCCTACCAACAGTTGGGGCTAGAAACATGCCCTGTGATAACCGCTGACATGGATTCAACGGTGGAAGAGGTTCGAGTGGACATGGCAGATATGAAGGTTGAAAGCAAACCAGTTGAGCTATTGACAAGTGTTGGGTCATGCGTAGCAATCTGCCTGCATGATCCAGTACATAAATGTGGGGGGTTAGCTCACGTGATGCTTCCAACCTCTGCACATGGCGCACAAGAACCTCTTCCATCAAAGTTTGCCAACACCGCAGTCCCAGCCCTCATAAACGCGATATACGCAATTAACGGAAAGCAAACCCGTCTTTCAGCTAAAATCGCTGGAGGCGCTAACATGTTCGCGAATTTAGGCCCCAACCATTTAGACATAGGCGGCAAAAATATTAGGGCAGTCAAGACTGCGTTAGCCGAGCACAGGATAAGGTTGGCGGCTGAGGACGTAGGGGGTTTCATGGGGCGAAGAATATCGTTCAATGTTGCCTCAGGTAAAACAGTTGTACGACATCATAATGGAGAAGTCAAAGAACTATGAGAAACCAAATGAACATCGAAAAAACTGAATCAAATGTGCAAAAAGCACTCAAGCTTCCTGGCGATCAAGATATTGATTTAAGCATTCTCTTGGAGCTTGGAAGCATAGGAGCAGGGCATGCAGCCACGGCTCTATCGGACGTACTTCAACAGCCAATCGCGATAGATGTACCAACAACTAACACTATGAAAGCTCATTTAGTTCCCAAATTCTATAACTTGCATGACATGCCAGCCATAGGCATTTATCTGCAGCTATCGGAAACGCATGGATGCGATATTTTATTGATGTTCGAACTGACGGAAGCAAAAAAGATCGTGAAAATGATGACGTCAGCAGCGTCAATCGAAGAAGTTGATCCCGCCATGGAGACATCAGCCATCCATGAACTTGCTAACATTTTGATCGGTTCATTCTTAACTGCAATCTCGGACTTTGTCGGTTTACCCCTTCTGCCATCGACTCCTCAAAGTACGATAGATTCTTTTGACGCCATCGTCGACAGTTTCCTCATTAAACAATCGATGTTTTCTGAGAACGCTTTGATTTTTGAAACACGCTTCAAACGTCCAGGCGAGGATGCTCGGTCTATGTTGATGATTTTCCCAAGCCAAGAACTAAAGGACCTACTTGCTCAAAAATCAAAAACCCAACTTGATTTGAGTAACCCGTGATAGTTAGAGATGTTGACTGAGGTAAAGAAAACTTTGACAGAACAGCCTGTTAAAACAGATTCGGTCCCAGACTTCTTGGAGAAAATAGCTTTTCAAAAATTAAAAAAAATGCTGCTTGATAACGCTGGTGTAAACTGTTCTGGTTACCGAGAAGAATTTCTAAAGAGACGCTTCACAATCAGATTAAGAGCAACAGGCGCCCTCACCTATGGCAAGTACCTTGTTTACTTAAAGAAAAATCCTGACGAATTCAAAAGCTTGCTTAATGATTTGACGATTAACTTTACGATGTTCTTTAGGGACACCGACGTTTACAATTACCTTGAAAAGGTGTTGCTGCCGAAAATTTTTCAGTCATCAAATCCCACAAGAATTTGGAGTGCAGGCTGCGCTTCGGGGGAAGAACCGTACTCCTTAGCGATTTTGGTACGTAAATCACTTAAAGAATCATTAGTCAATCATCCCGTAATCATCTATGCTTCGGATATTGACAAAGACGCGTTATCTCACGCGGCAAAGGCTGAGTATATCTCGAGGCAACTGAACAGTCTAGACTCGGGTTTACTTGACGAGTTTTTCAGTAAAGAAGGGGAAATTTATAAGATAAAGGATTTTGTCAAGCAAATTATTCACTTTCATGAATTTGATTTGATGACTCCCCCGTTACATCAGAATCTGGATCTTATTCTGTGCAGAAACGTAATGATATATTTCTCAAAGGAAAGCCAACAACAAATTCACATGAACTTCTACAGAGCGTTGAAAAGCGGAGGATACTTCATCACTGGAAAATCAGAAATATTAAGCGGTGAACCCGCAACAAAATTCTTGCCCGTGGATCAATTGACCAGAGTTTACCGAAAACCTCTGAAAGCAAATGAGCCCTTAAAATTGGCAAATTGAGGCTATGAGCGTCTTGGGAGAGACACACCATAACAAATTACCTCTGTCGCAGCAGATTGTTGCATCTACATGGCCGGGTAAGGATATGGCTAGTCAATAAAGGTGAAATGTGGATTGTCGTTAGACAATGATCAATATCGGCAGTTATTCATAGAAGAGGCCAAGGAACATATTGATTCAATAACTAAGTCTATGTTGATTTTGGAAAAAGAACCTGAAAACCAAGAGGTTATCAACATGCTTTTCAGGTCTGCCCACACGCTGAAGGGTTCATCCGGCATGATGGGCTTCAAGGATTTTCAAGAACTTACCCATAGCATGGAAGACGTATTCGACGACATGCGAAAAGGCAAACAACTATCCAGCAATCTAACCAGCGCAATTCTGGAATGCGTAGACGCTTTATCGCAACGACTGGAAAACATTCAGAACAAAATCGAAGGAGAAATCAAGGTTGAGTCATTCAAAAATAAACTGCAATTGGCAAATTCTGAACCGAAAAATGCAAAGCCAGCCAAAAAGAAAACTGCCAAGTCGTTAGAACGTAAGAATGGTGACTTTGAATTTAATGAGAACGAAAAATGTATTTTGCAGCAGGCAGAATTGGCTGGAGAACAATGTTTTGTTATCAATCTTAAATTTAGCAATGATTGTAACTTCAAAACCGTCCGAGCGGGCATGGTCCTAGACAAAATTCTTGATGTTGCCAAAATAGTCAAGACCATTCCAGCCAATCAAGAAATTGACGAACAAAACCTCAGCCAAGGCTTCAAACTGGTGTTAACCAGCAAATTCGACGAAAAAACTATCGAGAAATGCGCCAAGGATGTTCTTGAAGTAGAGAACGTCAGCATTTCGTCCCTTAACGGTCCTGTTTCGTCCAGCAAAGAGATTCCAAATGAACTGCAGCCTCAAAACAACTACGTGATAACGATCGAAGACAAAAAAATCACAAAAGTCCTCCCTGACCAACAAGCAACACAGACCGTACGCGTAAAGTTTGACCAATTGGACAAACTGATGAACTGGGCAGGCGAGCTAGTAATCAACAAAATCGCTCTTCTCCAAGTAACGGCAGACAGCCGAAACGACTCATTGAAACGCATAACTGAGAACATCGACCGCTTGACAGCAGATTTGCAGGACCTTGTTATGCAAGTACGCATGGTTCCAATAAGCCAAATCTTCGACCGCTTCCCAAGGCTTATCCGAGATTTATCGATGAAAGAAGGCAAGAAAATCGATTTGGTCATGGAAGGAAGAGACATAGAAGTTGACCGAACAGTCCTTGATGAAATTGGAGAACCTCTAATTCACTTACTCAGAAACAGCGTTGACCATGGCATAGAAACGCCTGAAGACAGAAAAAAATCAGGCAAGAATGAAACAGGGACAATCAAGCTTTCAGCTCAGAGAAATGGCAACCACGTGATAATCAACGTGCGAGATGATGGAGCCGGAATTGACCCTAAGAAAATAAGAGAATCAGCTATCAAAAAGGGATTTGCAAGCCAAGCGGAACTGGAAAAAATGAGTGAAGAACAAATAATCAACCTTATTTTCCTCCCTGGTTTCTCAACCGCAAAAGTGGTTACTGAGACAAGTGGAAGAGGCGTTGGCATGGACGTCGTTAAAACAAAGATCTCCGCGTTAGGCGGCACCGTTCACGTTGATAGCCAAATCGGAACTGGAACAAAAACCGTAATCAAACTTCCGATAACATTGGCAATTATTCAGGCAATTCTAGTTACAGATACAACACAGACGTTCGCCATACCCACAAACCAAGTTTCAGAAATCGTTCGAGTCAAAAGAAACGATGTCAAGTCGCTGGGAAAAACTAACGCTATAATTGTGAGGGACCGCGTAATTCCAATGGTTCATCTGCACCAACTTTTAAGCCTTCCAGACTCAAACGAAGAGGAACTTGAGCTCCTTATAACCTACCTTGGAGACGAAAACACCAAAATGGGTCTAGTAGTCGATTCAGTCCTGCGGCAACAAGATATATTGGTTAAATCGTTAACTGAAACCTTCGCTGGACTCAGCGGTATAAGCGGAGCAACAATCCTTGGTGATGGCCAAGTTGTTTTGGTTTTGGATGTGGGTCAATTAGTAAATAAAGTGCTTAAGAAACGAGTAAGTGTAGAAGCATAGTACCTGCTCGATTTTTGCTGCTCTTTTACTCGATGGATACTCTCGTAGCTTTCCCAAGAAAGCCTGTATCGTTAGTAATTTTCAACAAATTAATTCGTATCAATCGAAATTCATAATGTTCCGACTTTGGAAGACACATTTATTGTTCTCTCGAATCAGTAGTTTATGGGAGATTTGAGAATTGGAGCATACCGAAGTGAAAGCGGGGAACGCACGAAACGTCATCCTCAGCTACAACGACAAAATATATTATGTCAACGGTGTCAACGTGCAAATTCAAGAAGGGGCTGACAAAATCAGAGATGTTTTCCATGCTAAACGAGCGGCAGATAATGGATCTCAGGATTTAGACATTGAAATAAACCAAAGCACCTATGATGTACTCCTAGAATACGCGAAGTTGGATAAGCTGGACTTAATCATGGTGTTACAAATAGAGGGAACCGACTCAAAATGGTGTCTCATGAGCGAGGACTGGCTGAGAAACCAGCTTCCGTACGTTGGAAATGCAAGCTACATAGTCTAATTTTTAATAGGTATTTTTCCCCGATTTAAGATAAGAATTTCAAATATGTACTTGCTTTTCATAATCGACTTATAACACTTCAGAATAGCCATTAACTAAATTCAAAAGCCTAGGTGAAGAATGGATGGCAAATATGAACGAACAATTAAGCCAAATTGAAGAAATACAGATGCTGACATTTACGCTAGACAACGTCTTGTATGGCGTTAATGTTAATCAGGTTCGGGAAGTAAAAAACTTTGAAGGAGTAACTCCTGTCCCGTATGCGCCTGATTACGTCAAGGGCATAACAAACCTTCGCGGTGAAGTAATCCCCGTTATAGACTTGCGGAAACGTTTCGGATTAGGCGACAAAAAAGATGAAAACACAAACATCATGATTATTGTACAAGATAAACACCCCGTTGGCGTAATGGTCGATTCAGTTATGGAAGTCCTGACCCTTTCAAAAAAGGACATAGAATCGAACCCCGAAAGCTTGATTGTTGATAAATCCGAAGCAGTACTGGGCGTAGCCAAACACGACAAAGAACTGATTATCCTCATAGACTTCGTAAAGGTAGCATCAAAAAACTCTGGAAACTTGAAAGAAGAATCCAGAGGCTTCCAAATCCACGTGGAAAACCAACCGAAACCGTAAATCCAGGAGTTCCAATTCGCTTCGTCCATCTTGTTTCTATTTGTGGTCTTTATGGGTCAAATCAAGCTACTTGTCGTTGACGATTCCTTGTTTATGCAGAAGATTCTTCAGGATATACTGCATTCAGATCAAGAAATATCAGTTGTTGGGACAGCAAGAGACGGCGAAGAAGCACTTTCGAAGATCGCTAGTTTGCGTCCTGATGTTGTTACAATGGATATTGAAATGCCCCGGATGGATGGTTTAACTGCAGTTCAAAGAATTATGCAAACGAGTCCTTTGCCAATTGTAATGATCAGCGCTTTGACGCCAACAGAAGCCCAAACCTCGTTGAAGGCATTGGAATATGGCGCGGTTGACTATGTGGCTAAACCATCAGGTTCAATATCACTCAACATGCAAATAGTAAAGGACGAATTAATCTCGAAAATCAAAACGGCGGCCCGCGCTAACATCATACAAACAGATAAGAGAATTCATGAAAACTTGAGTTCTTCAATTAAATCCAGTGAAAAGATAATAACGATAGCGGCTTCCACAGGCGGCCCGCCTGCAATTGCCAATGTTCTAAAGATACTTCCAAAGGAAGTACCAGGTATCTTGATTGTGCAGCACATGCCCACAGGGGTAACAAAACTTTTCGCTGAAGACCTGAACGGCAAATGCAAATTCAGAGTAAAGGAAGCAGAAAACGGCGATACAATTCAAGAAGGTCTTGCTCTCCTTGCCCCGGGAGGTTTCCATATGATTGTGACTAAAGAGAAAAAAATAAGATTGACTAAGGATCCCCCAGTTAACTTTGTCCGCCCTTCCGCTGACGTAACTATGATTTCAACGGCACAGGTAAATGAAAAGAAGAACGTGGGGGTCGTCTTAACCGGCATGGGTGCAGACGGCGCCAAAGGGATTAAAGCGATTAAAGAAAAAGGCGGAATAACAATAGCTCAAGACGAAAAAACAAGCGTCATCTATGGCATGCCTAACGCTGCTTTTCAAACCGGATGCGTTGATGTGGTTGCCGCGTTGGAGCTAATTCCAAAAGAAATTATGAAAGCCTGCAACTAATTTTCCGTCTTGATTTAGAATCAATATACAACGGTCATAATCTAATTATAAACAAAGGTGCAAAAGAAAGGGAAACAGACGGAAGTATTAAGAATGACTGGCGAAACCCGAGAAAAAAGTAATCCCGAATTAGAAAAACAATTAGAAAAACTTGAAAAAGAAAACGAATGCTTACAAGAAGAGAACAAAGCTCTTCGAAAAGAAATTGTTGATATTCTTGAAGATGCCATAAAAGGCGCCCAAGAAATCAATGTACAGGCGGATGAGACAATTCAAAACGCGGCGAAAGCTGCAGATCTCGCATTCCAAGCAATGCAGTCAGCCGGTAAAGTCGGTGAGTTGGCAATCGGCACAACAGCGATAGTTGTTAAGGTAAGTGCAAGCGCCAAGAACGTTGAAGAAGTCGCAAACAAAGTGGCTGTAGGTGCAGAAGGCGCAACAAGAGAAACGTCGAAAGTAGCTGAGATGGGTAGGCAGGCGGCAAACGTTTCAAACCAAATGGCAGTCGGCATGCAACAAGTCAGCACTGCTTCTCAACAAGTAGCGTCAGGCGCGCAAAAACTAGCCGAATTATCGCAAAGCGCAGCCAGAAGCACAGAAGCATTAAAGAAAGTAATGGACGACGCAGGGACTATTGCTAAAGAAGCTTCAGCAGTAACAGAGAACGCTTTAAAGAAGTCAAAAGAAGCTAACGATAAAGGCCAGAAAGGACTAGTAGCGATAGAGAACATCAAAAACAACATTACACGAGTTTCAGAAGCCGTCACTTCAATGGTTAATTCTGTTGAGCAAGTCGGACAAATGGCTAACTCCGTATCAGACATTGCGGGCCAAACAAACATGCTTGCATTAAACGCCGCTATCGAAGCAGCTAGGGCTGGCGAAGCAGGCAGAGGCTTTGCAGTAGTCGCCGATGCCGTGAAAGGCTTAGCAGGTCAATCAAAAATCGCAGCAGGATCAGCAATTAACCTGGTAAAAGGCATCAAAGAAGCAGGCGTCCAAACAAGCAACATTACCCAACAGTCACAGGCGGGTGCAGCTGAAGGCGCACGAGTAGTTTCAGGGGCAATCAATGAATCCGAAGGAATCGCTCAGATAATGGGTGAAATGACAGGCAAAGTAAACAACCTCGCAAAGGGTGTTGATCGAGGACTCGAGGCAATAGGCACAGTTGTCAAAACAATTGAAGAAGTAGCCAGCATCGCTGAGGAAAGCTCTTCTGCATCAGAAGAATCCTCTTCAGCAATTGAGGAGCAAACAGCCGCTTCACAGGAAATGGCTGCATTAGCCAAAGAGGTTTCAGGCACTGCAGAAGAAGTGGCCAAGGTAACTGAGAACGTTGTCGGCGAAGCTAAGGAAATGGCAAAACTGGCTTTTGGCGTTGTTGACGACGCAGCTAAAGTTGAGAACGCAGCTAAAGAAATACTGGCCGAAGTTGAAATCGTAGGAAAGAATTCAAACACCGTAGTGACAGAAGTTACAACAATGGCAGAAGTTACAGAGAAAATCAAAAATAGCCTTCAACAACTCATCGACCAGCGAACCGAGCTACTCAACAAATACAAAGAACACACCTAAAGCGCACTGTTTTGCAGAGGGACGAATCAAAACCTTATCCATTCCCTCTACAGACACTAATTTCTCTGCGCTTTTGTGATGGTCTTCTGCCACAAATATAGAGACCACCACAGGGCGTTTTCTTTTTTCGTCCCCGCTACCCCTACGGTTTTCTAGAGGATCCAAATAGGGACATCTAGATGAGCCAAATAGACAAAAAAACAAACAATTCTTGCGGGCATCAACTGTGTTTGCGTGCAACGTCTACCTCCCGGTCTACTAGATGCTTCTAATACGCCCCAAATATGAAACAACATAGATCAACATACAGGCGCTACTCGCACTTTCTATGTGGAATAAGCCATAAGAGAATCTCTCCCAAGATGAAGGGAATAAATCTCGAGAATGAGCTTGAAAAAATAAGCAACCTGATCATGAGACTGTCTGACAAAGATATTTTTCCTTGGCTTGAAACAAAAACCATACCTGATGAAAAAGAAGCTTTCCGGGCAGCCACTGTTGTAGCTGATCGTCTCTGTCGATCTCAGTCGGATCCAATAATTCGAAATGCGCAGGAAAAAAGGCAACTTGATTCCATAAAGAAGTGGCTAGAATACCGACAGTATCGCTTCGTAGAATCAAACGCAACTATGTTTGATAAAATTGAGCCTGGGACCTTCACTTTCCATTTAATCATTCATGTAAAGTTATCCTCTGGGTCAAAAAAGATCAATATTCCGGTCGATATTGCCGTAATGCCAAAAACAGCTAAATCTGGAAGTCTACCCCTGCTAATCGAAGCAAAATCTGCAGGAGATTTCACCAATCCGAACAAGCGCCAAAAAGAAGAGGGAATCAAAATAAGCCAGTTGCAAGCCACCTATGGAAAAAACTTGCGTTACATTTTGTTCTTATGCGGTTACTTTAACCCTGGATACTTAGGCTATGAAGCTTCAGAGGGTATGGACTGGGTTTGGGAACATCGTATAGATGATTTAACGGAGTTCGGACTCTGACAATGGTTTCAAACGATCTAATTGAGCTTTCACGCTTAGAGAGCCAAAAAAATATCGATTCTCAAAAATTGCGTGAAACAAGAAGAAAGATGGGTCAATTCGCTACCCCGATGCCCCTAGCGAAAGAAATTATACAATATGCAGCCAATATTTTAGACAAACAAGAAATCTATTTTCTTGACCCTGCCTTCGGAACTGGCGCTTTCTACTCAGCTCTTATGAATGTCTTTTCCAGCAACCAAATAAAGGAAGCAGTCGGGGTGGAAATCGATGAAACATATCTTGTCCTGCGGCGATGAATCTTTGGAACCACGTTCCCACTCTTGATCTTCATCTTGCTGATTTTACTCGTGGGTCAATACCAAAAACAGAGGGCGAAAAGTTTAATCTTATTATTTGCAATCCGCCCTACGTTCGCCATCAAGCTATGGCGACTGAGGAAAAGTGGCCACTCGCAGACCTAGTTGCCAAAACTGTTGGTATTCGGCCTAGCGGTTACTCAGGATTGTACTGCTATTTTCTCGATGCTTTCACATAACTGGATGTCAAAACAAGGCTTGGCAGGATGGTTAATTCCGAGTGAGTTTATGGATGTAAATTACGGCAAGCAAGTTAAGCAATATCTCCTTAACAAAGTAACTTTATTGCATATCCATAGGTTTAATCCATCAGAGGTCCAGTTCAATGATGCTCTTGTTTCCTCCGCTGTCGTTTGGTTTAAAAACGAAGTCTTCCCCCAACCAACTATGCCGTTGAGTTTAGTTATGGCGGTACTCTGCTAAAACCCGCTATTTCGAAGCAAATTTCTCTCTGTAACGTTAGCAGGTGCTGAATAAATGGTCAGGATTCCCCAAATATTTACCATGATATAACCGAAAACAGCGGCAAAAATCTGGGGGATTTCTTCGTAATCAAGCGCGGCATTGCTACAGGCGCGAACGATTTTTTTGTGTTATCTCAAGAAAAAGCCGAAAAACTCGAGATTCCAAAGCAATTTCTCAAACCCTTGCTGGCGCCTCCTAGAAATCTTAACATAAACAAAATTGAAACCAACCAAAAAGGGAACCCATCTTGTAGAGCAGCGACTCTTATTACTTTCTTGCGACCTATCTGAAGATGTAGTTAAAAGAACGTATCCCGCCCTTTGGACCTATTTCTTGCAAGGTCAAGGCAAAAAAATCAATGAACGCTACATCTGCAGTCATCGTTCCCCTTGGTACTCCCAAGAAAATCAACCGCCGGCACCATTGGTCTTCAACATAATAGGTTAACCTGATAATTCAAAGCGAAAGACTTACCGATTTATTCTGAACAAATCGCAGGCAACTGCTACGAACAATTATCTCATGATATACCCAAAGCATCCATTGCAAAATTTTTTAACATACAAAAATTGCTAAACCAGCTATTGCAGTATTATAGCATTCCGCTAAGGAAGAAAAAACGGTAACTAAACCCGAAGATGAGTGGAGGCAAGTTTTATTTGATTTCAGGAAGATTTATGAAATGTTTGTTATTAGTTATCGAGGTATCAGACAAACATTATTAAAAAGCTCGTGATTTAACTTCGCTATCAGACTAGGTTCTTATATTGCTAAACAAGGCATTATCGCATTGGTGAGCGCTTGTCTGGTCTTCTTGATCCCTTACCCCTAAAAAACGTGACTTTGCGTAATCGCATTGTCATGGCTCCGATGCAGTCAGGTCGGGCTTCCTTTGAGGGTGAAGTGACGAACAGGGTGATTAGTTTCTATGTAAGGCGTTCGGCTGCTGTCGGGATGCCGATTGTCGAGCACTCCTACATTTCACGGTTCGGGAAGATCGGGCCAAAGCAGCTGGGAATCTACGATGACTCACTTATTGGTGGCTTGGAAAAACTTGCCACATCCATCCACTACGTCGGCGCCCCAGCCGTCATCCAGATAACCCATGCAGGAGGCGTCGCAAACAAGAAAATCATCGGCGCTCAACCAGCGGGTCCATCTACGCGAGGCAAAACCAGAGGCTTAGAAGTTAGCGAGATGGATGCTATAGCCGAGGAGTTTGCCTTGGCGGTGGAACGCGCTGTTAAAGCGGGTTTTGACGGTGTCGAGCTCCATGGCGCCCACGGGTATCTGCTTAACCAGTTCTTCTCGCCCCTGATGAACACGCGAACAGACGAGTTCGGCGGCTCATTGGAGAACAGAATGCGTTTTCCGCTAAAAGTTGTGAAGAGGGTTCGTGAACGCGTCGGCGACAAGTTGCTGCTCTACAGGCTGGGATCGGATGATTTAGCTCCTCAAGGAACCCAAATTGAAGACTCCGTCGCGTTTGCCCTTCAGCTGGAGCAGGCTGGGGTTGATGTGATTGATGTGTCTGGGGGCATGTGTGGAAGTGAACCCAAGCAGCTTCGGCGAATCGTCGGCTACTTTATTCCGCAGGCAACTCAGATTAAGAAGGCGGTTAAGGTTCCCGTCGTCGGCGTGGGTGGGATCCGTTCGGCTAAATTTGCTGATATGTTGGTTCGAGAGGGGAAAGTTGATTTGGTTGCGGTGGGTAGAGCGATCTGGAAAGATGCGAAATGGGCACAAAAAGCGGCGGAAACACTTCGGTAAAGGGTAAGCAATAAACTTTCACACCTGCAGCCCCGGATGATAGTTTTGTGCATTTGCTAGTATTTGACCGCAACCGTTATACCGTCAAAACACGTTTACTCTTTAACCTTTTTGAGTACAAAAAGTGTTGAAGGAGCGTTAAGATTTTTGGAAAAACTACAACAGTTCACCATGGATGAGCTTAGCAAATTTAACGGTAAGAACGGCAACCCAGCTTACTTTGCATATAAAGGCAAGGTTTACGACGTAACCAGTTCCAGTCAATGGACGGACGGGGACCACTTGGGGCATGAGGCTGGTCAAGATCTGACGATGGCGTTGGAAATTGCGCCTCATGGTGAAGAAGCCATTGAAAAAATGAAACTAATCGGTGTTTTGGCTGAATCTTAAAACTCATTCAACTTTTTTAAGAGCGGTTTTTCTCTGTTAACTTTTTCTTGCGGGATGGGCTGGCGGCAATACTTTATATATAGAAGACCGCCTTCATATGGTATATGCATATATAATATTGTGAATAGTTTTAAAAGCAGCTTTAAAGCCATAACCCGCCATGAGAGGAAAAAACATGGACATCATGGATCAAACAATAATCTTAGATTGCCAAACCAAAAGCAACACGCCCTGCTGCGAAAGCTGCGTCGTCTACAAAGAATGCAAGACAAGGAAAAAGACTGGAGACAAGGACACATGCACCCTGGAAATAGGGGCAATCACGTCTACAAAGTAAAGAGGCATCAATAGTTTCCTAAGAGAAACCAAGAAACACCCTTACAGGTGCGCAGAAAAAGCAAAAAAAATTTCAGGTTTCGCTTTTATGATTTTCTTCTTTTCGATGATAACCCAGACAAGGCTATGATTGTTGAGAAAACCAACGCAATTCCCAGCAATAGCTCGGGAGACTCTGGAATGGCAGATGACACCGTGACAGAAACCACGTTGGAAGCAGGAGAAGTTACTGGCGTGGATGCGCTATCGGTCACCTGGCAAGTAACTGTATGCGAAGTCCCCGCAGCAGTATAAGAGTAGCTTGCACTGTTAGAGCCAACAGCTACACCGTCCAAGTACCACTGATAACTCAGTGTACCTGACCCTCCGCTTGGCGTTGCAGTGAACGCTTGAACCTGACCAACAGTCAAAGCAAGCGGACCAACAGGAGCAATAGAAACGGTAGGGGAAGCAGCCACAGTAATAGCGATAACATTGGATGTAACCACAACTGGGGTACCTGCGCTGTCAGTCACTTGAAGCTCAAAACTCCAAGTTCCCACAGCCGCAGAAACATCAGGCGCAAAACTGAAAGCCTGACTAGTTACGCCCGTAGAAACAAATGAGCCAGCTGGAGCCTTCTGAAGCCACAAATAAGTAAAGGGTGTTGTGCCACCCGAAGCAGCCGTGGAAATAGAAAAGTGAGCCGTCTGACCCTGATCAACCGCAGCCTTATCTACAGAAATAACCGTTGCAGCCAAAGCAGAATTCACCGTAATTGAGACAGCATTGGAAACGGGAGAAGTAACCGGAGTAGAAGCGCTATCTGTTACCGTACAAGTAACCGAATGCGAACCCGCCGCGGCAGTATAAGAGTAGCCTGCGCTGTTGGTGCCAACCGCAGAGCTGTCCAAATACCACTGATAAGTCAGAGAACCTGAACCGCCATTAGGAGTAGCGGTGAAAGCTTGACCTTGTCCAACATCCATAGTAAATGGGCCAGCAGGCGCGATACTCACGGTTGGCGAAGCATGTACCGTAACTGTTGCGGCAGTACACTGAGGTGAAGTTGTGCTTGAACTGTCAGTGACCGTCGCAGTGATCGAGTAAGAACCCGCAGAACCAGGAGAATAACTGAAAGTTGAGGCAGTCTGACCACTCTGAGATACCCCACCCACATACCACTGATACCCCGTAGAAGACGAGTAAGAACCAGAACCGCCACTAGCAGTAGCGGTAAACAGTTGAGGTTGGCCAACATCCAACGTAGCAGAACTAGGCGAGACAGAAACACCAAGCAAGGGAATAAAGGAGACCGTATTAGAGCCCTCGTTGGCTACGTATATGCCGTTGTTAGATGGCGCGAAAGCAACTTCCCAAGGTGCTTTGCCGACTGTTAGCGGCGACCCTACAACCGTGTTAGTTGAGGTGTTTATCACGGAGACCGTACCATCATAGTGGTTTGTCACGTACATGTCGCCGTTAGATGACGCGAAAGCAGCTCCATAAGGCCAAGTGCCGACTGTTATCGGCGACCCGACAACTGTGTTACTTGACGTATCTATCACGGAGACCGTACCATCGCCACTGTTGGCCACATATATGTCGTTGTTAGATGGCGAAAAAGCAACTCCTAAAGGACCATTGCCGACTAGTATCGGTGACCCAACAACCGTGTTGGTTGATGTGCTTATCACGGAGACTGTACCATCAACCGAGTTTGTCACGTATATGTCACCGTTAGATGGCGCAAAAGCAACTCCCCAAGGGTAACTGCCGACTGGTATCGGCAATCCGACAACCGTATTGTTTGAGGTGCTTATCACGGAAACCGTACCAGCGAAATAGTTGACCACGTATATGTCGCCGTTAGATGATGCAAAAGCAACTCCAGCAGGGTTAATGCCGACTGCTATCGTGCTGACAACCGTGTTAGTTGACGCATTTATCACGGAAACCGAGTGAGAGCCATAGTTTGTCACGTATATGTCGTTGTTAGATGATGCAAAAGCAACGCCAAAAGGGAAACTGCCGACTGCTATCGTGCTAACAACCGTGTTGGTTGACGTGCTTATCACGGAGATATTAGCATCGCCCTCGTTGGCAACGTATATGTCGTTGTTAGATGACGCAAAAGCAACTCCAAAAGGCGCATTGCCGACTGGTATCGGTGGATATGCAGCGCGGGTGACTTGTATCGAACTTAAAGCAGAAATCAGGAAGATTCCTATAAATAACGACGAAAGAACCGCGCGCCGCGCACCGTTTTTGCTTAAAATTTTTATGTGCATCTTCCTTACCCGTCTCCTCTTTCAACTCAATTTACTTACTGTCTATCTTTTTCGTTGGTTAAACCTTGCGCTAACAGGTCGCATACAATTCAGTAGCGCTTGCTCGTTTGCTGCTGTACCGATACAGTCACATTGTTTAATATACCTGCTCAATGGATAGTTTCGGATAAGGTTTTGACAATGCAGAATCAAGGATTCAAGTGCCCCGTATGCAAACAGGTCTGCTCCAACCCGCGTGAACTGTGGCTTCATCGACAAGAGGTTCATGACGGCAAAATATGGGAACACAGCATCTGAGGCGTCGCCATTTATCGTTTCGAAAGTTTCTTTTCGCTGAATTTAGAACCCGCGCAGTTAGGCTTGAGTCAGTCCTGAATTTGGGTGTAAAACTTGGAGGCAGAAATGTTGGTGCCTGTTGACCATTAGGTGAATTGTGATGTTGATGATGGAAGATTAACCAACTTGTTGGTTTTTTTAACTGAGCATTTTAAGAAACCGTCCAATTTACATATTAGGTGATTGTGGAGTTTAGGGTAGTTAGGCGTGAATGGATGAAGGTTTGCGTTAGGGCTTCGGCTAGGCTTCATTTGGGACTTATCGATTTAGGAGGCGATTTGGGGCGGCTCTTCGGCGGCATGGGGGTTGCCATAACCCAGCCGTATGTGGTTGTTGAAGCTGAAAAATCAGAACGGTTCGCCGTTGAAGGGGAAAAAAGCGAGCTTGTGAAGCCGTGGGTTGAGCTTTTCCTCAAAAAATACGATTTACCCGAAGTAGCCGTAAAAGTTAAGCAGACTATTCCTCAGCACGTCGGGTTAGGCTCAGGAACCCAGCTTGCCTTAGCCACCGCCACTGCCCTCGCGAAACTATTTGGCATAAAGGCTTCAGCGGGGGAGCTTTCCAAAGCCTTGGGAAGAGGCGGAGTCTCAGGTGTCGGAACGGCACTTTTTGAGCGTGGCGGGTTTGTGGTCGAGGGCGGAGTCAAAAGCCAAAAAAACAAGCCGAACCCAACTTGGAACAGCCTTCCGCCAGCGATATTTCAATCCAATTTCCCCGACGACTGGTTCTTCGCCGTGGCTATTCCGCAGGTTAAGGGCGGGTTGTCGGGCGAGGCGGAGGCGCATGCGTTTGGGAGTTTGCCGCCTATGTCCGCGGCGCAGGCGGGACGCATAAGCCGCTTGATTTTGATGTCTCTTCTGCCCGCGCTGAAAGAGAAAGACATAGCAACCTTCGGCGCCGCATTGACCCAGATTCAAAACTTGGTTGGCAACTGCTTCGCGCCAGCTCAAGGCGGCAGGTTCTCCAGTTCCCCCTCGGGCGAAAGCATCAAATACATGTTGGAGAACGGGGCGTTTGGAGTGGGACAAAGTTCTTGGGGACCAACAGTTTACGGGCTTGTCGAAGGCAAAAGTGCAGCGGAAAAACTTGCGTTGGGGCTGCGGGGGTTTTTGGAGAAAAAAACGGGCGGGCAAGTGTTTTGGGTGGGCGCCAACAATAAAGGGGCGTATGTCAAAACAACTTCGTAGTCAATGCAGGGGGATAAACGTGGAGCTTGGTTTGAAGGATTGGTGGCCGTGGTACCGCAGAATTGTTGAGACGTTCGACTACAGCCAAGCAGAAGACCAGTCTGCCGCTGACCTACTGAGCAAACTGCTAGCTGGAAAAGCCACTGACCCATCTAAGCTGAGGGATTGCATTTCAAATCGTAAGGTTCTGGTGTTCGGCGCGGGACCATCTCTGGAGGAAAACCTCAAACAGGTCATGTGTGAAGGCGTGCTGCCTGATTTTGTGACTGTGGTGGCTGATGGCGCGACAACTGCGCTATTGCAGGCGAAAGCTGTTCCAGACGTGATTGTAACCGACTTGGACGGCATAGTAAGCGACATCGTGTCGGCTCAGCGGCAAGACGCAATCATAGTTATCCATGCCCACGGCGACAACATCGAGCAGCTAAAACGGTTTGTCCCCGAATTCTCTTCGGCGGTCGGAAGCACACAGGTTGAGCCGCGCCCCAACGTCTACAATTTTTTGGGTTTCACCGACGGGGACCGAGCGGTCTTTCTTGCAGCAGCCATGGGCGCCAAAACGATTGTGTTGGCGGGGATGGATTTCGGGTCGGTCGTCGGCAAATATTCTAAGCTGCAGGTGAAATCGCTTGCGGTGAAACGGGAGAAGCTCAGGATTAGCCGAGAGTTGCTGGAGTGGCTGGCGCAGCAGACAGCAGAAAAACATCGAGCTTTTCAACGTGACGGGGGGCGGCGAAGAAATCAGAGGCTTCCGAAACATCAAGCCCCAAGACCTAAAGAAACTAGCTTAAACGGGAAAACGCACTAAGTATTTTTTGAAGACTTCAAGCGCCTTCTTGGTTTTCTCATCCAAGTAAAGGTGGTCGAATATTCCGCCTTTGCTTTCCCTAAGCCTCATGACGTCAACGATCGGCTCATATTTTCCGTGGGCTATGCCGTTTGCGAGTATCGCTGCTCCTTCAGCGGCGCCTTTGGCGATTTTTGCGTTGCCTTCAAGCTTGACCACATCGATTTTTGACCCGATTTCGCCAAAGAAACCCCTAAGCCGCTTTTCCGCCAACGCGTAAAACTGGGGAATCTTTGAAAATCTTCCGCTAAGAACTATTTCCGTGGGTTTGACGGAGGGCAAAAGGGATGCGACGTCTTTAACTACGGATTCAAGCATCAAATCTAAGCCAGCCTTGATTTTTCCGCTTGTTTTTGCGTCTTCAATGAATTCTTCAAGTGGTTTGGATGTGTCGAATCCGGCGACCGCCGCTGCTCCGCCCGCGAACAGGGTAAGCTTCGAAAAATTTTTCACGGTGTTGGCTAAGCCGTAGGTGAGTTCGCCGTCGAGGAACCCCATGCCGAGGAAAGAAGGAAACCCCGCTGTTCCAGCCATAGCGTCAACTATTTGACCATTTTTCACCGCCATAGCCGACGTGTACGCATAGCCTATTTCCACGACGATTAGGTTGGTTTGGTTGTAGCTGATTTTTAGGCGCTCTGCTTGGTCTTTCACGGCTAAAATGGCGCTTGGAACCTTGTCGTTGGTGCCCATGTCGACTCGGTTGGCTTTTCTGTATTCGGGAACTGTCGGCAGCTGAATCACCGAGGGAGTGAACCAGATGTTCAATTCTGGGGTGTTTTTCATGAGCTGCATGAGTTGTCTGAGGCCGACGATTTTGAGTTTGCGTTCGACGTCAGCCGGGGTTATGAAGGTTGCCAGGGCGATGTCTTCGAGGCTTGCGTCTTTGGCGCGTTGAAGCGGCAAACCATAACCCGCAGGTCCCGCAACCGCGTCGATTCTGCCGTGGTTTTTCTGGATTTCTTTGAGTTTATCGATTACGAGGCTGGGGTTCTTGGTGACTTCTTCTCGGGACAGCGCAAAATCAACCAGCACGCTGCCGTCTTGGTCGTCGAAGCCGTAGATATCCATCGTTTTTGTTCCCGAGTCTATCCCGACAGCCTTAACCATGCTTAAGCCTTCAGAACAACCGCTCCATGATTGCTTGCTTGGGTAACGTAGATTTCTCCGCCGCCGTTCTTATCCATAAACTGCTCTAGCTCCAACGCTAAGTTTTCTGCGGCGCGTTTGCCTTTGACGATGGAGTAATGGGTTGGACCCCAAGAGGTTTGGCAAGCCAGGGTGCTGTGGCGGAGCATGATTTTTATGCCTTCTTCAACAACTTGGTTGCAGTAGGTGCTTTCCTGGTAGCTTCTCCAGAATTTGCCAAGCTTCGAGTTAAACGCGGTTAATGCTTCGCCGAAGGATTGGAGGTCTTTTTCGACGAAGGCAGGCATAAGCTTGACTAAAACGAGTCTGGAAAGCTCATCGGACAGCTCTTTAGGCATCACTTTGAGGTTGCCCAATATTTCATCTTCGTTCTCTCTCATCTCCGCGATTTTCTGCCTTGACTCGTTGGGGATGGCAACTACAAAATACCAGTTTTTGGGAACGGCGCCGTGGAATATGAGCGGGGGCACCATTTTTGTTCGGCTGTCAACTTTGAAGCCTCCTTCCACGATGAAGCCACCGGCTTTGAAGGCGTAAACGCCCATCGCGGTGATGGTTCCTCTGCCCATGATTAAAGAGACATCCTCCACCGTCAGGTCTAAGTCGTAGAGTTTTGACAAGCCGATGCCGATGGAGAGGGCGAGGGTTGTGTGGAATCCGACGCCGACAAAACGCGGGATTTCCTTGTTGATTTTTACTTCGGCGCCTTCCAAGCTGAATTTTTCGACGAAACGCTTGGCAAACTTGAGTGCTGACTTGTCTTCAGCGTGGATGCCTTTCGCTTTTGCAACCTCAACTTCAAGCGGAAGCTCAATAGCGAAACCGACGGTCCCGTAGAGTCTTCCTAGGTCGCCTGTTAAATCGAAGTTGCCTGCATGCAGGTGCGCTGGAGCCGTTATAGTTACTTTCTGCAAGTGATTCACCCTAATTTTTCGAAGCGACGACTAGGCAAAATGAAACTAATAAACATTGGCAAAACGGGTTCTGTTAACTCCATAGGCGATAATTCTACGTGTTAAGATTCGGGTGATGGAGCGTTCGGGTTCACTTATTTTGATAGAGAAGTGGGGGTGTTCGGGCTAAACAGTCTTTGCTTATGTTTCCTTTAAAATTTCTTCAATTGTTTTTAGTCTGATTTCTACCTTTTCATCGTTTTTTACCCTTGCAACTTCTTCATAAGCGCCTTTCCCAAAACTTAATGCAACAATTACCCCTCGGTTTTTATTCATCCGTCTAATAGCAGTCTCAAAATTGTCAACAACATTTCGACCAACATCCTCGGATTGCTTAACTTGAACAGGGCAATCAAGTTCTATCCAACCATCAATTCCCATATCGCCTGTTTTTCTCGGGTTAACTCTGCCATGTAGTTTCTCGAAAACCCAATTTTGAAACTCAAAAGGTTCTAAGGCTCTTAATTCAGCAACTGTTCGGGGTAAACCGATAATTTCATACTTAGCATGCTGTTTCCTCAGTCGCTTACCCATTAACTTACATGCTGTTGGTGAAACATCGATACCGATAAATCGCCAACCAAGTTTGTTAGCCACCGCAATGGTTGTTCCGCAGCCACAGAAGGGGTCAAGCACAATGTCAGTGGGATTTGATGAAGCGCTAATTACTCTCTCTAAGAGGGCTTCAGGTTTTTGGGTTGGGTATCCAAGTCTTTCGTTGGATTGTGATTGAATAGGTAAAATGTCATCCCAAATGTCTTGCAAAAGTTGCCCTTTTATTTCATCCAAGTATCTTTTGTAACTTGGTACGCCACCTATTTTTTTGGGGAAATATATTCTGCCTTCTTTCTCAAGTTCATCAAGTTTAGAAATTGGAGATGCCCAATGCCAACCCGCTTTGTTAGGGTCAATTCCGCGCCAAGGTTTCCCCGTTTCACCATGTCGTATGCCCGCACCAGTTAAATCGCTAAGTCTATACCGTCTGCCTTTTTCGTCTGTGAATCTATAAAACTTCTTAACGTACTCTTCATTTAAAGGCACGTATATTGGATTAAAAATATAGTTTGGGCTTTTACCATAGAAAAGAATAATGTCATGTACCGCTCCAAATCCGCGTACCTTTCCTTCCCCTGTGTGAGCTGAAGTTCTTTTCCAAGTAATTTCATTTACTAGCGCATTTTCCCCAAATATTTTATCCATCAAAACTTTAAGGTGGTGCCCAGCGTGCCAATCACAATGTAAATACATTGAACCGTTTGGCTTCAAAACTCTATGGCATTCTCTCAGCTTAGGTTCCATCCAAGCAAGATAGTTATTTATTCCACCCTTCCACCGGTCCTCAAAAGCCCTTAGTTCATAACCGTCCCCCCAAAGTACCTCATAGGGTTTGTTCGAGAAAAACGGTGGGTCTGCGTAGATTAAATCAACGCTGTTATCTAAAAGGTAGTGGCGCATTATTTCCGCGTTATCGCCACAGTAAATTACGTTAGTATCCATGTACGATATTAAGGGAGTTAGCTTTTAACGTCTTTGGCGTTTTTCTGACTTTTCGCATTCTGAATCAGAGTAAGCCACTTTGTTTTTTCCTTCTATGGTTATCTTGCATGCTTCGGAAGGGGTTTTGCCGTCTAAGGCTTAAGGGGATCAAATGAAATTGCGGTAAGTTGGTATCCGAAGAGCATAAAGCGACAAAGAAACTGCTCGAAGAACTAGCCAAACCGCGATTATACGAACCCAAATAACACACTAGACGAATTTCCGCAGAAGCCAAAATAGCCGAAGACCTACAGAACCGCTCAATGAGAAAGGCTCTCGAAAGGTGTATCAATAGCTGATTCGGTTAGATATGAGACCATGGAAGGGGTAAAATGGAGGGCGTTTATGAGTATTTCAAACAGAGGGCATGCTGAAGTAAAGTTGGAGTTTGCTGTTAACAGCTATGTGAAAGGGAAAACTTCCCTTGAGAAATCGTCAGAGGTTGCGGGTGTGTCACTTTGGGTTTTTTTGGATGAATTAAGAAAGAGAAATGTTTCTCTCAAATATTCCGTAGCCGACGCTGAAAATGAAATACGCACAATAATAGAAAAGAAACGTACAAAACCATAATTCCTCAAAAGTTCCAAGACTGTATGTTAACGGTGGATGAATTGTTCGGTTCTTTCCCACTAATAAAAAACATCTAAAGTTGACTTCCATCTAAATAAGTATAATAAGCTACGAGGTTTCTCTCTCCACAGTTAAATCTGTTTAACCAAGGCATTTCGGGGCGGAATGCTGGTTAGGGAAATTGAATGGGGATCAAGAATTTGGTCGTTGACGTTCAAAACCAAAAACCAGAAAACGAGATTGAACTTGAAAAGGTCGGTGTAGAAGGCCTTCGGACGCTAGTTTTGTTGAAAAGACCAGAGGGAACCTTCAACATCATTGTCACCATAAACAGCTACATCACTTTGCCGTCTCATCTACGCGGGGTCCACATGAGCAGATTCATCGAAACCGTTGAAGAAACGCCCCGAGAAGCCGCATCAATAGAAAATTTGGCAGTGCTGATTGCTAAAGCCGCGTTCAAGAAACATGGCTTCCACTGCCAAACAGAAGTTTTCGGCGAACTCCCATTTAACAGGATAAGACCAAGCGGCAAAAAAGAAAACTCGATTGCTCAAATGTTTGCACGGTACTCCACCAAAACGGGCAAAAAAACCGCTGGCATCACAGTTAACGGCGCCTTAGCTTGCCCGTGCTCCAAGGAAATGTGTAACGGGTTAACTCATAACCAAAGGGGAACTTTGAGCGTGGAGATTGATGTGACGGAAAACACGGATTTGCTTGACGTCCTCAAAATTTGCAGTCAAAGCTTCAGTTCGCCGACGTTTTCGCTGCTTAAAAGACCTGAAGAGAAGAAGGTGGTTGAAAACATGCATAAGAACGCCAAGTTCGTTGAGGACGTGACGAGGCAATGCGTGCGGTTGCTTAAGGAAAAGTATCCTAAGCGGTTTTGCACGGTTAAATGTGTAAGTTTCGAATCCATCCATGACCACAATGTGTGTTCAGAGTGGAGCGGGACTCTTTAACGGAAGATGAATCTATGTTTAGGCTCAGGGTTGAAACAACATTCGCCGCGGCGCACAAGGTAGTGGACAGCAACGGCAAATGCGAAAACCTTCACGGACACACTTGGACAGTTGAGCTTTTCGTTTTGGGCGAAAACACCGAAGCAAACGGAATGGTCATCGACTTCGCCGTCCTAAAAGCAGCCCTACAAACAGTAACCGACAAGCTGGACCACACATACCTCAACGAAATAAACGAACTCAGTAACCCAACATCCGAAAACATCGCAAAATACTATTTCACCCAACTGAAAAAAATCTTGCCTCAGAAACCCAAACTGGAAAAAGTCAGGATTTGGGAAAGCCCAAAAAGCTGGTGCGAATACCTCGGGTAGAGAAAAGCCAAAAACTTTTAGTTATTAACAGTCCTATCTTTTCATAAATTGATGTGGAGCAATCGCAGAGGAAACTTTGTTTTGAATGTTTTCAATCGCCGTGATGCCAGTGCGTGTACGTAACTATAGGATAATCACTGCTATAGTGATTGCTTCGATGATAACGACGGCAGTAAGGAGTCTATTTAATCGTTCTATTCCTCTGACTTTTTGTTCAAGATTGCTTTCCATTCTTTACCACCTCTTAAAGGGATTTTCAGAGCCTTCTTTGCAGTTTACCCAAACAAATTAAGCAAGAAGGAAATCATTATGAATATGAGAATGATTCCTCCAAGAAGCACTGCAACCTTTCCAAGCGTTCCGGCGCGTTTCATCGCTTTTTCGTATCGTGCTTCCATGTCCTCGGTGGGGTTCTTTGGCATGTTTGACCAGTCGGTAGATGTCTGGGAAGTTTGCGATTGGGTGGAAGAGCTAGAAGTCGCTGGGGAGTTTAATGTAGCTCCGCAGTTGCCACAGTAAACAGCTCCTTCAGGAACCGTGGCGCCGCAATGTGGGCAAGTAGGCATTTCTTTTTTCAATCCTCCTATAATAATCATGAAACCAACAGAAACCATCAATAATTAAATCTTTCTACCTGCAAACAACGTTATCCAAAGGGCTTTCTCGACTGCTAAAAGGGAACATTCAACAGGAGGATTTCCGCGCCAAGTTCATTTTCAATCAGCCCTCCACTCTGATGCAGGTCAGTTTCTTCGCTTCATTTTTAAAGGCTGAGATTATGCATTTCAGTAGAATAGTTACGTCATGGAGTGGGCAAATGAAGCAGACTAAACTGTTCGGTTCATGCGAGGAGGAGCCTGCAGTCTTGACCTCGCTTGAATACGCCAAAGCAGAGGAGGTTGCCTTGCAAATCAAAGAAATCATCAGGCCTCTGTGCGATAGAATAGAAATTGTCGGAAGCTTAAGGCGGAAGAAGCAGCAGATTGGAGACTGCGACTTTGTCGCCGTTGCAGCAGACGCCGATTGGGAAAAGATTATCCAGACCTTTAGAAAACCCAAAGTCCTCTGCTCAGGTCCGAAGCTGATAAAACTTAACTACCCCGTTGAAGGAGGCGTTTTTCAAATCGACTTTTACAGGGCAACCCCGCAAACTTTCGGCATACAGGAACTAATACGAACGGGTTCAGCTGACCATAACATGTGGCTGGCAGGCTACGCCCTGTCAAAGGGATACAGGCTAAAGTACAGTGAAGGGCTGATGAAAGAGGAGGTTGCGTTGGCTGGGGAGACGGAAGAGAGCGTTTTCGCGGCTTTAGATTTGTCGTGTCCTGAACCGCAGAAAAGAGAAGTCCGGGATGGAAAACCAATCTGGCTGCAAAGCAATCCATAACAAAATGCGAACTTGTGGTAGCAGGAGAACAGTCACATCATTATTTATCCTTCAAGCCGTATTCATAGGGTTAAGAAAGGTTAGCTTAAAGGCAGGCGAACTGATTCTCCCCTCTCTCTTCCCGAATTTTTACACTTGCCTTTAAGTTAACCCTGTCTTTTCTCGTTCTCCTCGACAACTTTTTCAAGACTGCATCGCATAAAAAAGTAACGACAACATAGCGGTAACTTGCTTTTAAATTTCTGAGCCAAAAAACAGAGTTGAACCCGATTTATCGATTTTTATTTCAAAGAGTATGCTTTGTTTTAGTCTGTAGATTTATATCGATTTTTGATGCATTACCATTTCAGAATTTTGCTTATATTAAGCCTGCGTCACTGCCAAGTATAAAAAAGTTGGAAGAGAAAATAGATGAAAAAAGAAATCATATTAACCGTATTCCTCGCGGGATTAATGTTTGCAGCAATGAGTGCAGCAGTTTATGCACAAGCAGGCACTGTCCAGATAGGTGTTCCAAGCAATCCAAATGACTTAGGCATCACTTCTGGCAGCTACTGGGTTGGAGAATTTCCAGTTACAATCAACCCCGGAACCTCTCAATCCGCAACAGGTGAAGCTTACTGTATGACTTCAGGCGGCACCGTTTACGAAGGCACATCGTACCCATACAGCGAAGTACAAGTCCCAAACGAACCAAAATGGCAACAAATCAGCTATATCCTAAGCTGGAACTCACCGACAACCAACAGCGAAGCAGCAATCGACCAGGTCGCAATCTGGATGCTCCTCGGACAAAACCCACCGTACACTGACTTCAGCTTAGACTCCTCAATCACAGGCCCTGCAGCCACCTTGGTAAACGAGGCGAAAGCAAACGGCGGCATGAACGTAGCGCTCAAAGGCGACCAACTAACATGGATTTCACCAAGCACAGGCACAACCGTCTCCACCTCAGCATTTCCAGGCAACACAGTAGTCTTCCAAGCGAAACTCACAGATTCCTCAGGCAACGCAAAAGCCAACGTTAAAATTGACTTCAGCGCAACCGTAACTCCACCATCATCAACTACCTCGACTCCATTATCAAGTTCATACTTTGTCCCGGCAACAGCCTTCACAGACACTAACGGAATAGCACAAGTCACCGTTACCGTCCCCTCAAACGCAGCGTACGGCTCAAAAATCGCAGTCACAGCCTCAACCCAAAGTGTTTGGCCAGTAGAATACTTAGACCTCACAACCGCAACGCCCACAACACAAAACTTGCTCGGAGTAGGCCCAGCTCTCGGCCTAACAGCGACCTTCAACGTCTACATAACAGGATCCATATTCGTTATGCCTGAATCAGCATACGGAGCACTCGCCGCCTTAGTTGCATTCGCAGCAGCTTTCCTGATCTACGCGAAGTCTAAACGGTCAATAAACGTGTAAAGCCATAGAAACACGGCTTTCTACTCTTTTTTAATTTTTTTTTAGTTTTTTAATTTCCTAACCAAGTTTTCTTTAATAATCTTGTTAGAAAAACTTAGGCTCAGAGTTGCAAAATCCGTTTTAGGAATCAAAACCGCCTAAGATCGAAACCTTTTGTTTACAAATACGCCTAACGCAGCAAAACAAGCTATCAACGACAACAGAGCGCCCAAGGCATATTCAGGAAGCGCAAAAACGGTCAGCGGCAAAACAAATATGTCGGTTGAATAGCCGTTGCAAGTGACGACCCAAGTACCCGGTCTATCAGGAACAAAACTGACAGGAGCGTTTCCAGGAGCCTGATCATTAAATGAGCATAGAGTGTCGTGTCCGGGAGATGTCCCGCTTGGGTAGTAGACGCTAATATCGACAACTCCCGTACTCGGGTTGCTCGGAGTCCAATAAATGTAAACTGGGGAACCTACAGCAAAGCTTGTTTGCGTTGGATACGGGTTTGAATCGCTAGCTGAGGCCCAGCATTGAGCACTCTCCGCGTAAGTTGGCGGCGTAGGAATTTCTGAGTTGGAAGATTGACCGGAACTTGCAATTATCGCTAGAGTTCCATCAAGACTTGTCACTGATGTTGGGAAGGTGCTTCCAACATCCAATTGACCCATGAAACTGTCTGAAAAAGCAAATACTGAATTAAAGCTTCCCGGACCCTCATTAAAATAGGTCTTTTCTACACCCGCGCCAGAGTCAATTTCAGCTAGCCAATAGGTTCCTGCTTGAAGTGTTATTGAGTTTAAAAGAGGAAATGTACACCAAACAGCGTCCGTGCTGCTGGTTGGGAATTCGCGGGTTGATGCCAAGCATGCAGATGGTAGATTGTTGCTATCGCTAAAGATGCCTAACCTAACAAAAGAAGGCGGCGCGAGGTCGCCTATCAATGCGCTCATCCAAGTTATCGTGATACTCTGTGAAATTGTGAATTGAGAGGCGACAACCACTCCTCCTGAACTATTCCAAGAATCGTCGCTGTAAACGTTACCGAACTTGGTTTCAGTTTGTGCCTGGACATAACATAAATTGAAGATCAAGGCAAAAACAATGAGAACTGATAGTACGATGACGATTCTGTTAGATTTCATCCTATTGTCCTCATGAGCGTATTCCTAACGTTTGCTTTACTCTATCAAGTTACCGGTATATAAAATCCCTTAGAAAATTTGGCGCGAAAACATAGAAAACTTTCCCTAATGTTTTAGCTTTCAGGTATTTTCACTCCGCCGCGGCGGGTCTCAAGTTTCCACAAGCCAGACAAGTTTCACCCAACAAGCTCAGAAAATAAAACAAAACTCAGTTTTGATCGGTTGAACAGCAGCGGTTACTTACTAAAATAACGCACCTAAATTTGAATAAAATAACAGGAACAAAACCTGAAAAGCGGCCTTTTTCAACTTTTTTCGTAATATTACGACAAAAAGCATATTCTTTATATTGCCGTTCATGAACGGTTTTCCGAAGGAGGAAAGGGCTTGAATAATATTCTCAGAGGTAAAGCTAGAAAACTGCTTCCAATTATCGTGGTCGCAATCTTCGTCGGCTTGGTCAGCGCAGCAGTATTCACAACCTTCTCGGCAAACTACAACGCAACAGTAAAAACCCCAGATGTTAGACTAGTCGCTGGATCAGACAGCACCGCAAGTCCCACAGCTTTCCCAGCCGCAACCGTAACAGTTGCTTCAACATATGATTCCGCAGCAGTGGCGTTCAGTTTGTTCCCTTCCGCAACGAACTCGCCTCAACCCGCAACATACTACACTGATCTACTGCAAGTAACAAATGCCGGCACAACCAGCCACTCAATAAGCGCCATCACGATTTCAGGCATATCAGGCGCATCAAACCTTGGAAGCATAGTGATCTATTATTACGCAGCGCAAACAGATTCCCCGCAGAGCGGTTCACCTATTGGTTCTGTAACCTTAAGCAGCTCTTCAGCAGGCACAATTAATCTACTAAGCAGTCCCCATGCTCTGGCAGCAAGCACTACAAACTACATTGAGATTGTTGGATACGCAGCCCCAGGCGCAGCAGCAGGTTCAACGATAAGCTTTACCGCAGCCATACAATGGTCTTAACCATTGTAAAGTCACAAAGTTAAACCGAATTAAAGCAGCAAAGGAGAAAGTAAAAGGCTTTGGGAAAACGGCAAACCCGTCTAAGCAGTATGAAGATTAAATACATCCACAAAGCTGTGCCTTTGCTTCTTGCTTTTTTTCTATTAATCTCTTTTTGCCAAGTTTCAGCACTCAAACAAACACAATATTTTGGCAGTTCGGTGTCTACCGTAAAGACACCCCAAGTTACACTCGACATTGGAACTAAAGGAAGCATGTCTCTTTCAACTACCAACGACTATGGAAGTGTCGTTGCGACTTCAGGTTACAAGTTCTATGAGAACGCAAGCGCACCAAGTTCTTACGCCCTGGCAATAGATGGAGAAACAAGCGGCAGCGCCAACGCTGCCTCCGTAACCACAGGCACACTAGACAACAAGCAAGCCAAAAGACGTAATCTACTTAACAGCCGCCATCGACAGCAGCACAATCAGCGTTTCTTCAATCACCAACACAGGCGCGAGCCTTTTCTGGATTCAGAGAGGCACGGCAACCTCTGACACTACAAGAATTGAAACATGGTACGCCATCTCAACAACCGTCTTTTCAGGAACTGTAACAGTTTCACTTACGTCCAGTGTAAAGTGCGCAGTAAAAGTCTTCGGGATCGCCGGCGCTAAAACACCAAACCCGTTTGACCCCAACTTGTCCGCGCCAATTTCCGGCACTGGAAGCGGCACATCTATGTCTGTGACTTTATCAACTTTGAATTCAAACGATTTTATTATTGGAGCCTTAGCGGCGAGGGTAACGGGAAGTGAAACCATAACATACGGCGCAGGCTTCATTAACATAGGCAGCCAAGTCAGCATCGACCCGATTAATGAAGCAGCCGAATACGCGGTGGCAACAACAAAACAAACCGCTCTTTCAGTAAGTTTCTCGACATCCAAAACTGCGGACTGGGCCATGATCGGCGACGCAGTTCAGCAAGCGCAAACTTCCATCGTTCAGAACACGGACTTTTTTGTCCAGACTTTAACCGGTTCATTTGCAATAGCACCCGGCTCTTCAGCATTTCTCTGCTCCCCAGCCGTTCCAACTGTCACCTCAGTTTATTCTGGTTCATGGATGACGGATTTTTGGGCTTCCGCAACCTCCGCAGGCGTTCTTAGCGTTACCTTCTCTGCGTCAGATTCATCAAATAATATTGTAGCTTCTGCTGCAAGCGGAACTACAGGAACAATTGGAACATCAAAATCTGAAGTCAAAACAGCTTTCACTGGTTCACAAATCAGCGTTCCCACGGGTGGTCGACTCATTGCGAACATTACAAATCCGACTGGAAGCGGGATAACCTTCACGATCTACTGGGGACCTGGACAAACAACGAATTTTCAGACGCCAGCCGACTACGATTACATTCTAACCCTGACGAATTCTGCATCTTCACCCTATTCAGTTAGCCTCTCAACTTACAGTTCTTCCGCCATTACTCGCATTCTGAACATGACTCTCTCGGCATATTCACCTAGCACGCAAGAGATAATTGTGACTAACGGCGCTTTAACGCAGTCTTCAGGTCCAACCCTAACCTTACCAGCCGGTTCGACACTTTACGTAAGACTGTACGCAACCGCCAACGCATTCGGCAACTCAAACATAATAGTGCTGATTAAAGCCACGCCTGCCGCTGGACCATTTTTCAACGACGCAATGAACCTTTTGTTAAATTAGACATCCGAGAGGCTTTTTTGGCGTCGCGTTAGAAAAAAGAAAATATTCACTTTTCCTTAATTAGTTTTGATTAATGCTCCAATTTTTGATTAAATATTGAGACTTCATAATTAATAAATTCTTCAACGAACACTGAAGATAGCTCAAATGACAAGCAGCCGAGTAGATAATGAAAAAACTCATACATCGACCAAAAACAGCCGCCAAAAACACCTTAATTAAATGTCTACCTCTCCTTTTAATTGCCTCAGCAATGCTCATCGGCACAGCCAGCGCCTCATTCATCATACACTCAACACAAAACAACGCCGCTTTAAAAACGCGCGACATATGCCTCGTTGCAGGCCCAGACAGCACCACCGACCCAACAACTTACCCCGCCGCAACGGTGGCCATCACCCCAACAGAGGATTCCGCAACAATAACATTCAGCCTTTTCCCCTCAACAGCATGCACACCTCAACCTGCAACCTACTACACCAACTTACTACAGATAACTAACACCGGGAAAACCAACTACAGTATCAATAGCATAACAATATCTGGTATAACAGGCGCGTCAAACCTGGGAAGCCTAACTGTCTACTACTATGCCACGCAGACAGACAACCCCCAAAACGGCTTGCCCATAGGCTCCGCCACCTTAACCGACACATCTGGCGGAACAATCAGCCTAATCAACGCCTACACCATGGCAGCAAACACGACAAACTACATTGAAATTGTTGGCTACGCAAACCCGAACGCGGCAGTTGGCTCAACAATAGACTTCATCTTAGAAATCCAATGAACCTGATCTATAGTCAAAAGTTCTTCCTTTCCGATTCAAGAAAGCTTTTCAGCGGCTGACGCCAGATTTGTTGCTTTTTAAATGAAAGAACTTAAATGGTAAGCATAACAAAGTAAGAGGAGGAGGACAGAGGGATGGTTGTAGCGGCTGCTGGAAAACCGAGGTTGCCAAGTTTTCTCCTTGGGCTTATATGTGTAATCTTCGCATTTGCTTTGGTTCTGTACACTTACAGCTACACTTCAGGGTTGACCAGTAACGGATACACAATTTTGGAGTCCAAGGATGTACCAACGCTATTCTTGTTCATAGGAGGGGACGTGCTGCTCGGTGTATACGGCGGAATCGAAATCGGAAGATTTATCGAATCGTCAAACAAAAAGGCGTCTTCGAAAAAATTTTTGAAACCCTAAAAAGAATCCCGATGATCATCTCGGCGATGTCGGGAAAAACTTCAGGTACTCTTAGAACCGAACAAAAAAATGTTTAACCGTAATCGTTTTGGAAGATATCTTAAAATGTTGGATTTGAATGTCTGAACCAAGAAGTGAAAAATACCTTTCTTGCCTCAGGGCACATCAACAATTCATAAACCTTTTTAGAAAAAGACTGCCGATTGACTTAGCCGGATCCCGTTATGGCGATTGAGTTGCTGAAACTCGAAATTCCCGTTATGGAAGAGGACACAGTCAGTGTGATTGTTGCGGCGACCGATTGCCCGGCTGGAAGTTGGGTTCCTTGTTGGTTCCAGCTCATGGTGAGATAGGTGCCCGCTCCCAATGGACTCCAGTTGCTTGTGGTTAAGCTTAGAGTCAAGGTTCCGGTTCCCGTGTTTTGAACATAGAAAACTTGGTTGGCGGTTCCTCCTGCTTCTACGGATCCCCAGTTTATTGCGGTCATGTTTATGGTGCATGCGCTGTCTGAGAAGACGCCTAGGTTGGGTGAGGTTGTGATCGTTCCAGAAGAGGATAGGTTTTTGTTTACGTTTAGGGTTGCTAATGTGTAGGCTGTTAGTGTTGTTGCCACAACCACTAAGGCGATTATCATTATCAATGGTTTGGAGAGTTGCATTTTAGTTTTGACCTTCCTACTTATTTAAAAGCGGTGTATTAAGACTTAATAAATATTACTTAATAATAATACACACCCCCAACTGTACATCAGAAATGCAACAACAACAAAAAAAGTTTCAAAAACAACAAAAGATTGCCTCCCGCCTCAATTTAAGGAAAACCACAAAGTCAAGACACACAAATCACCTACATTCTCAAGTCACTGACATGATTGATGATGATTCAGTTTGAAACCGAAAAGTCTGACTATAGAAAAGTATATGTCTTTTTCTAGAATAAGAGTTATATAATTCGGGTGGAATGGCGACATGGAAAAGGGAGTTAAGTTGCAGGTAAACAATAACCCATTACCCGAAGCTTGCGCGGAAGGTTACGAGGCTAAGATCAAAGCACAAAAGGAGCTTGTTGAGTCGCTCAAAATCCAATGGAAACTCTTATGGAGTGAACGCTTCAACGACAAGATACGAGCAGAAGATGTCTCGCTTAAAGATTACACCGACCTGAGCGTAGAGCAAGGCACAATCATCCACGCAAACCGAGACTTTAAGACAGTAACTTTCAAGGAAATCCTTGAAAAACACCTTGTTGCGAATCCTGACCGCTTCATACAGCCAGACGCACAAACCGGAGGTTGGAACAAGTTCGTAAAAACAAAAATCTCCAGCAGCAACCCCAAGAAAAAAGAGCATAGTGCACCCTGTGCCGACAAAAAACAAATCCACCAACCTAAAAAAGGCGGACGCGGTTGGCTTCACGCAACTTAATAACGCGCTAAAAAGCAGTGTTGTTTAATTTTATTGAAAACGAAAATTTTTGCCCTCTAAAACTGGATTTTGTTTTTCTATTAAAATGACAAATGGATCATTCTGGTCCTCAATGTCTACTCCACTTCGGCATTCAACGATTCACAACTTGCGGAGCGCTGCCTGCAGGTGAGGAAACAAAAAAGAACGTGTTACTGTAGCAATTCACGGCTTTTCGGGCGTCACTAATTCAAGGTTCTTTTGTTTTGGCATCATTTCTTGTTTTGAACAGTGCGAGGGCGCCGAAACATGCAAGTAACGCCAGCAATCCGCCCCAGCCATATTCGGGTGTAACGAGTGGAGGAGCGATAGGCGAGGCTGAAGGCGTTTGAGAAGGCAAAGATGAATCAGAGGGTGAATTAGTTGGCGTTGGGGTCGGCGTCATTGTTGGAGAAGGCGATGGGGAGACGGTTGGGGAAGGAGACGGTGTAGGTGTGGGAGAAGGCGTGGCAGTTGGGGTGGGGAAAGGCGAGGGTGTAACTATGTCAGAGGCGGGTTGACCCGGTGTGGGAGATGGGGAAGGGGTGGGTGTGGTTTCTGGGGAAGACGATGCCGTGGGAGTAGGCGTAGATGTGTTGCCGTTGCCGATGCCTATCGGGGTTCCTGTTAAGTAAATTGCTTCGATGGTACCGATTATGGTGTGGGGCGATTGAAAGCCTGTAGCTGCGGAAATCCAGTTTCGTGCCGTTGAGTACCAATAGTATATTGCGCTGTTTTGGTTGAAGTTGGAGTTTGTTATGGTGATTTTTACTTGTATTTGCGGGGTTAAAGTCATGTTTGTTGTTACTTTTACGTCAAAGTAGCCTACAACAATCAGGTTACCAACTGTCAACGGACTCGCATTCTGGGGAGATTGAAGGCCACTGTTCGTGGTGGTAACCGTAAAGTACGAGCTGTTCGACAGCGTGTCACCGCTAATGTCAACTATGATGCCTGTCGTGCCATTATCGTTTACATGCACCGAGCGGTTAGACGGAAACAAGGATGTCGTGTGACTGATCGGCAGCGTGGATTCATTGCTAATAGGGCGTGACAGGAAAGAATCAGTAAAAACTATGGCTAATGCTAGAACCAGGATTGCAAGACTTATGATTATTCTTATGCGCAATTTTGATGAAAAATTAAACCTACGGTTGACCGTTTGCGCAAACATGAACTCTTGATTCTCCATTCACCGTTCTAGCAACCTAGTTATCACTTTCTATTGATTTAAATCTTTATAGAAAAAGTTGAACTTTTTTCTACTACAAAGTCGAGTTCATTCGTAGGCAGGGAAAGGCTTAATTTGAAAAACTAATAATACGCACGAACAAACAATTGGCTAGCGGCTAAAACGATTGGATAACAATCAGTATCTCAAAAAAGGATAATGCAAAAAACATCAGATAGAGATAATTCATCCATAGAACTCATCCATAGCCGTTTAAATAGAGTCAAGAGTACCTACTCGTTAGGGCATAGATTACATCGTCTTTTGATAAATCAGCTAAATAGAGTCTTTTTTTTCTTTTCCGCTTCCGTCAGGAAGGGATTTTGGAGCTCTGTATGTTTCTTTTGATTATCTCGTTTATTATGCCCGATAAAAGCTGAAGGAGGTGAAAGTTTCATGCAAATCAGTAGGGCGGCAAAACTGGCAATTGTCGCCTTAATTGCAGTCGCGCTCGCCCTAACCGTTACCACACTTGTGCCGACATTGTCGGCTGTAACCAGCAGCAAGAGCGTTGCCTCTTCTGGAACGATCACAACCTCACCCAACCTAGGCGTCTTCTCAGACAGCGCATGCACCATAAACATGACCGCAATAAACTGGGGATCCGTAGAAGCAGGAGGAACCATAACTCAAACTGTCTACGTCAAGAACGTAGGCACAGGCACAATGACCCTAAGCTTGACCGTAAGCAATTGGAGCCCAACCTCAGCAAGCACCTATCTCACCATAAGTTGGAACCAACAGGGAACCCAACTCGCAGCCGGACAGTCAGTGGCGGCAATAATCACACTGACGATTTCTTCCCAAGTAACGGGTTTCACAACCTTTAGCAACTCAATCGCCATATCAGGCACAGGCTAAAACTTAAGTTCTTCAAAGTTAATTCCAGGGAACACATCTTAAAGTGAAAACAAGTTTGTCGCCTGACCCAAAAAAGGTAATTGCAACAAGCCTTGGTTTGCCCGTTACCTCCCAAGTTTTTTCTTTTTGGTCTTGAACAACGCAAGCAATAATAGACTACAAATATAGCAAGACAACGCCCCCCAAGAATCCGATTGGCATCGTTTTTGTGCAATCCAATGTGTCGGCAAGTATTTTTTAAGAAATGAATGAAACAGGGAAAATCAAGGATAAGTTATCCATAGTCTCTTAAATAGATTGAACAGTATCTTCTCGTTAGGGCAAAGTTCGTTTTTTAGAGAAGTGTCTGAGAAGAAACTTTTTCTTTTTCCGCTCCCGTCAGGAAGGGATTTCGAAGGCCTGCCCTTAGCGTGAACAGAACATTCTGAGAGCAATCAAATGATTTTTTTCCGTGATTTTTGTTGGAAAAAAGCACAAATGGAGGAAGAATCAGATGGGAACCAGTAAAGCAACAAAACTGGCATTTGCAGCCTTATTAACGGTGGCAATCACCCTAATCATCGGGACATCCATTACAGCGTTCTCAGCTGTAAATGCCGCGAAAAGCCTTCCTTCATCTGGAAATATCAAGACTAATACTCCAAACGTCGGGGTCTTCTCCAACAGCGCCTGCACGATTAACTTGGCAGCAATAAACTGGGGGACACTGAAGGCCGGAGGATCCACAACTAAAACGGTCTACGTCAAGAACGTGGGCACAGGAACAATGACTCTGAGCTTGGCTTCAAGTAGCTGGATCCCCGCAACAGCAGGCACCTACGTAACCGTAAGTTGGAATTGCCAGGGAACCCAACTCGCAGCAGGGAAATCAGTAGGTGCAACAATCACGCTGACCGTGTCCGCCAAGGTAACAGGCTTCACAACCTTCACCAACATCATAACTATATCAGGAACCGGCTAAAATTCGCTCTAACCAGTCAATCTTTTGCTTATTTGTTAATCAGCAACTTTTTTTCTTCTATTCTGCGTTTTGAACACTGCTAGTGACGCGAAACTTGCTAGAAGAGCAAGCAATGCGTCCCAACCATATTCCGGCGCTACGAACATTTGTGTACCAGGTGGTGAGGCGGTAGGCGAGGCAGCAACCGATGGAGGGGTCGATGGGTGGTGACTTGGCACAGTCAAGTAAGCTACAAATACAATAGAAATCGCAATTAAAAGCAACAGCAAAACTGTGAATAAGACCTTTCGATTAACCGTGTGTGTTGAATAGAGTTCACCCTTCCCAGTTCCTGTGAACAGCATTCGAATTCTCTCTCCCCGAATGCCAAGGAAAGGTGGTCAATCAATAAAGCCCTTCTTACGTCCAAGCGCTTCCTTACCAGAAAACGAGACTGCGATAGACTTACGTCTATAGCAAAATAAAACATGGCAAAAAGAGAATCTATAAGATAGCTCGGCGATTTTCACCGACTAGATTTAGCTTTTTAAAAAAAGTTAAAAAAATGCGCCGACAGCACGGCGCACTTGGACCATTTAGAGTTTTGGTTGCTTTGCTTGCGGTTTAAGTTTGTAGTACATTAGGAAGGCTGCTGCGAATGCTACTACTGCGCTGAGTGCTCCGTATGCTGATTCAGGCATAACGAATATGCTTCCGGATATGTTGACGTTGAATGATGTTGTCATGAGCAGTGTTTGGCCGATTCCGATTAGGTCTTGCGTGTTTCCCTGACCGGTCTGGTCGGTAAGATCCAAGTATTCTACTGGCCAAGTACTCTGCGTCGAAGCTGTAACGGCAATTTTCGAGTCTGCTGTTGTTCCAGCCGGTGCGGTTACAGTAACTTGCGCTATTCCGCTGCTATCCGTGAATGCTGAGGAGCTGCTTATGTATGGTGCTGATAACGGCGTAGCTGTGGTTACACCTGGAGATGTGATAGTTGCTGCAAAATCGATTTGTGCGTTGGGCACAGGGTTGCCTTGTGAATCGGTGAGTTTCAGTGTGAAAGTCACGGGTACACCTGGGTTTGCGGATGTGGTGTTGGCGCTGCCTTCTACTCCGACGAATGGGCTGATCCATTGCAGATGGTCACCTGCGAGAGCAACGTTTACGCCGCCGTTGGCTGTTACCGTGTTAACTATGTTTTGGGCCGCGGTCGTTATTGATGAGTCCAGGGTGAAGTCGTAGGACGATGGCTGTTGATTTAGGAGCATCCAGATTGCCACTTGGTCGACTGCTGCTTGAACGTTGGTTGTTGGTGCGTTCCAACTTAGGATATAGCCGATTTGTTGCCAAGTAGACGTGTTGGGAACAGGCGTCATGGCTGCGTTGTAGGTACCACCTACGTATACTTGTCCGTTTGCGTTCATGCAATAGACTTCGCCAGTTGTTGCCTGTGAGGTTCCGTAGTTTATGGTTACTGGGAACTGCCCAACCCAGTATGCGCTGGTTAATCCGCTACTGGAGTTGATTCCTAAATCGTTTGAGCTACTTGGAACACCTATCTGAACCTGAAGTGCTTGAGCGTAAATGCTTGAGCCAATCATGCCGAGAAAAAGTGTAACAAGCAGCATAGCTAATACTACACGTTTTTTCATACTATACTCCCTTCCTCTCTTCCTTGAATCTAAGGATACGTCTCCGTGAGCTTCCAATATTTAAGATTAGCGGTTGTCCACTCCACGCTGAATCCATCTGAAACCGATTTTTGCGAAAACCATCGTTCTTGAAAACCACCGTCTTTTCGCCAATTTTAGAAAAAGAAAGGATTCAGCGAACAAGAAAACGGGCCCATACTTAATTCGATCTGAACAAAACATTTGCTAACAACAATATTTCGACGACAGCTAATGATTCTCATCGGACAAAGAAGTAGCTGCTCGCAAAATCGTAACCACGAACGCACGTTATCCCGAAAAAATCTATTTTAGCTTGGGACGTCGGAGATGAACGATGATGCGCATTACTGAACTTGCGAATCTACCCAGACGACTTAAAAATGAGTTTTGCGACGGCACTTGACTCTTCCAGCTGATAACAGGTTCGTCGTTTTTGTTGGCTATCGCTTTTTCAACCAGCCCCGCATTCTCGGCTTCCGTCAACTTTTGGTTCAGTAACGCTTTATCTGTTGTTGAATCGAGTAGTTTTTGAAGTTCGCCGAGTACGCCATCGACTGTTGACGCCCCTTGTTTTCTAGCATTCGCCACGGCTTGAACGATATTTTTGTTTTGCGTGGACAATTTTCCATATAGATTAAGAAGCAACTTTTTCTCTTTCCTTATCAGGAAAGCTTCGTACACGACTAATATACCGAACACTACAGAAGCTGCAACTGATAGGGCTAAACCGTTTTGGGATAATGCGAGAGAGATCACGCTCCAGGTTTTTATAGGCTCCCAGTAGCTGTTGATGCTTTGAGCAAATGGGAGTTCCTGAGTCTCGTAAGAAGCCACGCTGTGGCCTGCGGAAGGATACATTATGAGACTAATCATGATGCTTTCTGACTGTGTAGTGCTATTAGTGTCGAAGCTTGCTGTTTCGTACCAGTAAAGGACAACTTGGGATTGATTGGTTCCTGTGTATTGGAAGGCGAAATAGCGTGCCATGATAGGCGGGTTATCTTGGAGTTGAATATCTTTGAGGTCCAGCTGGTTTACAGTCGGTGCTTCCCCTGCGCTGACCGGGAAGTTTATCAAGCATGTTTCCCACCTGTGTTCAGACGTCACACTGCTTGCAATTTGCATGGATACCCAAATGGTTGAGCCTGTACCATTAATCGGGCTGTAGTAATAGACTAAGGCTGCATTATCGCCTGATTCTTGTTCGAACGCCGTATCTCGATAAGCATATTTTACGGTGTATCCCTGGATGGTTGGAAGCATCGAACTTCCCGGGTTTATTTGCGTACCAGAGGGCGTTAGAATCATAACTTGGGGTGGACCTTGGGTTAACGCGAAAACTGGTGCTTGAATGGACAAAATCAGGATTGTAACTAAGGCTATACTTATGATTTTAACTATGTCTGTTCTGTTTAGCCTGATTTTTGTAAATTGCAAAAGTTTTCCACAAGTGTTGCAAAAAGGTCCAGCAGGTTTCGTTTTGACGCGGTAACATGATGGGCACGGAGCAGCTGGTTTGGGTTTTTTGAAAACTCTGTCAGTTACACCAAGCAAAACAAGTACCCCTATGAACATGAGTACAGTAGCACCGACGTCATGAAATAAAGTGAGCGCCAGGTCTTCTCCAAAGTTATAGCCAATTGCGAGAATGGTTGTTACTCGAATAATGTTTAACACTAAAATAAGCGGTATGCCCATAACTAGAATCGCAAGTTTATTCCAGAGTTTGCCTCGCGTAATATAGGCTATGAATAGAGCAAATATGGTGAAGCCTATTAAGCTGTAAATT
>CAWABA010000009.1:0-295119 GCA_963780185.1 Candidatus Bathyarchaeota archaeon | reverse complement strand
AGAATACGGTTTTAATCCAATGAGTGTGATCCGTAGGAATTACACAAACACTTGGACAACAGTATTGTCCAACGAGGTTTCTTTCTTGGATAGTTTACCTCTTGCCGGCAGACAATGGCACCAGTACGGGTATAACTACGGAGAATACCTTCCTTATGAAGATCCAGTTTCAAGCGCCAATTTGTCAGCAAATGAAACAGCGAATATTATGAACATAGTTTGCGGCGAAGTTTAGCCTCAAAAAATTTTTTAGTTGCACATCAAGGAGGCTTATTCTTTCCAGCAATCTCTAAAGAAATTAGACGACGATATAAATGCCCTGAGAGACACGAACAAAAATACCGTCATTCAGAACTTCACGCTCTTGAGGCAACGCCAAGATATCAAAACATAGAATTACATAAATTATAAACGGCTCAGAGTCTTTTCGGTTTATGAACGGATCTGCCCTTATTCTCTCGATACAAGGTAATTCTCAAGTTTTTCTGCTACTTGGTCCCAAGTAAAATTTCTTTCAACTATTTCTCTTCCGACTTTTCCCCAACTGACAGCTTTTCTTTGTTATCGTAGGCATATTCAATTGCTCTTGCTATACTATCTGGTTCTGTTGAGGTTACGTAAATTCCGCAGACTCCAATTTTAACAACCATCCGGTGAGCGGGGATATCTGACAAAACAATGGTTTTTTCCATAGCCAAATACTCCAGCAGCTTTAATGGACATTGGGATCTCCAATCGGGATGATCTGGGAAAGGTATAACGCATACGTCAGCGAGACTGATGAAATTAAGGACCAGTTCGTAATCAACAGGACCATGTAATAATTACAGTTCTTTCAAGGTTTGACGATTTAACCAAAGATTTAAGCTCACCGACAATCGGACCAGAGCCTAATACAAAGAGTTTGATGTCATCATGCTTGCCCGCAAGTAGTTTCATTGCATTGACGGTCTCAATTAAAAATCGCGGAAGAAAAGATGACCATGATAGAAGACAACAAAACTGTTTGAAAGACCATTTTCTTTTCTCAAAGAATCATCTTTAGAAACGGGTTTTGCCTTGTCGAAGAGTTCGGTATTGACACCCGTTGTCCAAACGCCTATTTTCGCCGGCCCATTCGGTACGCTTCACTGATCTCTTTCCTCATCATAGGCGTAATAATCGTTATACCCGAAAAAAGAGACTTTGGTATAAGAACAGAAGAGCTAAATGAAAAAGCCTTGAAAGTCCTTGTAGGGCCCTGGGATTCCACTGGAGTACTTCGTATATCTAGGACTCAAATGTGTTTTAGTGAGTTTCGATACAGCTACGGAGGCATCGTTCCTAAAACTGATAGCTCCGGCTCAAGTATCATGTAATCAGGTTTTTTACGAAATATGTAGAACGGAAGAAAAAAAGCCAACAATAATGAGAAAAAAAGAGGCTCGATTAGAGGCAAGTAACGCAAAGGGCATTCAAAATTAAATGAGGTTCTTTGCCAATTTTCTGATTAAACTGAAGTCTGACCTTGCACCGATGAATTCAGTGTGGTTTCCTCTCTTTGAAAGGCTCTGTAAAATCTGTAAACGGCTGGTTTTGTGCAAATCCAAATCGAAGACTAAATCTGCAGCCCAAGTTATTCGCATAGAATCACGCACCAAATACGCTTTAGTACAGAGACTTATTGTTGTTGCCAAGATGGATTAAATGTGTTTTTAAACCATTCGACTGTTTGTCTAAGTCCGCCTTCAAGAGAGGTTTGCGGTTCAAAGCCCAGTGACTTTATTCTTTCAAAGTTTGCTCCCAACTTCTTGATATCTCCTTTCCACGAATTCTGCGTAAAAGCCACTTCAGGTTGAAAGCCTAGGCCTTAAGAAGAACCTCAACAAGCTTGCGGGTAGAAGTAGAAACCCCAGTACCTACATTGAAAACCACATCGCTAGAGCTATGGCCATTTGAAGCAAGCAACACTGCACTCACCGCATCTTCAACGTAAACGAAATCTCGTTGCTCAAACCCACTTCCTAGTATCTCGAGCCTCTTGGGATTTTTCATCAACTTCATCAGCAAGATCGACAAAATGTACTTTCGTTGTCTCGGACCATACAGATTACAAAATCTGGTGACTGTAACAGGGAGCCCGTAAAGCCTTGAGTAAAGGGCCATATAGGTTTCGGCACAGAGTTTGGACGCACCGTAGGGAGAAGATGGGGTAGTAGGCGAGTCCTCGGTCAAAGATTCACCCTTCAATTCACCGTATACAACGGCTGAGGAAGTGAATACAATTGGCTTATCATATTTTCTACATTTATCTAAAACAACCAGGCTTCCGAAGCAACTGACATCAAAATCTTGTAAAGGATTTTCTACGAATATTTGATAACATGACCTGCACCATAGCTGTCGGTTTCAGGGATATATTCAGCAAGGTGAAATACTGCAACAGAATTTTTTATTAATCCATCCATCAAATCGGGATTGCGAATGTCGCCATTAACAAATTTCACATTCGCGATGTTAAGATTGCTCATTGACTGGTGGAAAGATTATCCAAAACGACAACGTCTGCGCCCAAGGTAAATAACCTTCAGCCAAATGTGAACCGACGAACCCAGCCCCACCTGTAACGACGACAGAGTTCCCACGTAAGTTATTGATAAAAGACGCCATTGTAGTGTCACTTCTTCTTATTCTCAGATTGCCATAGAGATTAATATAATCGTTAACTAACATATCCCAGTTATGATTTCTTTTGACGCGAGCATAGGCATTTTCGGATAGTTTTAGACGAAGCTTCTTGTCAGATAATGCCGCTTCTATTCGATGCGCAAGATCTGGTACGTCCCACCCTTTTGCGATAAGTCCGTCTTTCCAGTCAGAGATATATTCACGAGCAAATGGAAAGTCGTACATTACAACTGGCTTGCGGTGGGCCATAGCTTCCAACGCGGCTACCGGTTGGCCTTTGTATAGACTAGGAAGTGCGATGACGCTCGCGGATTTAATTTTCTCTACCAAATCCGCGTATTTCGTATAGCCATGGACATAGACATTTTTCTCCAAGCCGAGCTTTTTCACAAGTGATCTGAGCTTGTTTTCCAAGGCCCCTTCCCGCACATATCCAATCTTACGTCGGGATAACTGTTCTTAACTATCTTCATAGCGTTAACTAGTGAATGATACCCTTGTTGTAGTATAGCCGACCCCGGTACAGAACTGATCCGTCTTTCTCCCGCGAACCAATGTTTTCAGGATCAATTCTATTAAAATCAATGCCGTTGTAGATTACGGAGACTTTCGAATAGTCTAATTCAGGGTTTCTTCTTTTCATTTCCTCTAGTCTAACTGCACTGCAGACGACCAAATAGTCAGAGTTACGCAAACACGCATTAGTCAAGAATTCTGTAAGCGGATATTCAAGAACAGTGTAGGCAAAATCCCCAATAGCCCAAGAGGATACTGGAGATTTCAGAAAAACCGCTGTTTCGCAGTGACCGCACCCGTGAACATGGCTGATGAAAGGTGCTTAAGACCTTTGCTGTAAGGTGCAAGCAGTCCGCCGCGCGGGTCAAGATTATGAACAACATCAAATTCCTTGAACATACTTAGTAGTGGCGCGAAATTTTGGATTTGGAACCACAAATGTCTGGGTGGATAACTCAACAGGGGCATGCGCACAATTCTTAAATTAGTGCTTGGATGCTCGACTGATATTTTGTTCGATCTTCCGCAAAATACAGTGGTTTGAACGCCCTTTCGAGACAGGTTAATGGCTAGATCATTGGCTACTGCCCCAATGCCGCCAATAGTTGCCGGCGGAAATTCTGGGGACACCAATGCTACTTTGAGAGCGTCGCTCAACTTAATACCTCCTCGGTTCTTAAACTAAAGTCTGTTCACAAATTGGAAGTGGTAGCACAAGAAATACTTCGCGTACTAACGATCTACCTTCGTGTGGAAGCTACCGTGTCTATTTTATCATGGGTCTTATGGTTCGCAATTTCAAATATGGCTTTAAGAAGACTTCTTTCAAAATCCAAAAAAGTGTATAAAAGATTTCTAGAAAATATTAGTAAAAGAAGAACTGCAGACCCAAGTATACCCCATGCTATTGCGGCGAGAGTTAAATTCAAGAAAGTTAACGGAATTAGAAGCAAGACGCCTATTAATATGGAGAGAGGCGCGATGACGATCATTCCGAAATACATCGGAAGAATCACAGATCCGTAAAGCCCATATTTGCGGTTGAACATTAGATCTCTAAACTGAAGAATGACTCTGATTAAATTTGCACTTATAGTCTTTTGCTTAACTCTGTCTGAGCGAGTCAAAGGAGCGTATTCATAGAACTTAACGTTGGGGTCAAAAATCGTTCGATAACCTTTTTGTCTGAGGAATAATCCAATGGCGGTGTCAAAAGTGGCAGAGCACTTCTCCAAGTCCGCAATGAGACTTCGCCGGGTAGCCGTCGCTTCCCCCTTTATGAAAAAGGTTGAATCCATTTTTGTTTCCGCAATTCTCAGATAATTGTAAATTCGCTGGTAAAGATTTTCCGACTTACCGACATATTCATCCTGATTTAAAATAACGTCCTGACCTGTCACGGCACCTACTGCGGGATCCCGGAATTGTCCAACAAAGTGCCTAATAGCATCCTTATCTAAGAAGGAGCCGGCATCACCCAGAACAATAATTTCTCCTTTTGCTTTCTTGATGCCAGCAATCATGGAGGGACTATAACCCATTCGTTCTTCAAACGCGAGCAAATTTATATTAGGATTCTTCTTCGCCCACTCGGTTATTATGCTGCGCGTAGAGTCATTTGAATCATCGGCGAATATGATTTCAAGCTTGTCTTTTGGGTAATTGAGAGCAAGTAAATTTTCTATCTTTTTAGAAATTATGAATTCTTCATTATGAGTTGGGACAACTACTGAAACAGTAGGTTCATAAACCCCGTTTTCATCAAGAAGATTTTTTGAGGCATCGCCAGCCATCTTCAAAGTTTTCGGTTGGGAATAATTTTTTGCCTTGTTATAGTATACAACAAGAGCCCCATAAAATCCGAAAATTGCCACGGGCACCGCGATGCAAAAATAACAAGAAACTCCAATAGCGAAGCTAACAGCATTTGTCGATTATCTCCCTAAGTTGTTTACGAATTATATTGGTGCATGAGAAGTATCGCTTGGCATTTTGGTAAGGGATTCTCGAGAAGACTAAACGTTTCAGTTGCCTGGCGTTCCTTCGAAATTCCAACAACAACACCGCTTATACCTTGAAGATTTTCCAAATAGTCGATGGCTTCCGTAGGTTTAATGTATCCAGCTGCGAGGATGCTCATAGCGATAACTTCAGCGCGAGCTGCTCGTTTTAGCGCTTCTTCACATTCAGCCTTTGAAGGGTTCATTTGGAAGCCAACTTTATTGAATGACGAAGTAATTGTTACTTTACTAAAATCTAAATCCCATTCACTAAACTTGTTTACTAAGTAAGAAAAATTACGCGTTTCGAATCCTGGTCTGACACTTCGTTTCCCCATGAATTGTATATAAGATTTAAAAACGTCCTTTAGATCGAGAGCTAAAGCCATATCGGTAACTACCTATGCAGCATTATCGTTCTAAGGTGGAGATTGGCGTTAGTGACAGCTTTTATCCTCGAAAGTTCATAAGAAATATAGGTTTTTACAAAGGCTGACGGATTAAACCGCAAAATACCGCCTAAATTCATTGCGATAACTTTTCATTCGAGGAGAAAATCATTTCCTTGCCAAGGTTTTTTGCCAGTCCACTAACTCCGCCTACTTGCGTTGCCCGCCTAACATATTCGAATGCATAGGGAACGATTGCGTACAACTCAACAGTCCTGTTTCCAGTCCAGTCTTGCAGATTCTTAATTATCGAAAGAGTTATTTCATCCACCGAAAACATGAATCCGCTAACCGAGTTCTCCAACACAACTCGACAATACGCGTCGCTCGTCGAATGCTTTCATCGTTTTCCTCTAAAGACCGCTCCCGCGCTTTTTCCTGAGACAGGTGGCTGATCCCGTGAAATGGGTTGTCGCCGACAAGTAGCTTAAGTGCCTTAGTCATTCTTGGTTTTGCTCCTAACTTGTTTTATTAGGTAGTCCACTTTGAGTGCGCTTCTGAAATTTGATGTAGTTGCAATTCCGTTGGCCAACGTGTCGACAAAATGCAAGTCTTCGCGATAATATTCCGAGCCGCCTAAAAAGAAACCTACGTGGTCATCTAAATCTTGTCTGTACCATCGTGTGGGGACTCCCTCGATGACTGCAGCTTCACTTCATCATCATTAACCTTAAAGTTCCCTTTGTACCTATCAGTGATAAACCGAATTCAGGCATACGATAACCCTTCTTGCACCATGACACGTCAAAATTGCCTGTAAGATTATTTGAACTAGCGACTGAAAACGTCACAGTATCTTCCGAATCTGGAACGAGTCGCAAGTCGACCTTTGCAGAAGTCACATCCAAGTCCCCAAAGAACCAAAGGGCTAAATCCATAACATGCGATCCAAGATCGAACAGAACGCCTCCGCGTCCCTTAGACACGGTTGAACCCTTCGCAGCTTCAGCGAAATCCGACCAAAAAGCATAGGCCTTGAAAGAAACTATGTCGCCTAGCACTTTTGATCCAAGAGTTTCTTTGCTTGACTAAAAGTTACTGCAAACCGCTTCATATAGCAGACCATATTGACGCCGGCACGGTTTTCGGAAAGCGCGCATAGTTCCGCTGATTTCTCATAACTGGATGTAAGGGTTTTTTCAACAAAGACGTTTCTTGAAAGATTTTTTGAATATATTTCCTTAATAATTGGATAATGAGAAGGAATAGGAGTTAAACATAGATTCCGTCAAGTTCTGTCCGCGAAAACTCTTCTACCTCATCAGTTATTAATGCATCACTAAATGCGCGTTTTGCCAATGTTCTCATAAGTCTGCTACTATCGCAAAGAGCGGCTACCTTCACGTTTGGTAAAACATTGAGTAGGCATGCATGAGTGATTCCCATTTTGCCTAGCCCGATAATGCCAATTTTAAGTTTGCTGCTCATTTGGTTGCGCTCCTATAGTGATCGAGGGAAACAGTCTTTTTTTGAAATTTCTTCTTGTTATTGTAATATTACAGTCACATATCTGTAAAAGATAGAAAAAGATAGTTTAATGTTGGAAACAAACATTTTTTTTAAAGTTAAGGATTGGAGGGATACAAGATTAAGAGTAGAAAAAAAACCATTCATGCCTTATATGCGACAGGGGATATTGAGGATATTCCAGCCGAAGATAAGTCTGAACGGCTACCAATAGATGCTACTGATTACGTTCCTGAGGAGATTTGTTCGCCTATCCATGCGTAAGTTTTTGCAAGTCCTTCTTCAGCGATATTTTCGGCTCCCAATTCAACACTTTTTTAACGAGAGTTAAGTCGGCATTTCTACCTCTAACGCCCTGAGGAGCTGAAAGGTCATAGGTTTTAGTTATTTTTTTGCCAGAGATTTTTGTTACCATGTCTGCAAGTTCGTTGATGCTCACTAGTCTGTCTGAACCAATGTTTATGGGTTTGTCATAATTCGAGTCCATCAAGAGGCTTGTCGCTTTGACCGCATCATCAACGTAGCAGTAAGAACGCGTTTGTTCTCATCGCCCCAAATATCTATTACCCCAGGATTTGAAGCTTCGAAGACTTTTGCAGATAGCGGCAGGTGATTTTTCTCGTCCACCTTTGTAGGTTCCTTCAGGTCCGTAAATATTATGAAGCGTAAAACTCTAATATCCATTTTGTAGTCGCGCTGGTAAGCTTCGCACATTTTTTGGTGATCGTTTCTCCCACCCGTAAAAGTTATCGGGGTCAGCAGGGTAGGCATCTTCTTCTCTTAAGCCTTTGATGTTTGGATCTTCCTGTCGGTAAGTAGGGTAAACACAAGCCGAGCTAGTGTACAGATATCTTTTGACTTTGTTTTGCCTTGCTGCTTCCAACATGAATGTGTTTATGAGGGTATTATCATGCATTACTTCAGCGCCGACCTCGGTTATGAATCCTATGCCGCCCATGTTGGCTGCTAAATTGAAGACTCTATCCATGCTTTCGGTTGCTTTCAGACAGTTATTCCATATGCGCAGATCAAGTTTCAACTTTTCACTGTAGTATTTCTCTTTTAGATAATCATCGAATTTTACGTCAGCAATTCTCACAAAATTGCCTTTTTGCTGAAGATAACGTGCTAAATGACTTCCGACGAAGCCACCGCCTCCAGTAACCAGTATTCTCGCCATCATGTCACCTCCATTCTTGCGATTGCAATAGAATTTTTCAAACGGTTTTCTCTCGAAATCCAAAGACTTTCAGTTTTCACTTTTTAAGACACCTAGTTTTTTGATTTCAATAATGGAGTACCATGAAAAAGAGAAACGCGCGACGATACAAAAGCGAAAATTCTTCTAAAGAATAGTTAAGCGAAGTTCTATTGGGTCGCTGTAAGGTTCAAGCGCAGAGTTACAAAGCGATCGTCATACTGGACTGTACCTGATGGGACATTGTATCGCCACAACTCAAAGAAGACTTTGTAGTAGAAACCTGTGGTGCTGCTATTCCAGTTCGCGGGTTTGTTTACCTCAAATACCGCGTTATTTACCGTAAGCTTTCCAACAAAGGCTTGATTTGCTGAGGCATGAGTATCAGAAAACGTAAAACTAACTTTACCTACCCAATTTTGATTGTTCTCAATCAGCAACTGTTGCTCATATAATGGTTGAATAGGACTTGGCGTTCCAAGACTACCATCAGGCAGCGGGTCTGACTCATTTGCAAGCTTCACGTATAGCACGTAATAAGCTGAAGAGCCCAAATTGTTAGAAACGCCGACATAGACCGAGTAGTTTAATCCTGTCCTTACGTTGAAGGGATAATGTGCAGCCATTTGACCTGGACCTAAGAGGTAAAGAGCGGAGAACGGTTCTTTTGAAGACAGGTGAAGTGCGTTCGTGATGGTGGGAGAAGCGATGAGCAGTATACCGATCAAGCCTAAAGTAACTAAAACTAGTTTGTATTCGTTAAGCTTCATTCAGTGCTCCCTCAAGTTTTGTTTCGTGTAAACGACCAATGTAGTTTCGCTTCAACCGACGCCAAACTAAAAACAAAGCTAGGACAAGCACGGCAACGGCAACAATGGAGGTTGAAATGGTTAGCGTGAAATTGGTTTGAGTTACGCTAGAAGCCGTTTGTTTGGCTGTTTGTGCCTCGGCTGCAACATGTTGTGTTATCGGAAGAACGGCGCTTGCATCGTTTACGGCTGCATTGGTATTGCCGGTTGTGTAAGCGTTTTCTGCTTGAGTTAATAGGCCAGTTGCTTCGTTTAGTTGGTTAAGTAGGCTTGTGACATTTGCGCCTGCTTTTTCAGCATTTAAAACAGCGGTGAACGCCTGTCCCACCGCGTTGTTGGCTGCTTGAAGTTGCGTGGAAACTTGGTTGGTTTGAGCAGAAACATAACTACCAGTGGAAAGGCAAGAAACAAGAGCCAAAAAAACAAACAAAGTGACAGCGAGAAGTCGCAACGGTTTCTTGATTTTTTATATCCCCCAACTGAGTTAACTCGATAAACTGACGCATTATTACAATCAAGTAATCAAATTCGTTGGTAAATCGGAAAATAAAGAAATCGCTTAACAACAAAAACTTTAGAAGGTTCAGACTTAAAAAAGAAAAAATTGTGTGGATTAGATCAACTAATCTTTCTTTCGCTTTTGATACAGCTTCACTGTTCCGAATGCAGCAACGCCTGCACCGACCGCAGCTAACGTTCCTAAAACGCTTTCAGGAAGAACCAACACTGATGCACCTGCAACAAAAGTTGTAGCTGCATGATATGACGGAAATCCATCAGCTTGAACGTAGTAGGAACCAGGGGTGTCAACAGTGAAATGTATTGTGCCAGAAGCAGACGGTGCTACATTTGGGTATGAAGCAATCAGTACGCCGCTAGGATTGTATATAGTGATGTCCACGGTACCACCAGAGGGGGTAATAGAATCCCAATAGACATAAACCTGCGTGTTCAACGGGGCCTGTCCACTCATATCAGTGGGTGTGACGCCGACTCGAAAGTTAGATACACTAGTTGCTGAGCCTGCATAAGCAAAGCTTATGGAAAGTGAAGCAAACGCCGCAATACATAAGACTACAAGCGCCATCTTTTTAAAATTCATATTCTCCTATCTCCCATCTTATTCAGTTCAATTAACTAAAGGTAGCAACCGCTTGCTTATAAAACTATATGGAATATAATGAACAAATATCTATATACAAAAGTATATAACATTATCTGCATAGTCAAAGAAAAAAATTGTGTGGATTAGATCAACTAATCTTTCTTTCGCTTTTGATACAGCTTCACTGTTCCGAATGCAGCAACGCCTGCACCGACCGCAGCTAACGTTCCTAAAACGCTTTCAGGAAGAACCAACACTGATGCACCTGCAACAAAAGTTGTAGCTGCATGATATGACGGAAATCCATCAGCTCGAACGTAGTAGGAACCTTGTGTGTCAACAGTGAAATGTATTGTGCCAGAAGCAGACGGTGCTACATTTAAGTATGTAGCAATCAGTGTGCCGCTAGGATTGTATATAGTGATATCCACGGTACCAGTAGGGGGGGTAATAGAATCCCAATAGACATAAACTTGCGAGTTCAACGGGGCCTGTCCACTCATATCAGTGGAATTGATGCCGACTCGAAAGTGGGATACACTAGTTGCTGTGCCAGCATAAGCAAAGCTTATGGAAAGTGAAGCAAACGCCGCAATACATAAGACTACAAGCGCTATCTTTTTAACATTCATATTCTCCTATCTCCATTTGTTTCTCGATTGTACTAGTTGGCAATCGCTTGCTTATAAAACCATATGCATAACTAAGACAAATGTTCTAGGAAAAATCAAGTTTTCCATGCAGAATTCTGAAACTGAAACTTTTTGTTATACCCTTCAGTAAGATGTTTCTAACATGATGCGCTTTAAAATCTCCGCACCATGTCTGACTTTAAGTTTCTTTTCACCGACTCTTTCCCTGTATTTTATAGGCACTTCAACTATGTCAAAACCCTTTCGCTCGCAACGGTGATTGAGCTCGACTTCGATATCAAACCCTTTGGATTTGACTTGCCAATCGCTCAGAATTTCCGCCCTCAAGACACGCAATCCGGTCAAGGGATCGGTCAATTGTACGCCATTTAGGAAGTTATGAGTAAAAGCTATCAATCGATTGCCAAAGTAAAACACGTTATACAGAGCATCGTGAGGTTAAATGTTCAGTAAATCTGTTTCCGCAGACCATTCCGACGCTTGGATTACGATCCAATATCCGGATCATTCGAGGAATACTTGCTGCTGGGTAAGTAAAGTCGGCATCCGTTAAAATAACATAATCAATCTTTTTGTCGAGATTTCTTATGCCTTTAGCAAAGGCGTCTCCCTTGCCTCGACCGTCCTGAAAGATGATTTCTGCGCCTAGATCTTTAGCCACTTCAGCCGTCTTGTCGGAGCTGTTCCCATCGACGACCAGAATCTTTGTCAAGCCGAGGTATTCTTTGAGCTCCGCTATTGTTAATCTGATTCCTTCTTCCTCGTTCAATGCAGCGATAATTACCTGCGTTGAAGAGACCCGCCCCTCGCTTGCGTTATTCAAAGCTACATCAGCCACTTAAATTGCTAATTTGTTGTTTCGCTTGCTTATTAAGTCGATATTAAAAAGATCGAAATACATCAATGCAAAAAATGAATCGAATTATTTTTTCCATAAGGCATTGAGTCCTATTTCTGCTCCATAATTGAACTTGCGCGGTCAACCCATCTGGAGTTTTCACACAAGGTCGATAACTTTTTCCTTTCCGAAGTCAATCGCTCCAGAAACTTCTGCGCCTTGACATAGCTTTCGTTGTTTTCCCTGTATAGTTTAAGGAACTCACGGCCTGCATCAGTCAAAATGTAACGGCAACCTTCGATCCTCAAAAAGCCTGCGTTAACGGCCGCATTCAAGTATTTTCTAGAATCTTGAAACTTAAATTTGCCCGAAACATTATTCTCGTTTTGCTGGAGCCAGAGTTTGCTGCCTCTAAAATGGCGGCGACTATGCTCAGACGGTCACGGTTTTTGCTCAACTCAGTTACCCCCTCATAATTAGTTTAAAGTTAGAGTCTTCAAATCCAAACGGCAAAGTGAAATTTGGAGTCAATTCTACCAAATCCCCTCCTGACGGAAGTGGATGTGAAAAGCGCAACGCTCTAACTATATCCTATGCTGTTTCTCTCCCCCCGAACCAAGCCAATGTTCTATCCAAGGGCTTAAAAGAGTTTTCCATAAAAAAGTCATAGATTATAGATTGAACTGAATAGGAAACGTTAAATTTTCCTGAAGTTAGTTTCAAATGCATATCTTGATTCACGCCTCTTCCGTTTTAACAAGCAAGACAGCGCCAAAAATGCATATAAGCCATATTTCGGAAATCGCAACATGTCAAATAAGGTTGCGTGTGCGTTCACCTGCTTTTCCTAATACTTGCGTAATCAAGTTGTCTCTAACCCGGTTTTCTTCAGCCTCTGCCTTGGCTCGGTCCTTTTCTCTTTCACGGTGTTCGACCGCATGGCGCTCTATGGCGCGGCTAGTCGCCTCCAGGTCAGGCAACATCAAGATTTCTGCACCGCATTCGCATTTAATCTTGGAATCACAAAACGCCGAAGAGCCAAGTTTTGATTCATCCAGATTAAGAGTTTCATGTTCGCTTTTTTCTGAAGTCAAGCTTGTTTTCCCCTTAAACTCTCGAATTCAATTCGCAAGCTTCGCCTAATCAAAATGGTAGCTTAGTATGAGTATTGCCAAGTTTAAACTGTACTGACAAAACGTAACACTCGCGTCACAAAAAAGTAGTTAGTGACAAGATATGGCAAATCTAATATTTACGAAAATTCATTATTCATTTAAACCGCAAATCGCATCTTACCGCATGAGTTGAAACCAATTTGAACACAGGGTTACCTTCTTCGCGCTTTCAAAATTTAGCTTTAATACTCCATGTTCTATGCGACGAAAGCGCCTTGGAGATTCTTGATAAAGCTCAATCAGGCTTAAAAAGTGGCAAATCAGCGATAAAGGACCTCAAGTTGACCCCTAGGCAGTATTACCGGAAGCTAAGAGAATTAAACGAAGCAGGAATCCTGACGCCAACGGGGGATGAATACAAACTTACCCAGTTTGGCACATTTTTGCACAAGTTGCTGCTCAATGACATTTCGGGATTGCTGCTTTCGAATCAAAGTCCTTTTCTTCCGATGGAGAAAATGGGTACAATAAGCGAAGTAGCTGTGATCAATGATTACGATAAACTCACAGATTTTCTCATTTCAGGAATTGAAAAATCGAAGTCAGAGATACTTTTAGCCACCAGATACCTTGATTTGGCGGTCATTCAACGTTTAATTTACGCTTTGGACAGAAACGTAAAAGTGAAAACTGTAACGAGTTCGAAAGTGGACTTAGCTGGTATCCTCAAATTATTGGGCGACGCCCTACATAACATTCGCCCCAACATGATGAAGTTTCTAATCGGCAAAAGCAACTACAAAACTGGAGACGTCCCATTTTCACTCGCTGTAATCGATAATGAAATAGCAGTTTTCGAAATCCCAAACAAGCAGTTCAAATCTGCATTCGTATGCATAGACAGACAGACTGTGCGGATTCTTGCCGGGCTTTTTTGGGAGCTTTGGAACCAGTCTGAAGCACTTCATATACTTCCGCCTTAAACATGATAATTTGGTTACGGTAAAAGAGGGAGAGAACGTGCGCAACAAAGTAGTAGCCTACATTTCGCTTATGAAACCTCTCAACAACTCGAAATCCACTCTGTACTATGGGTTCTGCTCCGTCATCGGTAGCCTTCTCGCAGCCTCCTGGAAGGTTCCAATTTGGACTTCGCTGACTGTGGCGTTAGCCATGACTCTTTCAGCTTTCGCAATATATGCCTTGAACGACATCAGCGACATCAAGATTGATGCGATAAACGCTTCAGAAAGGCCGCTTCCTTCTGGACAGGTTTCGGTGGGTGAAGCCAAAACGTTGACCACAGTTCTTTTCGCAGCGAGTTTTCTTATTGCTTGCTCGGTCAATCTGTTTGCGTTAATGTTCACCGTGCTTTTTGCGTTTCTTGGAATTGCCTATTCTATTCGGCCTTTGAGATTGAAGGACGGCGTTTTCGGTGATGTGTGCTGGGGATTGGGTATAGGAGTCACTGTACTTGGAGGGGCAACTGTAGCAGCTATTACTATCGGCTCAATCGTTGCAGCATCTACTCTGGCTTTTCTGACGGCTGGATGCGGCTTCACCAAAGACCTAAAAGACATAGAAGGCGACAAAGCCCTAAACATACATACACTACCCATTTTGTTAGGTGAAAAACGCTCCATAACAGTGATGACCATAATGTCCATTGCAGGTTTCACACTGCTCTTCGCAAACGTAATTTTCCAAACAATCGACATACTCTACATATTATCCGTAATCCTTGCCACTTTCATGTTCGCTTACAGCATCCATCTTCTTTACAAAAATCCATTCTCCAAAATAACCTACAAAAAAGCATACAAAATCCAAGCAGTTGTGGGCTTCGTCATCATCATATCGTTCGTGATAAGCGCATTGGCGAAGTGAGAGCATTTTCTGGGAACTTTAATCCAAGGTTCAACACGTCGGAAATATCATCTATGCAAACGAGAAAAAGGGCAAGCACGAAGACTGCTAAGGGCGCCACTGCTTTGAGACTAAAGTTTGAGTTTCCGCTCTTTTTTGTTTGACCGTAAGCTATGAAAATGAGTATTGCGGCTAAGGGGTAAATGACGCCCATTAAGGGCCAAAGTCGCAGTCCAAAAATTGTGTCCAAGTTCCCGATGTTTTGTCCCATGTGGTTGTCGCCGAAATCTAGCATTATGATGAGCACCCCGAAAAGAAGAGCTAAGGCTTCGGTCTTGAATTTTAGCTGCAACTTTGTTAAAAAACGCGAAATTGCGTGTTCGAAATCAGATATCAATGTTTGGGCGTCGTTGTAGTTTTCTGGATTCGTGGGCGAAAGCCAAGGGTTTTCGTTTTTGTGCCGTTATCGTTCTCCCGCAATAGGGGTGTAACGTGCATATAGGTAACGAACCAAAACTTACGCAGCTTATGACAGATGTTAATTAATGTGAAGCGGTCGCAGCTGCTGAATTTAAAATGCTTTCTAAGTGGGATAATAGCTGGTTTCGCAATATTTTGTTTTCGGAAATAACGCTTTTTTAAATGCGTTCATACCGAATAGTTGAAGGCTAAAACTGTTGGATGGAAATATCAGGAAAAGCCGAACCAAAGTGAAGGGTTTACCCATAATCAAGTGTTCGTGCGGCTCCAAGATTCTGCTTGTTCCCAACGTTAAAGAAATGAGTCAAGCAATTGAAGCGCACATTGAAGAACACAAACTTAAGATAGAGAATCCCATGGAAGCCAAAGAGGAATCCGAGCGCATTCGCACCAACCTAATTGAACAAGTTTTCGATCTCGCAGCCAAACTGTAAAGAACATTCAACGCAGAATTATGTCGCCTTGGGCGTGCTTGAGTGAGACTATTGCAAGCATTTTTCTGGAATTGCAATTGCATTTAACAGTTCGGGAACAAAGTTTTTATTTCGCACAAATCGAATAGGCTTTATGATTGGCGGATATGTAGCTCCTAGACGTAACAAGGCAATCGAAGAGGTTTTTACCGAATATAGTCCAAAAAAACTTTTCGATTTCACGTTGCAGTCTGGCGATTACGTTGCATGGATATTTCACAATTATGATCGACAACTAGACAGGACTTTCTCGGATAATCGGGGGGTTATAATCGGAGATGCAATTCCAATTGAAAAATCAAATGAAGGGTACCGCATCTTTGATATATCTAAGTTGGAAAAGACCCCGGGTGGTTTTGACTATTGCCTAAAGCAAATCGTTTCAAACGTAAATCTCATTAGTGTAGTCCAAGACAAAGAAAACTTACAGTTGGGGTTGGCGTCGAATAATGCGTCATGTGGAAGAATCTATTACACAAAAACCGAAGACAATGGCATTATATTTTGTAATGACTTAAGACCACTGATAGCTTTTACAGATTTTCAGGTAGACTATCAAGCGTACATGGCCACAATAAAATATTCTAGTCCTCCGGATCCATTGACAATTCTGAAAGGCATTAAATGCGTACCAGCATCACACGCACTGAAAATGAATACAAAGCCATATAGTGAAAAAATTGAGCCTTTCTTTAAATTCAATTACACTCTGGATAGCAATGACTTATCTGTAACCGAAGAAACACTGAAGCGTTCAATGGAAATACTAAACACTTTTGACCCTATAATAATGCTTAGCGGAGGCGTAGACTCCACATTACTTACACAGTATCTATCTTTAACCGAAAACAGTAATATCAAAGCATGTTTCGTCGGATTTGGCAGCCATGACCCAGAAGAAGGGTATGCTCGATATGCAGCGGAGAAAACCGGTATTCAACTAGAAGCTTTTCATATGGAATCTGAGCAGATAGTTAACGTCATCAATGAAATGATCCCTCAATATATCCAACCTTACTCAGACACTTCAGCATTGCCATCTTTTTACGGTGTCAACCAAATCGCTAAATCTATCAATCATAAAAAAATCATTATTGATGGGTTGGGAGCGGATACTTGTTTTGCTGTAACAAACGGAGAACGAATAGTTAATGTACAAAAGGCGATGTTTCGTCAACCTAAAGCCTTCCGACAAATCGACAGCAGACTCTTTCAGGCAATAGGTTTGTTGAATATACCAAGAATCAACAAGCTTAGCGGTTTCTTCGAGTCGATGTCTGCAACCGGCGAACCTACCTTAGACCTATGCAGGATAAATCTTTTCCCGTATGACAGCTTCTTTAACAAAGAAGCAAGGAACTCAATCACAAGAATTGCTCCACGCTTTGAAGAATTCTTCGACTCCTTTTCAGACCCGGAAGGTATCCATTCTTTTTTCACAAAAAGCACAACGATACATCTTATTCAGGTTACTCGCTCCACCGCAATGAAAACATATGGAACATACCCGCAAAAAATAGACATGGTATACCCTTTCTTGTGGAGAGACATATTGGTCGAACAAGGGAGGATTAGATGTAAGAAACAAAATGGAGTAAACAAATATCCATTGAAGAAGTTACTCGAAAAATCCATGCCCGCAGACTTCGTTTATAGAAAGAAAAACGCTTTCACGCCGCCTCTTGTTAATTGGCTGAAAGATCCGCAAGTTTCAGGGTTTGCGTACAAAAGTGTGATTCAAGAAGGTGAATACATCAAGAATATCATGTCAATTGACAGAGTTCAGAAAGCGTTCGATCTTCTTTCGAAGGAAAATAGTTCTTCTTGGATGATGTCAGTAATGATATGGGGTATCATGTTTACCGAGCTTTGGTTGAAACAAAATTTGGGTAGATATGCAGATTGATTTTGTACATTTCTTTTTCCCGCCACTTCTTCTTCTAGACTTATTCTTCATGAAGACCAACAATGATGAAGGATACATGTAACGTCATCTATAAGTGCCCATGCAAAATGGCAATTTTCGCAAAAGTAAGTATTTATCGTTCCTTCGATTGTTTAGTCTGAGGGTTTGATGAATTTCTGAAAATACTGTGCATCGTCCCTGGAATGAACAAGCGGGTAAACGCTAATGCGTTCATGCTTTCTAGACTTCATGAAAGAGGAATACAAGTAGTTGTTGTTGCGGGAAAATCCATGGATTTGAAGGGACCAGGTAGTCTTCCTGCATACGAAAACATGGACGGCATCCCCATTCATCGACTCTATAAGGATATTTACGATATGTTTCTATTCCCAAACAAAGCCTTGAGCAAAGTGATAGATGTTGCTAGAGAACTAAATCCTGATTTGATCTTTTGCTTTCAAGAACTCAACATGCGGTTGGCTTTATCTGTTCAAAAAGTTCTGAAAAAGCCGATAGTCCTACTTGTGGAGGATGCAGGCAGAATCCTCTCAGGTGACGCCTATACTAGCCTGAAAATGAAATGCCTTATGAATGTTTTTGGGATACCATCTTCAGGTCCTGGCTTCTGGTCATGGCTGTGCGAAAAATCTGCAGCCTTGATTACGTGTCATCCACGCGATCAAGAAAACCTAATTAATCTGTCAAAACACCAGAAACCAGTATATTATGTTCCTTGGCCGGCAGAAATACCGCCTGAAACGAAGCCTGCTGAGGTCAGAGAAAAAAACAGAGGCGTTTACGTAGGTTCGCTTTACCCGTTTAAGAATACCAACGAATTCGAGTGGGCATTGCCGCTAATATTAGAAAAAACCGAGACCGAGCAGTTTGTTGTGGTAGGATTAGGTTCTCAAGCGCCTCTCATAAAGAAGCTTAAAGGCAAATACGGCGATGCTATACTTCATATTGACCATTTGCCGCGATCAGAGGCAACGAACTTGATTTCCAGTTGCTACTATGCATATACTCCTGTAAAAAAGGGCGGATGGGGTTTTATAGGTGACTGTTGGAGTATGAGGACACCCATAGTAATGACCCACAATGACAGCTATGTTATCGACAATGTAAACGCGTTGGTAGCAGAGGGAGAAAAGGGTCTTTTGAAAAATATTAATCGCCTCTACGAAGACGCAGCTCTTTACAAAAGATTGCAGTCTGCCGGGTTTGAAGAATATGAAAAGAGAAAATCAACCGTGGTTGGCGACAATTTATACAATATTCTAACTAAAATAGCGTAGCTAACATAAACGTGGAAAACAGGTACAAATGGGAACAGGCATTTCCATGACCCCGACTGCAGATATCTTCAACTTGCGGGTGAGGCTAGAGAGGAGTCAGAAGGTGCCCGCAGCAACTTGATTAAGTAAGTGTTCGACCTAGCCTCTGGATGATAGACTACTTTTTTCGGCACAGATTAGCCGCTTACCTGAAATTAATGAGCGAATGGAAAAGTGTTGATGCCGGTTAAAATGTACTGGATCGCAATGCCGGCGATTAGCAGCGCCATCACTCTTGCGATTACTATTGCGCCCGTTTTCCCAAGAAAGTGGTCAATCTGGTTGATGAAGCGTAGGATAACCCATGTCAAAGACATAACTATCACCACTGCCAGAACCGCGATTGAAAGCGCGGTTTCCAATCCGTCAGCGTTGAAGTAAGTTTGAAAAGTAACCATGGTTGTCGTGATGGCTCCAGGTCCGACAAGGAGCGGAATAGCTATGGGCACCGCACCTAAGCTTTCAGGAGACTCAACGGTTTCATGAGTGCCGGAAATCAAGATTCTAATCGCAATAATCAATAGCAATATGCCACCTGCAATTTCAAAGCTTTGAAGCGACAGCCCGAAAGCGTTCAGAATCGCGGTTCCAGCGAAGGCGAAGACAAGCAGAAGAATCATGCCGACAAGAACCGCGGTGTTGTAAACCTTTTTTATTTTTGCTTCAGGAACGTTTTCGGTTAAGCCCACGAATATTGGGATGTTTCCGAAGGGGTCGACTATTATGAATAAAGCTATGATGGCTCTTGCCAGGTCAGAGATGAAGTTCAAACGGCATTCTCCAGATGTATTTTAAATGCGGATTCAATAAAAGGTTAGCGCTTGCCGCTTGTCGAACTACAAGAAACCCCGCAATCAAGGCTTTTTCAGATATTTGGTGTAATCATAGACGGAGTTTGTGGGGGTTTCCGTGAACCAGCCATATTCCAAGCTTTCAGAGTTGAGCTTGATTTCGCCTTCAGCCGAGAGAACCTCAAAAGCAACAATCAATTTTGTCCTATCGAAGGTTTTCTCGATCCGTCCATCAATTATCTCGCCGACCTCAATGTCCAAGTCGGTTTCTTCCTTGAACTCCCTTCTTAAGGCTTGCTTGAGGGTCTCATCTTCTTCCACGTGTCCGCCGACAACGTGCCAGCACCACTTGAACGGCTCCACATTACGCTTCAAAAGCAATATCTTGCCATCCCTAACGTAGACGCCGTCAACACATACGAAGAATTTTTCAGTCAAGGCGAACGAGTCTCTTTTGGCGTTTTAATTCCGGATTCAGTATATTTCTAAGCTAAGCAGATTTAAGACTTGTTAAGTTTTTTGAAATATGCCTTATTTAGTTTCTTTGTTTTGAGAGAACGTTTTATCGGTTATCAGCTTATTGTTTTCTTACTTAGGCTCCGAGGAAGAGCAGCCTATGCATTGCCGTTCATGTATGCAGAGTTCATATGTAAATGGGCATACAAAGAATATTTTTTTCAGATAATCGTTTAACGCTTTATTAAGTATTAAATCGAAATCCAAATTAGCATTTTTTAAGATTGACCGAATTTCGTTTGTGCTTTTCACGGTTCTGACACAGGCGCTTTTCGTAGTGAAGCCCTCTTAGTTTTAAATTGTAGACAAGAAAAAGTTTTACTTAAATTAAAGGAATTTTCCAATTTCGGAATATTACTAAACTAATTTCTCCTAGTTTCAGACAGCATGTATTTGTTTACTCAACCAAAAGTTTGACGCAGGCAAATTTTGGACTGAGTGGAAAGCTACTTATCTTGTCGCAGACAATGTGGTTCCAGGAGCCGAGATAAATCAGCGAAACCATAGAGTTCCCCAAAACATTCGCCATCCTGGGAAACATCGCCCTCGCCGCATGGATCATACTCGACACGGCAGCTATTTCCCTTATCAGCTTGGCAGGCGGCATCGCGTTCCTGCTGGTTTTGCTCATCGCCGTCTACGGCATCCTCAAGTTCCTCGGCTGCCTCCGCCCCTGCTACAACTGCAAAAAATGCACCTTCGGCATGGGCAGACTAGCAGCACTCTACTTCGGCAAACGCAGCCTCAAAGACTACAAACACACCTACCACCTACCCATCGCCCTTTTCTACTATGCGCTTCTCGGGCCGCTCCCAGCGGTCATCCTGCTCGCATATACCCTGCAAGCATTCACGCTTCTCAGGGTGGCGGTTCTGTTTTTCCTCATCGCGTTTTCGGTGTTCAGTGCGTCAACTTGGCGCATCCGAGGCAAGCCCCAGCCACTTTCTGTTTAGTCAAGAAAACTTGACTTCGTTCAGTCAAGAAAGCCTCACTTCATATCGTGTTAGCTGTAGCCGTCGCTGTGCTTTATCGAAAAAGGCATGGAGGCACAAAGGAAAAATAGAGAAATTGGAAGTTTTGGTTTCTGAGTCTATTTGAATAGATTCGTGCGACTTTGTTGTTGAGCTTCTCGGGGATGTTGTTTTTTGATGGCGAAGGCTACGGTCAGGGCTACGGCGGCTAATGTGACTGAGAAGATAAGGAGCAACTGTGGCGACTCTGGAATAGCCAGTGGATTAACCACCACGGATGCGGCTGTGGAGTTCGCTGCTGCTCCTGCGTTGTCGGTTGTTTGAAGCATGAAATTCCATGTGCCTGTTGCTGTAGCGGATGAAGTTGTAAAGTTGTAGGTTAATGTGGTGGCGCCGCCGATGAGCGTGTACGTTGTGTTGCCAGGCGGTTCGCTGAACCATTGGTAAGTGTAGGGGGATGTTCCTGTCGCTGCCGCGTTTGAAGTCAAGTTTGAAGAGTCTCCCTGGTTTACTGTGCCTGAAGACGGGGGCGCCAATGTTGGTGCAGCCAACGCGGAGTTCACTGTGATAGTCGGCGTGTTTGACGTCGCCCCTACGGATGGATAGCAGTCTGTCGAAGACATAACAGTAGATCGTGTGTGAACCTGCCGAGTTTGCCTGGTACGTGTAAGTCAAAGAGGTTTGGCTTAAATCCATAGAGTCATCGACATACCACAGATAGCTCAGTGCGCCCGTTCCATTAACCGCGTTTGCCGTGAACATTTTGGTTTGACCAATATCCATAACGTAGGAAGTCGGCGATATACTAACTGTCGGCGGGTTGTTGACGGTTAGCTGTGCAGGGGTAGATTGGCCTGAAAGTTGGCCTAAACTGTCCGTGACCACGACTGTTATTGAGTATGTCCCGGGCCAAGTGCCGGCATAAGAGAAGATGGTGTCGGAGCTGCTTTGCTTCGAGACGCCGTTTACGAACCATTCGTAATTCGTGTAGGTGCCTGAGCCGCCTGAAGCTGATGCGACAAAGTTGTTGTTTATGCCTACGTCGGAGCTGGCAGATGGGGGGGAAATAGTTGCTGTCGGGTGCGGTGAGGCATATGCCATTACTTGGCCGTTGTCAACCATGTAGAGTATGCCGTTTACTACGGGTGTCGAACAGTAAATGTTGCCTCCAAGGTTTAAGTGATAAAGGGCAGTGCCTGAAGTCACGTTTATTGCGTAAAATGGCGCCGAGCCTGAGGCAAAGAATCCCAAGTACAGTGTGCTGCCCGAAATAACGGGAGAGGACACAGTTGTATAGCTCCACCCAGACGGTGTTGAGAACGCCCATAATTGACCACCTGTGGAGGCGTCTACCGCGTAGATTTTGCCGTCGTCGCTTCCAAAGTAGACCACACCGCCGACAACCGCCGGAGTAGAATCTATGTCTCCTCCAGAAGTGAAGGTCCACACCACGTCCCCTGTCGTGGCATTGTAGGCGTGTAGGTTATCGTCCCATGAACCGAAGTAAACAACGCCGTCGCTGACGGTGGCTGAGCTGTAGATGAGGCTTCCGCTGCCAAATGGGATATGCCACAGTATATTTCCTGTTGCGGCGTCAAGTGCGTAGAAGACTGGGTTAGTGTATGAGCCAACGTAAACTACGCCGTTTGATACGGCTGGACAAGCAACGATTGGACCGGCGGTTGGTACTCCCCAGATTTGGTTTCCCGTTACTGCGTTGTAAGCTAACACGGCTCCGGTGCCATCGCCCAAGTCAGCGCCAACGTAAACAACACCGCCTACCACGGTGGGGGAGCCTCTAAATGTAGCGGAGGCATATGTTATGGTCCGAATAGTTTGGGTCCAGATTACATTGCCTGTATTTTCATCAAAAGCGAAGAAAGTTCCGTTCATGGACCCCTCATACACCATCCCATACGCGACAGCCGGTGTTCCGCGGAACTCAAAATTGTCGTTTTCGTTGAAGACCCATTTCTGCACTCCTGTCGAAGCGTTGAAAGCGTAGAAGTGAGCGTATAAGCCGCCTTGGAACACTAAGCCGTCAGCCACTGTAGGTGAACCCGAGACCACGTATGAGTCAATCCCGCTGTGCCAAAGTAGATTTGGACTCACTGTCGGTCCCTGCCCCGTCGCCGAGCCTGAATGGATTTCGTCATGCTGCCACGTTGGCCAATCCGATATTGAACCTATTGCATATATTGCGCCGCTAGTTTGACTCATCGTGCCTATGTAGAGGACACCATCGACAATTGCTGGGGAGCCCCATATCTGGTCAGGAGTTGTGTGACTCCATGCTACCGTGCCTGTAATAGCGTTAATGGCGTAGACGTTTTTGTCGCTTGAGCCGACGTAGACAAAGCCGCCTGCCAAAGCGGGAGACGAAACCACTTGGTCGCCCGTCTCATACTTCCACTGTAAATCGCCGCTGGAACCATCTAGCGCATATAGGTAGTTGTCTTCTGAACCGACGTAGACTATTCCATGGGCAACGGCTGGGGAAGACTGGACTTTACCGCCTGTTTGCCTATACCATGAAAGGACACCCGTCAAGGCGTTCACCGCATAGACGTTGTGGTCCCAGGAGCCAAAGTAAACAAGCCCGTTTGCGACGGCTGGCGCAGAAAACACGTAGCTGGATGTTCCGTACCGCCACACCTGAGTTCCCGTCGACGCGTTGATTGCATACATCGAGTAATCGCTCGAGCCCACGTAAACAATGCCGTTAACAACCGCAGGCGACGATTGTACTTCGCCGTTGGCGTGGAATCTCCAGTTTGTCGCTCCTGTGGCTGCGTTTAAAGCGTAGAGGTAGTGGTCTCCTGAGCCGATATAGACTACGCCTTCGGCGACGGTTGGCGAACCCTGAATCAAACCTGAGAGGGTAGTTGTTTCTATCTTCCAGATTTGGCTGCCAGTTGTGGCGTTAACTGCGTAGACGTATGTGTCGTCTGAGCCGAAGTAGACTACTCCGTTGGCTACTGCAGGTGAACCCATAATTTCGGCACCTGTTTCAAATTTCCAGAGTAATGCGCCTGTTGAAGCTTGGAAGGCGTACATCCAACCGTCTTCTGAGCCCACGTATACTATGCCGTTTGCTATGGCTGGTGATGAATACACTTCTCCGTTTGTTTGGTAGCTCCATAGAAGTGTGTTTGTTGGGGCTGCGGAGGAGGAAACGCCTGTGTGGCTTAGGTCGCTGTGGAACATCAGCCACGAGTTCGTGTCGGCGATTGAGTCGCTGCTTTGATTGTCCGCACGCACGGTCCCTAACTCTCCAACAAATGCGGAAATCATCATGCTTGTTAACAAGACTAATGCTAATAAAACGAATAATGCTTTCTTATCCATATGCCCATGCCCTCAGTATGCATTTTAGCCCTTGCTATATTTAGAATTAACTGTCGAAGTTTACGCAAAAAAGACAATAACAATACAGAAACAGAATTCAGATTCAGCGAAAATAACAAAGACGCTGGATTTCTTTTTGAATTCAAGATTACATTTTAATTGACTTCATTGCGGGCAGTTCCATTCGATTGCCTTTCTTCATTGAGCCGTGGTGGAGCTGAAGAAACTTTCAAGCTTAGAGTTTTCTGTTTTCCGCAGAACTTCTGCGCATGTTTTCGGGTCCAGCGCCTTGAACTCTAAACCAAGCGTGGACAGCAGCCGCTGTACATCTTTGCCGAGGCTTGGGGCAACCAGCACGGCACGCACTTCGCGGTTGACTTTTGCTTTTATGGGTTCGATGTACTTTGCCAGTTGCAGCGCCGCCTCTTTCGACGCGGTTTTGCGTTTCACTTCCACGATGACGAGTTTGCCGTTTTTGTCTTCGCCGTAAATGTCCACGAAGCCAGGCTCAACTTTTTTCTCCCAGCTAATCGGCTTAAACCCTTCCTCGAAAAGTTCGGGCTTGAGGATGATGGCTCGGTGCATGTCGTCTTCGGATGCGTAGAGCAGAAACTCGCCTGAATCGTCAAGACTCAACGCTGACGCCATCAAAACGTCGGTGAAGGTGATTTTGACGTTTTCCCTTGGCTTCTGCCTGACCGCGTGGATTTCCATGTTGCCGTCGTCTTTGACTTGTACGTGGAAGATGCTTCCTGCGGGTTGCCAGTTGACGGGTTCGTAGCCGACTGGGCGGTGGACAAGAAGCGACCCATCCGACTTAATGATTAACATGCGTTCGCCAAGCTCAAGCGTGGAGCTTGCTCTGCCAACGTAATGCACGCTGCAAGTACCAGCCACAATAAGCGTTCTTCGCTGTGCAAAAGCTTTCTCAATCAGTTTAGCCGCGTCCGCCAGCGTGGGCTGCGAGAGGACGGAGAGTTTGTTGGGTTGCGCCAAGGTGTTTCAGCCAACTATTTTAGACAGTGCTTGGGTACATAAGATTTCTTGAAGGAAACCTGGGTGGCAGGCTGGAAAGACAAGCGCACGACGATGCAGCGGTACGATTTGACTGCGGACATGTACGAGGAACGCTACTCGGCGGAGCAGAAGGCAAAATACAAGGCGGCGTTGGAAAACGTTGAGTTGGCGGGCAAACGGGTTTTGGATGTGGGATGCGGCACAGGCTTATTCTTCAGCTACGCCCCGACTGCGGGCATGGTTGTTGGAGTTGATATTTCACGTAAACTGCTCCTAAAAGCCAATGAAGAAGCCAAGAAGGCGGGCAACGTTTACGTGTTGCAGGCTGACGCGGACCATTTACCGTTTATTGAAGGCTTCTTTGAGGCGGTTTTCGCTTTCACAGTTCTTCAGAACATACCTAAACCCTCGGAGACTTTGGGGGAGCTCAAACGGGTCGGCAAGCCAGAGGGGTGCGTCGTTGTGACGGGGTTGAAAAAGGCTTTTCCGCTGAACACTTTCTTGGATATGCTTGAAGACTCTTCTCTCAAGCTTACCTCTTTCGTGGATAGGGAAGACTTGAATTGTTATATTGCAGTTTTAGCCGCATAATGAGTTGCACTCTTGCGCCGAGAAATTTGAGATTGCTACTATTGTTTTTGAATTCATAAGTGTCTTTTAGGGGAAATTACAATTGCTCGTAGTCGAAAAGGTTGAACCAGAATGTTGGAGCAAGAAAACAGCAAAAGTAGAAAAGCCCTACGAAACAAGATGGCTAAAGTATTCAGCGACGAAATCAAAGCCCTACCCGTAGATATGCGGTACATCCTACTGGATGATTTGGTAACCGCGTTTGAGAGCCGTCTTTCAGTTTTCAGCCAAACAAAATCTAGACAGCTCTTAGAAGACTACGAGTTAGTCGTAGGCAAAGAAGAAGTCGTTGCTTAAAAGACAACGTACAGCACTAAAGACAACGGGCAAATCCATTAATCACTTTGAATAGCAATAAGCTTGAATAGTCTAACATTCTGGCATGGTTTGGCTTGCATCCTCACTCTTGATCTTGAGAACTACGCAATCTACTGTTTAGTCTCGGCAATTACTAAGAGTTACTGCAATCTTTTCGCTCCGCAGTGGGCAGGTGAGTGGGAGTTTCTTTTCTATGTACAGTAGTTCAAGCATGCGGGGATAGCAGAAGCGGATTTTGCATTTGGGCAGCATTTTCCTCAGTCTTCAAAGCGATACGCCCTTTTGACCCAACCATCAGGAGGGGAAAAATACAAAAACTCAAGCCTTCACATTAAACTTCAGTGATTTAGTTTGGCGCTTGATTGTTTCTTTCCGGGGAAAGCGATTTGGATAGATGCTGCAGGATGGAGTGACCTCTTGCTGGGAGTGGTGGTTGGCGCTCTTAAACCTCCAGACCAAATGGTTATGGAACGTAGAATCCCCACAGCATCCTTTCAGCCGCCTAACTTCAAGAGCAAGAAATACTTAGCTGACGCCGTAAGGATTGCAGATGAGATTGTTGCGGTCATGCAGCCTGACAGCGAAACTTGCTTTAAGATTTGCTCAGAATACGTCCTCTCAGGCGTGATTGTGCATTTGGAAAATCAAGGATTTAAAGTCCAAAAAGTCGAGTCGCCGCTTACGCTTAAACAGCTAGTTGAAGACGGCTACGTCCGATGGTGCGAGGAAAAAGGCGTCCCCAGGGAGATTCTTCATGAGAAAAGACGGTTCTGGGGCTTTCTGAAGTGGGTCGGTGAAGCGCCTCATTTAAGGGAAAGCTTGGTGAAGACGGGTTGGGCAAGCTGGGAAAACAAATGGCGCGAAGAGATGTGCAAGAAAATTTAGCTCAAGTAGTCAGTTGGTATGCAAGTTTGCCGAATTATTGCATTGAGATGGTAAAGCAGCATTTGCCTCCGCCGCCCATAGGCATTCTTCCGCACGCATCGCAGCACTTGAGTAAACAATCAAGGCACATAACCAAGAGCGAGTTTATTGAGAATAAAAATGGGTTCTTGAACAAGGTGGATTGAGCAGTAGAAGGTTCGCCAAGAAACTGAGAATAGTTTCCCAGCTCCTTGGCTAATAGAGCCCTTCTCCTTCACCCTCTGCAATTCTGAAGGAGTAAGACATTGAATAAAAGCCATATTCCAAGAAACGTAATATTTGGTTGCATGTACCCTGCCTGAGACTTTAACGAAATATTAAGTCATAATCCACGTGCATATGCTAAGGGTAAGCGTGTTTCAAAACCAGCTTTTTGACCGGGTTGCGCGGCAAACTTTGCAAACGCTCAATATCAATTCGCCTACATAGAGGGTCTCGGTCTCAGTTGAACCGCAAGAAGAACACTTACAATCAGGTTCCACTTTTTATCGCTTCCAAGATTAGTCTGCGTTTTTCCTTTAGGCGTTTCTTTTGGTTTTTCATCTAGTTCTCACTTGGGGCAGGATTGTAAAACATGTCCTGTCAGTTTTTGTGTGTCTTTGCTAATTCTTTGATGCAAAAGGAAATTAAGTATTATGAATCAAAAATATGAATCGCGGGTCTTCCCCTATTGAAATGCATGGGGCATCTGAGCAGTTAACGAACCATCAAAAAAGCAGAGTTTACGCCCTGTCAATAAGAAGTCATTTGCCCGTTTTCCTTTTTCGGATTGTTCCAGTATAGTTTTGCGCTGTTTCCTTGCAAACGCCCGGTTTCCAAGTGCAGATACCATGGATTATCTCCTCAAGATAGTATTCAAGCTCTTCATTTGCTAATTCGTTGGAGCGGTTAACACGGTAAACAATTTCGTCTTTTTCTCGGTTTACAGTTATCGACAATAATACATTCTTCTCCAAGACTGTTGCACCTCTGCTTTCATTTGGTTCGTTTTGGATTTAAGCTTTTTACGAATTTGATTTATCAGGTTTTCTTTCTTCGATAAGAACCTAATGTCGGTTGAATTAAATGCCGGCGCTCGGTCTTTTAGCAAAGCTGCTGCGTCTTTTCTTTTCAAGTGTTTGTGCCTAATTCGTTGTGAAAGTGCAATGCATTTAATTCTTTTTGGTAACTCTGTCGCTTTTTTAAAAATCTATGTCGGTTAACGGAACAGGATCCTTTTGGTTAGGCTTTAATAGCTTCATGGGCTTCTTTGAAACAGGTTCTGCATGCCGTGCAGGTATAGGCTTCAATGCAGAAAGCGCAGTTTACAAGTGATCTGTCAGGTTTCGAAACCTCTTTACCGCAGTTAGGACATTTAGCCAACCAAGTCGTGCCTTCATTCTTTAGCGAGTGAGCGTTGAAATTTAGTATAAAGGTTTGTTGGTAACAGAAGGATACCACAAACAGTTGGCTATATCACCCGACAGTTAAAACCCCTTTTTCAAGTAGAAGACTCATAACCCGATTCTTAACAGGGAGATTCATCACTTATGAAGTTAACAGAACCCTTTTTGTTCCTCGTAATTAAATCAAAAAAAGTGAGAACGAAGACGACTGATTGCCCGATAAGGATGGAGCCCAAAAAATAAGTGGGCAGGGGTGTTTTCCGATGGGAGAGCCAGCGAAGTTTAGCTTGGGGCTGGGCGGGTTCCCAGAGTAAGCGAGACATCTTGGGTTTGGCCGTTTCGCAGGATTGTAACGGTTATTGTTTGGCTAGGCGAGGTGTGCTCAGCTAAGTATGTTGATAGGTCGTCTTGGTTTACGATGCGTGCTCCGTTTATGGCTGTGATTATGTCTCCTCCGACGGCTAACTGTGTTCCATCTATGGTGACTTGGGTTGTGCCTGCTTTGAGTCCTGCTTTGTCGGCTGGTCCTCCGCTTACAACTTGCTCAACAAGCAAGCCGTAGGTGACTTTGTATCCTTCTTGGGTGGCGATGTCATAGCTGTTGTCCGCTACGCTGACGCCCATGTATGGATATGACGTGTAGCTGCCGGAGCTTGCCAGCGAGTTGACTTCTCGCAGTATCGTGCTTGAGGAAATTGCGAAGCCTAAGCCCTGTGCGGTGCCGCCGTTCTGAGAGTTTTCTATTCCTGCCGTGTTGATGCCTACTACTTGACCTGCTGCGTTCAGTAAGGGTCCGCCTGAGTTGCCTGGGTTTATGGGGGCGCTGAACTGGATGATGTCTGCTATGGGGTAGTTGCCTGCGCTTGTTTCCGTTATGGTTCTGCCCAGAGCGCTTACGATGCCGGTTGTCATTGAGCCAGCTAACCCGAATGGGCTGCCGACGGCTGCTACGAAGTCGCCTACGCTGAGGGTTGAAGAACTCACGACTTGAAGCGGCTGGAACTCGCTTGCGGGTGCGTTAGTCACGGAGAGCACTGCCAAGTCGGCATATGGGTCCGCTCCTAAAACCGTTGCGGCGTAGCCGTCCCCGTTCGAGAAGGTTACGCTAACGCCTGTCCCTGAAGCGATAACGTGGTTGTTGGTGACGACAACCATCTGTCCGTTTAGGTCATCGATGAACCCTGAACCTTCAACCTGCGAGCCTGACTGCGTATCCGTTATGACCACCACCGAATCTTTAACCTCATTGTATAGTGCTGAGATGGAACCGTTTTCTGAGATAGCTTGAGTGGCGCCGCTCTGGTCAGATGACATGCTTGCAATCTGGTTCTGCAGGTTAGTAATCTGCCTCTGAAGATTAGACTGATCGCTTGAAGAGTGCATGTTTCCAACATAGTAGCCGAAGACGCCTGCGAATAAGCTGCACGCGATTATTGCGACGACCGCGGCTGCAAAAAGCCGATTTCTTCGAGCTCTTTTGGATGGTTTCGGCTGTTCGGGTTGTGCAGAGGGCTGAGGCTGTGGAGGAGACTGGGGTTGTTCAGGTTGTTGAGTAGGCGGCGAAGATTCGGGTTGTTGGGTTGACGGTGAGGGTTCGGGTTGCGGGGATTGCTGTTCAGGTTGGGGTTGTTGGGGCTCTTGGGCTGGTTCAGGCTGTGGTGTAGGCTGAGAATTGTCGGGTTGCTGCGAAGGCTGCTCCATTACAGGTCTCTCCGTGAGGCAACAGATGTTTCTTTGAATTGTGAAGTTACCGTTGTTAATTTACGTTGATAAGGCATATCCTTGAATCTCCATTATTAATTGATGTTCTAGCATTCAAGATGTTATTAAAAAGTTTTTCATAATTAAGCCCCAATTCTATGCAAACACGACCTATGCAACATTCAGGTAGCAAAGAGGAAACGAGGGATAGCTTGCATCTGAAAATGATTCCCGTTAGGAGCGTCTGATGGTCAAAAGAGCCAACGCAAACTCCAAAAACGCAACCGCAGCCATAGCCAAAAGCGCAAAGGCGTGATTAAATGTTGCAAGGAACCCGGCTGCATACGCCACTTCCGGAGCCAGTATGACGGCGACTCCGACTGTTAACTTTTCAAAATCGTTAAGAACCGAGGCTATTTTGCCTTTGGCGGCTGTGCGTAGGAAAAGTTTGATTTCAAATATGCTTGCCGCAGCCACAGGCAGCACCGTCAGGAAGGGAATGAGGATGGCAAGGGGCGAAGTGAATGGTTCAAACAAGGATAAAACGGCTAAAGCCACTGGGACGGGGAGGTAGGTTGCCGTGGAAACCAGCGCCTTGGGGACGACGATTCTGCGCGAGTTTATCGGCAAAGTTTTGGTGTACTCCAAGGCTTTTCCTTCGGCGCTGAGCAGGGCAAGGGGCAGAAAGAGGGCGAAAACTGCGCCCAGCGATGTGCCTGTAAGCACCAGAGCTGTGCGAAGAACGCCGACGCCTGAGTCCAGCAGAGTTATGATGACGGTTTCAAGGACGGGCAACGCGAAGAAGAAGGCGGTAGCTGGGTTTCTGGAAGCCACCTTAAGGTCTTTGAGAACGTAACCAAGCAACGGTCCGCGGGGTTTAACTGAAAAATCCCGAGTCGCAACCCGAACAATGTTGACTCCTGTTCCCTGGGAAACGCTTCTTACGGTTCCTAAACTCCATTCTCCAGCAAAAACGGCAAGCAAAACGTATCCAACCATGGCTGCGGACGCCAAAACCACGGTTGCAAAGGTCACTGTGGAAACCGAGGCTGTTATGACGATGCCTGTTGAGAAGGGGTAAACAAGCCAAAGTAGCCGACTCCATATGTGCCCCGTGCTGAGCAGGGTTGTCTGCAGGTTGGGCACTATGTACCATGGGAGACTAAATAAGAAGCCTACGGCGACCAGCAGCAAACCCCACATCAAAATAAAAAATAAACGCAAAACAGTTTTGGCTTTCGAACGTCCTCCCTTCAGCATGTTCTTTTGGAAGATTCTTGAAAACCAAAGAGCTACGGCAACGGCGAAAACGGAGTTCATCACCGACGCCGCAAGCATAACCAGGGTTGCAATTGGGGAAGCTGTCAGGTAGGCGACCAGGAGGACTTGGCTTAGGATTGAGCCTATGACCATGTAGTCGAAGGATCGGATGAACGAAAACAAGGTAACCAAAGAGAAATCAGCTTGATTCAGGGGCATAGTGGACATTAAGGCTGAAGATTCTGGGCTCATAAAAGATGAAAGAGTCTGGATCGAGTAAAGCGCCGTGAACCCGAAAGTAACCGCTAAACTAAGCGAAACCGCGCTGGTTAACCCGAAGCCTTGGCTTCCAAGAAGCATCGAGACGAATGGAGCCAGCGAAACGACGACGTTGAAGAAAGCCACTACTCCTTTGTCGAATTTGGCGATTCGCAGCGCCCTCTTAGTCAGCTCAAGGTCATCCTGCGTTTCCTTGCCTTGGCTTTTGCGCCCAAAAGCGCCCCACCACATTCGCCCCCTTTCCTCAGCAAGCGAACGATAAACCATCTCGCGGTAACACGTTTGGCTGAGGCGCCATGCTTCATTTAGCTTCATTCTTGAAGAATGCCTCCCTAAGCATCCTCATCGTGTCAGCGACCTCGTCTTCTTCATGCGTCAACTTCAGGAAGACCTCTTCCAATGTGCCGCCGCTGCCTTCGGTTTTGGCTCGAGCTCGTCCAAGGTTCCTTCGGCGATTACTTTGCCCTGGTAAATTATGCCGATTCTCGTGCAGACCTGCTGAGCCACCTCCATGATATGCGTTGAAAACAGGACAGCACCGCCTTTCTGCGCGTGAAACCCAACCAGCTCCTTGACTATTCGGCTGCTTTTGGCGTCGAGACCGTTGAGGGGTTCATCGAGCAGCAGAACGTGCGGTTGATGAATAAGCGAGGCAATCAAGGCGACTTTCTGCTTCATCCCCAACGAAAGGGTGGCTATGGGCGAGTCAAAGTACGGAGCCATGTCAAAAGCGGATGCCAGTTGAGCAACCAAATCGTTGGTGGAGGCGCTTTGGGTTTTTCTGATGGATGCCACAAACTCCAAGAAATCCCGCGGTGAAAGAGAATCGTAAACTATGGGGTTTTCGGCGACGTATCCGATTTTTGATTTGACTTCAATCGGGTTTTTCGCAGGGTCTAAGCCGACAACTTTTATCCAGCCTGAAGTTGGCTCTTGCAAGCCGAGGATGGTTTTGATGGTTGTTGTTTTTCCTGCGCCGTTGGGACCAAGCAAACCGTAAACTTCGCCAGGCATAACCCGCAAATTCACTTCGTTCAAAGCTTGAAATGTGCCGAACTGCTTAGTAAGTGAGGAAGTTTCAATCAAAGGCTCTGAAGCGGACCATTGCTTTCTTTCCATTTTGCATCGCCCAATTCGAAATCAAGAACAATCGCACCCCAAACAAATTATGTCTTATTAATTCAGAATCCATATTCTACGATTCCTAAAGAAAGCGGTTCCTCTGGTGGTTTTAAGAAGAAACAGGGTTAGAAAAACTTTTAGCGTAGAGTCTTAGGCGCTTAGCATTTGAACGCCGTCTATTTGCCCGTTGTCTGCGAAGATGCCTACGGTGACTTCGTTTACGGCGCCTGGATAAACCCTGTCGAGACCCAGGATAATGTACCAGTATGGAACCAGCACCACGGAGTTGCCTCTCGGATGCGGAACCATCTGCACTGAAACGGGGGTGTCAAGCACAGGGAAATCCAGTGTATTTGGTGCCGTTGAAGTTCCAGGTCAGGGTTGAGACGTAGTTTTTAGCCATAGTGACTGCTTGTTCCTGTGAAACGGTGAGTTTTGGGGTTCCGACGGTGAACATGAAGTACCCGTCTGTCATGGTTGTGAGAATGTTGTTTTGGAACGTCATCATTACGCCTTTGGCCTGATAGTCAATGCCGCTCTGCGAGTACATCCACATGAACTCGGTGCTGCCGCCTGAAACAGTTACTTGAAGTGTCATGTTACCTTGTCTTACGACTGTCGACCCAGTCGTGTTCACAGCCTCTATTAGGGTACGCATCTGGCCAAGGTAGGCGTCACCTGAGAAGGCTTGGTACCGTTCAAGCACACCCTCGGCGGCTTGCAGTACATCAAGAGGCTGAGACTGCGTGAAAACAGGCGAGCTTTCGCCCATCTCAAGTTGGTAACGACTGAAGTGGTTGTCCCTGAACCGCATCTCCACGTTGAAAGTGTACGGTCCGTTCGTAAGAGAATACGTAAGCAGCTCCTCGGCAACATTAAACTCCGTGTTGTACTGGAGCGTGTTGCCAAGCATAGAAACCGTGTATTGGTTCGTGTCGATTTGAGTTACGTTCTGCAGAAAATTAGCAACTTTGTTGGTGCCTATCCCCCAAGACAGCAACTGCCTGTTTTCCGAAGCCAAACCACTCTGCTTTTTGGAAATATCCTTCATAGAATTATACTGAAGAACGGAAAAGCTAGCCAAAATCAAAACAGCAACCAAAAGCACCCCGAAGACGGCTCGCCATTTAAAGGACAACTGGAGCCTGCGTTTCGGCTCAACTTCGGGAACTTCCTCCACACCCTTCATCGCGCTTACAGTTGCCAAACCGAAAGTTGACAGTTTGTACTGTCCGCTGTCCATCTTGTTAACGAGGTCGCCGAGGCTTTCAAGGTGATAAGTCAGGTTGGAAGTGGAGATGTCAAGCTGTTGGGCTAAATCCATGAAAGTCATGGGTTTGTAGGAGAGCATACGGATGATTTTTCGTCGGACTGGATGTTTAAGCGACGAGAACATGATTGAGTAGATTTCGTCTTCTGAGCTAGCCATCCCAAAGACCTGCCCTAATATACATGGGCTGACCTTAAAAGCATATTCAAAAAAATCTCGAAAAAACAACGTTAAAAAGCTGTTTGCAATAACAAAATGTGTCTGCTTAAATGATTCAATCCTGCAAGTTCATCGGGATAATCGGCATAAGCGTGTCAAATTGTTTTAATAACACGGTTTTCCAATAATTACGAACGCTCAATTTAGAGGCATCGAGTAGTTAATGTTAATCCAAGAAGTTATACTTGAAAATTTCATGAGTTACGAGTACGCACGGGTACCCCTCAAAAAAGGCGTAAACGTAATCGGCGGACCCAACGGCGCAGGAAAATCCTCGCTGCTGCTCGCCATATCCGTGGGGCTAGGTCAAACCTACACTGAACGCTCACGCAAACTAAGCGATTTAATCAGATGGGGAAAAGACCAAGCCCGAGTCACACTTATTTTAGACAACAGCAAACAAGGCAACAAGCGCCCAGTGCAGAAATACCCCAAAGACCAGCTTTACCTGACCCGTGTGATGCGTCGGGACGGCAAATACTGGTTTGAACTTGAAAACCGCGCCGCAGGCAAACAGGACGTCGAACGGTTACTGGGCAAATTCGGCGTTGACCCAGACAACATGCTTATCATCATGCATCAGAACATGGTTGAACAATTCACCGTTCTTAGCAACATCGAAAAACTGCGCATGGTGGAGGCGGCAGTCGGGCTGGAACCCTTCCGCGAAAACGTCGTGCAGGCAAAAACCAAACTTACAAGAATCCTAACCCAAGAAGAATCCGTCACTAAACTGCTGGAGCAGGCGCAGCAGACGCTTACTTACTGGCGCGAGCAATACGACAAATACCAAGAAAAGAAGCAGCTTCAGATTAAGAAACGCTTTTTGGAGCGGGTTCTTACGTGGGCTGAAGTTGAAAAAAGGGAAGCTGCAGCCAGAAACCTCAAAGTGAACCTTACCAAAAACCAAGAAGCCATCGCCAAAATAGAAACGGAAAAACAAGAAATACTCAACCAGCTTAATTCGCACCAGAATCAAACTTTAACCCTGAAAGGGAACATGAAAGCCATTTTTGACGAGCGACTAAGCCTTGAACACGACATCGCCCAGAACCAATCCGTGCAATCGCTGATTAGCCAGCTAATTGAAGAAACCCAAACATTGCAGCAAGCCATCCAAGCCAACAAAACCCAGCTGAAACTGCTAAGAAACGAGAACCTCAAGGAAATGCTCAAAAACTCCGAGCTGGAACTCTCAAGCGCCACCGAGCGGGTTAAGCAGAATCAGGCAGAAATGAATTATTTGGAAGAGTCTGCTGGGAAAGCGTCGGATGAAATGCTTGAGCAAAGGGTGAAGTTGGCTCTGCTTGAGTTCAAGCGGGCAAACGCAATTGTGAACCTTAAGGAACTTGAGAAATCACTTAAAGAAGCTCAGGAAAACTTGGACTCAACAATCCAGAAGGCGCAGGAGTCAGGCGAACGGATAACCGCGGCGAAAAGCGCCAGTGATATCCAAGATGAAATCCGCTTAACTGACGGGCATCTGGCGGCGCTCGCTGACGTTTCAGAAGACATAGAACGCCAGTACGAATCATACTCAAAACTGTACTTGGAACTTAAAGAAAAGGTGCAGCTTGTGGCTGAGAACCGCGAGAAAACCCTTGAAGAAGTCAAAACCAGAATGCAGTCATGGCGAACAGTCATGGAAAGCCTTCTTGACAGGGTAAACGTAGAGTACCAGCGAATCATGACCCAGACCTTGGCGTCAGGCGCCGTACAGCTTTCGAACGGTCAGGACATAGAGACTGCTGGCTTAGAAATCATCGTCGGGTTCAAAGGCAGCAAACCCGTGGCTCTTGACGCTTACACGCAGAGCGGCGGGGAGCGAACGACGGCAACTATGAGTTTTCTTTTGGCGTTGCAGCAGCATGTGCGTTCGCCTTTCCGTGCAGTCGACGAATACGACATCCACATGGACCCGAAAAACCGTGAAATGATCGCGAAAATCCTCTTAGCCGTCATCAAAGACGCAAACGCCCAATACGTCGTCATCACACCCAGCCAAATCACCTTCGCACAACAAGACTCCAACGTAATCACCGTGCAGAACATCGAGGGAAAATCGGTTATCCGTGAGGTAGTTGCCTGATGCAGAAAGCCAAAGAAGCCACAAAAGCGCTTGGCACAGAACGGCTTGAACGCATCATCGAAATGTGCGTCGCCATCGAAACCCGCCAAACCGAACCCTTCACACTAAACATCGACGAAATCATAGCGGTTGTTAAACAGTATTTTCCGCATTGGCAAAACCCCGAGGAGCTTCGGCTTGACGCTGAAACCCTGCATCACTTAGCCACAGTCATCAAAATCCAAAGCGAATGGGTAAAACAACGCAGCACAGCCCTTTACACCGACCCGTTTCTTATGGAAGAAAAAATCCTGCAGATTGGCAAACAGGAAATGGTCGACATTTTCCTTCAAGCTTGGAACCCGGTTTTAGAGTTTGAATCAATCAGCCTAAACACGCTGGCGCAGGGGCTTCTGTACTGGGAAGCGTTGGCGCCTATAAGCGAAAGATGGAAAAACTTTGAAGCCACGGAAGTCTCTAACGCATATACAAGCCGAGACGAACTGATAAAGGCGCGTATCCTCAGCGACAAAGAATTCTCCGTTGAACTCAGCACTCTTTGGCAGGAACTAAAGGACTGCGTCGCCGCCAAAGGCAAAGACGGCAAAGTCAACTACTGGGACTTCATCGGCGCAGACACCTACGAACAAACCGTCCAAAAAGCATTCTTAACCAGCTTTTTAATCACTTACGGGTTCGCAACATTGGAAATCGACCGACTTGAAGAACTCGTCTTCATAATCCCATACCAAGAACCCAGAATCGAACCCTTAACACAGCAGTCAGCATCGGTTGCCATCGCGGTTTCGATTGAAGATTGGCGGAAATGGAAGGAGGCAAACTAGATGAGTAAAAGAGGCGTTTACGGTGGCAAAATCAAGAAAGCAACACAGATGCTCTTCTACAAACGGCACCAGAAACCAGGCGTCCGAGGCGCCGAACTGCACAAGGCGTTGGGCTCAGACTACCCCAAAGTCCTCGATTTACTTGACGACTACCTCAAACCGCTTGACCTGCAGGTTAAAACCGTTTTCGAAGAAGAAAAAACCCCTGAGAAACCAACACTGGAGGAGCTGGACAAGGCAAGGTTTTACGTGGCACTGCGCGGCGACTTGGCGACCAAAGACAAGCTGATTGGCTGGCGCATCGACGATTTAGCAGGGTTAGCCATAACGATTTCGTTCATAATCAGCAAGAAAGGGCAAGCGGCACGCAAAGATGTTGAAAAACTGCTCGCTGAAAAAATGCCGAACTGGAAAATCGGCTTAAACCTTGAACGCTACATCCGCTACGGCTACCTCGGACAAGACGACAACGGACAACTGTACCTTGACTGGCGAACACGGGCAGAAGTAGACCAGAAAGCCCTAATCAACATGCTGCTAACCAGCGAAACCCAAAAAACAGAAGCCGCCCCTCCGAAAGAACAGGCAGAACAAGAAGAAAACCAAGAACCACAAGACAACGAAACGGAAGAAGAAAATTAAATTTTAACCCCAAAACCTAAAATCAAAGCCATTTGCCAGCCACATTAAAGCAATTGATTTATAAATCATTTGCTTTAATCAGTGCCGATGATTAATTCTTGACTCTGTGGGGGTCATTAAAAACATTGGCTGGGTGACCTGTGCGCGTCATTAAAGCACAAGCTTTATAAATCAATCGCTTTAATTACCCAAACAGGTCTTGATGTTGTTTATAGGAAAACCAGTTCCACCCGAATTTCTCATAGATAGAAAAGACATAGTAGACAAACTAGTCACGGATCTTTCTAACCTCAACATTCAGTCTAGCTTCGCCCTCATCGGGTACAGAAGAGTTGGGAAAACATCGATCCTTGGCAAGGTAAAGGAAGTGCTTGAGAAAAATGGATTTATAGTGATTTACTTTGACGTAAAGGAAAGGATGGCTGACCCGCAGTCTTTTCTAACGGACCTTGAAAAGGAGATTCTGGACGAGTACAAGAACCACATAGGCAGATTTCAACGAACAAAAATCAAACTATCCGAAGCAAAAAATCTTCTTATAGATAAAATCTCAGAAGTGGTTAGCTACGTTGATGAAGTGGGCGTCGAAATTTCCCCGGATGGAACTATAACTCCTAAAATTCATTTTGGTGAGGAAAAGGACCAAAAAAAGCATAACTATGCAAGTCAGTTCCGATCGGTGTTTAAGACAGCTGATGTAGTTGCGGAGAAATCTGGAAAACGTGTAATCTTGATGCTTGATGAATTTCAGGATCTGGTAAAACTAAACAATTTTGCGGGTATCACGGATATCGTCAGCCTTTACAGGGGCGTCCTTCAAACGAGAGGAAATGTAGCTCATGTGGTAAGCGGGTCGAAAGTTCATATGCTGAGAAATATGCTTGACTGTGAAGATTCTCCTCTCTATCAACACTTTATTGTTGAAGATGTGAAGGATCTTGAAACCGTTTATGCCCAAGAACTCTTTAGCACTGTCTTCCAAAAAAGAAACCCAGACAACAAACTGGGTGGACAAGAACTTGGCGAGCAGTCTCTTGAAGCCGTGAAAATCGTGGGCGGCAACCCTTTCTACCTCACAGTAATGGCTCAGCACTGGGATGGCAAAGCTCCGCTTCTTAAAATCTTCGACGAATTGATTTCCCCCTCAGCGGGAACTTTGTACATATACACTAACTATGTTTTAGCAGAAGATCTCAACTCGGCCAAAGGAGGGCCCTTGTTAAAGAAAATCGTTAAGGAAATGGCGAAGGTAGACAATCCCATTGAGGCGTCTGAACTTGCGAGGAGAGTTCACAAGACTCAGAACTACATTCAATTCTATCTCGAGCAACTTGTGAAGTTTGACGTCATCAGATTGGCAGACCGCGGACTATATGTTCTCGTTGATCCCGTTGTCTCATCTTGCCTCAGAAGGAACTACACGTAACAAACTAATTTAGGTTCGAGGATGTTGGCAAGTTGCCAGAGAACCAAGTAAAATAAGGGTTAGGGCATCTTCTTTAGCGTTTCTTCGAGGCCCGTCCTTAGTTTGGCGTTTTCAATTTTGGCAGAAGTTGTATTACGTTTCGATTGGGACTGGGTCGCCATGCTTTGAGGCGTAAAGAAGGGCGGCTTTGATGTCTTCCTTTTTCAGCGGGGGGTACTCTTTTAGAATTTCTTTTTCTGTCATGCCGTTTGCTACAAACTCAACAAGGAGGTAAACTGGGATACGGGTTCCCTTAATTACGGGCTTTCCCACCATAACGTCGGGATCAATAACTATTCTGTCTGCAATTTCTTCCATGCAAATCACGACATGCTTTTCCCACGGTTAACAATGTCTGTTGCATGTTGGATATTTAGTTTTTCTGTCCTGCACATCAACTTGAAATGAAGCATGCCGCTGCCGTCAAAGTGCAAAACAAGAAGCTAAGCTATCTTTTTCAGGGTTTCTTCGATGTCTTTTCTTAAGTCGGCATCTTCAACTTTTGGCAAGAGCAGCAATAGCCGTCCTCTTGTGCTTGTTTCGGCTTTGTCTCCGAGGTTTACCCAGTATTTGCCTTCTTTGAGCCATGCCAGCATTATCCGCGCCTCTGCTTCTTGGGCTTCCGCTTTCGCCGAGGGGAAAACTAACCCAAACTGGATTGCGCTGGACATGAATTTTTCAAGTGCAGCTGTCACGGTGTAACCGTTTTTTGAAGCTAAAGCTTTGAAATCTGAGTAGACTTGAAGGTCAAACCTGAAGGTTCTAACGGGTCTTGGCAAGCGTTTTCTCTCTCCGTGTATATGGGAAGTGTATATGGAATCCGTATATGGTTTGCCCTCCTATCGGGTGCCCCTACGAAAAAACACAAACGGGTCTAAAGCAAAATGCAGGTTCTGGTTTTGGAGGCTTAGAGCCTTATCTTCTTTTCTTTGTAGCATTCAACCAGTTTGGCGCATAGTAGGCATTCGCCTGGAACCTCTGTGCCTCTTGGAAGAGTGTTGAGGTAACCAAAATAATGGATGCATCTGGGACGCTGATTTTTGGTTTTGACAGATTTCTGTGCTTCAACCAACCTTTGCGCCTCAACCAATTTCTGCCTCACCAGCAGCCTCTTTTCCGTTTCCTGCGCATCCGCCTTCTCCTCAGCTTCTTTCGCGGCTTCGTCGCCTGCGGAAAGGGCGGTTTCAATAGTCATAGGAGTTTGATTTTTCGCCGAGTTCCCCTTGGTTTGGAACATTTTTCGGAGCTGGGAGCTCGGCTGATTAGAAGCTGGGGGTTTGCCTATCCAGCCGTTCCGTTTGAGGACTGCGACGTAGATGGTTAGGATTGCAGCGATTAATGTGATGGTTGCGGCAGTTAATGCTTCGGTTTGGAGTGGAACCAAGTTTTTCCCTACAGTTATTTGTTGGGTGGGTTAAAAAAATTTGTTGAGCCAGCATCTATATTATGCTGAGTCAACAGTTACGGTGATGCTGTAGGTTCCGTTCGTTGAGCAGTCGCTTCCCCAATTCTGGTTTGACCCTATTGAGCCGTCGGTTGAGGCATAGATTGTTTGAGAGGTTCCAGTCAGCGATGTCGTTGTTGTCACGGCGGCGCCAGGCACATTTGTCCAAGTTGAAGGCGCCGATTGAACCTGAAGCTGCCAAGTTATAGTTACGGGTCCTGTGTAGCCGCTGACTTGAATTTTTGCGTACCACGGATCTGTTGAACTGCTTACTTGAAGGGACGGCGCCCATGTTCCGCCAACAGTGTTGTCGGAGCTGTAGCTGATTGTGCCTGAAGAGACGCCGCCTACACTTACTGTACCGCCTTGGAATGTCCCAAGTATTGCAACAGCGTAGACTGATACGATTATGGCTAAGGTTACAACGGTCAATGTTGTTGCGGTGATGAGGAGTTTTTTTGATCTTTTTTCATTGGTCATTTTTTCACAGCCGTTTGACTGTTGTCTTCACCATTCAGCACATATTAAACCTTACGACTTAATACAATAATGGATGCCCAGTACAACACTTAAACAACAAAAGTAAAGCCAAATCAACAAAAAGAAAAACCACAAGCCCCAGTTTTGCACCCCGTCAACAAAAAAAGCGTTTTTCCGTTTTGATTGCGAAAATTTGCATCTTAAAAGTTTGCTTTAGATGTGACAACAAAGTTTAAGAGACGCTTTTGCTATTCTGCTTAGCTCTATCAGAGACATAGAGCCCATGCGTAAAATGCGCAAGGGCGGTCCCAAAAAATCAAAAATCTCAATAATGATAGGAGGAAAAGAAATTGTTGTCAAGAGACTGCGACGGATGTTCGCAAATGAAAGCATGCATTAGGCGCTTTTGCATAGTTGAAAAAGGCAATTGCGTCTACTGCCCAGACGGAACAGCCCACCTAGTAGACGGGCTATAAACCAACCAAACAGTAACATAATTTTAAGCAATTTGTTCTGTTGAGCCCTTTTTTCTTTTTTTTAGGTCATACATGCCATTTTACCCATTCACTAATTGTGGGGAAAAACTACGGTTCTTGAAGAAATAGTTGTTATGGCGGGCCCGGTGGGATTTGAACCCACGATCTCCGGCTCCGAAGGCCGACACCTTAATCCGTGCTAGGCTACGAGCCCTTTTCCACCAAAAAACTCTAGCACACGGTGTTTAAGGTGATGCTACTGTTTTATTTAGGCTTTGCATCTCTTTATTCCATCTTAGGCTTGCGGTACCATGAGACTTCGTCGTTGTCATTTTTTACGAATTCGTTGCTTTTTGCAACACACACGCTCTTAAAAGACAAGCCCCTGTAATAGTAACTATCAATCGTTTGAATGATAGAAAATGGGATTAATAAGCTCAATTATGGTGCGGCTGCTTAGAGCACAACCATTTGAAATGCAAGCACTTGACATACTAGGCAGAGAGTATGAAAGCAACTTCAATTCTCAAAAAAGATAAGTTCCACCGCTATTACAAATCGAGTATTCTTCCCATTCCTTGCTTAGCCTACTCTGATGCACTTGTCTTTAACTCTAATTATTACCAAATGCTTTCGCCTGATGAGGTTCTTGCTGTTGGCGCCCACGAATTTAATCACATAGCAAAAAGGCATATTGCAAAGAGGTTACCTCGAACGGTTCTTCCCGCTTTAGTGCTTGCTGTTGTGACAGGTTTCCTGTTTTTTATTAAATCTGCCTCATTTCTATTCCTCGCAACGGCGGTGGTTCTGTCTTTCTTTTTCTTTTTGTTTGGTTCGTATTATGTTAACGCAAAATGGTTTAGAAAACAAGAAACTGAATCTGACCTTAGTGCCGCCGAATTCGTTAATGGAGCCGCCATGATATCTGCCCTGGCGAGGCTTCGTCCACAAAAAACAAGTTTGATTTCTAAATTGATGCCTCAAACCCATCCGACTATAGAACAAAGAATACATAACATTCAAGCGGCAACTAGCACTAAAAACTCATTTAACTTTACTATTACTTTTGGTGACAGCACTTCGAAGCAATAGTTAAACTAGATTCGTTCATGCTACACCAATAAACCCGTTGAAAACGCCAAATGGTTCTAAACGTTCAAACGATATTCAGTTAGTTTTTGTTTTTAGGAGCTCCTTGAAATAGGTTTAGATGTTGCGCGAGCGAACAAACTCGACCGCTGAATTTTCAATCGGTTTTTATGTAAAGACTATATGGTTAGAGGTAGGTGTTTTGTGTGGTTGAAGATTTTGAACAAGACGATTTCGACATACTTGACCAGTCATCCAAACAGGTTCTTGTCGCACTATCTCAATTTGAGGCAGGTCTGTTGGTGAAAGTAGACCTCGTACATAAAAAGACAGGTTTGATGCCTGAAGCCCTAAACGACGCAGTGAGGCACCTCTCAAAAGCCAAGCTCATCGACATACTTGAAACTCCAAAAAGAATGGGGCCCTACGAGTTCTACGCCGTTGAAATAACCGATTTAGGACGGAAAGTGCTCAAAAAATTCGGGTAAATCTACTTCCGCTTCAGGTTAAGCTATTCTCTCAGGAGCACGTTGATAGCAATCAGCCTCAAGAGGGTAAGTTCTATTAAGAGATTACTCGAATTCTTCTTTTTGTGATTATTACGAGTGTATTTTGAGTGTTTTTGAGGTCAATTCTAGGTATGGCGGCGCTAAGCGCTTGGATGATGCTTTGGGCGGTTCCCTCTTTGGTTCTGACAAGAATGACCGCAAGTTTGCACCGGTAAAGAGCATGATATAGCTTGGCAAAATCCGCGTCTTGGGTTAGAACTGTCATGCCGTTTTGCACAGCGAATTCGGCTATCTTCTTATCTGCCGCACCTCTGAGGTTAACATCAGCTAAAATAGCTGTTACGAAACCTTTCTGTTTTAGCCAATCCCTGACGCGTTTTGGCATGTTTTGATCGATCAAAATCGGCGCCAAAGAACGTTCCTCTGCATTTATACAGGAATGATTTCTTCGCGATCAAGGCATTTAGACGCGTACGACAGCGCGGCTTTTATGTCCTCTTTCTTTAGGTCGGGATAGTCTTCTAATATCTGGGTTTCCGTAACCCCGTTCGCTAAGAAGTTGAATAATAAGGTTCACTGTGATACGTGTCCCTTTGATGACTGGCTTTCCAACCATTATCTCAGGATCTATAATTATCCTGTCCATCAACTCTTCCATCCAAATCACTCGTTCTTTTGAACCAACAACAGCAAATACCCTATCGGCTCGGCAGTATATGAGGATATATCTATGTTGAAAATTTGAATTAAAAGAGCCGTTGTCGAGCGTGCGCCTGAACGAAAACTCAATTAGATTCTGCCTGAAGATGAACGATGGCAAAAACAAATCGTTTTCCGCTTTCAAGTTTTACATTGGTTCATAGATGCTCTAAACGCAAACAGCCTTCAGTTATGGTTCAAATAAAAATCAAAAAAGACGCGTTTTGCATTTGTATTGCAGGAAGCTTTAAGGTTGCATCACTATCGGCAACAAATATGGTGCTATGCGTGAGCCCTATCTTGCTAGATACCGCAAATAATGGTGTTGCATTAAAGCCTTTACGGCAATTCTTATAAAGCAACATAATATTAAACTTGTTTCACCGCAGGCGCGGGCCTATAGCTCAGTTTGGCTGGAGCGTTCGACTGATAATCGAAAGGTCGCCGGTTCAAATCCGGCTAGGCCCACCACAAACACTAATTTTTAGACTTGGCATTTTGGGCAGATGAATACTTTGCCTCCGCCATGGCTCAGCTCCAATATGGGAGAATCACATGTGGTGCAGTTCTTTTGTCTCATGTTCGGACCCATAGCCGGGACGTATCGACCTTGATGTTGGTACAGATCCAAAAACTGGTTTTTCCCGTTCAACCGAAGCCTTTCTCGAACCACAAGCACGACTGAGTCGTAAAGAGCTTTCTGTTCATTCAAATTTAGCTCTGACGCCTTTCTTTTCGGGTGCAACTTCGCTCTGTACAGTATGTCTTGGAAAGCGCTGTTGCTAAGCCCCACTAAGACAGCGTCTTTGCCCACGAGCACAGATTTGAGCGCCCGATTGTTGCCTGAGAGCAGTTTCGAAAACCGCTCGAAAGTGAAATCCGCATCAATCAGGTGAGTGAACCTCAGAATTGAAATCTCGCTTGAACACGTACGAATCCATCAACTCGGCATCTTTCAACACTCGCATGCCGCCCATGTTGATGAATCTCACCGTCAACGCGGTTTTGTCCGAGAAATCTATCTTTAAGTGAAACTTCCCCGAAACCGTCGCTTCATTTGAATGATAAAAAATCTCGCCGCCGTACTCAGGGCTCAGAATCATGTTAATCCCTTCATCAAGCTTCACGCGTATGGCGTTGCCTCTAGAAATGACAGATTCTACTTCTCTGTTCACAAGTTGGTCAAAGGATTTGTTATCCTTGTTTATGAACCCAATTTTCTGCAGTTTTTCGCAGTCTTGAAGAAGATAGTCTTTGATGCGTTTGCCCTTCAACTCTTTGTTCATCTGATCGGCAAGAATCCTCGCTTCAGGAAGTTCAATACTCATCTAAAGCCTCCCCAAAAAAAGTTCTTGCAATAAGTATTTAAATCATTTACAAATTGACCGCTAAATTCAGCAGTTAGCTTTGTTCCTCGTTTTTTCTTTTTTTGCGACCAGTCTTAATTACGACGCTTACCTTAACGCTGCCAGCCTCAGAATCTTCAGGACCAGTCGGAGGCGATTCTTCTTCCACGGATGCCGCAACAGAGGGCTGATTACGCGGCTCCGCAACAGGGGCAGTTTCCGCTTTTTCTCCTGCGCCTTCTTCAATCGGACCCTTTGCCGCCTCTTCAATTTCTTCGCCGACTCTCTCAAAAGGCTTAAGGATTTTTTCCGCTTCCGCGGGTAAGTGGATTTCTGGGTGCGGGCCAACGGTTGTGGCGTAGACTTTGGAGATTTCGGCGCCGAAGAGCCCAATCTGGTTAAGTATGTAGATCCAAAGAAGAATAATCATAAGCGACCCCGCGGCGCCCGCGATTGTTGTAACCTTGAAAGTTTGAACGTACCAGCCGAGGACGTAATTGACCACGGTGAAGGCGATTCCTGCCAATACCGCTGGCAAAGCGACGTCTTCCCAATGGATTTTTCTGTCTGGAAGAACCTTGTAGATTATGGCAAAAAGCAGCGTTGATAAACTAAACGACAACAAGATTTGGGCTGCGGTAAGGGAAACCAAGGTTAAGGTTTTGTTTATGGAGTAAATTTTTATGGCGCTAAACAAAGCCGCTGAAGTCACCGTTCCAACAATAACGATTAGTCCAAGTGAAGAAACCAGCAGAAACGGTCCGATGGTTTCCCTGATTCTGAGTGAAAGCTGCTTCGTTTTAGGCAGCTTGACTTTCCAGATGACATTCATTGTGTCTCTTAAAACTGCGAAAGCGCCGACTGCACCCACTAAAGAGAACCCTACGACTGTAATCGCAGCCCAAACAGACGTGAAAGGCGACATTGCGCTTGCCAGCAGCTGCTTAAACAATGCGGCGACAGCGGGTCCTGCAAGCGAGTTTATTTGCGAAATCAGCTGTTGAGTTGCTTGGGTTTGTCCGTAAAACTGTGCGAAAACCGTTATTATGACCAGTAAGAGAGAAGGCAAAGGCAAAATAATGAAGAAGGTTAACGCAGCCGCCCGTATAGGCGCGTTGTCCTCGAGCCAACCTTTGAATGAATCTACAAATAATTTAGCAAGGTCATTTCGGTTCATGATTTAACCTGAAAAGCTCTCAAACACGTCCAAGTTCCTGAACCTTTGGCGCTTATATTTATATTGCGGTAAATTGGCAGTCGCCGAAGCCCTCAAATTTGGGGTTGGCGAGTAACCGAAAGGCTTAAAATAAAAACGAAACGATAACACATGTAGGAGTTTTCGTTTTGACAACAGATGATGAAATTCTTGCAGAGTTAAAGAAAATCAGGGAAGCAGTTGAAAAAGCCCCGCCGTCTACACCTCCGAAGGGACTATGGAATGAGTTCAAAGATTTCCTGTCGAAATACAAGGTCCTAGGGTTGGCTGCTGCTTTCGTCGTTGCATTGTATATGGGAGCTTTGGTTCTTTCAGTCGTCAAAGACTTCATTATGCCATTGATAGGTTTAGCCATCCCCGGACTAGCTGAACTTGTCAACATACGCAGTAACAGTCACGAAGCAGTCATTCGGCATCGGCGACTTCTTGGTTGCATTCATTACCTTCATAATAGTTGCATTCATTGTCTTCTTGACCGTGAAAATTGCGAAACGCTGGAACATTGACTAAAGGCGAAAACGGGACGCTACCCTATTAAGCGAGGCTGAAGGTTCTTAGACTGGAAAGTATGCCTCGCCTTTCAACTGAAGAAATCTGGCGGCTAAACCAAAAGGAACTGCTAAACCTGCTTGAATCAGGCGTTTTCACACCGAAACCCAAAACAATCCGTTTTTACGCGCCAAGCTTCACTTACTACAAAACAAAATATTATCGCTCTTCCCCGACGGCTTTCCCAACGATTTCCGTGACGGGAACAGCTTGTGCCCTGAACTGCAAACATTGCGGCGGCAAAGTTCTCGAAACCATGAATCCCACGCTTCAGCCCGGGGAACTCTACGATTTATGCTTGAAACTTAAGCGGGAGGGGGCTGTAGGCTGTCTTGTCAGCGGCGGATGCTTGCCCGACGGCTCGGTGCCTATTGGCGGCTTCGTTGACGCCATTGCTAAGGTTAAGCGGGAGCTTGGCTTAACCGTTTTTGTTCACACAGGAATAATAAATCTTGAAACAGCCGTGGCGCTCAAAAAAGCCGGGGTTGACGCAGCGTTAATTGACGTTATCGGCTCCGCCCAAACCATAAAGAAAACCCTCAGCCTAAACGTGACCCCGCAGGATTACGCTGACTCGCTGAAGGCTCTGGCGAAGTCGGGATTAAATTTTATGCCTCACGTCATCGTCGGCTTAAACGAAGGCAAATTAGACGGGGAGTTAGAAGCGCTCAAAATGATTTCTGCCGTTGAACCCTCGGCTTTGGTAATAATTGCGTTCATGCCTATACGGGGCACAGCCATGGAGAAAACGGCGCCGCCTAAACCCGAAGACATAGCCAAAGTCGCCGCTTCAGCCCGCTTAATGTTTCCGAAGACTCCGCTGATTCTGGGCTGCATGAGACCCAAAGGCAAGGCACGAGCCGAAACCGACGTTTTAGCGTTGAAAGCCGGGGTAGACGCGGTTGCATTCCCAAGCGAAGAAGCCGTCAGGTACGCTGAAAGCCAAGGCTGGAAGACTTTGTTTTCTTCTTTTTGCTGCGCTCAAATGTACTGGGACGCCGCTGCCAAAAATCGGAAGTAATCACTGTTTGGCTTGTTTTACCATTCTGTAGCTAAGTGTGATGACCCAAACTGAAACGGCAAGTGCAGAGATGGTTTCGGGGATGGCTACGCCGGGAACGTAGTTGATGGCGAACAACAATATCCATGGCAAAGCGGCCATTATGCCGATTGAAACTGTAAAAACAGCTATAGACAGCTCTTCTGCAAGCGCAAACGCCACAGCAATAATGAACAATGCAATCGGCGCCAAAACAAAAAATGACACGGAGAAGGCGAAGTGCGTTCCAGAAAAGCTTTCGTTGAAGACGCCGATTCCGATAAGCGCCACCGTAGCCGCCGCAAATGCTACGGCTCCGACTTTCCCAACAACGCTTTTCCCAAGATAACTAAACAAGCCAAATACGGAAAAAACCAGTCCTAAAAAGCCGCTTGCATAGAGCCCGAAGTTGAAAAACGGTCCAGTGTAGCCTTTTCCTACGCCTAAGTCGCTTAGGGCGTTGTTTGTCCAGCTGAAGGAGGGGTAAGACGCAATGGCTAACAGTATGCATGTGAAGCCAAGTATAGGCGTTACAATTCCAGCAACTGCGCCCAACTTTTGGTTTCTTACGTTTTTGGAAGACACCCTTTTTTCCTCAGCATCCTTAATGGCGGCAAGTTGCTTTAAGAATTTACGCCCCAGCGGCGGCTGAACATAAATAAAATAAGCCTAAGAAGCCATACACTGACGCATGAATGCCGACGAAGCCTTCCGCGGGCTTGCCGAGGAAAACCTCACGTTCAGAATCGCTTCGACAATCCATTTGCCCGAGCTGCAGAGGGAAATCGAAACACGTCGGGACCAAGGTCAATTTGACTTGGAATTTGCACGGACATACCTTTACAGGTTCAAGTTTGCCCCTCCAGACGAACTAAAAGACGCAAAATCAATAATCGTCGTCGCTATGCCCAGACCCATAACCAAGGCAATTTTCAATTGGCAAGGCAAAAAACGAGTTTTTATCCTGCCTCCCACCTACACTGCCTACGACGAGAAACGCCTCCATGTTGAACGTTTAGTCGCTCAAGCCGTCGGCAGGGAAGGCTACAGGGTTGCTACACCTAATCTTCCACTCAAGCTCCTTGCCAACCGAACCGGGCTGGTAATGTACGGGAAAAACAACATAGCCTACGCTCAAGGCATGGGCAGCTTCATGCGTTTAACCGCCGTCTACTCCGACATGCCCTGTGAAAGCGACAACTGGCAAGAACCCAAAATAATGCCTCGCTGCAGAAACTGCGACCTTTGCCAAACCGCCTGCCCGACGGGCGCCATATCAGCTGACCGTTTTCTTCTTCATGCTGAAAGATGCCTCACATTCCGCAACGAGATGAAAGGCCAAATCCCTTTTCCAGCGTGGATCAAACCTGAATGGCACAACTGCATCGTAGGCTGCATTCGATGCCAAGCTGCCTGCCCAGAAAACAAGCCCTACCTCAACGTGGTCGGCGAGACAGTAGAATTTACCGAGCAAGAAACAAAACTAATGTTGGCTGGAACGTTACCTGCACAATTGCCTGCTGACACCGTTGCAAAGATGAAGTCCCTGAGCCTGCTGGACTACATCAACGAGTTGCCTCGCAATTTAGGCGCATTGCTTCGGTAAACGCTAGCAGAAGAGGGGATTCATGGAGAAAACCCCTGTTATATCCATTCTTTTAGAATTAAAAGCGAAAGGTATATGAAGGAAAGTTCAGGTGTAATGGTTGGTTTGCCGGTCAAAGGGCACGGGTTCCACCTGATCCCATTTCGAACTCAGAAGTTAAACCGTGTTCCGTTTCCAGCTGTAGTGTGGTCTTCGGCCACGTGAACCTGGGAAAGCTGGCAGCCACTTTTCTCCCTAACATTATGCGGGTAGATTTGGCATAGCTTTATAACTATGGTTTAATTGTTTTTGAGAAGTGGTGTAATAATTGAGTCTTATTCCAATAGCTAACGCATTCACACGGGTATTGGCGGTTGCTCTGCCAGTACATGCAAGTCAACTCGGCGGCTCGTCAAACGAATGGCTAACCTATCTGAGTCTACTTTCATATGTGTTCTTCATAGTTTTGATTTTCTACGGTCAAAGAATCCAGATGTACGTTATGATTCGCGAAGTAGAGAACTCGCTTCATAAACTCAAGTACATCAAAGAGGAAGGCCGAAAAGTCACTATCGAAGCCATAAAAGAAATTGGCAAACCAACAGCTGACCCTTCCGCTCGTGTCGACCGCTTCCTCGAGTACTTCACGATTGGACCCCAAGGCATGGATCCATCCGGGATTGTTTACAAACTTGACCACATCCTTGATGTCAGAGACGAACGGATGAAAGATGAAGTTAAACTCATGGCGCCAGCCAGCGACGAAGTCCAAGTGAACAATTTAGAAAACACTTTGGAAGCCGCGATGGCGTTGAACTTCATCTACAAAGTAGTTAGACACTACTACATCCAAGGCAAAAAAACCCTAAGCCTCTACGTAATAATGCAGCTCCAAATGATACTGCCCATGGTAATGAAAGAAGCCGAAGCATACGCAAGCGCACTCAAAGCCTTCGCCTATGGACAACCAATCGGCGACGGAGCAGGCCCACTAATAGCGGCTAAACTCATGCACGGCTACGAAACACGTCCACTGCCAAAAGACTGCGTAATGGCAACAGTTCCATTTGCAGGACGCACAGCCATAATCATAAAAGCTACAGGCCCAGGCGGCAACGTCGGCAAGCCAGGCGACGCAGTTGAAGCAGCCATCGAAGAAAACGAAGGCAAAATCGCCACGCTAATAATGATTGATGCAGGCTTAAAGCTGGAAGGCGAAGACGTCGGCGAAGTTGCAGAAGGAATCGGCGCAGCAATCGGCGGACCAGGCGTTGACCAATACAAGATTGAAGAGAAACTTACAAAATACAAGATTCCCAACTACGCCATAATAATCAAGGAAGACATAGGCGACGCAGTTTCACCCATGCGCAAAGAAATCAACGATGCCGTTGACAAAGCCATTGAAAGAATACGAAGCGTAGTGCTCGAGAGAACCAAGGAAGGCGACAAAATCATTATCGTCGGTGTAGGCAACTCCATCGGAGTAGGACAATAAGGAGGATAAAACAATGGCGAAAAATGACCAAACATCAGCATCAACCAAAAAAATCTCAAACTACATAACCATGATAGTCGTAATCGTAATCGCACTCGCCGCAGTAGCACTCATACTGGCAGCCAGCCTATACTACACTGGAACAACCGTCACAGGCTCAACCCAATCAGGCGACTACGCAGCTGCAGGAGCGCTTGCCGTAATCGGTGTAATTGCCCTTTCAATGTCTTCTTTCACGCTTTTCCAGTCAAGGAGGCAAGTAGCAGAAATGAAAATTGACATACCCAAAGTAATGACAACCATCGGATGCAGCAGCGTAGGATGCGACGCCAAATCAATGCGGGAATTCCAACGCGGAGACTTCGTCTACAAAGAACTTGACACGCCATGCCAAAAATGCTCAGGCAAACAAATGATAACCGCAATCTACAAGGAAGTCAAAGACAAAGAAAAGAAATACGCCGTCTAATCACCCTAAGCTTTTTTGCTTTTTCTTTTTGTAAAACGAACCGCATATTTTTTATCGTCCAAAGTTTTTGTTCGGCTGTCAACAAGCCCCTGTGCAATCGCTTCCCCGACCGCCTCGTTGAAAGACAAAGGCTGAGGGTCCGCATTGCGCTTTCTTTGTTATGACCACCCAGATTTCATGGTACTTCTCTTTGTTAGCCTTCAGAAACCCCGCTAAATCATCAAGGTCTTTGGGTTCGTAAAGGATTGAGCTTTGAGCAGCGGCCATCTTAGACGCCTAAGTTAAAACTTCGCAGCCCTGCTTGGGTCATCAGCAGCGTGTGTTCGGCTTGGGCAACAGGCTTCCCGCTTACTTCAACAAAAACGGGGTAACTCATGATTGCCTTAGAAGAAAGCAGCTCCTTAAACGCGGCGGCATGCTGCTCTTTTGGAACGACGCCGATTAACCATCGTTCAGCAAACGGCAAGGTCCTAAAATTAGCCTCAATGTGCTTGAGCATTTTTTTAGCTGATTCAGTCTTAACGGATTTTGCTTTAAGCAAGCGGTAAATGGTTGACTGGGGGCTGTCATCGACGCGGCCAACTGCATCTGGCAGAGTAACGAAGGGTTCGATGGCGTAGACTTCCCCTGTTTTAACTTTGGAAAGCGACATTGTTTCAGCCACGTTAGGAATCGAGAGACCAGCATGAATCAAGTATCTTCCCACCGAGTGCCCACAGAGGTTCGAAATAGGTTTGTACCCCCGATTTCTAATCGTGCTCTCTATTAGGCTGCCGATTTTATTCAGCGACATTTCTCCATGGATGTTTTCAACGGCTACTTTCAAGGCTTGTTCCGCAGTGTTAGCCATTGCCCTGCCCTCAGGATTAAACGCTACCGTAAACGCGGTGTCGGTGACGTATCCGTCCAATTGGACGCCGAGGTCAACCTTAACGGTGGAGCCTTCAGGAATCCGCGATGTGTCGCCAGGCGGCGCCGTGTAATGCGCGGCAACTTCGTTTATGCTTACGTTGCAGGGAAAAGCGGGTTTTCCTCCTTTAGCACGGATTAAACCCTCAACTTGTTCGCAAACATCGATAATCAGCATGTTCTCCTTGACTTGGCTCCTCATTTCCTCTCTTGTTTCACGCAGAATTCGCCCTGACTGACGAAACTTTTCAAGTTCTTCCCTGTCGTATGCCATTGCCACTCACTTTTTCGCTGTGTTGGGATAATGCGGTGGATGCTTAAATGCGTAACCGCTCGTCTTAAGGCTTGTAGGTTTTGGGGTCAAGCAGCGCGAAGTTGTTGCCGCCCAGATGGTAGAGCATTCGGGCTTTTTTGAGGTCATAGCCTTCAGCAAAGACGCCCATGTCAGCGTAGGCTTCCACTATTTTGCCGATGAAAACTGTGTGGTCGCCCGTTGTGAATTTGTCTTCTACGGTGCATTCAAGGTGTCCGACGCATTCGCGGATGGCTGGCGCCTTCACTTTTTTCGCGGGCATCGGCGTGAGGTTTGTTTTTTTGAATTTGTCAAAGCTTCTTCCTGTCAAGGAGCCGCAGGCGTAGACGGCTTGAAGAATCTCCAACGTCGGAATGTTCACGACGAATTCGCCTGACTCCACAATCAGCATATGCGAATGCCGCGTCGGCGCGAGGCTGATGGCTACAAGAGGCGGGTTAATTGAAGTCGGCATAGCCCACGCAATGGTTGTAATGTTGGGTTTGCCAGCTTTCCCGACGCATGAAACCAGCACGGTATGCATGGGATGAAGAAGCCTGTAGGCTGAGGCTATGTTTACGGGAGTTTTTGCAGACACATAAATCACCTTTCCAAAACAAAACATTGGTGCCACGTTGGCTTATTTCCCTTTTCTTTTTGGGAACAGCGCCTAAAACGGTTTGGCTAGGAAAAAGCTTTATTCCAAATCAAGTTAACGAATAAGACTGGTGAACATTTGAGCGGGGTTGGTCAGGTTCTGCTTGGCGCTTTCGCAGGCTTCATTTTATCGTTGGTAATAGGGATACCTCTTGGCTTTCTCCTGCCGTTTATCGGCGTCTTAATAGGTATGTTCATCGGCGGGTTTGCTGCAGGAACCATGTCAGGCGGGGTCATCCGAGGCGCAGTAGCTGGCTTGCTGGCGGGTTTACTTGGTGCAGCGGTAATTGTTGTGCTTGCCCTTGTTGGCGCTGCCTTGCTGGGAGGATTTTTCAGCCTCATCATTCATGGCTCCTTCGGCAGCTTAGTGGGGACAGCCATAGGAGTCATAGGCGGCGTTCTTGCAGCATTGGGAGCTGTCATCTCAATGGTTGCGGGGCTGATTGGGGGTGCGCTGACGAGAAGGCGGGGAACGACCTACTATCGACGGTACCCATAAGAGAATTCGCTAAGAAGAAATTTTCTCATCGTTTTATGTGGTATTGTTCGATGACGTCTTTGGCTTTTTCCCGTCGTTCCCTGTGTGCTTCGAGGAACTTGTTGAGTTTTTCCGCGATGTCCTTTTTGCATTCGCCGCATAGCATTTCGCCGCCTCTGCATCTGCGTTCCCGCTCCGCCAGCTTGCCGCTGTCTTCTTCGAACAGGTAAAAGTAATATTGGAAGATGCTGCATACCGCGGGGTCAGCGCCCGTTTTCCGCTGCTCAGCCGCCGTGCCCTTGCCGCCTGTGAAAGCGTTCCAAATCTTCTTCTTAACCACGTCAGGCGGATCCATGGTGAATATGCTGGTTTCAGGCATCGACGAACTCATTTTTCCCCCAGCGCCAAGCCCCGGTAGGAAGCGGCAGTGGATTTGGGCGGGTTTGTAGTAGCCGAGTTTCTGCGCTATGTCTCTGGTTACTCGCCAGTACGGGTCTTGGTCGATGGCTGCGGGGATGAGTGCGGGGACGTTTTCGCCTGTGAGTTTTTTGTGGATGAAGCATGGTGCGGCTTGGATGGCTGGCCACATGACCCAGCCGATGTTGGTGCTGTCTTGGAAGCCGAAGCTGCTCCGTGCCGTGCTGTATGTGATGTGTTTGGCTACGTCAAGGGCGATGTCGTAGAGCAAATCAATATCTTTGGTGTCGTAGATGATGAAGGTGTCTTCAGGCTTGAACCCCAGCGCGATAAGGTCCAGCGCGTTTTCGTAGGAGTATTTGGCTGTTTCTTTGAGGCTGGCGTCGTCGTCTATTAGGAATTTTTCGTCGTCAGTCATCTGGAAATAAAGCCGCGTGCCAAATTTCTGCTGAATATGAAGCGTGAAAATCCACGGCACAAGATGCCCGATATGTACGGGTCCTGAGGGTCCTCTGCCCGTGTAGAGGACGAATTTTATGCCTTTATCGTATAGGTCAAGCACGGTGTCGAGGTCGCGGTGGCTGAAGAAAATCTGTCTTTCAAGCTGCAGGTGCAACTTGCCCGTGTGTTTTTCTATTTTGCTCAGCAGCTCGTTTGTGATTGGTTGGGTGCCGAACTCGCGTATGAGGCGTTCGTAGTCTACTTTGCCTTTTACTTCCCACGGAGTAACAACCATCCCATCGTTTCCTTCAGCGCCATTTGAAGCCGTCTTAATTCACCAGTGCCGTCTCAAGATTGGCGTTTAAGTCATATATGCTTTTTCTGCCAGCGTCTCGACTTTCGAGTTTCATCAAAGGTTTCCATATGCATTATCTCACCAAAGGCCGCCTACCCCGTGGTGCCCAGCGTAAAAGCCTTAAGTTCTGTTGCGCATCCACTTTTCGGATGATGAGCACTAGAGTCACTGAGCCACAGCGGTGATATTGACTCGACGGGCGAACTGACAAAACAAAAGTTTATGTGCTGCCCTACTCAAGACAGGCATACTCTTACTCCACATGTATTTATCGTATAGAATCCTTAATCGGAAAAAATTAACATGTTGCTTTTCAGTTTTATTGCGGTTATTAAAATAGTTTAAACATGTTCCTATCTTTTTTTCATTATTTTGTGTTTCGAATAGTTAACGAAGAATAACACAAATCTTTTATGATTGTTTCACTGATAGTGAAAACCAACAATTAAAAGAAGGCGTTTGTGCGTATGGCAGAAGGAAAACGAGTTAAGATTAAATGTTTCATTACTATTAATCCCGGAAAAGTGAGCATAGGCAAACCTGTCGAGGTAGAAAAATCGAAGAATTGTTAAATTGATGCAATCTCACTCGCAATCAATTTCAGAATCTCTTTTCTGTATTTTTTTGTTTCATCCTTTTTCATATTAGGGATTATGAAGGCAATAAAATACGACGGAAATGTTAGCCATTCGTTGTTAATAGCGTTCGCATATGCAGATTGTGTTATCAGTTCCTTTAGTTCGCCATCTGTGTCATTATAAACCCAAATGTTTTCTGTATTGTCTAATTCTTTGTACGGTGAGCGAGGTCTCTGAACACCGAATAGCTGAATCTTTTCTAACGCTTCAAAGCCTTTGTCCTGTGGTATTGTCAGCGAGAAGTCTCCCATATTCATTTTTGTTAACCACTTTTGTATTCTTTCGACCATTGCGCTGTTGGTCGTCTCTCGCCCCATCTCTGCTTTGATCATATCGATAAAATTGGCATGGTCTGCCGTCCTCTTCAATAATGAAGTCGGTGCATACCTTCGATCGATTAGGCCTCTGTAGGGATTCTTATCTGAGAGGTCAATTCTTGAACTAATCAAAGCTTCATCTGTTTGTCCGTTCAAGAAAGTTTTCCAGTGAAAGTCAGAATATTGAATTCTTTCCTCTTCTATCATTGAGGATATTTCAGTTTCCAGAAGCTTGTCCAATGCCACTATTAAGTGGTGATAATAGACCCATTTGTACATTTTAAAGCGGGCGTCTAATATGTCTTCGATAGTCATAAGCGCTCGTTCGTGAACAGCGAGTTCGAATTTGCCAAGTTTGTCTTTTCTTATGCTGAGATTCATTATTACTCTGTCAATATCGGTCTGACCGAAAATTGCACCCGTGGCATAGGCATCTCTTGAAAGGTAATCCATCCGATCTGCGTCGAGTTGACTGGAAATCAGCTTTTTGATAGCACCCATTCCCTCGTGTGGGATTGAGGCGCTTTCTTTTCCCAATAAGACGTTGCCAATGTCAACGGCTTTAATGCCTATTTGGTCATTTTCAATTACTTTCCTAATCTCGCTTTGTTCATCTGTAATCATTTTGTAAGAGAAGTACTCGTGAAAAGGAATTTTTCCCTTTTCGCACTTGAATAACTTTTTGGCTTCATCAATCTCTGTTGGATCGAGTGACGCCCCGAGTATTCCTTCAGTGGCATGAGAATAGGGTCCGTGGCCGACATCGTGGAGCAAAGCAGCCAACCTGACTAGCTGGATCAGCCGAAGACAAGTTGTTTGAAACTTATCGTTCTCTTTCGGGTCTAATCCAAAAAGTGTTTTGAGGTCTTCTTGACTTGTGGAAAGAAGCACCTGATTAAACATTCGAGAAGCAATGTGCATGACGCCCAGTGAATGCTCAAATCTTGTTGCTTTAGCGCAAGGGTACACTAGATAGGCTGTTGCTAACTGTTTGATGTTGTGAAGTCTGTTCAGTGCAGGTAGCTGAATAAGTTGGTACTCAACGTTTGTCAAATGAATATAGCCGTGAATGTAGTCTCTGATTATCTTTGAAAATGAGAGTTGCGGGATAGCTATTCTTTTTTCTTCCATGAAATAGATTATGTGGATGATATTTACTTTTAAGATTTTGGATTACGCAAGTGCTCAATATAAAATGGATTGTCAGGTAGCGTAAGTTGAGAATTAATTGTGAATGTTAGTTTTTGAACAATCTACCTCGTTGGATCGATGCTCGTTAGAATCCTCGGAAGGTTTTTCTGCTTTAAATGCAAATGAGGATTTGCTAATATCAGAAAACTTCTAGCTAAACTTCCAGCTCTATTTCTTATGTTATGACTTTACAGCCCAAAAATGTGGGCTCCTCGGGCGAACTGACGACCATAACCCAAAGTAAGCGGAGAGAAGGACCGAAGCGGCAACCATTTAGCAACTATTAAATACGTCTTTTTTGCCTTTGCTATCAACTGTACCTTGCGTCTACCCCAAAACGCTGGCAGGTAATTCTCACAGATGGCGGAAAACGGTAAAATCGACTTGATTATGTGGACTTACAACAGCGCCAAGCTTCTGCCCACCGTGCTTGCCCGCATCAACGAAGTCATACCCACAGAATACGTCAACAAAAAAATCATCAGCGACGACCACAGCGCCGACCAAACCGCCAAAATCGCACGGGAACTGGGCTGGGAAGTCCACCTCAACAGGGGCAAAGGGTTGCAGGCCAATAAGCAGAATGCTCTGAGCCTCGTCTCGACGTCTCTATTCGCGTGTTTTGAGCATGATGTGCTTTTGAGCCGCAGTTGGTGGCGCAGAGCCTCCGCAGCCATGATGGATCCGCATGTAGGCGTCGTGCAAGGCATCAGGCTATCCACCGAGCCGAGGCTGCGCAAACTTGACGCTTACGAATATGGGCGCCAACCTGACAAACGCAGCGTAGACAACAACCTTTGTCGGACGGCGGTTGTGCGGAAATTCGGGTTCGACGAAACCCACAGCCCCGCAAGGATGATGGTGGACGGGTACCACTGGAGTGTGTTGGGCGACGTCGTCAGCAACCACATCACACGTGGCAACCTGCCTGAAACCGTGCAGCACGATATGCGCATCCACATGCTGTCGCTGCCCAGCTACACCAGAAGCGAAAAGGTTGGCTGCTTCAAAATTTTCCTCCACAGCCCCCTCCGCGCGCTTGACATCGCAAGGAAAACAGGCGTTCCCTCGATGCTGCTGTTCTACCCACTCGACAGACTCGCGGTGTTCGTGGCATATGCTACGCGGCCTTTGAAGCCCGAGTGAAGCCCGCGTTTCCGTTAAGAGCCCGTGGACACCCGAAAGAATTCCATCCGCTCAAAACCGCCAACGCTGCCTATGTTGGTTCAATGTTGAAAACCACAAAGCGCCACCCAAAGCCGTGCAGACTCCCCAATTTTGAGAGGCTTTTCGATCTAAACCAAGGAAAAATTCAACTAAATGTCTTTTCTTTTTTCCCTGCCAAATTCAGTGCAGAAAATAAATCATCATTAAAAATTACCGATTTTGGGTCTTGGTCTTCTTGGGTGAATAACTAAGTTCTGTTAACTGTCTTCCGCAAACCATATATTGTTTAATAGCCGCTAAAGTGTATAAGGGTACGTACAATTGGAAAGGTCAGAGGCAGTAGCACTGTTAAAGGAATTGATAGTTCTTAATTTAGCCCTACCCTCTTTGGTTGACCTTGAACCAAACAAACATGAAAAATTTGATCTCATCTTAAAGGGAGATTATTATATTCAAGCATTAAGGCGATTTATAGCTGAAAGAAAACTAACGATAGAATTTAACAAGGAAAAAGGTTATTGCACCGTCTCAAAGCAATGACAAATATTTTACATTGCCCCTGTATCTACTTGTAGGTCCATTTACCGTTTATCTCTTGGGGGCGCGCTGTTTCTCCAATCGCTTATTGATTACGTTTTTCATGTTGTACAAAAGTACTATTAGCGTCTTTTAACATGCCTCTCTTTAAAAGAGACGGCAAATTTGGCTGACAGCAAGGTTTCCAAGAGAACTGCTTACATGGCAATCCTCATGTTGGGAATCGTAAGTATGCTAGGGGACATAGTCTACGAATCAGGAAGAGGAATTGCGCCTGATTATTTGTTGTTTCTTGGCGCCTCAGCACTTATGGTGGGCGTTGTAAGTGGAGCTGGCGAATTCTTAGGATACGGGGCAAGACTAATCACCGGAGCTTTGTCTGACAAAAGTAAAGCCTACTGGGTCTTCATCTTCATCGGATACGGCTTAATCCTTGCAATACCGCTTATGGGCTTCACCTACAGCCTCGCACTGGTGATAGCGTTGATTTTGCTTGAGCGCTTAGGCAAGGCTTTGAGGTCACCGTCAAGAGACACAGTTGTGTCCATAATAGGCAAAGACGTTGGCTCTGGAAAAGCCTTCGGACTCCACGAAGCCGTCGACCAAATCGGAGCCGTAATTGGTCCCCTGCTTTTTGCAGCCGTATTATTCTACAACTCAAACAATTACCAGGCAGCCTTTGGAGTTCTTCTGATTCCTTTTGTTCTAATGATGATAGTATTAGTTTATACTTACCGAAAAGTCGGCAAAAACGTAGAAGTTCAGGTTCAAAACATTAAGATAGAAAAGTTGCCGCTTAGCCGTGGTTTTTGGTTCTATAATTTAGCGGTTTTTCTTAACACCTTGGGGCTTATTCCAGTTGCGCTTATACTTTTTGTTGGCTCTTCAATTCTTCAGCCATTGGGTCAAGCATGGATGGTGCCTATTCTCTACGTGGTAGTGCAGGCAGTTGATGCACCAATGGCTCTGGTATCTGGTCACCTATTCGATAAGCTGGGAGTCAAAATTCTCATTTTCCCTTTTGCCTTGTCAGTGTTGCCTGTCTTGTTTGTTTCATATAATGGTCTTGTCGGCGTTGTTGTTGCTTGCGTAACGTTTGGTTTGGTTTTGGGCATGCAGGAATCGATTTACCGAGCTGCTGTATGCGAGTTAGTTCCGCTTGGCAGAAGAGGCACGGCATATGGGATTTTTAACGCGGTTTTAGGTTTTGGCACGCTTGTTAGCGGTGTGATATTTGGCTATTTCCTAAATGAAGGGTACTCGATGATTATTTTGGTTGGTTTTGCCTTGCCACTACAAATAGGTGCCATCCTAACTCTGAGTCGCAGCAAAAAGCATTTTTCAAACACTCCAACAAAACAGTGCTGAAAACTAGCTCAACCCATAATCTGTGCTTTGAGGTTGCGTAGACTCGCCTCGCCCCATGTTTCTAAACCAAAACTGGTAGTACCCGATGCCAACCGCGTTTCTCAACTAAACTCTCCCCAAACTCCTTTTCTAACCGCTTATTCATTCACAGAACTCTTCGGCTTATCTGGTGCCGCGTAATTTTGGCTACGTTCTTTTTGTTGTTTTGAACGGGTCTTCACCAGCATCAGGCAGAAATAATCGACGTCAAACCTGTGCTCCCAAAGCTTTCTTTGTCCTTGAGCCAGCTTTTTTGAGTCAGCATCAATATGTCTACTCGCCAAGGGCTTCGATTGGATAAGGCTTCGGCGCGAAGGACCCGCAAAATCCGCCCGTAACCGACAATAAGCGACAATGCCATCTATGTTGAGTCAACATACAAAGTCGCAACCGCCCATCCCAAATGGGCACCCCGCAACACAATTCACGCCCCAAACCAAAAAAGCAACCCAAAACCAAAAGAACCAAGACGCGAAAGTCTCAACTTTCACCAAAACAAAAGTCTCAACTTAAAAAAACACGCCCAAAAACCCCTTTAAACTCAGATTACATACAAAAGAAAAGGGGGCGAGCGGAAAACTTATCTGTGAAGCATCCGTGAAGTGGATGGTTAAGCATATGCTTTAGGCGCACGTAATCGAGGTGAACAAGAAATGGTTGAAACGAAAACGGTTGAGATGAAGGTTGACGCGTCAGAACTTAAAGGCCACGAGAAAGACTTGATTTCGAAGCTGTCAGATTTCCTCAAGGACAAAACAGGCGGAGAAGTAACGCTAGCATCCGAAATGGTCACGATTAAAGGTCAAGGCGAAGCACTCAGCAAAAAATACATCCGCGTAACAGTCAAAAAATTCCTGCATAAACACGAGCTGACAGAGCGGTTCAGAGTCATCGGCGGCGCAGAGAACCTCCTGAAAGTCAAAGAACGAATAACTGGCGAAGAAGAGGATTAAGCTCCTTTCCCTTTTAAACAAATATAAATCAAATTTTTCTTGTTTAGAAATTTTGAAGGCAAAACCTGTCCTACATTTTGAACACCCTGTTCTAATACGTAGCATTAAATCAAAAAACACCGTCCTTAACAGGTGCACATGCAGGCAGGGAACGGAACGTGAGCCACAAAACCATAGCCGTAAGCACGGTAATCGTTATTTCACTCTGTAACCCTAACTGCAGTTTTCGCCGAAGGCTACGCGGCACTTCAAAGCATCAACCCAATAGCCGTTTTGGCAGCCGCAGCCGTCATCGTAATCGGGTTAGCCTGGTTCAAAAAAGCAAGCAAATAAAGAAAAAAGAAAAGCTGCCTTACTTTCTTTTAAGCATGTTTTCCAAGATTGGCTTTAGCTTCGCGTTTTCCGCTTGAATCTTCGCTAAGCCGAGCGCTTTTCGTTGCTCGTCGATTTCCTTGATGACTTCAGCGTATCGAATGCCTTCTGCGGCGGAAACGTATTCGACACGGAACCGTTCGGGACTCATGCCCAGCTTGGTTAGCATGCCTTTGAGGGCGTCTGTTCGCGCTTTCATCTTAAAGTTCCCGTTAATGTAGTGGCAGTCATAGGGCAAGTGGCACGCGCCAATGAGAACCATTCCCGCGCCAAGCCGCAGCGCCTCCAAAATGAATTCCCGCGCAACCCTACCGCTGCACATGACACGAATAGCCCGCACGCTCGAGGGGTAGTCGAAGCGGCTGATTCCCGCAAGGTCCGCACCTGCGTAGCTGCACCAGTTGCAGAGGATAGCGAGGATTTTTTCTTCAGGCTTATCCTGCAGGATTATTAGGGTTGCCATTTGATAAGAATCGTAAATTCAGATTACTTATTTACGAGGATAAGCCCTTCCGACATTCAGGTAATGTCTTGTTTTTCAGTGGGTTTATGTCTGGTTTGACCACAAGTGAAGATTAGGTAGAACAAATCTTAAATTTCTTAGCCCAAACGACTTACTGGAACAGCCTTCTTGTTAAAGTAATACTTGATTGTAACGGCTAAAGCGAAGACAACAACTGCTGCAATAATAAGAGAGCTCATAAATAAGCCAAAACTAATCACATTGGTGAAAAACAGATAAGAATCCAAAGCAAGAAAAATGATAGAGCCTATATCAAGAATTGCAAATGACTTTAACCTGCTTGAGCCCGACATCTCGCATTAACCCCTTTCTATTCTACGTCGCAGTTTTCTTTTAAGCTTTTCGACAAAGTGAATTAAAGAGGAGCAGGCGTTATGTTGTTGGGAAACTTAAGCGCTTGCGATGAATCTATGGCATGAAAAAGGGTTTAGCGGAAGCGGTTTCGATTGATAACGAATGATGATTTGATGAAGAAAATGAACATTTTTATGTAATTACACAATTTCTTTTGGAAATTATTAAAATAAAAAAGGTAGGTTCCGTGTTAATTATTGAATCGTTTGTGTGAAATCTGAATAAGCGTTGTACAATATATTGAGTTCGTAAACACCGATAGAAGTAAATTAACTTGCCAGAATACCTGACCTGAGAGCGCTCTTTTAGATTTATGAAGATCGCTTAAAAGGAGGTGAGAACATGAAAAGAGAAAAGAAGATAGTTTTTGCAACAATCTTATTGATAATTACGTTATTTTCCGCAGCTTTTGCTCCGCGTGCCTCGGCTTTGAAAACTGTAATAACCCCTCAAGAGAAGATACGAGAACAAGTTGAGGGCGGCTTCAATGCTTATATGAAGTCACGTGGTCTTTTGACGACAGAAGCTAACGTGCTGACATATTTCAGCCAGTTTCTGCACCAAAACCCTTCCTTTGCAAATAGTTTGGCAACCTATGCTAATCTAACGAAGCCAGATATTAACAGTGTATTTCCTTCTTCCTCGAAAAACAATAAGTCACCATCAACGATAGATGTTCCTTTTAAGGTTTTTAATACAACAATTAATGGCAATTTAACTCAGATCAGCTATAGCAAGGCAGTATACCCTGATGGTTCGCGTACTATTTTGGTCAAAATAGGGTGCGGTGGGTTCGACCCTGAATTCGCATTTGTACAGGATTTGATTTCTGTAACAATAGACGGCATTCCGACACCAATAGGAGAAAACGACTTTCTAGGACTTCATTTCTTCTCAAACGAAACACAGACTTGGAAGTATTATTTCGATCAAGATATGGATACCGCTGCGGCCATTGGCGGAGTAGTTAGCTTTCTTTTCGGCTTAGTGTGTGCTATACCTGGTGCAGCAGCATTTGGAATCACTGCGTGTCTCATAACAGCAACCGAAACGTCTAATTTGGTTCTTTTAAAGGGCGCACTCGATAATGATATAGATACTACGTGGGGTCACGGTTTGTACTATTGCTTCGCAGAAACCTACATCTATACGCCTTATCAGCCAGCTTTCGGTTATTGTTCTTTTGAAATATACGGAAAGCTTTACTCAGGTCCCAACGAAGATGACTCTACATACTTGCTAGCATACCCCCAGTTTGGTATGGCTCCTTGGGGGCCTACTTATTTAGGAGTAGATCTTGCCTTCCAAGTCCGTATACTTGTAGACCAAGCGCTTCAAACTTTCACTAGCGGTGTATGGTATCCATGTCAAGCGTCTTAGCCGCTTCCTACCCTTCCAACCTCTGGCCCCACAGGTTTATCTTATCAAACCCTCAATTGCTATGACGGCGGAAACAACCAAATCAATGCCAACGTATACATCGACGGAGCTTCCTGCGGAATCAGCAACACACAATCGTTACCTCTAACTCCAACAACCCATACCATAATCGTTGATCAATATACCCCCACTTCAGGAGGCTACGGCTACACCTTTGACCACATGACAATCGAAGGAAACACATACTATGATACTGAAGTCACTACAGATATGTCCGCAAACAGCAGCATGACGTTCGATTACACTTACGGGCTGTTGCCTTATTACTCATTGACTATCAATGCTTATGACTGCTATTTCCATATGACAACGGACGCCAATATTTACGTTGATAGCAATTATGTTGGAACGGGATCGGCAACGGTCCAAGTTCTCCCCGGAGATCACACTGTTACAGTGGATTACCAAGCTTACAACGAAGGCTGGAATGACTACGGAACAATTTTGGAAATAGACGGCAACTACAACGGCAACTACCAAATCTACAGCGGATATCCCGTCGACGTTAACATATATCTCACTTATGCTACAGAAATTGACGCAGTATACACGATAAATTAGCGCAAATCTGCCAAATTTTCTTTTTTTTATTTTTTCTAGCAACTTATTATCCAAACGGCATATTCATTGATCTAAGTCAGAAATCGTTGGGGCAAATACCAGATGAACCAGTCGTAACTAAACAAATATTATTTTTCTGAAGTACATTTGCTGCCTGATAGTGAATTTGAACCTGTTTCGGTGTGAAAAAAGGTTGCTGTGATGAGCACTATTTCCTCTTGAGCATGTTTTCGAGGATTGGCTTTAGCTTGGCGTTTTCTGCTTGAATCTTTTCTTTGCCGAGCGTCTTCATGTCTGTGTCGATTTCTTTGATGACTTCAGCGTAACGTATGCCTTCCGCCGCTGAAACGTACTCGACTCGGAACCGCTCAGGACTCATGCCCAGCTTGGTTAGCATGCCTTTTAGGGCGTCTGTTCGCGCTTTCATCTTAAAGTTCCCGTTGATGTAGTGGCAGTCGTATGGCAAGTGGCATGCGCCGATGAGAACCATTCCCGCGCCAAGCCGCAGCGCCTCCAAAATGAATTCCCTCGCAACCCGTCCACTGCACATAACACGGATAGCCCTCACGCTCGCTGGGTAGTCGAAGCGGCTGATTCCCGCAAGGTCTGCCCCCGCGTAGCTGCACCAGTTGCAGAGGATAGCGAGGATTTTTTCTTCAGGCTTGTCCTGTAGCGCCGCGCGGATTTGCGCCATGATTTGGGCGTCGGTGAAATGCATTTGGGTTATGGCGTGTTGTGGGCATTCGGCAACGCATGTTCCGCATCCGTGGCAGCTTGCCGTGATTATTTCCGCTGGCTTAGGCTTCTCCAGCCTGATTGCGCCGTATGGGCATTTGTCCACGCAGAGTCCGCAGCTTTTGCATTTGCTTGGGTCAATTACGGAGATTATTGGTTCGATTTTCCATTTTGGCTTGCTGATAACGGTTGCGACTCGTGAGGCTGCTCCGCTGCCTTGTGAAACGCTGAATGGAATGTCTTTCAAGCCTACGCAGGCGCCAGCGTAGAAGACCCCGTCTGTGGGGGCGTCCATGGGTTTGAGTTTAGGATGGGCTTCCATGAAGAAGCCGTCTGAGCCGCGTGACAGGTTGAGTATGCGTGCGATGTCGGCCGACCCTTTTTTAGGGATGGCTGCTGTTGCGAGAACCACCATGTCTGCGTCGATTTCGATGGGTACGCCGAGCAGTGAGTCTTCGCTGTGGACTGTGAGGTTGTGGGTTGCTGGGTCTTCGTCGATGCGGCTTACCCGTCCACGGATGAAGTTTACGCCTCGTTCCCGTGCGCGGTCGTAGAATTCTTCGTAACCTTTGCCTGGGCTACGGATGTCCATGTAGAAAACGTAGACTTCGATGTCTTCTTTGTATTTCTCTTTAAGCTGAACCACATGTTTGAGCGTGTACATACAGCAGAAGTTGCTACAGTACGGGTACTTGTTTTTGTCTCGGCTGCCGACGCATTGGATAAACACGATTTTATGGGGTTTTTGACCGTCAGATTGCCGAAGCACCTTGCCGCCTGTTGGACCAGCAGCCAAAATTAGCCGTTCAAACTCCATACTGGTAATGACGTTGGGGTATTTTCCGTAGCCGAGAAGCGGCATATCGTAGGGTAAGTAAACGTCAAAGCCCGTGGAAACAACGATTGCGCCGATGTCTATGTCAACTTCCTCTGGTTGCTGGTTGAAATCGATGGCTTTTCGGTCGCCGCAGACTTCCTGGCACTTGAAGCATTCAATACAGTAGTCTTTGTTAATCGAGTAAATCAACGGCACAGTTTGGTCGAACGGCACCGAAATTGCCTTTCTTGTTCCCAAGTTCATGTCCCATTCGTTCGGGTACTCTATGGGGCAAGCGTCTTTGCATTCGCCGCAACCCGTGCATTTGTCAGATATGACGTAGCGTGGGTTCTTGCGGATTTTGGCTTTGAAGTTGCCGATGTAACCGTCAACCTTGACCAGTTCTGAGTTGGCGAAAATTGTTATGTTCGGGTGGCGTCCGCAATCGACCATTTTTGGACCTTCAATGCAGATGCTGCAGTCAAGGGTTGGGAAGGTTTTGTCTAGGGCTGCCATGTGTCCGCCGATGCTCTGCGTGTTTTCAAGCATGTAAACTTTGAAACCCATCTCCGCGAGGTCTAAGGCAGCGTTCATGCCTGCGATTCCGCCGCCGATGATAAGTGCCTTGTTGGTGACGGGCACCTCAATTGTCTGCAGAGGCTGCATCATACGTACCTTTGCAACCGCCATGCGAACTGCATCTTTAGCCCGCTCAGTCGCGCCCTTCGGGTCACTTTGATGGCACCATGAAGAGAACTCGCGGATGTTAGCCATCTCATAGAGGAACGAGTTTAAACCTGCTTCAGCAACAGTGCGTCTAAAAGTGGGTTCATGCATTCTGGGTGAGCAAGCGGCTATGACGACGCGGTTCAGTTTCTGTTCCCGTATGGCTTTGCGGATTTCTTCCTGCCCTGGATCGGCGCAGGTGTAGCGGTTTTCTTTGGTGAAGACGACGTCGGGTATGGTTTTTGCGTACTCGACAACTGCTTTAACGTCTACGGTGCCAGCTATGTTTAAGCCGCAGTCGCAGACGAAAACGCCGACGCGCAGACTCTTCAGGTTTTGGGCATGTCGAGCATGCTGTTTTTGGATTTTGGGATGAACTCATAATTGTGTTTCCCCTTTAATCGGGAATCTTTTGGCGACCGCTTGATGCCTGCTTTGACCTGCAATCGCGCGGAATTCTTTGGCGGCGTCAGCTGGCGAAGTTATTCTTTCTAAAGCCTTGTTCCAGGCGCCCGAGCGGATGGGTGTGTGATGAACCGCTGTGCGCTTAACTGATAGGGCTTCGGGGACGGGGCAAACGTTTTTGCATGCGCCGCAGTAGATGCAGAATGTATCGTTAACGTGAACTTTCTTGTCTTCCCCCAGAGTCAACGCACCTGGGATTGGGCAAACGTCAAGACAATCGGTGCAGCCGTCGGGGCATTTTTCCTGTGTGATGGCGATTACTCCGTCGAAGGCTTTTTTGACTTTTATCACGCCTGGAGCACATTTAAATTCACATACTTTGCAAGTTGGACAATAATCCTTCTGGATGTCAAGGCTAATCTGAACACGCTTCTTGGAGCTAGGCGACAAAGCAGCCATGTCGTCGACGGGGTTGCCGTCAAAACCAACCTTAGACAACGTTATCAGCCCAAAGGGACAGGCAGACATGCATTCGGCACATTCTTTTGGGCATTGGGCAGTATCCACTTTTATGTCGCGAACCAACTGCGGGTAGCTGTCTTTTTCCAACAAGGAAAGGTCATGGTTGCCGTTCAAAGTTACTTTGATTGCGCCGTAGGGGCAGGTGACGTCGCAGATTCCGCAGAAATTGCACTTTGCCAAGTCAACGTCGACTTTGGCTTTCTTAGCCTTCTCACCTGCGATTTTAGGCTGCTTTTGCGTTGTTATCGCCTCTTTTGGACAAGCTAAAGTGCATATTTGGCATGATACACAACGTTTCTTGTCGAGGGTTAACTTGTAATTTTTAACCTGCAAACCCCACTCAATCGTCAGGGAATCCGCCGCATCTTTCTTCACGATTTTAAACGGCATTTTTTTAACACCAAGAGCTCCAAACACCGAAAACGGTGCCAAATCGTCCAACAGTTCAATTGGAAGGGATTGCGGCGCTTTTGATATAAATATTGCTTGCACAAAATGCCTTTTCGAAGGTAGAAAGGACAAAAACGAAACTGCTTTTTCCGCGAAAAGCGAAGTAACCGCAAAAAAATGCAAAGTTTATAAGAATAATAGGGCTCACCTGCTTGACATGAGAAATCTTAAGAAATTTTCTCTCACAGTTGACTCTTCTTATAATGATTCTTGCCTTATCAACCACCAACGCGGTTCATTCTCTGGGAGTGACATCCACGATAACTGTGGCAACAACGATACCAACGGGAGGAGCTCCCATGGTTATGGCTTATGACCCGGGAAAGGGTGAGATATTCGTAAGCAGCTTCCCATCTAGTGGACCTAGCACCGTTTCGGTCATCTCGGACACCACTAACGCGGTGGTTGCAAGCATGAACGTGACGGGTCAACCTTTAGCCATGGCTTACGACCCTGTCAAAGGCGAGATATTCCTGAGCAGCTTAATAGTCAGCCCAGGCGGGGTAACAGGCATGATTTCGTTCATTTCGGATGCCACTAACTCCGTTATTTCTTCAGTTGCCGTAAGCCGTGAGCCTGGGGGCATAGCGTATGATTCAGGGAAAGACGAAATAATCGAAACCACCATGACGCAAAATGGCTCGGGCACTGTTGCGATCTATTCGATAAGCAGTAACGGAACGATGGGGCAGTGGGTTGCAAACATGGCTGTGGGTTACGCTCCTGGATTAATAGCCTACGATTCTGGCAAGGGAGAAATATTTGTGGCAAACACGGGCGATGGAACGCTTTCGGTTATTTCAGACACGTCAAATTCTGTTGTTGCAACTGTATTTCTGGGCGGCACCCCGGATGGCATCGCCTACGATTCGAGCAAAGGCGAAATCTTGGTAGCTGACAATGCAGACAAGTATCTTGACGTGGTTTCGGACACTACAAACTTGGAAGTGGCAAATCTGCCTGCCTCACCATCCCCGTATGGGGTAGCTTACGATTCGGGCGCGAACGAAATATTTGTGACCCAGACGATCTTGGGCACGGTAGCCGTGTTTTCCGACGGCAACAACGCGCTTGTGGCTAACGTTACTGTGGGAACACAGCCCAGGAGCTAGTTTATGATTCGGGTAGAGGCGAGGTGTTTGTGGGTAATGACGGCAACAACACGGTTTCGGTGACTGTCTGATTTTGCTGGACCTTTGGTTTCTTCTTCTCCCGGGTACTGTGGGTCAGGGTCAGACTGCTAGTTTGACTTCAACGATGACAACTGGCACTTCGCCTTATGTTATCAATGGTTCAGCCAAGCGCCTGGAGCATCTTCGTACACGTTGATCAACGGGGCAATGGGTTTAGCTACAGCTTTGCAACCTCAACAGCCACAGCCATGGGCACCTGGAACTTCATCAGTTCAAGTCACCGACAACACCGGAGCAGCCGTAAACTCCACTGCCACATCAGTAATTGTAGGCACGCCTGCACCGACGCCTTCGCCTACACCTGCGCCAACCCCAACCGCCGCCGCAACTCCATCTACAAGACCAACAGCTTTACCCACCCCGACGCCGACGCCTTCAACAGCCAACACGGCTAAGGCAACTTCAACGGCGACGGTGAGCAACAAAACCGCGACGGTAGACCAAACGTCAACAACCGGCGTCTACGCCACAATCAGCGGCTCGTCACTGCAGGACAGCACCAAACTAAATGTGACTTCGGCTTACTATGGCGCAGCCCAACCACAGGGAACAGGTGCGATATCCGTTAGCGACGCCGCCTTCTACGATGTGCAGGTCGCTTCAAGCGGCGGAACCCTTGGCGGGGACGTCCACGCAACCGTAAGCATCAGCAACCCAAGCTTCACCGCCGCAAGCGTCATCGCCTACTGGAACGGAAACACCTGGGTTTCAGCCGCCACCAAATTCACCGCGCCACACACCGTATCATGCACCATCCCCGCGTCAGCCCTAACGGGAACCCCAATCGCCGTCGGCACACCAAAAACAACCACCACCTCCAACTCGAACGCGCTTGAGATAATCGTTGGTGTGGCAGCGGGCTTAGCAATCGCGGCGGGAACAATAGCGGCAATCAAGTTCACGGCAAAAGGAAGAAAAACAAGATAGAAAACTAACTGCACCTGCCATACCAAATTCTCTCTAACTTTCCTAATCGTTTTTAACCTTTTTACACCCTTTTAAACCTTTTATAACCTTTTTGCACCCTAACCTAAACGAGGACCTAAGCCCTAAACCAAAAAAGCAACCCAAAACACAAACAACACAGAAAGAGAGGACCTACCATTTTTTGAAGCATAAAACAAAACAAAGAAAAAGATTAAATTAATCAGCCGAAGAGAAGGGGCGGTTTAGCTTTATCCTTGAGGCAGCCCGATTTTACGCAGATAATCCCGTGCGTACCGTGGATTGTATGCCAGCAACTCTTTGCTTCTTAGCAATCTGCGGTCTAGGCGGTCTAATGCGACTCGGAATGTGGGTTCGATCCCCCAGCCCTCCGATGCGCCGTAGAAAGTGCCTCTGACGGTTCTGAATTGGAGGCGGCAGTGGATCATAGGTGTTTCCCGCTGGGTTGTGTTACCGTGGCTTTTCATGTACACGAATAGTGTGCCTAGCTGGAATGCTTCTTGATATTTGTGTGTGAATGAGTCGAATTCACCCATCATGAAGGCTTGCTGCTCAGGCGTTATATCAACCTCTTTAACGCCGAACTGAATCGACAATTTGCGTTCAGCGGTTTCAAGCTGGCTGATAGGTTCAAGAAAATCAAGCTTCGTCACAACACCAACCAAGCGCTCCTTCGACGTTACTGCTAAACAGGAAACGTCATGATCATGCATCATTTTCTCGGCGTCACGCAAACTAGTCTGCGGCTCAACCGTCACCACTGGGTTTCTCAGAATACCTTTAGCGGGAACGCTTAACGTTTCAATCTTTTCTCCAACAATGTCCCCAGTTGTCTGACGCCTCTGCGGCCAATAAATACTCTCCAAAATATCCTCAATGCCAATCATGCCAACAAGTTTTCCGCTGTCCATGATAGGAACATGCGAAACACCGTACTCCCGCATTAAGCTGAGAACCGCTCCTACTGAACGATTTGCTTCAAGAGTGTGGGGAGCTCGGGTCATGATGGTTTCGATTTTGGTGGCTCCCCAATCCTGCGTAACTGCAGAATGGATTATGTTTTCGTCGGTGATGAAGCCTGAAAGCTTGTTTTTCTCAAGAACCGGAAGCTGCCTCAACCCGCTTTCAATCATTAACTTTGCTGTTTTGCTCACTGAAAAGTCAAGGTTTACCGGCGGTGCAGTTTTCATCAACGTTTTAACTTTTGTAGCGTTGAGGTCAAGCCTTGACCTTAAAACCGCTCGGCGGGTAATCATGCCCTCGTATTTTCCTTTGTCGTTTAAAACGGCTAAGACGGGGAGCATACCTTTTTCGAAGGCTTCTAAGCATCGGGAAAGCGTATCGTTTTCTTGTACGCTTCGGTATTCTTTTGAATAAACATCTTCAGCGGAAATTGAACGTGCCATAATAATCCCTTCTGAAATAATTGTAAGAGAGGCATTTAAATGTTGCAAGGAGGCTAAGCGTGCAAGTAAGCAATCAATAACACTTATTAGAAGCACGTTTCTTTAGCTATCAATTGATTTCTGCAGGGAGACTTTTCCCTCGGTGAGTCTCTTCGTCGCCGCAGCTACCGAGTAAAATTCTTCTTCTGCAAACATGGTTTGTTCTATAGCAAATAATAACATAAACAGCCATAAAATAACATAAGATACAGAAAACCCAAGTTAATTTTAGATAAGAATAGAACAATTCTTCCTGTCCATTTATAAGGGTTCATATGCATTTAGGTATTTGAGGAATTAGTCCTCATTCTAGTTTTGCAGACATAAAACATCGAAAACTTGTTTTTCTTATCCGCTTCTAACATGGAGGGATTCGTAAGCAGTGAGCTTGAACCAGAAAGAATTCGTTGAAGAACTAAAAATCGAGTGGAAACGGCTCTGGATAGAGCGGCTAGATGACAGAGTGAGGGCTGAAGGCGTAGCAGTCAACGATTACAACGGACTTTTCGTAGACAAAGGCACAGTAATCCACGCGACACGGGACTTCAAAGCATTAAATTTCAAAGAAATCCTTGAAGAACACAAAGTCATGAACGCGGAAAGATACGTTCCACCTGACCCACATGTCGGCGGATGGGCAAAATTCGTGAAAACGAACATCACGAGCCAAAAAACGCAGAGACAACGTTCCCAACAACTTTGCTCTGAGGAAAAGAAGGAAAAACAGCAGTTGAAAAAGAGTGGCCGAGGATGGCTGCACGTCTAAAATTCTAAAGATTAAAAAAGATTTTAGGGGAAACTCCGCTTGGGCAATTATAGAGATAGACTTGACATAATAGCTGACATTCTAAATGTTGCAAGCCAAGACGCAAAAAAAACACGAATAATGTACCAAGCTAACTTAAGCTATAAGGTCTTGCAACGTTATTTGGCTGAAATTGTCGATGCCTCGCTGGTCATGTTCGAAAATCGTGATCAACGATACAAACTGACGGTCAAGGGACAGGAGTATTTGGACGCATACAAAGAGTACGCGCGATGTAGCAGAAACATGGAAAAACACATTAACGATTTTTCCACAAAAAGAAAAGTCTTGGAAAACTTGTGCCCAATCAAAGAGTTCCTATCCTTCACGGCGGCACGAGAAACGATAGATGTCTAGTTTTGGTTGGGTTTTGTCTGATTAAACGCTTAAAAATGTGCGCCCCAGCCGTTGTCCTCTTTTTCGTGGCGGCTTCACTGTTTGCTTCTCCGGTTTTCGCCCAGAACAGCGCAAAGGAAGCGATTACTTCGGCGCAGAACAGCCTGAAGAGCTGTTATGAAGCTGTTGAACAGGCGCAGGATGCCGGAGCAAACGTGGATTCGCTTGTGTCTACCCTTAACTACGCGGCAGATTCATTGTCTAAGGCTCAGCTGGCGTATTCAAGTAACGATTACAGCTTGGCTTTAACTTATGCAAACCAAAGCCAAAGCTCGCTGAACGGTGTTGTTTCTGAAGCTTCAACTCTTCATGACAACGCCGTCAATACGAATAATCAGAATCTCTTGATTACCGCTTTATCGATAATAGTTTCTGTTGCCATTTTGAATGTCGGCGTAGGGGCTTGGGAAATTTTGAACAAGAGAGGCGGGAAAAGCTGAATGCCAATTCAACAATACAAAACAACAATTCTTGTTGTAACAGTTGTTTTAGCGTTATTCACCGCTTCGCCTGCCATTCAACGATTTGTTGTCGCCCCTCAAATGGCTGGCTTAACTGAACTGTCGGTTTTGGGATCTTACCATAACCCCACTTATCCCTTCAACGTTACAGCAGGGCAAAATTATCCCCTTTACCTGAAAATTAACAACCATTTAAAATCAGTCGCCTATTACCAGGTTGAGGTAAAATTCAGAAACGAAACGCAATCTGCCCCAAACAGCTTCACACAAACCGCCAGTGCCCTTCCGTCTTTATGTGCTCTTTCAGTTTGCGTGGCTAATAACCAAGCGGTCGAGTTGCCAATCACTGTTTCCTTTTACTACACGCCTCACCTGAACATCACTGGTCAAGTTGACATGCAAAATATTGTTGTCAACGGTTTCTCGCTGAACCTTAGTCCAACGACGATTGCTTGGGATCCTCAAAAGGCGGGTTATTATGGTAACTTGGTTTTCGAATTATGGCTTTTCAACAGCACAGCTAATGCTTTCCAATATAACCAGCGTTACGTGAGTCTATGGCTAAACATGACACTATGACCCACAGTAAGCGGCGTTCTAAAAAGACTATCGCTGAAAGTTCAAAAACATAGCTGGGGTGGCTGAGTAATCAAGCGACGGCTTGCCTGTCGGTTTACGTCTGTGAAAATCCAGTCCCGATTCCAGCAGCAATGATCGGCTTCCTGCGCTGACCATTAGAGATTTAGAAGAGTTGTATGTCTCTTAGAAAAATATTGATCCCGTCTTCAAAACATTAGGTGAATCTGCAATGAAGGTAGCAATGATCACCTGCTGGTACAAGGACATTTCAATGGCAAACTACTCGACCAACTTGCGCGATGCCTTAGGTGCTGAAATAGATTGGCAAATAATCTCGTCACATTGCGGCTGCTCTAAACGGTACAAAGGGCGAAAGAGTTTTCTTCAAGACAACTGCAAATTTGTTTCTTTCCCGCCATTCATACCTGCGTTGGAAGAGGGTTCCAGCCCCCGTTTCCTTCATCCATTGATTTCTGTCACAACATTGTTTCTCCAATCGCTTAGAGGAATCGCTTACTTGGCAAAATGCAAAGACAGCGACATAATTCATTTTCAGCAAAGCTCAGCACAATCATTCGGGATGAACACGTTATGCATGCTTCTTTCAATTCCCGTAATGAAGAAGCGCGTAGTTACCGTTCACTCTATTGACCCCATGACCAGATTTCGATTCTTGAGTCGTTCTTACAAAAATGCAAACTTGATACTTGTCCATTCAAAGGAAATGAAGGAAAAAATGATGTCTCTGGCCGTTCCAGAGTCAAGAATAAGATTGGTACCTCATGGCACGAAGCTCCCTCGGCTTTTAAAGACAAATCGAACGGAAATCACCTTTTTTGGATCCCCAACCAAAGGCAAAGGCTTCTGGACAATTCTGCAGTCAATGAAAATATTAAGGGACCAAAATCGGGCCATACAGTTACATGTTTACGGCATTTACAGCGACGCTGAAAAAAATGAAGCAACCAAAGTGGCGGCGCAAATCGGCGTTTCGGATTTGGTTGTTTGGGGAAATCGACTTAGTGAGGCAGAATTCGATAAAAAGATGCAAGAAAGCGTGTTCACTCTAGCAGTTTACTCGTTTCCTGTGTCTGGAAGCAACGTGGTTACAAGAGCGATGGCTAATGCCACTCCAGTCATAGCCTCAAACATAGGAGGCGTCCCGGAGTATTTGGGCGGGGAAGGATTACTTGTTCCGCCGAAGGATCCCAAGGCTTTGGCTTTAGCTATGACGAAGTTACTGGATGAACCCACTTTGAGAGAAAGATTTTCAACAATGGAGCGGAAAAGAGCTGAAACTTTCTCTTGGGAAAAAGTGGCTAAGATGACCGCTGGCATTTACAGTGAATGTTTGCGGGAAAACAAGCAATGATGCAAGTTGGAAAATTGAAATATGATGTAGACGCGAGGGATACTGCATGAAGGTAGACGAATTAAACTTTGAGCAATTTTTGGACTATAAAGCTGACTGGGACGATGCCCTTCAAAGAAGCGGCGACAACCACATATTTCTCACGTGGGAATGGTTATCAACATGGTGGAAGCATTTTGGCAACGAACGCATATTCCGGTTGATTACTGTTTGCGACGGCGAAAAGCTGATTGCAGCAGCTCCCTTGATGAGTTCCAAATACAAGTTAGCCGGATTAAAGCTGACTAAAATGGAGTTCGTAGGAACTCCCGCAGCTGACTATCAAACCTTTTTGTTGGCCGACAAGAAAGCTGAGTGTGCAAGTTTGATGTTGGATTATGTAAGCGGGAAAGGTTCACGTTGGGACTGCATAGAATTTGAAGATGTTCCGGAAGACTCCGAGACCCTGAAGACTCTAGACGCATGCTCCCCGCAAAAACTCAAGTTTGAGGAAAGAAACTTGAATATCTGTCCTTACATAACCTTGCCAACTCGATTCGAAGATTACCTGCAGGGGCTGGGCTCCAATTTTCGAAGAAACCTCCGTCGATGGGAAAAGAAGACACAAAGCGATTTCAAACTCGATTTCCACGTTCATAAAGATTTGAATACTCTTGACAAAGCCATGAGAAAATTCTTTTATTTGCATCAAATAAAATGGCAGTCAGAAAATCGTGCGGGTGTTTTTGCCAATCAAAAGTTTCGCGAATTTCATTTAAGCGTCGCGAGGTCTTTCGCCGAAAATGGCTGGCTAAATCTTTGTTTCCTCACGTTAAACGATGAGCCTGTCTCAGCGATTTATGCATTCAAATATCGAAACAAGATGTTCAATTATCTTACAGGGTTTGACCCAAAATACTCTGAGTATCGCGTAGGGCACCTTCTTTTCTTGTACTCGATAAAGGACTCTATTGAAAAAGGACTGAGTGAATTCGATTTCATGAGGGGTGACGAAAGCTACAAGCAGCAGTGGAATACGCTGATTAGAAACAATCTTGAGGTGCGCGCGGTAAAAAGGAGATTTGTTCCGATAGTTTACGATTTTATTACCAAGAAAGAAGTGTTGACGCCATTGGTAACCTCGCTTGGAAAGCATCTTTCCGTGGCAAAAATTCACTAAGCGAATTAAAACGGCGTTTTCAGGTTTAGTTGCGATTCGTAAGGCAAATTGCTGATTTCTGAAGGTGGAAGATTTGAATGAAGCAAAAAAGAGTTTTAGTCACAAAATCTTGCAGGCTTTGCGGTTGGAAAAGCCAGCTATAGTAATTTTAAATAAGATTACTGCGCGTTATGAATATCCTTACCTAAAAGGTGTAGCATCCAGGGGAGAAACTCTTTTCGCCATAATGAAATCGCATCTCAAATTGGGCGACAATTTTTTGGATATAATGTGTGGGTACTCTCCGTTGGCAGGGCCGCTGCTCAAGTCAGGGTACAAAATAACAGGTTTTGATGACAATCGCAACGCGGTAAAAGACCTTAAAAGGCTTTATCCAGGCGGCAACTGGGTTCGCTCTTCATACGACGGTTTCAAACTCCAATCCGACGATGATTCCCCATTTTCCGTTTTTCTTCTTCTCGGAGCCTTCGAGCTATGTTTCCAGCCTTCTTTTACTTCTTCAATAGCTGAACTTTTGAATAAAAACAAGCCGCGGCTGTTCTTCCTGGAGACAAACAGAAGCATCGAAAAGGCGCCTACAATCGAGAGCCCATTTGTGGAAGAAGCGGCGGTAACGCGTTCATCGCATCTTAAGGGTTACAATGCTATGTTGAAGTTATTGATGGATCACAGGTACGAGGTAATAGATGTCGGTCAATACGATGCCCGGCTTAAAGAGGAATGGGCTACGATAAGAATATACGCCATTCTCAGAAGCAAATGAATCTTAAGAAGATTCGATGTCTATCTAATCCAAAAATCGGCGGGGTCAAGATTCTGACAAGCAGCGGCGTTTTGATTGCTGAAGGTTACGTCCCGACGTGCCTCCCAGTTATTAGGTCTCTGGGAAAAAAGGCTGTGAACACAGCTGTTCTCACGAGTTTTAGCGTGTATACCTCCCGTTTCTCCAAATACTGCAAAAAACAGTTTTTAGTTCCCTCCACTAGTCTTGAAAATGAATACGTCCAAGCAGTGGAAAAAATTGTTAGAAAAGTAAAGTTTGACATGCTTTTCCCACTTTCCGAATGGTCTTTGATGCCGATTTCCAAAAACAGAGACAAAATTGCACCTCGGGTAAAACTGCCCCTAGCCAGTCACGAATCAATTCTTGCATGTTTCGATAAACGTTCGACCCTCAAGTTGGCTGAAGAACAAGATGTACCTGTCCCGCTTACACGTCAAGTGAAAGACACTTCGGAACTGAAACTTGCAGCTGAAGAAATGACGTATCCCTGCGTTGTTAAGCCTCGTTGGTCGATGGTTTGGCAAAAAGACCGTGCTTTTGACAGAAGAGGCGGATTCGTTAATTCACCTTCTGAGCTTATCGCAACATACAACAGTATACACCAGTATTTTCCGTATCCGCTAATTCAAGAATATGTTCCGGGAGTAAACTACTCGATTGCCACGGTGTACAATAAAGGAAAGCCCAGAGCGTTTTGCAGCATAAAAGTTCAGAGGGCATGGCCTCGCAATGGAGGCAATAGCTGCTTCCGCGAAAGCGCTCCTCTTGACCCTCGTATGAAGAAATACGCTGAAAAGCTGCTTGAAGCTTTGAATTGGCATGGAATTGCCGAAGTCGAGTTTAAGCTTGACCCCCGCGACAACACCCCTAAGTTAATGGAGATAAATCCGCGGTTCTGGGGTTCACTTTGTGTCGCCATCAAAGCCGGCGTGGATTTCCCGTACCTTCTATACAAGATAACGATGGACGGAGACACCAAAGGAACATTCAACTATAAAGTCGGTGTCAAAGGCAGATATTTGGAGCAGGAAATCCTTTATTTGGCGAGTTTAATCAAGGATGTCCCAGCGAACTCCTCTGCATGGCGTCGCGATTTGAAGTTGTTTGCGGATTGGCTTAAGTTTTATGAACCAGGTTTGTTTTACGACTTTTTTGAAGTGAAGGATCCTTTGCCTTTCTTCTTTAGCACGGCATTATCGCCCTTAGGGCTGATAAGGTTCCTAAAAGATAAAAGCCGCGCATGGAGTCCCCCCCGCGTAAGTTTTTGATCAATATTTTTCGCGGGATGCAACGTCAAAAATCTGATTTGTTGTCTCTTTGTAATCAAATCTGGGAAAAGTTAATTTAATTCTAAATCTTTGAGTTAAACAACAACTTTTTTTGAGGTTATGTTTGTGAAGCAGATCAATTTAGGGGTCATAGGCCTTGGCAACGAAGGCAAATTAATGTTGCAGAACTGCTTAAGACTGAAAGAAACTAAAGTTGAAGCCGCAGCAGACTTATCTCCGAAGGCAAGAAACGCAGCGAAAGACATGGGCGTCAAAAACACCTATGAAAAATACGAAGATCTCCTTAAAGACCCCAACATCGACGGTGTCGTTATTAGCCTGCCTAATTTTCTTCATGAAGAAGCCGCCGTGAAGTCAGCGGAGTATGGGAAACATATTCTTTTGGAAAAACCCTTAGCTCGGACCGTCGGGGAAGGCGAGAGGATTCTTTCCGCAGCCAAGAACGCCTCTGTGAAATTAATGATTGGTTACGACATGCGTTTCGAACCGACTATCATCAAAATTCATGATCAGTTGGCGGATGGTTTTTTCGGTGACGTGCAAATTGCTGAGGCGACTAACATTAGCGGCGGGCCTTTTTCTCCGAGAGGAGACAGCGCGGGGCCTGTTCAGGTGCCTTCATGGTGGCTTGACAGGGAACTTGTCGGGGGAGGCGCCCTTCTGGATTTGGGTTCGCACCTTGTCGACTTGTTCATCTGGTACTTCGGCGAAGTTGCTTCAGCAAGCAGCTACCTAAAACACATCTTCAGAACAGACCTGGAAGACGCGGCAACCGCTATACTTCATTTCAAAAACGGTACCGTTGCAGTCGCGAAAGCTGGCTGGTTTTCGAAAGGCTTCATTGAATCTGTCCAACTCTGCGGTACAGCCAAAAGCATCTCACTTCAACTCTCGCCCACAAGCGCCTCCAAAATAGTATGGAGCGGCATCGCCAAGAAATTTGGCCAAGGCAAAAGCGACCCGAGACTTGCGGAAATACAGCATTTCGTTACCTGCCTACAAAGAGACGAGCAGCCGCAACCTTCAGGAGAGGAAGGGCTCCGCGGATTGCAAGCTATTTTTTCAGCCTACCAAAACGCTCAGACAGTCGAATAAAAAACAAAAGCACAGGGGAAAAAGACATTTTGAGTCTTGTCAGTTTTGTTCGTGCAGAAAACTGCGACCCTGAACCTTTAAAAAACGCCATCAAGGCATCGCTGGACCTAATACGGTTTGACTTTGAAAGAAAAGCCCGAAAAATCGTCATTAAACCCAACATGTGCTATTATTATCATCCTTCCACAGGGGAAGTAACTGACCCGCGGTTTGTAGGCGCCCTAATTGACGTTTTCAGGGAAAACCTTGATGTTTCAGAAATTGTTGTTGTCGAGTCGGACGCTTCGGCTATGAAATGCAAAAACGCGTTCGGCATGCTTGGGTACGACAAGTTGGCTGCTGAAAAAAATGTGGAGCTGGTTAACTTAGCCGAGGAAAAATGTAGAATCGTCACCCAGTCGTTTGGCGGCCGCGAATTCAAGTTTCATATACCTGATTTGTTTTCTGAAGCCGACCTGATTGTGAACGTTCCTAAGCCGAAGTACATGGAAAGCGTCAAACTTAGTTGTGCCCTTAAGAACTTTTATGGATGTAACGGTTACCCGAAGAAGTTCATTTACCACAAAGTAATCGACGACGCCATAGTTGCAATAAACGAAAACATAAAGACACATCTTGTTGTTCTCGACGGGTTAACCGTAGTCGGAACCTACACAAAACGATTGAACTTGGTGATGTCAAGTGAAGACCCTGTGGCGGCAGACAGTGCTGTTGCAACCCTGCTGGGGATGACGCCGCATTCGATCGGTGCGATTGCTTTGGCTGTTAAAAAAGGACTTGGGACTTCCGGTTTTTCACCAATAGGCGAATTCGAATATTTCAAGAATCAATTTCCAAGCAGAAAGCTGAAAGACAATTTGCGTGCGACAGCTGTCGGTATTTACTTGAAATTGTTCAACGAAAGCTGATTTTGTAGTGTCTAGCTGGGGCAAAATAATGAGGGTTACTGAAGTTCGTGATTTCGAAAGTGTTCGAGACGTTTGGGACCAGGTTCTTGCGGAAAACCGTTTTGGTAACAACGTTTTCTTAACCGTGGATTGGTTGTCTACTTGGTGGAAGCATTTCGGCAGGCAACGAAAACTTTCTCTCCTAAAGCTTGAAGAAAACAACCAGATTCTGGGGATAGCCCCATTAATGCTGACCCGATACAAGATGCCTGCTTTCGGTTCAATCCGCAAAATCGAGTTTCTGGGAACACGCCACTCCGACTACAACAACTTTATCATTTCCAGAAAAGAAAAAGAGGGCGTAAAATGCATTACAGACTACCTTAACGAAGTCGAAGATTGGGATTGGATTGAATTAAAAGAAATCCCAGAAAACATCAACTATTCACAGCTATTTTCGGATACTTCCCTAAAACTGGAGTTCAAAGAACGCGTCTGCAACCTATGCCCCTACATCTCAGTGCCTAAAAAATACGAAAGCCTGAAAAAAGGGTTCAGCCGAAATCTTCGACAAAACCTGAATCGGTACAGCAGAAAAATTGAGGGAGACCACAACGTGGAGCTGAAGAGGTTTGATGATGCAGGTTTCACGGTTAAAGAAGCGATGAATCTGTTCATAAAGTTGCATGAAATGAAGTGGAACTCAGAGGGAAAGCTCGGAGCCTTCATTGAGGATGAGTTCAGAAACTTTCACATGGATGTAGCGGAATCCTTTGCCAAAAAAGGTTGGCTGGGTCTTTACTTCCTTATGGTTGACGGCGAACCTGCCGCGGCACAATACACCTTTGAATACAGTCACAAAATGTATTATTACTTGGCGGGGTTTGACCCGAAATACTCTGACTACTCCGTTGGAAACCTGCTGATTATGTTTCTTTTGAAACAATGTATTGAAAAAGGGTTCACTGAATATGACATGACACGGGGAGACGAACCCTACAAGATGCAGTGGACCAACAAATTTAGACGAAACTTCGAAGTCAGACTTGTCCGCAAGAAATTAACCAGCGAACTCTACGATTGGGTCACCTGGGGACCAACTGTCGAGAACATTGCTACAAAACTGAAGATTTCCCTGAAGCGAAGCGGCTGAACATTTTTCGAAGCAAGCCTGAAGACCAATAGGATAATTCGCTTTCTAGTATCTAAGCGTAAGGGACAGCCTTTTTATGAAGCAGAAAACAGCGATTTTTTTTGCTCCGCATCCAGACGACGAAACTCTGGGCTGTGGAGGAACCATTGCGAAAAGGAAGGCCGAAGGCTACAGAGTTTTCATTGTCATTTTGACTGACGGCAGGCACGCGTTCTCAAAAACCTTCAACGTGACAACCAACCCTACGCCGGAAGAAATAAAGCAGATTCGAAAGGAAGAAGTGACTGAAGCGGTTTCCACACTGGGCGTTCCAAAAAGCAACCTGTTTTTCTTCGATTTCGAGGATTACACTCTTTCAGAGCATGAGGCAGAAGTTGGGCAAGCAGTATCTGCCTTCTTGGGGAGTCATTTACCCGACGAAGTTTATTTCCCCATAAAACGCGACGGTCACCCTGACCACCGAGCCGCAAACAGAATAATTATGCGTAGCCTGCAGAAACACGGATTGGAAAACTGCGCATTTCAATATTCTATAATCCACATGCTGTCTCATGTTGGACCACGATTAGAAAAAGTAATCGGCTTTTTGACTAATCGAACAAGAGTGGTCGACATTTCAGAATACTTGGATATCAAGAAGCAGGCTGTTAAAAAATTCAGAAGCGAAACCCAGTTGTACTTAGCCTTCCAAAAAAGAGTCGTAGTGAGTACTAAGGGGCATCTTGAAAAGAAAGAGTTTTTCTACAAGTAATTTCAGCCTAGGTTAAAGCTTCCTTGAACGGTTACTTTTTGTTAGAATACCTGAAAATCACTCAGTGTTGACTTTGGATGAAAAGTTATAGAACATTATTTGATTGTTCGGTAGCTTTAGTCCTTACGACTTTAAATGTTTGTTTTCTCTGCATAGTTCATAACGCTATTTTTAATTTTCGGAGGTCTATTCATGACCGAAATTCGACTAAATGATTCAGTGGTTATTACATCAATCCATGAAGAAACTGCTTTTGAGTCATCTCTTTCTAAAGAGCATCGGCCAAGCGTTTCCGTGGTTATTGCAACGCTAAACGAGGAAGAAGGAATAGGGCCCACCATTGAAGAATTGCAGAAACAACTCGACAACCCCTACTTGGTCATCGTGGACGGCAACAGCGTGGACAGAACCATTGAAATAGCCAAAAACATGGGCGCCGATGTTTTGCTTCAAGGGGGGAAAGGCAAGGGGGACGCAATGTTTCAAGGCTTCCAAAATCTACGCTCAAAAGTACCCTACGTCGTTTTTACCGACGCAGATTACACTTATCCTGCTGAGTACGTTCCGAGAATGGTTGAGGTTTTAGAGCAAAACCCCGATGTCGGTATGGTTATCGGCAACAGATTCAAAGGTCAAAACAACAGCAAATCGGTGATGAACCCGTTTTATTTAGGCAACAAAATGTTGGCGTTTGCCCAGCTGGTGCTGAACGGTGTTAAACTTGATGATCCCCTGTCTGGCCTGCGAATTGTTCGAAGCGAACTTCTTGACGGGTGGAAACCCAAAAGCAAAGGCTTCGATGTGGAGGCTGAAATGAACGCTGTTGTCGGGCGTAGCGGTTACCGAATTGTGGAAATTCCGATTAATTACCGAATTCGGCTGGGCGAGAAAAAGCTGAAGCTCAGACACGGTTTGGGAATAATGAAGAGAATTCTTTTTGAAAGCATAAAATTCTAATTTAGAAATTAACCTGCAAATTCACTTTTTTTTGAGTTTGGCGTTAATGCGCTTCAACCCAAAAAAGTTCAATACCTCAGTCTGGCAGCCGAAGAAAAGCTTGGCGGAACAGAAAACATCAAGGTTATTGAAGACGGCGTTAAAATGGCCGATGTGATAAAGACTTTTCCTCATTATAGCCATCGGCTGCATTCGATTTCTTGGGATTTTCAGTTGAAGCTGATTAACTTTTTTTGTGAAGGCGTCAGGCGACGTTCTTCTACCTTTTCTTGAGCCGTAACCTCTTTTTTTAACAGTTTTTTGGAGAATTTTAATGGACTTTATTTTATTCGCTTGGTTTTTTGTGGCTTTATTTTTTCTCGGGGTCCCAGGCTTTTACTTTTTGTACATGAAGAAGCGTTCAGCGGCTGTTTGGAACTTGGATAAAAAAACCGACTATGTTCCTACAACAGCCATTTTTGTGCCAGTTTATAATGAAGAGAAAACCATCCCTCTGAAATTGGAGAACTTGTCTAAAGTCTCTTATCCATCAGACAAAATGGAAATAATAATAGTTAACGATTCGTCAAAAGACAACACTCTCAAAGAAGTAAACGAGTACATCAAGAATAATCCATCCCAAAAAATAAGCATATTTGACAGCAAAGAACATCTGGGAAAAACTGGGTGCCTCAACTGCGCCCTGAGAAACGTCAGCGCTGACGTTGTGATAATTTCCGACGCCGACTGCTTTTGGCCTCATGACATACTTCAGAAGGCTTTAGTTTACTTATCTGACCCAGACGTCGGAGCAATAACGGCACGTGAATTGCTTCTAAACCCTAAAGATACATGGGTTACAGTTGGTGAACAATTTTATAACGATACAGTCCAGACAATGAGGGTCGGCGAATCAAAGCTCCATTCAACACTTTTTTTCCAAGGCGGTTTTGCCGCGTTCAAACGAAGCATGCTTGAAGAATTCAACGATTCAACGGACGATTCAGGCACAGCGTTAGATGTCATTCAAAAAAGAAAACGTGCCATCTTAATTCCTGAAATCGGGTTCTACACAACCAGCCCCACAATTTGGAGAAACAAAATCGCCATAAAAATCAGGCGCGCGAGCCAGCTTCAACAACTTTGGGGCAGATGCCTAAACTTACTTGTACACGGCAAGTTAGCGATACCAAAACGCATCGCAATCCCAGAAATATTACTGCACATTTTTAATCCAACGCTGCTGGTCGCATTATTCGTGCTGTCTGGTTTTGCCTTGTTTCTTTATCCGCTTCCCATGTTAACACTCGCATTGATTACTATTGCAGCATTACTGGACAGAAAGGTGAGGACAACGTTTCTTGAAGTTTTCCAGAGCAATTTTATCCTGCTTGCCGCCCTAAGCTCGCATTTGACAAATCGGAAATTCAATTTGTGGAAGCCTATCCAGGAATCAAGATTCGTGTTGAGCGAATCCCTGCTTAAAGAAAAAAAGCTAATCTAAAATTGACAGTTTTTGAGTGAGCCTTTTGCTGTCACAGCCTGTAACCGTAACCGTGGGGCTATGCGTGAAAAACGCGCAGCCTACGATAGCCAAAGCAGTGAATAGTTTGGTTGACCAGACTTTCCCGCACAAAAACGTTGAGGTAATCGTTGTCGACGGCAACAGCAAAGATGCCACTCTTGAAATAATCAGAAACGGTCTTCAACGCGTCGCTTTCAAGGTGAAGATTTTCAGTGAAAGCAGCGGACTTGGAATTGCAAGACAAATTGTGGTCAACAAGGCAAGCGGAAAATACATTGTTTGGCTCGATGCGGACATGATTCTGCCGTCTGATTACTTGGAAAACCAAGTTCTCTTCATGGAAAAATCTCCTCAAGTCGGAATTGCTGGAGGAAAATACAACGTCAATACTGGATACGGCTTGGTAGCCGACTTGGAAAACATCGTTTACGCCGTTGATTCGGTTTTCGGGCAGAAAGCTGAAGCGTCAAAGTTTGGGTATTTGCCAGGTGCGGAAGGGGCAATTTACAGGGTTGACTCGGTTCGCCAAGTTGGCGGTTTTGATACTCGAATAAACGGTGCAGCAGAAGATACGGAGATGGCTTTCCGGGTGAAGGCGCATGGATGGGCTTTGGCTGTAACTGAAGAAATGTTTACGGAGTCTACGAGGGCATCATGGTTTTCCTTGTGGAACCAATATGTTTGGTATGGACGCGGAGGTCATTACATCTACCATAAGGACCCAAACATGCTTAGTCTTTTGAAAATGACGCCTATGGCAGGTTTCATCGCGGGAGTTTTGCGTTCACCAGGAGCTTTTCTGCTTACCCATAAAAAATCTTTCTTTTTGTTGCCGATCCACTACACTTTCAAACGGATAGCTTGGCTCTCTGGTTTCTGCAATGCACACATTAAAGGATATGGGCATCAACTTCGAAGCAGCCTTTCCGCGGGGATTTAGGCATGACTGTGTTTTTGATGCTGAAGCGCTTCTTCGGCATGTACGCGCCGATGGAAAACCTTAGGGTAAAAATGTATCGAAGCGCCGGAATCAAAATTGGGCAACGTACCTTGTTCGGAAGCCACATTTTCCTAGACGTTATGTTTTCCAATATCACAATCGGCGACGACGTAATCTTAGCTGGCTATGACTACATTCTGTCTCATTCGAATGTTTTGAAGGGTTACAAGGCGGGTGAAGGCAGAATTAGGCCAGTTGTAATCAAGAACGGTGTTCGTGTATCCATTAACGTCACAATCCTTCCCGGCGTAACCATCGGCGAAAACTCCGTCATCGGAGCAGGCGCAGTAGTCGCCAAAAACATTCCATCAAACTGCTTGGCAGTCGGCGTCCCAGCAAAACCCGTCAAATTCTTCAAATGACAACGCCTTCCGTCCAAGCGATTTAATCAAAGCACTTGCGTAGAAGGATTATCAATGAAGCCTCTTGTCACCGTTGGTTTCTGCGTTCGCAACGGTGAAGGTATGCTTCAAAACGCCGTGAAAAGCGTCATCAACCAAGATTATCCCGTTGAAAGTTTACAACTCATTTTTGTTGACGACGGAAGCCACGACAGGACGCCCCAAATCATTGCCGATTACGTTTCCCAGTTTGGATCCAACGCAAAAGCCCTCAGAACCACTGGTCAAGGGTTGGGACACGCAAGAAACCTAATCGTGAACAACGCTGACGGCGAATACGTGCTTTTCGTGGATGCCGATGAGGTTTTGACACGTGGCTACATTACGGCGCAAGTCGACGTGATGGAGACTAACCCTCATGTGGGTATAACCTCGGGAATTTTCAAAACAGTGCCTGGCAACTTGATGCTTAACCTTGAAGTCATCCCTCACATCGTTAACCAACGAAACTACCTGAACCCCAGAAGTTTCCTGTGGAAAACTGCCAAGCTCGTAGGAACCGGAGGCACAGCCTTTCGAGTCACAGCTTTAAGGCAGGTGAACGGTTTTGACGAAAAAATCCAGGGTTCAAGCGAAGACACCGACCTGGTTTTAAGAATCAAGAGGGCAGGCTGGCAAATAAAACCCAATATGACGGAACTCTATGAGTTGCATGGCGGATTGTCGAAGCCTAAGGATTTGTGGAAGAAGTATTTCTGGTACGGTTACGGATGCCAACGGACGGTGAGCACGACTGGGGAGGCGTTTTCGATTCCTCGCATGACTCCTCTAGCGGGGCTAGTTGCGGGCGCGCTGTATTCACTTCAGGCCTACAAGTTGCTGTATAAGAAAAGCGTGTTTCTGCTGCCTCTTCACTTCGGATTGAAACTGACCGCTTGGACCCTGGGGTTTATGAAGGGTCAAATCCAAGATTCAACAACCCGACCCTGAAGTCACCTGCAAACGGTTCAAGCCCTAAACCAAAAAGGCGACCTGAAAAAAGCCCGCTTTAAATCAGACGTCATCGGGAGAAGGTATGAATGGGTTTATACCTAAAAGAATAAGCAGTCCATTTGTTTTCCGCCTTGAGAACGCGGTCACATTCTGCTTGATTTGGGCTCTAAAATAAAGATCCAGCCCGAAACAACCCCTAACCAAAAACCACCTACCCAAGAAGGGTCCCCCATTTTTACATCTAAAAACCGAGGTAAAAATGGCTTCAAAGACCGAGGGGAGGGGGTATCAGTATTTACATCAAAATTCCATCACAAATACGAGTCAAATAAACTAGGCATGTAGTTAAAAACGAAAGCCAACGGATGTTTTGAGATGGCTGATTGTTCGATTGCTATCCCGACCCTAAACCGTGCTGAAGTCATAGAGTCACTTCTATCATCTATTCTGGAACAAACAGTGCTTCCCAAAAAAGTAATTATCGTAGATGACAGCAAAAACCAGGAGACTGAGAAGCTGGTGAATCGCGTTGCGGGAGACTTTTCGGAAAAGAACATTGAGATTGAGTATGTCCGTGGCAAAGGAAAAGGTCTGGCAGAAGCTCGAAACATAGGACTAGCGCATTCAACATGCGAAATTCACGTCAGCTTGGACGACGACGTTGTTTTAGACAAAAACTACTTGAAGGAAATATTGGAGTTTCACGGCAATCATCCCGATGCTTTAGGCGTAGGCGGATACATACGAAGCCCCGATTACTGGCCGAACCCCCGCACAAACGCGATTAACAGAACTTTCCTATTTTACTTCTATGAAAAAGACAAGTGCCGAGTGCTGCCTACAGCGATTTCCTATCCGATACCCCTGACGCGAACAATCAATTCACAGTGGCTTCCCGGAGCAAATTCATGTTTCAAAAGAAAAATATTGAATACGATTAGATGGGACGAAAACTTGAAGAAGTATTCCCTCTGCGAGGATATGGATATCTCTTATCGCGTACAAAAAAGCTACCCCAACTCCTTATACTTGATCCCGCAGGCGAAGTTGATCCATAAGGGTTCGCAGCTGGGAAGAATAACCCCTGAATACAGAGTTCAAATGGAAATATCTTATCACACCTACTTCTTCTTCAAAAACATAAAACAAACCCCTTGGAATGTCATCAATTTTATCTACGGTATCTTTTTCGGTCGTCTCATGATCAACCTCTTGGGTAGAAATGCCAAGTCTACCTTTTTCACCATTAAAGCACAAATTAACATGCTGAGGCATCTAAAAGAGATAAAGGTAGGCAACTTCTCCTCTTTTGAACGTCGAAGAATCAGCTAAATTGGGTAGTTAGCATTCTGCAAGAATCAGTCTAGTTCTGGTGCAAAAATGGGTCTTAGTTCAAAATACTTTCCGAGTAACTTTCTATTCATTGTGGTTTTTCTACAAATCATAATGTACATTTCGCTCTTCCTCAATTTACCCGCTGTCAGAGAAACAGTCGGTCTAATCTACCTGACTTTCATCCCAGGCATCATTTTCATAAAACTTCTAAAACTTGAATTAGGCACTACCGAATACATTCTCTACGCTGTCGGCTTCAGCGTAGCTTTCATCATGCTTTCAGGACTAGCGATAAACGAGGTTGGCTCAATCGTTGGTTTTGGCTTCCCGCTTTCAACCTTGCCTTTGTCCTTATTCATAAATACCCTGATTCTTGTCGGCGCGACTGTAGCATATGCTCGGCAGAGAAAAGAAGAACCCACTTCTGCACCCCGAAATCAAGACTTTTCGCCGTCGTTCTTGCTGCTATCTCTAATTCCCCTCTTAAGCATTTTTGGAACCTACCTTGTCAACGTAACAGGCAACAGTTCTTTCCTGTTGCTGATGATAGTTTCCATCGCCTTGCTGTTCACTGCAGTGGCGTTTTATTCAAAGGCCACAAGCGTCTACCCCTTCGCCATCTGCATGATTGCCTTAGCATTGCTGTTTCAGACATCCTTGATCTCTAACTTTGTTCAGCCAGGCGGAAGCGACTCAGCAAACGAGTTGCTGGTAGCTGGACAAACTCAGCTGCTTTCACATTGGAACCCAGTGTTCTCACCCTCCGACCTCGTGTTCGGCAGATACAACGCAATGCTCAGCATCACAATCCTCCCAACAGTGTACTCAAACATGCTGGGTTTCTCGTTAACCTGGGTTTACAAAATAATTACTCCACTCCTTTTCGCATTAGTGCCCCTCGGTCTCTACGCTCTGTGGCATCCCTACATCGGCAAGAAACTCTCTTTCTTCGCAGCCTTCCTATTCATGGCTGACATAACATTCTTCACAGAACTACCCGGTCTAAACCGCCAGATGGTCGGCGAATTATTCTTTGTCCTGTTGCTGCTTCTTTTAGTAAACAAGAAGATCAAAGGCGGGGTCAAATTCACCAGTTTCGCGGTCTTCAGCGTCGCCTTAATCTTTTCCCATTACGCATTGGCAGAAATCTTTCTCCTGCTAATTTTCGTCGCGTGGCTGGCGTCGATTTATCTGAAGCACCCAAATTTTACTTTGAAATCAAACATGATTCTGTTTTTCTTGGTAGCAATGTTTGCCTGGTACATTTTCACTTCAGGCTCCGTCGTCTTCAACAGCTTTACTTCGTTCGCAACCACGGTTGCTTCTCAATTTGGCGGAATCTTTACGCCCGCTTCCAGAGGACAGGAAGTTTTAGCTGGGTTAGGCTTAGCGCAGTCGCCCTCGATGCTTAACACCATCAGCAGAGGCTTTGCGTACCTGACTGAACTGTTCATTGTAGTTGGTATAGCTGCTTTGCTTTTGAAGAAGACTCATTTTCGTTTCGACAGAGAATATACGGTATTTAGCTTGATTGCTGTGGCTTTTTTGGTTGCTTTGGTGGTGGTTCCGGGGTTAGCTGATACTTTGAACATGACGCGGTTCTACCATATACTTCTAATATTTTTGGCGCCTTTCTGCATAGTGGGCATGTGGACGGCGATTCAGGCGGTTTTTAAACGTGAGAAGAAACTGCTTTTTGCGTTGTTGATCGTGGTTATTTTGGTTCCGTATTTTCTGTTTCAGACAAATTTCGTTTATGAAGTAGCTAAGACTGAAAGCTGGTCTCTTCCCCTCAGCGGATACCGAATGAGCCCACTGATGCTCTACGACCATTTCAGAATCGTTGACGGCAGCAGCGTATGCTGCGCTCAATGGATCTACGGCAACGTTCCCTACCAAAAAGGCATAATAATCGACCACGGAATTGCTTCCGCTCTCACAGGCTACGGTCTCATCTGGCCTGGATACATGCAGGACATCTCTAACACAACCTATGTATCTCCAGGGCAATTCGTGAGTTTAAGCTCCCTCAGCGTAAACAATCAGAAAATGGCTTGGAACAACACCTTGGTGCCTATTCTTAACCAAACCGATCTTATCTACTCCAACGGCGCAAACCAAGTGTATGAAGGCGAGGTTCCATGATAGGCAGAATCAAGAAGGTCCCTGTCAAAATCCTTAAACTCGGCTTAGGACACTGATGTTCAGGACGCTAAGGTTTTTTGGGTTGTTCAGTTTTGAGGTGTTTTGTTATTGAAATCTGAAAACAAAATAAGAAGTAACGCCCTAACGGTTGCTGCTTTTTTCTTAGCCCTAGGCATCATGGTGCTTGCTGTCTCCGTGATTTTTGAGCTGGAGGTTGCGGCTTTTGTCGGGTTAGGCTTAGTTTTCTGGGGCGCCGTCTTTGCCCTTGCCCGAAACGACAGGTACGTTGAACGGGGGCTTCTGGATAGCACAGCAAAATCGGCTTACTCGACGTTTGACCGAATGATTAAAGATTTGAAGTTTGAAGGCAAAGGCTACTATATTCCTCCTTACCCTCAAGGCGTCTTCCTTCCACAGTACCTTGAAAACTTAAGGGAGCCTGTTGTTTTCATTTCTGACGATTTCGATGGGAAGCCTTCGGCTGATGAGTTGGCTGAGGGGAAGTTTATGTCGGAGAAAGCCCGCGGCGTGTTTATCACTTGTCCAGGTTCGGAGCTTATGGCTCAGATGGAAAAGAAGGTTAACGTGGACTTTAGCAAAGTCGAAGTTCGTGAGTTGATGGATTTTCTGCCCAGGTGCTTAACGGAGACGTTTAATTTAGCTAAATCCGCTGAGGTGTCGCTGACAGAAAACGGGGTTAGCTTAGACGCGACGGGGCTTCTGTATCAGAACCTGTACCGTGCTGATCCTCCTATGAGAAGCGTCGGTATTTTGGGTTGCCCAGTTGTTAGCGCTGTCGCAAGCATACTTGCTAAAGCCTCGGGCAAAACTGTCGTCGTCAAGGAGCAGGTTTTCTTTCCCGTCAACGGCGGCGTCCACGCGGTATTCAACTTTATCTAGGTGCACACGGCATGTTTTTTCCTCTCGGCGTATCCGACCTTAGCCTGTGGCTCGCAGTAACCGCTGTGGTGCTGCTTGTCACCTCTGAGCTGCTGTATTCGCTGCCGGACTTTGCCTCACGCCTACCTCTCGACAAAGGTGTCTTGCGGGTGACGGCGTTGGGCTGCGGCTTAGGCTTCTTGGTCACTGTAGTCATGCGTATTCTGGGTTTTCTCTAAGTTTAGTTGCTGTTTAGCGTAGTTTGTGTCCGTTAGCTATTCTGTCGACAGTCAGGGTCGGCGGCTGGCGTTCACTTAAACTGGGCTAGGCTTGATGGAGGAAGGTGCAGTTTTATGCTTGTGTGGTTGTTGTAAGATTGGGGTAGGGTGTCGTTTTTTGTTGTTTGTGTTTTGGGTTGTTTTTTTGTTTTGGGGCTTGGTTTGCGTTTAGGTTAGGGTGAAAGAAGGTTTAAAAAGGTGTAAAAAGGTATAAAACGATACTAAACGGTACAGAAAGGTGAATTGTACATGCCGCTGACTGAACAAGCAACATTCAAAACTCGGCTGCAACGCCACAACCGAATCACCATCCCCAAACTCCTCCGCTGGCGCTACAAAATCGAACCCACCCAACTCCTAAACGTACGCGCCAAACCCCTCAGCCCAGTAAACTTCGGCGAAGAAGAAGAATTCCTCGCAAAAATGGCAACCGACGGACGCCTAACCATCCCCAAACTCGTGATGGAAATCCTGCAGGAAAAAGAAGAAAAAGACCTCACAGGCTGCATTTTCGAAGTTACAATCAGCCCGACAAACGAAGAGCCAGCAAACCCCGCACCCCCACCCGAAGCCAAACCCCAAGAAAACACCGAAACAAAACTGCTTGACAAAATCAACGACATACGAAAAACACTCAACAATAAAAACCCATAAACGACCCTTACTCGCCATCTAATCAGCAAACGTAAATACAGAGATATCAACAATACGTAATACAGATGGGTAACCCTTGGTTAGAAAGTTATACTCTTTATTGTCAGGGGGAATAGACTCTACCCTTGCAACATTAAAACGAATACAGGATAAGAAAGACTTCATTGAGTTTCAACCAATATTCTTGGATTATGGCCAAAAAGCGAGGAACGAGGAGTGGAAGGCTGTATGCAATATTTCCAAAGAATTACCTTCAATTATTAAGGACACAGCGGTACGCATAGAAAAACCAAAGCGCATCTTATTAGCCGAAAATGTAGAAAAACAAAATCGCATATTTGGTTGGAGCAAATGTCAATTAATCCAAGGAAATTTCGGTCCCAACCCTTGTCTTGAGAATCGAAACATGATCTTGCTATCAATTGCTGCTTCCTTTATTGAGAGTCAGATGAGTAGGGGCGAAGTAAGTGTATTAGTTACTGGATTCAGAGACGAATACGTTGATACAACAGTACAATTTGTAAAGCTTATGAACGAAATATTTGCTTACCTTCTGAACGAAAATGACAAGACAATCATTATTGAGACGCCAATTATAGGATACGGCAAAGATGGAAAAGGAAAGTTGCTTGAAGATTTCAGGAATTTCAAGAGAATAATAGATATGACGTGGAGTTGTTACCAGCCAAAAGATGGACAACCATGCCACCAATGTGGTGCATGTATTGATAGAGAAGCGTCGCTTGAGAGATTAACTAAAAATGCGTCGAATTGAGTTTTTAACATGGTATTCCAGCCGAAAAAAGTAGTAACCCCTCCACAAAGCCTCCAGAAAAATCAGGATCCAACAATTCATCAAGAAGATAGGGATTCGGTTGAAGATAAGTTCAGTTTTGTGTTATTTTATATCTAGGACAGGCATGAGGCAACAAGCCATTTTTCCTTCTTTCTGCAACTCCTATTTCGTTTAGTCTAAAACTGTTTTAGTGTCTAATCGCAGTGAACATTTTTTCAGGGTCCGGGTGGTTTTCGGCAAATTTGACGAGGGTTCGGTGGTTTCTGCCGTGCGGTCGAGGACAACTGTTTAGTTGTTTGGGGGTCTCGAAGTGTTTGTTGTCAGAAGAGGCACTTCTTGCAAACGCTTAAAACATTTTTTGGCAGACTCTGAAATTGGAGAAAAACAGAAATGAAAAACAAAAATCGTTTTTTTGCTTTAGTTCTTATGATAGTATTAGTAGCTCCAATGCTAATGATGCTAGGACAAACATCCGCGCAAACAACCACCACGACGAACCTTCCAACGTTTCTATACATCAATGCATCACCTACTCCAGTCGGCGTCGGCCAAACCGTCTACATAACCCTCTTCTTCACCAAACCTGTACCGCGACTCGACACTGGCTTCTCGATGGGAGACACATTCACAAACCTGAAAATCAACATCATTAAGCCAGACGGAACCAACCAGACTCTCGGACCATACGAAACGGACACAACAGGAGGAGTTCCAGCAGTTGAATTCCAGCCTCAAGTTGCAGGAAACTACACATTCCAAGGGATATATCCAGGACAAACGCTGGGAACCCTTAGCGGAGTAACCTACAAGCTAAATTCCGCATTGAGCCCATCCGTACAAGTTGTTGTGCAACAATCGCCGATACCTTACTGGTCAGTCACGCCTCTCCCAACAAGCTACTGGACCACACCAATCTACTCATCAAACTACTGGTGGGCGCAATCGATTGGTGGAAACTGGTATGGCTTAGGAAGACCAGGATTTGACAATACAGGCGGATACGACGGCTCAGGAAACAACTTCCAACCCTACAGCACCGCACCAACGACGGCTCACGTAGTTTGGACCAAACTAATCACAACCGGAGGCATACCTGGCGGCGAAACCCCAGCTAACGAAATGACCTCCTTCGCTGCAAACTCGCCTCTCTACCACACCTTCGAGCCGATAATTCTGGATGGAATTCTCTTCTACAGTTGGTATCCAGCTCAAACCGACTATGCAGGCATTGTTGCAGTTAACCTCTTCAATGGACAAACATTGTGGGTAAAGAACACCAATGACACACTGGTCTACGGTCAAGTGCTCTCTTTCCACACAGTTGAGGAATTCGGTTCTCAAGCATTCTTATGGTGCTACAACCCCGGAACCGGCTACTACGACATACTGGATCCGTTTACAGGCAACTTTATGGCGCAGGTAACTAGCGTGCCAAGCAGCATAGCAGGCCTCTTCTCAACATCAACAAACGCATTGATAGACTCCAACGAACCTAACTGCATAGGCTCAATACTGATCTATTATACTACCTCAAACGCCACAGGCGCTTACCTGAACATGTGGAATTCGTCACTTTGCCTTGCGGGTCCAAATGCAGTTGGTCCCTCCGCTGAAAACTATGTAGGTGACTTCAAGCCTTCAGGAACGTACAATTTCACAGTAGGCGTCCAGTGGACAAAACCCGTTCCGAATGCTAACCCAGCTTTTGGCATCTCTTCAGAAACCAATCAAGCAATACTTTTGACATCACAACCGAAAAGCGTTGCTGCCAGTTCTTTTGGAGCAATGTTCTCACAGTGGAGTTCATCCTATGAAACAGCCATGGCGTTCAACCCCATTACGGGCGCAGTTCTTTTCGGACCGACAAACCAAACGCTGATAGAAAATCATAACTTCAGCATTATGGCAGGTGGCAATGGCACATACATCAACATGGATAAAGACACAGACCAAGTGTACGGCTATTCGATGATATCGGGCGCTAAACTCTGGGGACCAACCCAACTCGTAGGGAACGGGTTGAGCACTCTGTACGGAGGCGCGGCAATCGCTTACGGCAAAGCATACATTTGGGACATAGGAGGCTTCGTCAACGCCGTAGACTTATCTTCTGGAAAACTCGATTGGACATGGAACACAGGAAGCGCAGGATACAACACACCATACGGTGTCTATCCACTATGGGTCTTCGATACTCAAAGCATCGCTGACGGAATGCTATTCCTCTCGGAAGGGCGCTGCTATGACCCGCCGCTATTCCCAGGAGGAGAAAAAATCGCATTGAATTGCAGTGACGGTCGTCTAGTTTGGCAAATAAACGGCGCTTTCCAGAGAGATCCATCGCCTATCGCTGACGGTGAATTAATGGGATGGAACGGCTACGACGGACAAATATACGCCTTCGGTCTCGGACCCAGTAAGACAACCATCACAGCACCTAACGTCGGCGTTACAACAGCAACTCCAATAACCGTCTCGGGCAGAGTTACTGACATCTCCGCAGGCACAAAACAAGACGCAGTTGCAGCAAACTTCCCACAGGGACTACCATGCGTTTCAGACGCAAGCATGACACAGTTCATGGAGGCAGTTTACGAGCAGCAGCCAATGCCAACCAACACAACCGGTGTCCCAGTAACAATCTTTGTCACAGACTCCAACCACAACACTAGAGCAATCACCACAACTACAACATCCGCCGCGGGTGACTACGGTATAACTTGGACACCTGAGATTCCAGGCAACTTCACAATCACCGCTACCTTTGCAGGCACACAATCATACTATGGATCGTCAGCCACGACCTACCTCTACGCAAGCGCCACGGCACCGACACAGGCACCAACCGCATCACCTCTGAGCATGACAACAACCCAGAACACCATCATGTACGGATTCGCAGCGATAGTAGTTGTAATAGTGGTCTGCGTCGCCATCTTGGCAATTCTGATGCAAAGAAAACGACCATAAAGCGAAGGAAAACAGAAACTTCACCCTTCCCTTTTTTTAATTAATTTTTGTCGACAATATTACCTGTTTTTTTGAAAAACGGCAGCTAAAAGGACGCTTTGACTCAGCTTTTCCAAAGTGTTAAATACGAAATCTCAGAACTCACGAATGCTCACTTAGTAAGGGAGAACGGAACCCTTGCAAAGAGACAAAATGCTTGAAGCACTAATGAGTTTGGGACTCACTTGTCTACAAGCGAAGTCTTATTTAGCGTTGACTCAGTTGGACAGAGCGGATGCAAGAACGATATCCAAGGCTTCTAACGTTGCCCGACAAGACATCTACCGGATAATGCCGACACTTGAAAAAATCGGTCTAGTAGAGAAAATAGTTGCAACACCCGTATTGTACAAAGCTACGCCGCGGGAAGAGGGCTTCAAGATGCTTCTTCAGAAGAGGACATCTGAGGATACGATGCTGCGGAAAAAAGTGAAAAGCATCTTGAATAACGGCAACAACGAAAATTTTGATTCGATAATCCATGAGGAGTCGACTGAATTCATAATCATTTCGGGAAGACAACTCTTAGTGAAGAAATTTCAGACATCGTTCATAGAAGCCGCGACTTGCGACTTGATTTTTCCTGCATTCGCGTGGAATTTTGTCATTTTCAATCTTTTTGAAGACATGAAAATTGCTTTAGCAAAAAGTGCAAAAATCCGCATCGTCACCGAAAAAGAGGACTTAAGACCGCTAGTAAGCAAAAAACTGGAAGCTTTAACAAAAAGCCCTTTTTTCCAGATAAGATTCTCTTGTTCACCCCTCGAATTTGGCTTAGCGATTTTCAACGATAAAGAAGTGGACATATGCATATCGGGTAATTCGTCGGAGGTGCCCAGTATGTGGACCAATAACCGTCAATTTGTAAAAATGGCACAGACAACATTCGAAAACGAGTGGCACAACGCCCAAGACTACATGAATATTCAGTTAAATGTGCTTAATTCGGCAGCAAGCAAGCTTGGACAACCCTGAAAAAAAGTGAACATAATTAGAAGAAACATTCGAAAAAGGCAACCTTCTGTCTCTTTCCTATTTGATTTTGACAGCACCACTAAGATTTAATCTGTCCAAGCCTATCTTGACTTTTGTCTTTCAGCTCGGTCAAGTTTCTTCTTTTTGCGGGCGTCTTCCCGTTCTTTCTTTTTTCGAGGCTGAGGTTTCCCCCGATCTTGTTCGCCTGTTTCTCCTTTCCTACTCATCTGGTTATCTCCTTACGAAAAAGAAACGACTCCACGCATCGTTTCCCGTGGTTATGATTAAGTGAATACGGTTTTTTATGAGTTGTGGGAAAAAGAATCACAAAGAAGCTCTAAAAAATGAAAAAAGACGTCAGAGAAGACGACCTAACTATTTGCTCGATCAGGGAATTCGAGATTCAGCTGTCTCTTAAGTGCCTTGTATCTGTTTCGAACCGTGACCTCAGTGACTCCTGCCGCTTCCGCTATTTCTTTTTGCGTTATCTTTTCATTCAGCTGAAGACAAGCTATGTAGAGCGCTGCTGCAGCCAAGCCCATGGGGTCTTTTCCTGCCGCAAATCTTTTTCGCCGCGCCTCAGCAAGTATTGTTATGGCCGCGCCCTGTGTTTTGCCTGAAATTCCGTTTTTCTCAGCTATTTTAGAGACGTATGTCAGCGCGTCAGCAACGGGCATGTGAAAATCGAGCTCTTGCAACAGCAGTCTATAACATCTTGCAACATCTTTCTTATCGACAAGACTTGCTTCAGAAATTTCGCTGAGGGTTCTGGGTACGCCGCTTTTGCGGCAAGCAGCATAAAGCGAAGCCGCAACGATAGAGTTGATTGATCTTCCGCGGACTAGTCCTTTGTCGAGAGCTTTTCTGTAAACGACTGAAGCTTTTTCTCTTATAGGAGGGGAAATGGAAACTTTTCCTGATAAACGTTCAAGTTCAGACATAGCTTGTGCAAGGTTTCGGTCGATGGATGAGTGCACTCGGCTGCGTATTTGCCATTTCCTAAGACGCCACATCTGCAATCTAGTTGAAAGCGGCAGTTTCCTTCCGAACGCATCTCTGTCAACTTGGCTGATTGCGGTGGATAATCCTTTGTCGTGAATTGAATATGATGTCGGCATGCCCACGCGGCTTCGGGAAGCCTTTTCTTGTTGGGTAAAAGCGCGCCATTCGGGACCTTTATCCATCATTTGCTCGTACAAGACCAGACCACAGTCGCCACATATGGTTTCGCCTGTGTCGTAGTCGTGAACAAGATTTTTGCTTGTGCATTCAGGGCACACTTCAGCTAAGTGATTTTGAACTTTCGGGACTTCTATAGTTATACTCATATTTTTCTCTCTTTTATTTGCCCAGAATCGTCACTAAATCACTTAAGCCCAAAAAGGTTAGAAAAGTGAATGATGCGATCCTCGCATTTCAACTACGTGAACATGCACGCCCTATAAAGGGCTATGCTATCAAATAACTAGATTTGACCGTGCAATCCCCCAATTGAAGCCGAAAAAACCCTTAACAACAAAAATCCATGATTATCTGACCAGCAATCAAGGATTCACCTGAAAAAGTCTTGATGGCTATTTCTCGTCTGCCCTAAACTCCATTTTGCCGCATTTTGGACACAGATAAACTATTACAGGCAGTATTTCATCTCCAAGTTTCCCCGAATCGCCCTCAGCAGGTTTTAGAGGTAACCCTTTTTCCCAACCGCTAATCCTAAACTTGGTTCTAGCCAGGGACATCTCGACATTGCATTCTGAGCAAAAGAAAACTGGGGCATTTTCTGTTTGGTTCATTTCGGTTTTTTTGCCGTTGATAACTGTGGGTTCGACCTCGCTTTTATCTGCCTCAGTTTGTGAGGATTCATTCTCGATGTTACCCAAATATCTGCATTTTATATCGCAATCTCGTCTAAACGAGCAAACGTAGCAGCAGGTCATATTCTCGCTATTTTGGCAATGAACCTGCCTTCTTGCTCTCGCTTTCTCACTTTCAGTAAGCATTTCGCATAGTTTCTCGGTTGAGAAATACTCACAGCTGCCCGCTAACTCTGCCAAGTTCCTTCTTCCTATTGCCCAATTCAATTGTGGGGTTTGCCTATGTGTGTTTTGGTTTGAAAACCCCCAAACATTAAATGGGGATGTGAATTTAACAGTTAGATTTCTTTTTCACGAAAGAGAACTCTCCGTGGATAACCGTCTTAGATTTAGTTCGCGGCATCCTTTGATTTGGTGCTTTTTACCCCAAAATAAACTAAATAGACTGCAAGAAGACCTGTGAAAAAAGAGACCCCTGAACCGAGTATGTAACCTGCATTACCGAAGTAACCAAGATACCAGAAAACCCTAAATTGCGTAAAAAGTATCTCAACAACTAGGAAAACCGCGAGAACGAAGACTCCCGCAATAACCAATCGTCTCTGCATAATTAATTCCTGTTGAGCCTGTTACTTTTAAGCTTTTTTTAGCTTTTCAATGGAGTAGTGTGGTCCTGCGTCTGGGTCGTTTAGGTATTCGGTTATGAGTTCAGTCATGTTTTCTTTTACTCAAAAGTCAAGGTTTTCCTTCGGCCCTCAATGTTGTAGTCTGCTTCGAAGTTTCTAGGGTTTATCTGCCTTGTTTTGCCAACCTTTAACTCTGCTTTTCCGCTCAAGAGCTTGAACTGCTCTGCGAAGCCGTCCACGTAGTCCATGACGCCGCAGCCGTAGCAGAAGCCGCCTGAAAACGAAACCGTCACGGTCAACGGCGAAGCGGAAACCAGCTTAACCGTCACTTCGGGGCTTCGGAGCCTGTTGTAGAGGGCAACTGCTCTTTTGACCTGTTGCTCGAGTTCCTCTTGGCTCAGCGACATGACGTATGCCTTAGAAGGGTATTCTGGCGCCGTCAAAGCCCAGCTTGGAAATCCCAAGTTCGTCCTTGACTTCCCGCAGTTGCGCCGCCGTGAAAACGGGTCCGTCCCTGCAGACGCGGTACTTGCCGATTACGCAGCTTCCGCACAAGCCGATGCCGCAACGCATAAGCCGCTCAAGGCTCGCTTCCAACGGTAGCTTCCGCGTTTCGGTGAGTTCGAAGATTTTTTTGACCATGACTTCGGGTCCGCAGGTGTAGATCATGTCGAATTTTTCGCGTTCCAGCAGTTTGGCTAAGGGTTCAGTTACCATGCATTGTAAGCCGTAGGTGCCGTCTTCCGTGGTTGTGGTCAGGGTTTTTTCGTTGCAGACGCCCTTGAGCTCACGTATGAAGAGGAGTTCGTCTTTGGTTTTTGCGCCTTCCACGAAAGATAACTTTTCGGTTTTGGCGGCAAGTTGCTTTGCCAAAAACAGAAGAGGCGCCGTTCCTGTGCCTCCGCCGACCAGCAGGACTCTGCCTCGGCTTTCAGTGAAGTTGTTCCCGAAGGGTCCCCGCACGCCGACGGTTGCGCCTGCTTTCATGCTGTGCAGATGCCGAGTGGCGTCGCCGACCTGCTTCACCGAGACGGAAACCAAGTCTTTTCCAACATCCATTATGCTCAGCGGGATTTCGTCTATGCCCGGCAGCCAAAGCATCAAAAATTGCCCCGGCTTAGCCTTTGAGCATAGCTTGTCGTAGATTGTGAAGGTTTTTACGGTTGGGCTTTCCGTTATGACCCGCACGATTTCTGAGGTTCTAATCGTATTAGCTGCGATGAGCGAGGTTGACAATTTCTTTCACACTCCCAAAATGCTTCTTTCTTAAGTAAACTTCTAAGCCTTTAGTTATGTCTTGGAAAACAGACGTGTCCTCCCAAGCTACGGCGGTGCCGACCTGCACGGCTGAAGCGCCAGCAAGCATGAACTCGACGGCGTCGCGCCAGCCGCTTATGCCTCCGCAGCCGATGATGGGCACGTCAGGCAACTCTTCACGAATATCAAAGACGCATCTTAACGAGACAGGCTTGATGGCTGCACCTGACAAGCCGCCTTTGATGTTGCTTAAAACTGGACGCGTCGTCTCTGCGTCAATCGCCATTGCCTTAAGCGTGTTCACCGCCGTTAACGCGTCTGCGCCTGCTTCAACCGCCGCCTTAGCTGACACAGCGATGTCTGCGACGTTTGGCGTAAGCTTAACGATGACGGGTTTGCTGACTGCCGCCTTAACTTGCTCAACCACCTGCGAGAGAATCTTGGGGTTTTGACCGATTTCGGAACCCGTGAACTGAACGTGGGGGCATGAAACGTTGAGTTCCACGGCGTCCGCGCCTGCCTTGACGGCTTTTTCGGCGACGGCTGCGTACTCTTCCGCTGTGTAGCCGAAGACGCTTATGATAAGCGGGATTTTAAGGATGGTTTTTGCGTACTCTATTTCGCCTTTGTACTCGTCGATGCCTGGGTTCGGCAAACCCATCGCGTTTATCAACCCAGAGTCAGCTTGAACCACCGTGGGGTTCGGGTAGCCAAATCGGGGTTCTACGCCGATGGATTTCGAAACCACTGCGCCTGCGCCGCCCTTTGCCACGCGGTTGAAGGATTCCGCTGAGAACCCCAACACGCCTGAGGCAAGAATCGTCGGGTTCGGCAACTCCAATCCAGCGAGGCTTACGCGTAACGGATTGCTTTCCAAATTTTAAGTCACCTTTCCTAAAACTAGTTTGCACAACTTAAAAGATAAAGCTTCTTTTTGTGGCAAAAATTGGATTGAAATGGTGCATAAATTTTCTGGGAGTTTTTATTTGCTACTTTGTGAACATTGGCTTGTCCTGAATGTACTCTTTCCCCGTTTTCAGGGCGATTTCTGCCTTCGCCAACTCACGTCCCAGATAGGCTAAGTGAAGGGGCTGCGGCGCTAAACCCGAGCTGGGCGATTTCCGTGTAGAGGGCGTCCGCCGTTTCGCCCTTAACGATTCTGTCAGGCTTATCCGTCTTTTGGCTGGGAAAATGCAGCGCCACTATGTCTCCGCCGAGGCGGTCAAGAACGATTCTGAAACACCCCGACGAATCAAGTTCAGCAGCAAACGGTTTTTCCGCGCAGATTACAGGTGCCTTCTGCTCCAGCGTCTTGTCGTAAGGTTCCTCACGGTTTCTTTTGTCCTTGAAAACAAGCAGGTCCACACCGAGGTCTTTCGGTACAGAGCCGCGTTTTTTCGCAAGAAACATCATTTTAGCCGCCGTGGCTTCCTCGCCTACGCTGCCTTGTACCTTGTCACTTTTCTCCGTTGCCAACAAGATGCTTGCCCCCACCTCCGAAGACAAACGCGCCAGCAACGCGTTCACCCCGACGGAATCCGCATCCATCAGTTCAGTCACGTTTGAAACACCCACGAACAGGGGCACATCGGGGTTTCTTTGGGCGAACATTCTGAAAGCGGTGAAAGACTCCAAAACGTCGGTTGGGTCAAGAATAAGGTCAGCGACGCATTTTGATATACCGAGCCGTTTTGCCTTCGCGATTGTTTCCTCGAGAAAAGCCACGCGTTCCTCGGCTTTTTTGGGAAAGACCCCTTGCCGCTGGTTTGTCGGAATCACGACGACGGCGACTTTTGAGGCGAAGGGCGAGATCTCTTCGAGGTTGCCTGCGTCGCCGCTTAAAACCAAGTCTGCGCCTCCGCGGACGGCTTCGCGGATTTCTGCTGGGTCAAGCGAATCAATACTCACAGGCACATCCACCGCCCGTTTAACAAGCGCCACAATCCGTTTGGCTTCAGAAGGGTAAGATTCTCCAGCAACCATGCCTACGTCGACGAGGTCTGCTCCTGCCTTCACGTACCGTTTCGCAAGCCGCACAATGGCGTCATCGGTCATTTGGGGTGCGTCCACGATTTCGGCGAGGACACGCATCGGAAAATCTTTGCCTACAGCCAAGCCGCCGATGAGCATGCTGCCTGGTTTCTTGAGTAGTTCCAAGCGGTTTTGCTCGGTTTTCTTTATTTCCTTCAACGCTTTTTCCTGCAGTTTCTCGCGAAGCAGGTCGCAGGCTGGCTCAACAGTTGAAAGCTTAACTTGCCCAAGCATATCCAGCACAAGCGGCAGGTTGGCGGCGTAGCGTGGACCCTTAAACGCGGGGGTGCCGACGGCTTTTGTGATGGCTGAGGTGTCGCCGCAGATTAAGCCGGGGGTAAGGATTAAGTCGTAGCTTTTGATGTTGGTTTTTTTGAGGGCTTCGCTGATGGTTTTAGGCGTTAGGAAGGCGGCGACGGCGACGTTTAGCGCCAGCACATCGGTTTCCACCTGGCTTTGTTTGGCGTAGCCTTCAACCGCATCCTTCTCGAGCGCGCTGGTTACAAGGAGAACTTTCATTTTTGACTCCACACCTCAACTCTTTTCATCAAATCAGCCATAACCGCGGAATATGGTGAGTTTGGCGCAACCCTACCGACCAAAACGTTGCAGTCACGAATTTTTCCCACCAACTCGCCGACATGAACCTGTTCTTTTCGGTCGCCTACCAATGCTTTTACGCGGGTCGCGTTGACGATGGCTTCAAGCGTCAAGCCAAACGCGCGACAGTAAACCTGCGGGTAAACCTTTTCCGCCTTCAGCAACTCCACGTCAAGAACCGCCCTTGTTTTTTCCGCGCCAACCGCCGTCAAATCAGCCACGGAAACCTCAACCGACGCCTCCGCAAAGCGTAGTTTGGGTGCGTTTACAGCTTGGGCTTTTGTGAACCATTCCTGGGGGAGCGCACCGTCTGAGTTTGCTTCTTTGAAGGCTGTTTTGTAATAGACTTCTATGTTGCTGGTCAAGTTTACGACGGCGCATCTGCATGATTTTATGTTGACAAGCGTTGTGGATGAATTGTATAGGTCGATGGTTAGCTGCTGCTGGTTTTTGATGGTGGCGCCCATGGGGGCAGCGTTTGGCGACCCGTCGCTGTTGTAGGTGGAGACTATGGTTTCTGCGATTGCGCCTTTTTGGAAGCCTAAATCGGTGAGCTTAGCCATCGAACAACCCAGTTGACCTAGAAGGTTGTGATAATTAAGTTTTGCCAACACTGCCTCTGGCTATTAAATGGCAAGTTATCGGCGCGATATGGCGCGGTGTGGAAGGTTTTTAAAGGGTTGCATGCTCTATTTTTCGTAGTGATTTCCGAGGCTTCCATTTTTGAGAACACATTCCGGCGGTGAAAAACTTCTTTGACGACTAAGGTAGCGCTTGTTTACCCGTATTTTCACCCGGAGAATGATAATTCGATTTTTCGTTTTCCGCCGCTGGGTTTAGGCTACTTAGCAGCCGCCTTGAAAAAGCATGGTTTTGAAGTTGAGTTGGTGGACTGCACTTTCATGCAGTTCAGGGAAGCCGTGGAAAGGGTGAAGCGGGCGAAGGCGCAGATTGTTGGTTTTTACTCGATGTTTTCGATGAAGAAAACGACGTTGGAGCTGGCGGCGGCGATTAAGGGCGAATGCATGGGGGACTGCGGGTTGTTTGTGGTTGGCGGTCCAATGCCTTCTTGGTCGCCTGAAAGTTTCCTTGGCACTTTTGACGCGGTCGCGGTGGGTGAGGGCGAAGAAACCATCGTTGAACTTGCCAGCTGCGTCGCGTCTGGAACGGCGTTCTCGAACGTTAGAGGGCTTGTCTTCAGGGACGGCGACCACCTTGTGCACACTGAGCCCAGACCATTCATCCGCGACTTAGACAGCCTGGGGCTTCCTTCCCGCGAACTATTTGACAACGACGCATACAAAAAATACTACCTTCACCATTTCGGCTATTCTACGTCGTCGATGATTACTTCGCGGGGGTGCCCGTTTTCCTGTGATTTCTGCAGTCGACCAATCTTCGGGGTTGACATGAGAAGCCGCAGCGTCCAAAGCATCGTGGGCGAGGTGGAGCAGATTAAGTCGCTGGGGTATTCACGTGTCTGGTTCGCGGACGACTGTTTTACCCTGAACCGAAACCACCTCCTAAACGTGTGTGACGAATTGGTGCGCCGCCGAGTAGATGCCGACTGGGAATGTCTTTCGCGTGTGGACACGATGGACGCCAAAGTGGCGGAAGGCATGAAACGTGCGGGGTGCCTACGCGTGTTCTTCGGGATAGAATCCGGCAACGACTCGGTCTTAGGCTTAATGAACAAAAGCATAACGACTCAGCAAGCGAAGAAGGCGGTGTACGCGACTAAAGCTGCGGGGCTCAAAGTCGGCGCCTTCTTCATCGTCGGGTACCCAGGAGAAAGCAACAAAACGGTGCTGGACACGGTACGTTTCGCCTCGAGTTTGCCGCTTGATTACATGTCTTTCACGTTGCCTTACCCGATTCCTGGAACACCCCTCTACGACCGGGTCAAGGACAAAGGCGTCGCGATTGAGGATTGGGAAGAGCCAAAAAACTACCGTTTAATAAGGCACAAGCTCCTTTACGCGTCAGGTTTCAGCGAAGGAAAACTAAAATTCGCCATCGGCAAGGCGCATGCGCAGTTTTACGGACGGAAACATCTTGGAAGACTCGTCTACGGCGTCTTAGGTGAGCCTGTTGAACGTTTAACAGATGTGGCTTTCCAGGTTATGCGCTGACGGCACTTTCAAGTTTTACCTGAAATTGTACGAATTTTCATAGGCAGACATTTAACTTAAAAATCAAGAGTAAATATCGACTTGTCGCCGATGCAGAAACCAATCCTTATCCCGCTCGCCATCAGCTCAGTCAGAATTGCAGTTCTGCCCCTCTTCTTCTACCTCTACGCCACTGGAAACATTGCATTGTGCTTGGTCCTGTTCGCTGCATGTGCATTAAGTGACTTTTTCGACGGCTACTTGGCGCGGAAATTGAAAGTGACATCAAGGTTCGGCGCATACTACGATGCTGCAACCGACTTTATCCTCGTAATGGGCATCTTCGGCTTCTTCTGCTTGGAAGGGTTCTACTCAGTTTGGCTCCTACTCCTGATAACCGCAGCGTTCGCTCAGTTCTTAGCCTCAAGCGTCTACGCCAAGAAACTCTATGACCCCATCGGCAGGTACACGGGCAGCGCACTGTACATCGGCGTCGTGCTCACGCTTGTTCTCCCGTCGCAGGCAACATTTGCGTTTGTTGAGTACGCGTTCCTCGGATTCTTCTTGTTGTCGCTTGCAAGCCGAGCCTTAAGCCTGACAAAAAAACCCGCCTAAATAGGATTCACCCCAGCTTTATTACAGGCTTGATAAGAAGGGTGAGAGCTTATGCTTGGGTCAACCCAAACTCAGAATCAATCTAACAAAAAGAGGTAAATATCGGAGCATAGCCAGCCTGACCGCGATTACTGTGTTTTGCTGGTTTTAAGAAAAGACAGAACTGATACTTGAAACTGGGGTAGAAGTTTTTGCAGAAAGACTTTAAAGCAATTAGTTATACAAGTATAACTATGAATACTAAGGCAAAAATCAAATGTTGGGGAAATTCACTGGGCATCGTTCTACCGAAAGGAATGGTTGAGGAAGAAGGGCTCAAGGAAGGGGAAGAAGTCGAGATAACAGTTAGAAAAATGTTTGATGTACGCAGTCTTAGAGGTAAGTATCCGTTCAAGGATTTGCAGCACGAAAAAGACGAAATGAGACGCGGCTGGGGATAAATCTTGCAGAAAACCAAACGCTTCTTCTATGATAGCTATGCTGTTCTTGCATACTTAAGTGATAACCCCAAATACATCGCCTATTTTGAAGAAAACGATGGTTTTTTAACCAAACTCAATTTGTTGGAAATATATTTCCGCACTCTCCAAGTTCATGGGACAGAGGCGGCTTCAAAAGTAACTAAAACATTTGCGAAATACACAGTAGACTTTGGACTAGCTGACATCGAAGGCTCTATGAAGCTTCGATTGAAGTTAAAGAAAAACGGCTTCGACATATCTTACGCGGATGCACTGGGATACTATCTCGCGCTCAAATCTGAGGTGAAATTTCTCACGGGAGACAAATGGTTCAAGAATTTAGAAGGCGTTGAATTTGTTGTCTAAAATCTGGGTGATGGGGAAAAGCATTTTGTACTTTAGTCGACTCCGCTTTTTCATACCTTTCTGTTGTGAGAACCATTATCAATAAATCGACCAGTTGCTTCTTTTTGGCACGGTAGTTTGCCCAATTGGAGCAAGAAAACGTCTCCCAGTTCCCGAACATAATCCGCGTTTCATCAGGCACCGCCATCGTTCTCGGGTTGCTGGAAGGCAAGTTGGATGCTGAGCCGACAACGGCGTACCTGATGACCTACAAGCTAGGCAAATGCACGGCTAACTGCGGCTTCTGCCCCCAAGCCCGAAGCAGCAAAAGCAGTGCAGAGATGCTTTCCAGAGTTACGTGGCCAACCTTTCCAACCCCAAAAGTCCTGTCGGCGATCGGAAACGGGTTCAGGATGGGCAAAATCAGGCGGGTCTGCATCCAAGCCCTAAACTACCCAGATGTGTTCAAGCATCTTGAAGCCCTCGTCAAAGAAATAAAAAAGGAAGCACGCATTCCTATTTCGGTTTCCTGCCAACCTCTTAACAGAGCAAACATTGAGCTTCTATCGAATGCAGGCGTTGACAGGTTAGGGGTAGCTTTGGATGCGGCAACTGAGACGCTGTTCAGCAGGGTTAAGGGGGAAGGCGCAGGCGACTCTTATAGCTGGGACCGCCAGTTCCGTATGCTTGCCGAGGCGCTGGCGGTTTTTGGGAAAGGCAACATCAGCACGCATGTGATTGTTGGTCTAGGGGAGAGTGAACGGGAGGCAGTGCAGGTGATTCAGCGGTGCGTAGACCTTGGGGTTTTGCCTGCTCTTTTTGCCTTCACGCCTGTTCGGGGAACCGCATTGGAAAAGAACACTCCGCCGCCGCTGGAATCTTACAGGCGGGTTCAACTTGCCAGATTCTTGATTGTTAAGGGATTAGCGAGGGGGGACGGCATGCGTTTTGATGATGATGGAAAAATTGCAGGTTTTGGATTAGCCAAAAAAGCCTTAGAAGATGCGGTTCGTTCGGGTGAACCTTTTCTGACTTCAGGCTGCGCAGATTGCAACCGACCTTTCTACAATGAGAAGCCCAGCGGGCCAATCTACAATTATCCGCGAAAGCCAACGGAGAAAGAGTTAGAGTCCATTTGGCGGCAATTTACGATTTCTTTCTAGCGCCGCAGTTTGGGCAAAAGATTGCGGATTGAGGCATCAGCGAACCGCAGTAGCTGCAGGGGATTAACACTATTTCTCGCTCCACCTCTTTCGTGATGACGGGTGTCGCTTGGTCGACTGCTGGTTTTTCGACTTGTATTTCATAGTTTTGGGTTAGGATGTTTGGGCGGTCTTTTACTTGGAGAACTGCGGACAGCAGCCATTTGACGTAGTGGTCTATGCTGTAGAGTGTTTCTCTTGCGGCGGGTGAAATTTCCAAGTCATATTGGTAGCTGGCGCAGAAGCCCTGCGGGATATGTACGAATTCAAACAGTTTGAAGGTGGTGCTGTAGGTGACTGCGTTCTCCCAGTAGTCACTTTGCTGAACGCCGAATTGGTTTGTCCAAACTTTGTTTCTTCGGACGTTTTCGTTACAGGATAAGCAAACAAGCGCCTGGTTAACGTCGAATTCTTCTTGAGAAACAATTTTGATTCCGCCCTTGACGTGGTCTCCCAGTGTAAACTGGCTCCTCTCCGAAGTCAACTGAAGCTGGGCGTTAGGCGGCACAGGTTGACCGGGTGTTTTTGATAGCCATTTAGGGCTCATATTAGACCACTCTTCTATCGCATGCTTACTTTTTATGCTCTTTGGTTAGCCAAACCAGATTCAGAGTTAGCTATCGAAAAAATCAAATCGTTTGCTAGGAGCCATCAAAAAATCAAATGGTTGGGGAAGTTTGGTCGTTTCCAACCGTTTAGGCAATTGTTTAAGTAACTAGTTGGTCAGCGGTTTGAGTAGATTTCTTTTCGTCTTTAGGAAGCTTCGGTTTCTGCCTTGTCACTTGCTCAACAAGTCGCCAGAACTCATCCATCGTGTAGCCTTTAAGCAGGTCCTTCATGAGCCGTTTCACTTGATAATACGTCATTTGCGCTTCGCCTTTGTCCAGGTTTTCCTGCGGACCCTTGATACGGCGGAAAAGCTCGTCCATTTGGCGGGGAGACGCACGGACTCCAGCTTTTTCTAAAAGCTTCTGAATCAAGGTTTGCCCTGTGCTTCTGCCTATGAAGATGGTTGTTTCTCTGCCTACGATTTCAGGTGGGAACGGCTCGTATAGTAGGGGTTGAGCCATCATTTCCTCAACTTCTTCCTCGACCTCATGAGTGAAGATGTTTTCTCCGATTATGGGTTTGTGGAATTGGATTGGGAGCGCGAATGCTTTTTCTGCTGCTTGGGCGAGGCGGTAAATCTTTCCCATGTCTATGCCAGTGTCAATGTTGTAGAGCAGTTCTGCCCCTGTAACTACTTCTTCAAACGGCGCGATTCCAGCGCGTTCACCAAAGCCAGCGATGCAGGTGTGCAGGTAAGCGACGCCTTCTTCCATCGCGGCTAACGTGTTAGCTGTAGCCAAGCCGAAATCGTTGTGACAGTGAATTGACAAGGGGACTTTGCTTCGTATCGAGTCAGGCAACCCGTCGCGTACATGAGCTATCAAATAACGCATCGAAAGGGGTCTAATGAATCCCACGCTGTCGGCTAATCCCAAGGTTTTTGCTCCTGCCTTAGCTGCAACTCCGAAAATATCCAAGATGTCTTCAAGCACTGTTCGGGTTCCGTCAACCAGCACGAAGTCTACGGTTGCCCCATGTTTCTTCGCGTAATCTATGCCGTCAGCAAGCCGATCAAGAGCCTGAGCTTTAGTTAGCTTAAGTTTATGCTGCAGGTTTAATCCGTTAATGGGTGTTTCAATGGTGATTTCTTTGATTCCGCATTCTAAACAGGCGTTGATGCTGTTTTTGGTCGGTTCCGCGGACGCGGTAAGTTTGACGTTGCTGAAGCTTTCGTTCACGATGCGTTTAACATTGCGTTTCTCGTCTTCGGATAAAGCGGGGAAACCAACATTGATTAAAGAGATGCCTGCCTCGTCCATCAGCTTGGCAAGCCTAACCTGCTCCGAATAAGTCAAATAAACCGTCGGCGCCTTGATGCCTTCCCGAAAAGTTTCATCCCAAATAAAAGCGCGGTCAGGAAGCTTAGGAGGCAAATTCTTTCTCAAACGGTTATAGTTGGCGATTAGCCCTTGAGCTTCCAACTTCTTAAATATGGTCTTCCTCATTCCGACACAATCCAACAATATGAACGTTAAGCAATATGTTTAATCTGCGAATGCCTATATAAAAACTACATTATCAACCCACAACGCCGCTTTCTGCCTTGGCAAAACAGCCCTAACTCACTTTCGCAAACTTTTTCCGCAAAAGTTTTCCTTCGCGGCTTGCTCGGAAAGTTGGGTTTTGCAAAAGTCTTAAGTGTGCATCGGGTAAATGTATAACCGCTGAGGGGTAACTGGAATGAGTAGCCTGCAAAACACGATTGAGAAAATCAAGAATTTGGAAGCTGAAAAGAAGAGTCTTCTTGCTGAAATTGATGACCTCAAAAAAATGGCTGATGCAAAAGCCTCCGCGTTGGAATCTGAGGTTGCTTCTCTGCGGGAAGAAGCTAAAACTCTTAAGACCCTGATGGGGCAACAGCAACTAAGTGAGCAGCCAAGCGTAAACCCGCTTAAAGCCAACTAAGTTCGGCAGTTTAGCGCTTGCCGCGTTTACTGCTCTTCAGTCGTCGGCGGGGTTCTTTGCAGAAGGGCGTTTACCGAATTTGCCAATGCGTTGCATGCTGCTTGGCGCGGTTCAACGGATGTGTCGGTTTCAAGTTTTTCAAGGGTCTTATGTAGGCTATCGATTTTATCTGTGATATCCTGCTTCTTTTTCTCGTAGCTGTCATGCAGTTTTTCTTGGTCAGCAGTGAAGCTTGAAAGTGTCACTTCCAGCTCTGCTTTCTTAGATTTGAGCGCCTGCCTCGCTTGGGCAAGGTTTTCCGCCGCCTTCTTTTTGGCGTTGAACTTGTAGAAGCTGAATTTGATTTGTTCCTGACTTGCCACATCATCTTCCATCTCACGGATTTCCGTGCTTAAACGTTGCACATCGACGTTGCGTTTGTTGCTTAACTGCCGCGTTTTCTCCGCGTATTCTTTGTCGGTTTCCACCAGCAGATGGTTATTGTCTACTAATTCTTTGGCTTCACCGGTTAGGCTTCCTTCCTGAACCCTTTTCTCCGCGAGCGCTGCTTCAACGTCAAGGAAAACCTGCGTGCGTTCCTTAACAAACTGCTCGTCCGCTTTTATGGCGGGGTTCGATTCGAATTCAAAGATGATTTGCCGCAGGTTCACGATCCAAGGGTCAAAGTATTGGCTGAAAGGTGAGAGAGCAAAAATCTGGCTGCCCAACCTGCTTAAGCAGCCGAGGGTTTTTTCAACGATTTGTTGCGGTGTAACTTGGGTTTCTTCTTCCAAGTATTTTCCTGCAGCCCGTTGCTTTTTCTCTTTCGTCTTCTTTTCGCGTGCGGACTTTGACGATTGCCGCGTCGCATCTTTACGCGGTGAACCACCTTGAGATCTATATGTCATAAACAAACCAGAGTATGCACGAAATATTTAACATTGACTGTACCCACCGAAAAGATTTTTACCTGCGCTGGCTGGCTTTTAGCTTTTTTTAAGTTGCGACTTTTGGTTTGGTGAAAGTTGCGACTTTCCGCGTTGGGTCTTTGTGTTTTGGGTTGCTTTTTTGGTTTAGGCTTAGCTTCTGTTTGAACAGTGCCCGTTTGGGATGGGCGGATTGCGACTTTCCATGTTGACGCTATGTTGAAGTTATTGTCGGACATTGTCGGATATGGACGCGGCTTTTAGGGTGCAGGGTAAAGTTTTTGCGATAAGCATTATATTTGATTTCTCTGAAGCGGCGGCAACCCATGGTTCACTCGATACTCGTTCACAACCACAAGTCCCTCACCTATAATATCAGACGCTCTACTGGCGCAAACATGAGTGTCCCCTGTTGCGCTTACAAAACTGATAAATCCAAGCCGACGGAGCTTCTCTGCAACCTGCATAACGTCTCCAGCATCACTTCTAGGAAGCCCCTTTGGCAAGTTTTGGATGGAAGTATGGCCCAAATGCTGCCTTCTGCCTTCACCACACCAATACCTGTCTAGCCACAGTTTATGTAGAATGAACCCTGCAAGCATGCGCTCTTTTGGCTTTAGTGAGGAGAGCCGATTATTGGGCATGTTTACAAAGTTTGAGTTGAAATTGTTTTAAGCTTTTTGGTTAATTGGAATTTTTTACAATCTCATTGGAGAATAGTAAAACTTATGTGGCACTTCCGCCATAATTATAACGCATTAGTAACGCAAGATTAACGCATTATTAAAGCGGGAGTAAGGACTAGCCAAATGCAACTACTTAAAAAAGAATCAAAAGATGCCGAAGAATACGCCACAAGAGGACCATTTACAAGCGTATTTGGTGGACCAGTCGCGCGCCTCCTTGACCAAGCCCTAATCGTTGGGAACATGGAGCAAACAATTTCTATTTTGGCAGAATCAACCAACCAATCCTATAAAACAACCAAAACGGCACTTGAAAAACTGGAGAAAATGGGGTTAGTCGCCCAAACAAGAAAAATAGGAAACGCCCAAACATACAGGTTCAAAGTCGAAAACCACCTGAGCGGATTATTGGCATGCGGAGCGGAATTCCAGAGAAACCGAACAGACATCTAAAAGCATGAATTAACGTTTGATTATTTGAACATCTGCCTGTCTAAATTTCACTTTTCACGGTTTCTTTGTTTAGATTAAGCTACGACTTCCAGCATTGAATTCCGCGTTAAAAAAAAGAAGCATTTCCAGCTTTGCCGAACACATAAACCGAACTCATAGATTGCCGCATTCAAAGCTTAGGCACTAAATTCCCAAATGAGACAACCAAAACTTCAACGAAGAAAACTCATGGGCAATTCTGCGGGCAGAATTCGAACCTGCGAACCCCTGCAGAAAGTATTTCCATTTCGGAACGCCTCAGGTGAAAGCGTCAGTCTAAATTCCAAGCATGCCCATGTGCCCTTTCTCTTAATTCTTTTTCAGCTTTAAGGTTGTATGGTTTGCTAACTGGTTAAGTATTTCCAAAACTGCGGGTTCTCTTTTAGTTTGCGCTTTAACCAATCAGGGTCATTTTTTTCACAGCGTTCAAGAAGTTTGGAGAAAATTTCACCAGATGATTGCTGATAAACGAATTCTTCAAAAAATTTGGAGTTTCGGTCAGCAAACATGTTCCTGTATCTCTTCTCGTTATACGAGTCTATCCAGACTATGTCTTCTAAAGTCAGACTCGTCTTTGTAAAGACTACACTTGTACAAATATTGCATTAAGCTTCTTATGACATGATAATTGTATCTTTCAGGGTAATAGGTGAAGTTCCCACAAGTTTTTACAGCACTTGCTATGCTCTTAATCATTTGACCCGTTGTTATCATTTTAATGCCATACTTGTTCAATGCATAATCATATGTAGATTGGTTTGTCGCAAAACAGAAGATTACCCTATCAAACTTTCTAGTTGGCATGAGTTCTTTCAATTGCGACCAAGCAGATTGTTTCTGTGACTCAATGAAATGAAACTTATCTTTGTACACTTCATCCAAAGTTATCTTATTTCGTATAGACCAGTTCTTGACTTCAGCTAGTACGCATTCACCGAGCTGTAGCTCTTTTGTTTGAATACCTTTAGGACTTATTGCAATAATGTCAATATCGACTAGGAGTTCCCTGTTTCTTCTTGTTCTTTTTAAATTTAGTTTCCTTTCTCACTATGTAATTGTTTATCTCCAAGAATTCCTTCGCTAATTCGGTTGTTGGGTCAGCCAAGAGCGACACCGCTATCTCTTATTACGTGACTTTGTCTTTAAGTTTTGTATAGTTGTAATTCAGACAAAACTCGTTACGTTTGCTTGGATTGCGTTAACTAATTCTTTTTTTCCTATTTTTTGACTTTTGGGAAAGCCAAAAAACAAGTCTCAACGGTTCGTTCAAAAAAATTTTGTTGGGTTGTGGGGTCTGGAGATAATTTGAGGGGGGAGAAGGGAGAGCGTAAAAAACATAAGTCTCCAGGCCTTTCCACCCAACCCATTTTTCGGTTTTGTTTTTGCCCTCCATTAGAGTGCTTTGAATGCTTCGAACCAACGGTTATATGCCGTTAGCATGTCAAGGGAGACGCTTGGTTTGCGTTCTTCAAGGATCTGTCGGAAGTCAGCCATCGTCAGAGCCCGCGGATTCGCTGCTTTGTCCATTGCTTGGCCTGACTCGAAGAATTCTCCTATCAGACTAAGCTGTGCTGATTGGCAAACGTCCCGTATGTCGCTTCCTGAGAAGCCTTCGGAAATCCGCGCCAACTCGTCGAGTTCAACGTCGCCGGCGATCTGCAGAGTGCTCGTGTAAACTTTGAACATGTTGAGTCTTGTTGCGTTGTCTGCGAGCGGGACAAGGATTCTCTTCTGGAACCGACGGATAAATGCCCAGTCCAGATCCCACGGCTTGTTGGTTGCGCCGATGACGTAAACGTGAAGGTTTTTGCCTTTGTCCACTATGCCGTCCATTTCTTTGAGGAATTGGTTGCGGACACGGATTTCTCCGCCGACTTCGTTTGAGTGCGCACCCATCAAAGAATCTAACTCGTCGACGAACACGATTGCTGGTCTGCCTTCGATTGCGGATTTGCGGGCTGAACCGAAAAGTTTAGCGACGTTCTGTTCTGCTTCCCCAAGCCACTTAGACATGATGGAAGCTGCATCAATCGAGTAGAAGTTGGCGTCGATCTCCGTTGCAACCGCCGCTGCCAACAGGGTTTTGCCGCAGCCTGGAGGACCGAAAAGCAGTATACCTCGCGGCCAACCTAGCGGGAACAGGTCGGGTCTTTGAACTGGATAAACGATAGCTTCTTTGACGGCTTTTTTTGCGACGTCTAAACCTACTACTTCGTCCCAGTTTACTTTAGGTTTCTCAGTCATGACAAGCTCTTCATTTGGCTTTGAGACTCCGCCGCTGGCGTCCATTGTGGCTCCTCCGCCTTCGCTGTTGTTTGCCGCCTCATTCATCTCTGTAGAGGAAACGGCTCCCTGCAACGCTTTGATTCTTTCCTGGTAGGCGATTGCTCGCTGAACGTAGACTTTGTTTAAACCGTATTCGGGGTAAAGTTGGACAAGCTGCAAGAGGGCTTCGATTGCTTTTTGGTAAAGTGTGATTGCTCTTCCCTTTTGGCCTTGCTTATCTAAACGTACAGCATCCAAGGCATACGCTGTCGCTGCTTTTTCAAGTTCGTTTGAAGCGCTCATCTATTTTCTCTCTCCTTCTCCTTTTTCCTACTCTGGCGATTTTAACTCAATTTTTATTTTGCCCTTTGTTCCTAAACTTTCGAGGGCACGCTCTATTTCTTCGTTTGAAGTTTGAAGTTCACTTGAGCATCGGCTGAGGTCGATTTCCCCGTTGGTCTTGCGGACATACTCCATCAAGACGTCTTCAAGCGACTGGTTCTGAACTCTAAGCGAGAACTCTTTTATCTCCTGCTTCTTGTAGGAAAACAGGGACTTCTCGGGGTCAAACCCGGTTTCCTCCGTGGTTTTGTGCCCGATCATCTGCGAAGAAGTTGCGGTTAAGGCAACCATCTCCCTGATGGGGGTCTTTTCCTTCACCTGCGGCGCTCCAATCGGAGGCTCAGGAAGGGTTTCAGATATTTTCTGCTGCATGAACGATGTAACTTCTTTAAGGATTGCTTCGCCGCCCTCGGTTTTTTTGCCGACAGGAATCACGTTTTCGTCAGTTGTGATGCTGGCTGCGTGCAACGTGTCTTGGATTGCGACGTTAACGCTGTCAAGCTCCGAGCTGACGTCGGGAAGAACCTGGAACAGCTCTTGGGAAACGCCTTGCAGTAAACGCAGGGCAGGCTTTAGATCAGTAACGATGTCGCCTAGTTCTCTTATGGTTTCGAGGCGCATCATTACTCGTTCAATAGCTAATTGGACGTTGTAGAGAAACTTTACAAGTTTTCTTACTTCAGCCAGTTCCGTCGCGCATATGGCGGCTTTTTCACGGTTATTTTTTTTCAGTGCGCCCATGCACGATTCAAAAAGTATTCGGTCTCTTTCTTTGAGGCGGTAACTGGCTTGTTCAAGTTTGCCTTGTTGAATTTTTAGTGTGGTTATTGATTTTGTGGCGACTTCACGGATAGGGGGAGGGGTGGGGTTGCTTAGTACTTTGATGCCTTATCCCTCCGCGTGGCGTCTCCACTTTGTTTGGGCGATTAGATGCCCGCTTTCCCTACTTCTTTAACGTAGACAACAACTGGGGGTTCAGGCAGTTTCTGAGCTGCATTGTTCACTTGTTCAGCGTAAGTCTTCGATCGTTGTAGAACATCTTGGTTGTCGCCGAGGAGCACGCTTGAAACTTTGCTTTTCGTCAGTTCGTAGTCTGTTCTTTCTGAAGTTGCACGTCTAAGGGCATCTTGAAGCGCGGCAAAGGCATTCTTGTAGTTTTCTTCATCTACCTTGCCTATCTCATGCTCAATTTCCAGGTTAGCGATGGCGTAGCTAAGAGAGGTTATTTCGTCTTTGCACCGTTCGATTTCAACGGTTGCGTCGTCGACGATTTCCTGAGCGTCTTTCCTAAGTGAGGAGAGCACGTTGGTGAAGCTGTTGTGAAGGTCCTGGAAGACTTCCGGAGTGATCTTTTTCTTGTCCAGAAGGTCTTTGAGAGCTTGGTCTTTGCGCCAGATCAAGGGTATGTGGTCGCATAAGATGCCTGATTGGGATTTGATTTTTGTGATGAAAGTGATTTCAGCGCCATTAAAGCGTAAGCTTTCCATGGGCTGCTTCGTGAACTGGCCATCGCCAAATTCAACGTAGACAGCATCGAATTTTCCACTGGGTGTTAGTGCAAATGAAGCAATTTTACCGATTACTCGGCCATACTCGTTCTTTACGGGTTTACCAATATAAAGAAAAAGATTGGAGTTGGACATTGTGTTTTATCCTCCTATTTTAGAAACCCTGTGTGGATTTCTCTGTTTGTGGGGTTGCTGGCATTCCAGGCGGCAGATCTGGGAACTTGTCTTTTATCTTCTGCTCTGCGACTGTTGCGGCTTCGGTGAGTATCTTTGATGCATCCTCGTTTACTGTGTCAAAGTTCAGTGTCATTCCGCTTCCTTGGCCTGCTTCGATCATTATTCCGCTTAGCATGTTGCCGATTTCGCCCAGTTCATTTTCTGCTTCTGGGAACACGCTTACTAAGCCTGATCGGACGGAACGTAGAACTCCAACGGCTGGACCTAAGGTTGAAACTACGTCGCCTAGCTCGGATACTGTTCGTAAACGTAAAGTGATCTGTTCGAGTGCAAGTTTAGCGTTCATGATTAATTTTGACATTTTGCGTACTTCAGCTAGTTCGTTTGCGAAGACATTTGCGCGTGCACTGTCATGTTTTGCGTATGCGTCAACAATTCTTGCGAAAATTGCTTTGTCTCTTTGGCTGAACCTGTCAGTTGCTTGGTCAAGCTTCTGGACTTGAAGATCGATGCGTCTGACTGCAAAGTCTAGTCGTGGCTTTAGTGGCCCCGGTGGCTTTACTGCGTCTTTAAGGCGGTTTTGGAATGGAGTGTCATCCCGCTTGCTTTCCCACTTTTTTGCGAAGTTTTCTGACAATTTGATTACCTCTGCAGAGACAGAAATGCGGAGTACAATCTTATACATTGTTAATATGTCGAGAATATGCACGTATATATGTACAGATATACACGCTGAAAAAAAGTCCATTGGGCTTGCGGTATAAGAGTTAAAGATGATGTCAGCGCTATTCTGTTTAGACAGAAATGTGTAAGTTAGACTAAAAAGCTCGGCGAAGTAATGGTAAAAATAAAAAGGTGAATTGAATGAATAGCAGATTGAAAATATTCGGATTAATAGCTCTTTTAGGCTTCGTAGCAGGCATCATAGCCCAACTCACCGCGAGCTTCTTCATTCCATGGGTCATCAATGTTCTGCCGTCATTGGCTGGCGCATCAACCTACTTGATTTCAGGTTTTGCGGGTGCATGCCTAACAGTTGTGCTAGTTGGCGCTTGGGCATACATGACTGGCAAAAAAGAACCCTACCAATAAGAGCTTAACCCCTCTTTCTTTTATTAACCAACTTTTTTAAAAAAAAATATTTTGTTTATGTTTCGCCGTCTTTTTTGATTTTTCCGTAGGCAATCAAGGGTGCACCGAGGAACAGCAAAGCTATTGCCCACAGGTTCGGGTTATGCAGTGGACCTATGACTTCGTACCAGACGCTGGGGTGGGCTGGGTAGGCGCCTGTGAGGTAGTAGTAGAACAGGTTGAAGACGAAGTAGCCGCCAAGAGCAACCATGAAGACGCCGACCCAAGTCAAATTCGGCAACTCAACCCGCTTCTTGATCGCAGGGTAAGTCACAGCCAAAGCCGCCGCAGCCAAAGCGAACAAGCCTCCCACGGTGAGCAGGAAACTGGCGAAGTTGGCGGGTTCCAGCACAAAGCTCCATCCCCACTGCTCGTAAACCCTCGTGTACGGCACCGCTTCTCCAGCCCACAGCATGGTGTAGTTGAACCAGAACATCGCGAAGAGGTAACCTACGCCTGTGAGGCACGCCCACTTCATGACCTCTTCTTTGGGGGCGTAGTTTTTGACGGCTGATCTGAGCTTAAGCAGCGGCGGCGTGCAGACAACGACAAACCCCGTAAGCGGGACTAGCGTACCTAAGACGATGAGGATGTTTGGGGTATGCCCGAAGTAGAATAGTTGCTGACTCGTCGAATTGTAGACGATGGCGGTTAAGATAGAGGGGACGAATGCCAATAGAAAGATCGCTTCGAAGAGCATCGCCATGCATGTGCTTTGACGTAGGCTGAGCTTGACGCTGTCGGTTTTTCGCCAAAAAAGGTAGCCTGCCCAAACCGCAAAGACCCCCGCAACGGCGCGGCTCACAATTGCAACCGAGCCCGAGACGCCTTCGCTGCTGTAGAAGGAGACAAGCCACCACCATGGACCCTGCCTAAGAGAACTGTAAATGTACGAGTTAGTAAGCATGCCTAAGCTGTCGCGTAACCCAGCCCAAGCAAAGTAAACGCTGTACCCGAAATAGACGCAAGCAACAATTAGAACCCAAAACCTCAGGGAACCCGCATATTTTTCAAGCCATTTACCCATCTAATCGCCATTCGACTGTGAGGGTTATATGATATTTAGTTCTATCCAAGGAACAAACTGTTCCAAATCTGGAACACGGCACCAGGTGGGTGATAAGCAAAATATTGATGCCTATAGGGAACTGCCTATTTTATAGCATTAAACCTACAGGGCGTTTTTACTATTTAATCGCAAGCTTTAGGTTAGTGAATTTACACACTATAGAAGATGTGGCTTAAATGACGCTGGACAAAAACGACATATACGTTAAACGCTGGCATACTGGTCTCGCCAAAAAACAAAAAAGGGTTATCCGTCTCTTTGGGAAGACTGGATGACTTTTATAGGTTTAAGCCCTCTGAGCAAATCAACAAAAGAATGCATGACTTAACAAGCACGGACATAACGGAAAGATGCTTTTTGAGGATAAATGGAGAGCCTATAAAGAAAGCATGGAAAGCACGGGTACACATAAAGGATTCAGGACCATTTAAAAGTTGTTTCTTCATTTTTCAACAGAAACAATTTACCATTAGCATTTAGGGCATGGAGCCGTATATGGGGTCAAAGCACGGGAGTTAGTTCTATAGCTTATTACGTTGATTAAGTATGAGGAACTTTGAATTCGGTGGATTCAGGATTCATAAAGCGTATTATGCTTTTTTAAGTATGTTACTTGGAATAAACGGTAAACAAATATGAATACGATAACAAAAATAATCAGTTTAGTTTCAATCATTGCAATAATCGTTTCTGCTGTTGCAATTGGCCTGAACCTAAATACCACTCAACAAACAAGCCAATTAAACGCTCAGTTAAACCCAACACCAACCCCAACGGCAACACCAAGACCAAGAGCACAAATACAGATAACTAAAATAGGCTTCACATATGGTAATAACATTTCTTCTGCTGACGGAACGAACACATATCTTGAAGAAAATATCGTAGTTAGCTTTACCTCAACAGATTATTCAAACTCAGTCGTTTCCGTTTTAATAAACGGAACATCTTATAATCAGAATATCTGGTATAGCGGCGAAACTTATGATACATGCGATATAACTTTAGGTTGTACATGGCAATTAAACCAAAGCTACACTATAACTTTAACATTTAATGAGGGGCAAACACTAACAACAACGGCAACTCCAACACAACAAACGATTTATTTTATGAGCGTCACGGCAACCGCTCCAACCGCAACACCAGCACCACAAGTTACAACTTACGGACAAATATTAAACGTAACATTCGTTAAAGACAATTCAGATGTCCCAAACCCGCGAAACTATATTGACATAACAACTAATCTTGATAACACTTACTACATAACTTCACTTACCATTAACGGCGTACAAATGCAATTAGGCGATGAAAATGGTTTACCTTATACGGGTTGCTATTTCAATTGGATTAACGGCACAAGCTACACTATTCAATTAATGTATAAACAAGATATAGTTTCAACATTTACCGATAATGTTCTAATGGAATATGTCGGAAATTGCACATACACAGCAACCTCACCATTATGGACACCTACACCACAACCAAGTCCTTCACCAACTCCGACACCACCTCTAAGTGTAAGTTTTTCTCAAGAGTCGTCAAGCAAAGTTATTCTATTAACTTTCAACGTGATGGTTAACAGTTGTCCTAATATTATTGATGTTACTGTTAATGGGGTTAATTGTTATACTTCTCTTTCAGGTCAATCAGGAAACGTACAGTATTTATCTTATAATTGGCAAAGTGGAGAATCTTATACTATAACGGTAACTACAAGTACAAACCAAATCCTTAGTATTACGGCAACAGCGCCATAGGTAGGTGATTGAAACGAAATGGTTTAACGATTTGAAAGAAAAATATGAAGAAACAACCCGACAAGCCAAAAAAACCTATCTCGAAGGTATATTTCTATATCTTCAAGAAAAACTTAAAGATGGAACAAGCGAAGAATTCGAATTTCTCAAAGATTATGCGGAACGCCACGGGAAACACTTGCGCTCCCCGTTGCCGAACTTAGTACCCCCTATTCCGTGGACAAAATCTGAAATTCCCGAAGACTACGAAGAAATTGAGGTGATTCTTGATTCTCTATCAGAAAACCTTCAAGGCTCAATTTCCCCACCATTAACGCAAGCTGATACACTATTAGCCGTGAGCATTCTTGGAAAGTTAGAATATAAACAATGCATGGGATGTAAGAAGTGGTTCGACCCTGAAAAAGTTTCTCATGACCCAAAACTCACAACAAACTATTGCCCTGAATGTAAGAAAAAAGCTACACTCTAAACTCTTCTTTTTTAGCAGTTTGGCAAAGTCTTAATCAACTGATTAACTATTGTTCTTTTTTAATCAATCGATTAACCAACCAACCAATAAGATAGAAGATAACAAGCCACGTAGGTATTATGCTGTATTAGGGGGGGTTACGCATCATTAGGTTGTTGTATGCTTAGAGCTTACAGTTTGTGTTATGTGCTCTCTCTGTGAATATTGCCTTTATTATTATACTTTTTCAGATAGGGAACCCCCTTTTTTTAGCCCTTAGCAAATCTTAAATCTGCAAAGGATAGAATAGATAGTTGGTGAAAACTGATGACTATGACGAGATGCGCAAAATGCGGTGCTGAAATGGAGCGAAAAGGAGCCGTCAACGCACCTGAACCACATTTAGCCATTTATCAATGCCCAAAATGCAAGAATATTGATTTATATTCTGATTAGAACATAGCAGCCCATTTTTTTTGACTTTTTGGCAGTTTGGTTATTTTTAATCAGTCGTTTAATTCGAGGAATAGCTCACTAAAACTTTTCAACGCTTTTCTTGATTAGTTCATAGTCTTCCATTAATTTGGGATAAGCCTTCTTTATTCGCATTTTTAGCATTCGGAAAGTCTCTGAGGTTTCGTTGTTATCAAGAAACTGTACAAGCATTTTCTTTTCTCTGTCCGTCAAGATTTTGTTTCGCATGCGTCACAATTACAGATACGCTTACATTTGCCTTGTGTCTCGTTACAGATAAGGATAAATGAAAATGAACCAAAAAAAACTATTTAATCGTTAAGAACCCTAAGAACCTTAACAACCTAGATTTTATAGTAAGTTCCCTATAGGGAGCGTGATTTGCCACCCAACTTATATAATGCGTACCGCAATAAACGAAAACGAGGGACAAACATAAACCAAAGCCGCAGAATCGGGTTAATCTATTTGCCAGGAGCGTTGCCTTGTTTCGAAGCGTTCGGAGGCTTGCCTACTGACCTGGTCAGGGAAAACGGGCTTGTAGACGGCAGAGCCGCTTCTGAGGTTCTGGACATGATAATTATCCCAGGCGGAAGCCTCGTCGAATCCCGAACTCTAAAAACTCCGATAACGCAGCAAATCCTCAAGATGGCTGACAGAGGAAAATTCGTGTTGGGCATCTGCTCGGGTTTTCAGGTCCTGTCGAGGGGAACCGACATTGGGCGCCTCTCTGCTGCACCGATTATGCGGGAAGGTTTAGGGCTCTTAGACGCGGAGTTCACGCCGCTTATCTGCACCAACCAAGTAGCCGCCACGGTTGTTGGAGAAAGCATGTTGACGGATGAGTTAGGCAGGGAAGTTACGGGGTTTCACTGCCACACCTATGGGGACCTGCATCTGCATAAAGCGGCGAAACCTATCCTTGTCTCGCATGTGAAGCATCTGAACTACTTCAAGCATGAGCAGGACCTTGTCTCAGGCGTCGCCAACAAAGAAGGCAACGTCGTAGGCATAACACTGCACGCTTTGCTTGACCGAAACCCGCTCATCATAGAAGGCATTTCAAAATCGCTCAACATAACCCCAACCCAACTTACCCAAATACATGTGGCAAACGCGAAGCTGCTTGAAAACATCAGGGGCGAGGTAGGCGTCGGAACCAATGTCTGGGCAAAAAAAGCCGCCGCAAAAAAGGCGAAGACCGCCTCGATGCTTGTGGTTACGGCGCTGGGAAGCGGTTCAGGGAAAACCTTCGTCGTCACGGGCATAGCTGGCGCCCTAAGAAAACGCGGCGTAAACGTCGGCGTCGTCAAAGTCGGCGGAGACATCCGAGACATCGTGCCCGCACTGTACCTTACCAAAGAACCCATGCAGGAGTACTCGTCGATTAGGATTTGTGAAAGCGGCTGGAAAGAATTGTTCGGCGTTGTCGAGCAAGCCAGCAAAGACTACGATTTGGTTTTGGTGGAAGGTGCCATGAGCGCGTTTACGGGGTTGCTTATGGATAAGGTTGAGGGGCCTAGCTCCACGGCTGAAGTTGCAGCGATGCTGGGTGCTCCCACGGTTGTGGTGGTTGCCTGCGACAACGAGGGCATAGAAGGCGCCATGGTAAACGCGCTGGGATACGTTAACCTCATGCATAGCCTCGGAGTCAAAGTTGCAGGTGTCATACTCAACAAGGCGTTCTTAGCCTACCTTACTGGAGAAACGAAAAAGCTGCTGAATCAGTCTTTCCAAAGCGCAGGCATCGAACTATTAGGCCTCGTGCCCCGCATTGACGTTGTAGGGCGAGGCAGCATCCCCGAAGTGGAAATCCGTTACGAAGAATTCGGCGCCAAAGCCATCGAAATGGCAGAAAAACACATGGACCTCGACAGAATCGCGGCGATTGCAGCGCCTGCAGTTGCAACCCAGCTGGATTACGAGGCATTTGCAGAAAAATTTAGAAGACAACTCGCCACAAACTTCGGATTTCATGTGAACCAGAATGGGTCGTAACGGCAGATGTTTGAGCCCTTCTTTGCTTCCACTTTTTATAACTGCTGAAGAAGCAATGGAAGTTCAGTTAAGCTGGTTATGGTTACGTCTGGCTTGACGTTTTTAATCGGCTTTTCCTCGCGTCTTTTGATGTAGATTGTTTTCATGCCGACTGATTTGGGGCCTTCAACGTCTGCATCCAAGGTGTCGCCGACAAAAACCGCTTCAGCCGCTGAAATGCCCATGGCTTTCAGGGTTCGGTTGAAGATTTCTGGGCTGGGCTTGCGTTTGTTAACCGCTCCCGACACCACAACCGCGTCAAACAGGGCGTCTAAGCCGTGTGTTTTGAGCAGTTCGAAGACGCATTCGGGAATAGCATAATTCGAAACAATACCCAGCTTGTACTTGCCATGCAGGCTACGCAGCACGGCTTCAGCGTCGCCGTCCAAGTAGACGTGGTTCATGAATTCTTCACAGAAAACGGCGCTGGCAGACACGACGAGAGGGCTGTAGGCGTCGTAGCTGTAGCTCAGCATCTTCAGAGCCAACGCGATTCGAACGTTAAAATGAGGCTCCTCCAGCTTGGGGTCAGCCTTCGCGTAAAGCACATCGCGGGCTTTGCTGTACGCCGCTTGAAACCGCTCCAACGGAACATCTACCCCGTTTTTGACCAGGAACTGGTACATATGCAGCATGGAGGGGCTTGCGAAATCGTTGTTTTTCCTAATCATCATCAACGTATCGAACATGTCAAACAAGACAGCTTTGAGGGTCATCGGAATTTTCCTAAAACATAGGTTTAGGCAGGGTTAAAATCCTTATCGCATCCTTTTTTGACGACGAGAAGGAACAGTCAAGAAACCTTGACCTGCTTAGTCAAGGAACCTTTACGAATAGCCTTTTATCGTCTTTGGTCGCTAATGGCTAAGTATGGGTAAACTCTGCAGAAGCGTGGCATTGATTCTTACTCTCACTATCGCTATTTCAAGCTTGAGTCCATTGGTCGTTAGATTTGCATACGCACAGACGACACCTACACCGTCTGTCCCACAATTCACCGTTGTAATGGGGATTGCGCATAGCGATGTGCCAACCACATATTCGTTAGACCCCCTGACAGGACAAATTGTGGCTCAACTTGGCCAGAATGAGTGGTACAACACTATTACCTTGGTTGTTGTAAATCAGAATGTTCCTGCTAATTCGGGAAGCCTCTTGTACAACGTACGAATAACCGTCGACCAGTCTAGTTGGGGTTGGACCGAATTGTTCGATGCCGGTACATACCCGACTGCTTCAAGTGGCAGCTACACAAATATTACCCTTCCAATCTACAGCATGTCAACTTTTCTCAACCGAACAGTGAACATCCAAGTTGAAGCAATGATAGGGGTCATATCGTGGGGTCATAATTTTCCACCCATACCTTCTGCTTTCTCCGGTCAAGCAAGCGCATGGAGCCGAAATCAAACAGTAACTGTCATAGACGTAATCACTCCGTTAAGCTACACATCAACGCCCTCATCCTCTCAAACGTCCACACAGTCTCCAGCTCCAACGCAAACGTCCACATCCAAGCCAACTTCAACTGCTGGCGGTTCCAGCGGTTCTCCGTCCACTTCCCTTTGGCTAATCATGAGCTCTATAGCTCTAATAGTGATTGCAAGCTTGTTGGCTGTAATTATTGCCCTATTGTTTATCATTAAAAGGCAAAATTTTCTGTTGCGGCACCATTGAGGCACCAGAAAACCGCTAACAAACAACGAAATGACCGAGTTACTTGTTTTTGTCCCAGTAGTCTCTTGTCCGCAAGGCATACCAGAATGAAAAGTATAACTCATTAGTTGGAAAGTATAAATCTTGGTGGAACCAATTGATATGTCGGTGATAGTACGCCCAAAAGAAATGTTGGACCAAAAGGACAGGTTGTAATCCCCAAACAGATGAGAGATGCCCTGGGTTTAAAGCCAGGTGTCGAAATTACCCTCGAGATGCGCGACCAAGAAATAGTCATAAAAAAACCTCAAATTAACGGAAGTTACGCGGAATACTTCACTCAAACATCATCCCCAAAATTGAAGAAATGGATAAACATTAAAGAGTTAATTGAAAATGAAGTGGAAGAACGAACCCGCATACATTGACTCAAATGTTTTCATTTACCCAATATTATACGCTGAAGAAGTAGACATTCGAGTAAAAAACGCTTCAGAAATCTTGAAGGGTATAGCGAAGGCCGAGTTTGCGGCGTTTACGTCGACGCTAACTTGGGATGAAGTGGTCTGGGCAGTAAGAAAGACGCTGGGCAAGAGTGAAAGCGTTAACGAGGGTCAAAAGCTGCTTGGTTTCGTAAATCTACAATTAATAAGTGTTGACGAAAACATCCTCAGTCAAGCGCAAGCGGTAATGAACCGCTATGATTTGAAACCACGCGACGCCATCCATGTCGCTTCAGCGATTGATAAGAAACTAAACACGATAATTAGCGACGACCAAGATTTTGACGTTGTAAGAGAAATTAATCGCTTCCCACTCTGTTAACTTCAAGACATTCAATTTTGTTTGTCCCAATATTCTCTTGTCCGCAGGTACTGAACCTTCGCTTTGAGCAGGTCCATGTAGAACCCGTCTTCATCCGAGTGCATCTTGCCCAGTATCCGCGACGCCGTCTCGGGACCCACACCCTTCACCTGCAGAGCCCGCACAGCGTCCTTGCCGTAACTCAAAATCAAATCCGCCTTCCGCCGCGCTTGGCTAAGCTCTTTGAGTTCTTCCGGGGTTAGTTCTTTGCCTTCTCGTCTTCGCGCCAAAGCATCCCACAGTTGGTTGGCGTCTTGGCTGCGGTAAAGCGGCGCCAAAAGTCCAGAACCGCATTTGGGGCACTGGGGCTGCATGGGCAAATCCTTGATTTTTTCCTGTCCCGTCCACTGAGAACATTTCAGGCAAATCAACGTTATCGTTCGGGCATCTATCGCCATCTTGAGCTTGTCAATATTGTTCACGATGACTCGTTCAGGAGCCATCAACTCGGTGACGTCGGCGTATTTTGACAGAATATGGTAGGCTAAAGGCGTCGGTTTTTCGTAGCTTAGGTAGGTTGTTAGTTTGATTTTTCCCGCTGCCACGTCATGCATGATTTGTTTGGTTTGGGGCAAATCGACTTTTTCCATCATTGCTTCGCGGATGGTTTCACGGTAAACAGGCGTGTTGTCAAACCGCGCCCGCAGCTCAGCTTGCCGCTCGTGACTCATCGTTTTTCCACGGGGCAAAACGCCGAAGCGCTCCGCCACCGCCTTCATCTTGTAGCCGAACGGGAACTTGGCTTCCAAATACTTCTCAAACGCCGAGTCAACCGCTTTGTCACTGAGCCCGAACAGGGTTTTGGGAAGCTCGGCGACTTCTTCCTTGTTGGGTTTGCGCGCCAACTCAAGTAGGATTCGGTAGCCGTCTGTCCACCAACCCGTGATGAGTTCGCGCTCGGACAGCACTGTGTCGAAGACGCCGCCCAGTGTCTTGTTAACCAACTCACCGAAGCAAGCGTGAACAATCAGGTATTTGTCGTAAACCTCCAGAACAACATGTTTCTCAGTGGGCAGAGGCGCGTTCTGCCTTATTTGTTCGTCAACCTCGGAGATTGCCTCAAGCATGCTGTCTTTGTCTGAGCCTAATTCCTTGGCTAAAACCTCAGCAGCAGCCTTAACTTCTCCAGTCTCCCTGAGCACCTGCGCAATTCGTTCCCTGTTGCGCCCTGTTTGCTGGGCAAGCTCGAAGGGCACAGGCAAGATTTCTCCGTCCCAGCCGGGAACAGACGCAAACGGGTCTTCAGACGGCAACACATGCACGGTTCCCGCTTCATCTTCAATCTGCACAATACGCCACACCTTGCCCTTCATGATGAAATTCAACCCCACCCGCGCATGCAACGCCATGAATTCGTCTCCTAACGTGCCGATTTTTCGGTCGGAGAGGATGTTTATGACGGGGTAGCGTCGTTCGTCTGGAATCATCGAGAGGTTGCTGTAGTAGTATTCGCGGGTTCGGCGTGTTTTAGTCAAAACTTGGTCGACTTCGTCGAATCTTAAATGGTTTAGGCTATCTAAAAAGTGTATCATGTCCAGCAACTCATTTTTCCCCAAGTTTCGGTACAGATACGACCTATGCAGCAGACGCGACAACTCATCCAGACTGACCTGTTGCAGATCCATTAGCAGCCCAGCGATTTGATGCGACAAAACATCAAGCGCCCCCTCATGCATCAGCACGGGTTCAATCAGGTTGTTTTTGGCGTTTTTTATCGACGCCAAAGCTTCCAAGGTGTCGTCGGGGTAAACCGTGATTATAGTGCCCTCAGAAGCCCTGTCTAAGCTGTGTCCACTTCTGCCGACTCGTTGAATGAGGCTGTTTACCTGCCGAGGCGACATATACTGGACAACCAAATCCACGTTGCCGATGTCTATGCCCAACTCCAAAGTACTCGTGCAAATGATGGCTTTCAGTTGCCCAGCCTTGAACTCGTCTTCAATCGCGATTCTTTCCTCTTTACTGATGGAGCCATGATGAACCGCGATGTCGTCCCGTTTAAGCTGCTGAAGCTTATGCCCCAAAACCTCCGCGACCGTGCGGCTGTTAACGAAAACAAGCGTTGACTTATGCGAATCCACAAGCTCCAAAATCCGCTTAATCCTTGCCGCAGCTTCAGGCGACGTCTCCAACTTTCCAGCCAACTCGTAATCAGCTTCGGTCGGCGTTGGGTTTTCTACGTTGTAGCGGTAGCTTTTCTGAGGCGAGGCTTCTATGATGCTTATTTTTCGGCGATCTCCAGCGATGTACTTGGCGATTTCCTGCGGGTTCCCGACAGTTGCTGACAAACCGATTCTCTGGAAGCCCCTGCCCGTAACCAACTGTAGCCGCTCAAGAGCAATGGAAAGTTGGGCGCCGCGTTTGCTTGAAGCCAAATCATGCACCTCGTCCACGATGACGACTTCGACGTTTCGCAGGTGCTGACGCATTTGGGCTCCGGGAAGCACTGCCTGCAGGGTTTCAGGTGTGGTAACCAGCAGGGTCGGCGGGTTTTTGGCTTGCATTCGCCGCGTTTTCTGCTCGGTGTCGCCATGACGGACTTCCACGGTAAAGCCAAGTTTCTGCGCCCAAAGTGTCAGGCGTTTTAGCATGTCGCGGTTTAAGGCGCGAAGAGGCGTAATGTAGAGCACCCTTATTCCCTTCTGACCTTGGGTTGGCTGTTCAATCAGCTTGGAGAAGACGGGTAGAAGAACTGCCTCTGTTTTTCCGCTTCCGGTTGGGGCAATTAGAAGAACGTTTTTGCCTTCGATCACCGCTGGGAACGCTTGGGTCTGCGGAGAAGTGGGGTCGATGAAGCCAAGCTCGGCTAACGCTTTTTGAACAGGTGCAGCAAGCAAATTGAAAACGGTGGGTTGATTCTGCATTTTTCCTGAGGCTTCATCTGTTTGCGGCGTGTTTTAACCTTTTACTTTGAAAATGGGGGCTTCTGCCTGAAAAACCAACCGTTTATGGTTGGTGGGCTTGGTTAGCTGTTGAGGATTCATGGTAGGAATTGGATTTAACAAATTACCTGATTGGGCTTTGCAAGAAACTTAATATTTGCTAGAGGCGCAAACAAGGGTGAAGAAAAGTTAAACTTGCGGTGAACAAAAACTTGACAAGTTAGCGGTCGGTGGGGAAAAATGAACCTAAAACTGTATGCAGTCAAAAAAGGCAACCAGAAACTCGACAGGAACGTCCAACTAGTCGTCGTAGACTTAGATAAGGGAAAACGTTACCCGCTCAACTTCGTCTGCATCCTACCCAGATACCTGCGTCTTCTTGAGAAACGATCCAGCAACTTCGCCAACATATTCGGCGAAAAAAGCCTATGCGTCGCAAAAGACCTTCTGGTTGAAGCCAAACATGTCGAGGGAGACCCAGACATCCAGAAAGCCATCAGCAAACGAATAAAAGACATCGACCACAAAAACATCCAAGCAGGCTGCTAAAACAGCTAGCCACATGCCTCATGGAACCCAGCACCTAGCAAAACTTCAGCAAAAAAGCCAGCCTAAAAAGCCAAAAACCTAACTTGCGCCACGCTTCGGAAAACCGTCCGAAAGTCGAGAGTGTTTCGCATAAGAATTTAAGGTTAAAGCTGCAAACTGAGAGGCAACCATAAGTCGGATTTGGCTCGCATGGCGCTTGAGTACCTTGTGTTCGTTGCCGCAGCGATTTCGTTGCTTGCAGCAGCGGTTTATATACGTTCGATGTTCAGGGGAGGCGCCAAACCCAACAGGATTAGCTGGTTTATGTGGACTATTGCGCCGTTTATCGCGACGGCGGCGGCTGTTAGCAGCGGCGTGGGGTGGGCAGTTCTTCCAGTTTTCATGTCGGGGTTCGGTCCCTTCCTGATTTTTGTTGCTTCTTTCTTCACAAAGGGAACCTGGAAAATCTCGTCCTTCGACTACGCCTGCGGCGTCCTCTCAGCCCTCGCCATAATCCTTTGGCTCGTCACAAGGGATCCGAACCTGGCGATAACCTTGGCAATTGCAAGCGACGCCCTAGCCGCCGTCCCAACGCTAACAAAGAGTTGGAGCTACCCTGAGTCGGAGTCGCCGTGGCCCTTCGTAGTGGGTTCCTTCGCCCCTGCAACAAGCTTCGCCGCCGCTACCATGTGGACCTTTTCAGAATATGCGTTTCCAGCGTACCTCATAGCGATAAATGCTCTCGCCCTAGCTGCAATCTACAAGAAGGGAATAGTGGGTCTACTCAAGAAATAGCGAGAACAAAAACCCAAAGCCCCGGAGGTTGGCTATTCTTTTGGCGGAACCTGCTTGCCTGCGTTGACAAGCATTGAAATCAAGTAGTCGTCGGTTACTGTGCCGAAGGCGCCTTTTTTAGCGGATTCCTCATCGAACTTTTTGACTCCGTCAGGCTCAAGCCCAGGCGACTTGATCGCGAACGGCACGGGTTCTCTTGAATGGGTGCCAGTTCCAACGGGTGTTGGGTGGTCGGGTGAAATCGAAATTGCGTAAGGCTCCGTTAAGCCGCCGAGAATTCTGCCGAGAAGTCTCTTATCTAAATCCTCAATCGTCTTCACTTTAAGCTTAGCGTCTTTTGCGTGACCTGCCTCGTCGGGCGCTTCAACGTGGACGAAAACCAAATCTACATTTCGCAATGCTCTAAGCGTCGCGTCTGCTTTGCCCTCGTAATCGGTGTCGTACAAGCCTGTTGCGCCGGGAACCTTTATGATTTCCATGCCAGCGTAAGTGCCGATGCCCTTAACCAAGTCAACTGCAGATATGACGGCGCCTGTTAACCCGAATTTTTCCTTCAAAGTCGGCATGGACGGTTTTTTGCCTCCGCCCCAAGGCCAAATCAGGTTGCCAGGCCTTTTGCCCGCTTTCTCACGCGTGACATTGACGGGGTGGCTTCGCAGGATATCTCGTGAACCCTCGATCATGTCTCGGAGTAGTTGAGCGTCTTTTTCGGCTTTTTTTGCTTTGGCTTTCGGCATAACCGCTGAAACCTTCACGCCTATGGCGTCATGCGGCGGAGTACATTCTACCAGTTCAGGGTGTGGGAAGTTGCGCAGTATCAAGAAGTGTCTGTATCCCATCCCAGAGTAAAACTCGATTTTGCCTCGCTTGCCAAACGCTTCTTCCACGGCGCCTATCAGTTGGGAAGCTTCCTCGCTGGTTATGTGTCCCGAAGAGTAATCAAGGATGGCTTCGTCTGCTTCAGTTATCAAGTTGCACCTGTATGCCGCGTCGTTTGCTCCAAGTTTTATGCCTCTTGTGGGGGCTTCGAGTGGTCCTCTGCCTGTGTTGTAAATCCTCGGGTCGTACCCCATCAAGGAGCAGATCGCGGTGTCTGAGCCTGGGACGCATTCGTCGGGAACGGTTCTTAGCAGTCCGCTTTGCCCGTTGGCGGCGATTGAATCCATGTTGGGTTTGTATGCGACTTGAAGAGGGGTTTTGCCTCCGAGTTCAGGGACAGGACAATCAGCCATTCCATCTCCAACAACCAGGATGTACTTCACTAAATCAACTCCAAACGAGATTCAGGCAATGATTCAGTTAATTAATTTCTTAGATTCACAATAGCGTCAACCAAATATTTAAGCACAAAACACCCCTTTTTTCCAAATTCCCAAATAAAAAGACAAAAAAGCTGCCTAATTTCCGCTGGGCGAAAAAGGCGCTTTTTAAGCAAGTCCCAAAAAAGATGGGGAAGGATAGTTTTTATTTCAATTTATGCCTTTAGGGGGTGGTATGTACCGGTACCGGTAACTGTGACGGTTATGGCTGTGCTGCTGGTTAGGCTTAGAGGATTGCTTGTTCCCGTGATGGTTACTGAGTATTTGCCCGCCGATGCGCCTGCTGGAACTGTTATTTGCAGGCTTGTAGAGTCGGTGCATTGGTTGTACTTAACGGTAAGAGTTGGCTTTGCGAGCGTGGTTGTCCAAGTGGATGGCGCAGTTACAGAAAGCGAGATCGTGCCGTTGTAGCGGCCGCCGCCCACCACTCCAATTGTCACGCTTTTAGTTGATCCTGCAGGTATCGCAATTTGAGTTGGGGACGATTTGAGTGTGATGGTTGGTCTAATGACTTGGATGTTAACAGTTGCAGTGCGGCTGAGCGAGCCGCTTGTGCTTGTCACCGTTACGGCGTATGTTCCCGCTGCTGCGTCTGAGGGCACGGCGATGGATAAGGTGGTTGTGGCGCTGGTGGCGTAAGTGATTGCGACTGAAGATGACGCTAAAGCAGGTGTACTCCAACCTGAGGGACCTGACGTCGCCAAAGCGACTGTTCCGTTGAATCGGTTGACGGGACCTACATGTATGGTTGAGGTTCCAGTTGTTCCAGCTACGAGGCTAAGGCATGATGGGGAGGCATAAATGTTGAAGTCGGGGTTTAAAACTTCCACCGTTAAGGTCACGGAGTGAGACAGCGAACCGCTGATTCCAGTGACCACCACCGCGTATTTTCCAGAGGCTGTTTGAGCAGGCACCGAAATAGCAAGCGAAGTGCTGTCAGCTTGATTGTAAGTGAGCTTCAAAAAGGATTTAGCGAGGACTGGGGTTTGCCAGCCGCTTGGAGCTGAAGCCGTTAACGCTACGGTTCCGTTGAATCGGCTAAGCGAGTTTGCACTGATGATTACGTTCTCCGTTGTTCCGCTGGCAATCGAGAGGCAAGAGGGACGAGCTTGGATGTTAAAGTCTGGTTTTATCACCTGGACCACGATGGATGCGGACCGGGTTAGAGTTCCGACTTCGCTTTTTGCCATCACTGTTATTTGGTATTTGCCAGCTACGGTCGTTGACGGAATAGTTATTGTGGCAGTTGCCGTTTTAGCCTGATTGCTTTTGAGTGTTAACGATGCTGAGGCTAGGCTGCAGGTTATTCCGTTGCTAGTGGAACAGGACAAGTCGAGTGTGCCTGCAAATTTGGCGACTGAGTAAACTTTTATGGTTGAGGTTTGGGTTGTTCCAGCTACCGCCGAGAATGAAGACGGGCAAGCGTACATGTTGAATGAAGGCGTCACGGTGCTTGTCGGGGGCGTTGGCGAAGGACTCGCCGTTTGAGCCGAAGCAAATCCAATGCATATGCTGACAAGGAAAACGATTGACAATAATAACGCCGAGACGAAAAACACTTTCTTTTTTGAAATGTTTCTAAACATAAAGGTTCAACTCTTAGCTTTTTAGCCCTTGTTATTTATTTGAAATCATGATTTTTGATTTATAAGCCTTATGCATGAGAGGTAAAACGCAGGATTAGTTAAACAAAAATACACATTCTATGCTTTTACGTTTCGAATTCAAAATTTCTAAATTCCAAAACCACGTTTATTTGCTAGCTACCCCATTCAACCCATAACTTGACTCACGTAGCTAAAGGTTCCAGACGTTTTTTGGAATATCTAAAAAAAAATAAGAAGTTAGAGGAACCTAGGGCATGACAACTGCGCCCGTGATAGTTACCGTCGTTATCGGCAGAACGTTTGCTTGGTATTCGGTGCTGTACCCTACAGGCGTGTTCGAAATCGCCATCACAACGTTTTGCCCGTAGATGACTTGCCCGAAGACTGTGTATCCGGAATTGAGGTCGCTGTTGTCGGCTACGTTGATGAAGAACTGCGTGCTTGCTGTGTTCGCACCGCCTGCGTTCGCCATCGCGATGGTCATGTTGAGGTTGCTGTTGCCATCTCCGCTCTCGAGGTTCTTGATGGTTGGCTGGGTTGTTTTTCCTTCTCCGCCCTGAATCATGAAGCCCGCGATAACTCGCTGGAAGATGGTGTTGTTGTAGTAGCCCATGTTAACCAGCTTGATGAAGTTGGCGGTTGTGATTGGTTTGTCATTTCGCATTTGGATAACTATGTCGCCTTTGGATGTTATGAAGAGGATTTTGGTGCCGCTGGCGCTGAATTCCCCTACTGGCGAAGTAAGCGGAGTCACAGATGGATACGGATTGCCTGAAGAAGTCGGAGACGAAGAAGCAGTTGGAGTCGGCGTAGGAGTGCTCTGCGGCGAACCAGCTTTAAGCAACCCTGACTGTGTAACCACCAAGACGGCTATGATGGCAATCAAAACGACTCCCAAAACCGTGATGTAGGTGAGTTTTCGGTTTTTCGCTTGCTTCTGAGGGTTGTAAGTCTTAACTTTGACGTTTTTCTTGGAGCTCATGCCCAGAATTATAAACCATTTTTTATTTAAACCTTTCAAGAACACGCGGAAAAAGAACCCCATTTAGTCAGCAGCAGAAAATGGCTTCGACAAAAACCAAAAACTGGCGCCTCCAGCATTTGGCTGCTCAGTATGATTTTTATTCACGTTTTCGTTTTAGTCATATGCTGACAGTAATTAGTGCAGCTAGTTCTGGGTAAGTTGAATTGTGATGACAGAAAGCGAGTACAGCGTTCATGTGGACTTTGACAAAATCAAAGCCGAATTAGACAAGCTTCAAGTGGACAACAAGGTTACAAAGGACAGAATCACTTGTTTCTTTGATACCCTAAAGCAAACAACCGCAAGGGTTGAGCCTACCCTGAGCAAAGAAACTGAAAATGAACGCGAGCTTTGGGAGGATTACAAGCAGCTTCAGAGGGAAAAACTGGCGGTCTTGGATCTGTCCCATGAATGGGGTTACATCAGCGAAATGATTATCGACACAAGTCCCAGATTGGATTTCTTGATAAAAGATGCAATCGAGGAACTAAATGACCACATCGGCGTTTTAGCCGAATCGCACCGCGCACACATCGATATTCTTGAAATCTACAACACCCGCAAAATCGAGTTTTTAGCCCTCGTCATCACCGCAGCCATCTCATACATTGCGGTATGGGAATTCTTCGTCAGGGATCTGCTGGTAAGCCTCGTGTTCCCTTACAGTTTGAGTCCCAACTTGAATTACCTGCTGGTTTTCCTTACCCTGCTGCCAGTGTTCGTGATTGTCGTTTGGGCTTGGATAAAACGCAAAAGCTACTTCTAAAAAAAATAGGCAGCTTAAACTGTAGGCTTAAAGCAGTACCTTGGCCATTGCGGCCAATCCTGCGTTGTGCTACACGTGCCGAAATCCAACGTTAACTCCATACCTATCTTCAACTGTTCCTGAGTCACGCCGTTAATCATGCCAGGAATCTTTAAGCCGTTTTCAAGCTGGACAATGCCAACCGCATAGGGGGTCAACGCATGGAATTGTTCGGGCGCCACGTTTATGACCGTGTAGGTAAGCAATTTGCCTTTTCCCGAGATGTTGATCCATTCAAATTCCTGTGAGAGGCAGTTGTCGCAAAGCGGTCTGGGTGGTAAATGGATTTTTCCGCAGTTGAGGCATTTTGCAGCCATCAACTTTTGCTGCTGCAGGAACTTGTAGAACTGATCGATTGAGAAGGGCTCTTGCACGCTCATCTATCGATCTCTCCTGTAAATGTGAACAGCCGCCGTCGCGCCTGACCCGCCGACGTTTTGAGTTAACCCTACCTTGGCATCTTTCACTTGGCGTTTTCCAGCTTGACCCGTGAGTTGCAGGTAGATTTCGTAGGCTTGCGCGGTTCCCGTAGCACCGACTGGGTGACCTTTGGCTTTTAAGCCTCCGCTTGTGTTAACTGAGATTCGCCCACCGAGGTCGGTTTCGCCGTCGTCCACCATTTTGCCGCTTTTTCCAAGAAGACAGAAGCCGAGGTCCTCGTATGCCATAAGCTCTGCTATAGTGAAGCAATCGTGAACTTCAGCCAACTCGATGTCTTCGGGCTTTACCTTAGCCATTTCGTAAGCTGTCTTCGCCGCCAATTTGGTGGCGTTTAGCGACGTTAGGCTTTGGCGTTGGTACAGACCGATTGTGTCGGTTGCCTGTCCGCTGCCGATGATTTGCACGGGCATGTCGGTGTATTTGCCGGCGAGTTCAGGTCGGGTTAAGATTATGCAGCTTGCGCCGTCTGTAATCAGGGAGCAATCGAAGAGTTTAAGCGGCCAAGCGACGTAGCGTGACGACATGGCGGCTTGCAGGGTGATTTCCTTTTGCATGTGGGCTTTGGGGTTTAGGCTTCCATTATGATGGTTTTTGACTGCTACCTTCGCGATTTGCTCTTCAGTGGTTCCGTATTGGTGCATATGGGCAGTCGCCATCATCGCGTACAAGCCTGGAAAAGTGATGCCGTGCCACTGTTCAAACGGAAAATCGGAAGCCATAGCCAAATACTCAGTTACCTCGGAGGTGGTGCGATGAGTCATTTTTTCGACGCCGCCCACGATAACTACGTCGGCAAGCCCAGACATCGCAGCGTAGATTCCTGAACGCAAAGCGGCGCCTGAAGAAGCGCAAGCGGACTCTGTACGGGTGGCTGCGACTCCTGTGATTCCAGCCCAATCCGCGGCGATTGCGCCCATGTGACCTTGATGCTCGTAAGCTTCGCCCATGTGCCCGATGAACAGGGCTTTGATATCGGCTTTGGGGTCAAGTTTGGGGCAGCGGCTGAACGCTTCTTTGGCTGCTTCCGCAAACAGTTCTCTTGCAAGTAAGCCATCATGCTTGCCGAACTTTGACATGCCAGCACCTATTATGCTGACCAGCGGCTTCCCATTCAAACCCAAAGTTCCCTCTTAAATCCCAGTAAACAGATGCGAAGCCAGAATAAAAACTATGCAACTAAAACTTGAAAAACCCACAAAAAACCAGCAGCCTGTCCGCTGCATGGCTATTTCTTTTTTAAGAAACCGAAAAGCGAACTCTTAGGTCTTTTGCAATAAGGCAACTTGCCTTTTGCAGAGTGATGTTGAGTGCATTCCTCACATTTTCCCCGCCTGACGCATTTCTTCTTGGGGCACGGGCAATCTTCACGAAGCATAATGCTAAGTTAGTGTTAATTTCATAATATGTTTTGCCCCAACAACGTCAGGTTTACCTATTGTTGCATTATCACAACATATGTTGTAAAAATACCTCAATATCCAGCCGATTTTGTTTCTATCTTTCCACTAAATTCCAGTTATATAAATTCTCAGGGCTAAAATTGGCATGACTACGACCACGCCGAACAGGACGGCAGTCACGTCATTACCCGCAGCGCCCTGTCGATGTGTTGTGGCGTGATGCCATGGTCGTCGCCGAGAGCGTAATGCCCAGATTTCTCAAGCTGCGTATCCAATGCGCCAGCCATGGCTGAGATGGTCCAGCCTGCGTTTACGCTGACGGTTTTAGATTTGTCGCGCTTAAGGATGCGCCATGATTCGCGCCAGTTCTCGCCGAGCAGGTAGGAGGCGGCAACCATCAGGTAAGCCGTTAACCTGGCAGGGATGTAGTTGGTTATGGTGTCCAAGTTTGCGCTGAACCATCCGATGTTGATGTTTTCCGGGTTTTTGTAGCCCACCATCGAATCCAACGTGTTGATGACGCGGTAAGCGAAGGCGCCTGGGACGCCGAAGATTGCAAAGAAGAAGAACGGCGCGGTTATTCCGTCGGTGGTGCTTTCCGCGATGGATTCAACTGCGGCGGAAGTGATCTGTTTCTCGTTTAGGGTGTTTGGGTCTCTGCGAACGATGTATGGCAGCCAACGTCGGGCTTCCGCCAAATCGTTCTTCTTCAAGCGCCGCCGCAATCGGCTTAGTGTATTGTCCCATGCCTCGGATTGCGAACGTTGCTTTGAACAGAACTGCGCCCACGATTATGTAGGCTATTTGACCGTAGATACCGAAGGATTGCCTGAGCCAGAAAAGCACCAGAAAAACAGGCAACGCGGCGATAAGCATGACGGTTATGGCGAGTAGGACGCCGTTTGCTTTTTCAATTTTGGGGTTTGGGTTTTTCAGCTTCGGTTTTAGGTAGCTGATGATTTTGCCTATGCCGATGGTTGGGTGAATCCTGTCGGGGTACTCCCCGAATACTATGTCAATCAAAAAAGCCAGGATGAAAATCAGGGCGGAATCCACAAAAAGGGATAGGTCAAAGGAAAACATGCTTAGCAATCAAACCTGGTCATTGCTGATTCTTCACTGTCCGCTTTAAAGCTTCAAGTAAATGTTCATTCTCAGAATGCGTCTTGACTGCCACACGAATGTAGTAATTGTCGAGTCCATGGAAAGACGTGCAGTCCCGAATCAAAATGCCCTGCGAAAGCAACTTGGCTGAGAGTTCAGTCGCGGTTAAACCCGTCTTGCGGATGTCGATGAAGAAAAAGTTCGCGTCAGCCGGGTAAATCTTGAAACCGCCGAATTTTTCCAGCTCCGCTAAAAGCTGCACTTTTTCTTTTTTGATAAGCTCACGAGTCACCCGCAGGTGCTCCTCATCTTTGAAGCGCCGCGACGGCTGCTGCCTGAGCTAAACAGTTAACGTTCCAAGGAATCTTGGCGCATGAAAGCACACCGATGATTTCTTCGCTGGCGATGCCGTAACCGACACGCAAACCTGTTAACCCGAAAATCTTCGTGAAAGACCGCAGGATGAACAGGTTGGGGTAACGTTTGATTTTGCCTATCAATGATAGGGCGTTTTCGTCTTCTACGAACTCTAAAAAGTCTTCGTCGAGAAAAACAAGCGTGTCCTGAGCCATTGCACGCTCAATAATGGCTGTAAGGGTTTCGTTCGGGATAAGAAGGCTTGTGGGGTTGTTGGGGTTGCATAAGAAAACGATTTTGGCGCCAACCATTTCGCGGAAGAAAACTTCTGCGCTAACGTTGAAGTTTCTGTTAAGCTTGACGAATTTCGCCGTTTCACCTGTTTTCTGACTGCACTTTCGTATTCGCCGAACGTCGGGGCTGGAATTAGGGCGACTTCCCCTTTTTTGAGGAAAGCCTCGGCGAACAGGTACATGAGTTCTGTGGAGCCGTTCCCGACGACAACGTTGTTTTTGCCAATTCCGCTGAAGTGACTTGCGATTGCCTGCCGAAGCACAGTGGAGTTTGAGTCGGGGTAAGCTGGAATTTCGCTGAAAGCCTTCTTTGCTGCCTCAAGCGCTTTTTTAGATGGACCCAGAGGGTTCACGCTTGAACTGAAATCCAGAATTTCCTCTCGTTTCAGCCCGCTTTTGCCTGCCGCATCCAAAACCTCGCCGCCGTGTACGCATGGCTTAAGGTTTTTTATGTGGTCGCTGACCAAGTTTTCCAGAGGCTTCATTGGGTTTCATCCTTCAGTCATCAGGGGCTGAAATGCATGGGTTTCTCTTTGACGTAAATCATATAAATGTTTGGTTAGGCTTATATCAACGGAACAAGTAGGGGATAAGATTGGGAAGTCAAACAGCAGAAGCATCACCTTGAAAACCGGGCTTAGCTGGTTGCGGCAGCACGCAAAAGTTTTTTTGGGTCGGCGAAGGAAGAATAACTAGGAAGGTTTTTTGGCTCATGAGCGATAAAGAAGATAAGCATAATTTCGATTTGTTGAAGGAAATGGTGAAGGAAAGGAAACGTGGCGAGTCTGCAGAGGAGGTTCTTTCTGTGTTCTGCCAGCGGCAAGGAATCTCAATGGAGGCATGCCGCGTCTACTACAAGAAGCTGGTTGACAGCGGCGACATAAAAGAGAAATAACGTTTAAGTTTTAAACCCCTGTTAGCTTAGCGGGGCTTAAAGTGAAGGAACTTGTCTTCGTAGGCTTAGGGTTAAACGATGAAAAAGGCATCAGCGTAGACGGCTTAGAAGAAACCAAAAGCGCAGACACCGTTTTCATGGAAACCTACACGAGCCTCATGCCAGACTTCAGCCTACAACGTTTCGAAGCCTTATGCGGCAAACGGGTTCAATTGGTTTCAAGACGCGAACTCGAAGAAGAAAGCGGAAAGGCGATTCTGCAAGCCGCCCAAAAAGGCAAAACCGTTTTTCTTGTCCCAGGCGACCCCTTCATCGCCACAACCCACGTCACCCTCAGAATCGACGCGGAAAAACAAGGAGTAAAAACCCGCATTGTGCATGGCGCATCAATAATCTCGGCGATTGTTAGCCTGTCGGGGCTTCATAATTACAAGTTTGGAAAAACCGTCACGGTTCCTTTCCCAGAGAATTTCTCCGCGACACCCTACGACGTGATAGCCCAAAACAAAAAGGTTGGTTTGCACACGCTTTGCCTGCTTGATTTGAAAGCTCCTGAAAAGCAGTTCCTAAGCATCAGCCAAGCCGTCGCGTTGCTTTCGGAAGTTGAAAATAAGAAGAAACAGGGCGCTGCGACGCCGGATACTGTTGCGGTGGGGGTGGCTCGGGCAGGAAGCAAGAACCCAACGTTGAAGGCGGATTTCCTCAGGGACATTGTTGGTTTTGATTTCGGTGAGCCGCCTTTCAGCTTGATTTTTCCAGGCGACATGCATTTTATGGAAGTTGAAGCCTTAATCGCGTTTGCAGGTGCGCCAGCGGAGTTTCGGAGGCTTGCCAAATGAGTGCGGAGACGCTTGCGGCAAAATACATCGGCTCAGCGGAAAAAGTGCTCAAAGAGCTGGTGCAGACAAAGGATGCCGTCACGGTTTCGGAGGCTGATGCTGCGAAGGTTCTGCGTTGGGCAGCTGACTATTTGGAGGACGCAAAGTATTATAAGGCTCAGGGAAAATTTGAAACAAGCTTAACCTCGGTAGCTTACTGTGAAGGGCTCCTTGACGCGTTAAGGTTGTTAGGCGCTGTGAAATTCGAATGGCCAACCAATCAGGAAAGAAAAAAGTTGTCTTAGCTTCAGGCGTGTTTGACCTGCTGCATCTGGGGCACGTGAAGTTTTTAGAGGAAGCCAAGAAGGCAGGCGGAGAAGGCGCCGAGCTAATTGTTGTTGTTGCAAGGGACAGCACGGTTGAGAAAACCAAGGGCAGGAAGCCGATTATGTCTGAGACTGAGCGTTGTCTGCTGGTTGAGTCTTTGAAGGTGGTGGATAGGGCGGTGCTTGGCTATGAGGAATTTGACCTCGGCGAAGTCATAGAGGACATTAAGCCAGACGTGATTGCGTTGGGATACGACCAGCAAGACATGGCAAGGAAAGTGCTGGATTACGTGAAAACCCACGGTTCAAAAGTTAAAGTCGTGCGGATCGGCAAGTTTGGGCAGAATACTTTAGATAGTTCAAGCAAGATTAAGCAGGAAATAATCAACAAGCTTAAAACTTAAGTTTGGTTTTGCCGATGAACAGCGAGAAGTACAAGCCGACAATTATTCTCATAGCCCTTAACGTGGCAATGTACGTTTACACTTCGATAGTCGGCGGCAACGCTCTGACCACGAACCTCGCCGGCATCCCTCCTCTGTACCAATGGAACATCGAGGTTCTGCACGGCTGGTACTTCCAGCTTTTCACATCCATGTTCATCCACGCCTCGATACCGCACCTTGTCGGCAACATGCTTTTCCTCTTCATCTTCGGCTTGCGATCAGAAGAAATGTTTTCGCTGCCTGAATACCTCGGAATCTACTTTGTCGGCGGCTTCGTAGGCAACGTTTTGTCGCTGGCGTTTGGACCGGATTTTTGACCTTCTCCGTTGGGGCTTCAGGCGCAATCTTCGCGCTTTTCGGCGCATGCGTCATTTATGACAGGCGTTCCGTTCGGCAATCCATCGTGGGAGCACTTATCTACGCTTTTTTCCTGCTGCTTATCAGCGGATTAAGCGCTGGAGTAAATGATTTGGCACATCTCGGCGGCTTAGGCTTTGGTTTGCTAGTCGGCTACTGGATTGCGACTAGCGCGTAAACCGCTGCAGGAATACTCCGTTAAGTATAAGCATCCGCTGTACCCGTTTTAGGTTACGGGGCGGTTGTGATTTCGATTTTTACTTTGTTTCCGTCTTTGAGGTTTAACTGTTTTCTTAGGCAGACGGGCGCGATGATTTCCAGCACTGAGACATCGTAGTGGCTTCGCAGCGCAGTTACAAGGGCGCCTTTTACTTTGTTGTCTATCACTGCGGGGTAACATTTTACCAAGCCGAAGGAGCGGTCTTCGTTCTTGAAACCTGTGACTTCGACGGCTGGGTACGCCTCCAGCTCCATGCGGGTTTTGATGTCGTAGTCCGCTGTCAGCTTAAGGTTAAGGGTGCCGGGGTACGGGTCAAAACCCAGCTTTTTAGCGAACTGTTCCCGATAATGCTCTTTGGAGATGTAGTATGCGCCTTCGCCTAGCCCCGTGAAGACGGTTCCCTCCAAAGTTACCGACGGCGGATAGGATTTTTCAACCAGAAACTTGAGGCTGGAATAAAGCTTCTGCACCTCTTTTGCGCCTGCCTCTTCAATCCGAATTAAGCTGCCTTCAGGAGTAATGTTGCGTGAAATCCAGCCTTTACGTTCAAGCTCGATGAGGTAGCGAGACGCAGTCTGCTGACTAAACCCAAGTTTCCCCGCTAAGTATTCGGTTGAGATTTTGGCGGTTCGACGGTAAGCCCCCATCTCCGCAAGCTTCAGAAGCATGTAAAGATGCTGCCAATCCTGCTTTTCACTCAAAGCCATGTCTCCAGCGGAGTAGAGAGTAAGCTGTAAGGATATTTAAGCGGCTCGAAAAATTAAGACGGCGATAATCATCGATGCAACGCTATCTTTAGATGTGCTAATAGTTGTTTTTGCACATATTCTTTTGAAACATATTTTTTGTTGTCAACTGGTAAAGTAGCCTTCGATCTTCTTTAAATTGATGCATTTTGATAGAAGCCTGAACGCTGCCTCTACGCTGTATCCTAACTTTCGCAGCTAAATCCGCTATCGAAATCGTCATCTGAACCGTTAACTGCCTCAAGAAAAGCATGTTCCACTTAGGATTCTTCAAGGCTTCATCAACCATAAAATTCAAGTTATCTTCACGCGCCTTGGCTAACAAGCAAATCGAGACCATTGACGCAGTTCAAGGCTTGAGCCCAAAAGCGAGGATTCCATGTTCTTACCCGAAGTAATCATTGCTATTTCACGTTGCAATTTGCTAACGCCTTCAAAGGTTTTAGTTTTGGCGCCTCTCAAAACGGATTTAATGACTAAAGATTTTGCAGCTTCAATGTAACGTTCTAATGCTATGGAAGCAGCACTGTAAGATTTCGCTTTGAAACCTACGATGCTTGCCCTCGCAAAATATTTTACAGCTTGAGGCAAATCATTTTTCTGAACCAGACCATTACCCTTTAGCGACCAATTTGCTGCAGAGGTTGAGCCGCCTAGGTTTAAAGCGTCCATAATAAATGGCAGGCACAAAAACGCCCACCAACAATACAACTGCAATTATATCCAGTGTTAGCGTGTTTTCCCACCAAGAATGAGGACGATACCAAAGAGGTGGAGGTTGGAGAAGGTGAAGATGTAGGCGTAGCTGTCTTAGTTGGAGACGGCAATGGGGTGAATATTGAGGTGAACGTTGGTGCAGGTGTTGGAGTTGCAGTTGACGCGGATGCCGGCGTCGGAGAGGGTTTTGGAGTTGAAGTTGGTACCGGCGTTGGAGTTGGGGTTGGCGTGGACGAAGGAGTAGGCGTAGTTGTTGGACTTGATGAAGGGGTTGGAGAAGCTGTTGGTGTTGGGGTTGGTGTAGTGTCCAAGGACTCCTCTGAAGTTGCTATGATTCCAACGTAGTTACTCGGATAGGATAATGGAGAAATTGTTGTATTACTTGAAGCTACCCCAGTTTCGTTAACAATTTCATCAATTAAAGAAAGAGAATTGCCATAGCTGTTTGCTGTACCATCCATCAATACAAACCCATTTCCAGCGTTAAACTGTTGACCGCCATCTGTCCATATCGCGCCTATCCATAGTTCGTTGCTTTGAGTTGTAGGTGGGGTAAATCCAGTTGGAAGACTGGTACCATAATCTTCGATGGCAGAGTTTCCATATTGGTCAAGTGGTGCGGTAGTGTTAACGTTATTGTATTCACAAACATCGCATGTTGCTCCATATGTTGCTACGTTTGTTAGGTTGACGGTTAGACTTGAGTTAGCCCCTGAGTTCACTATTCCTATCCATATTTCACATGTATATGACTCAAGTGGATAGTGTGGCCTCATAACCTCTGAGCTTGGAATGTCATAACTATCTATTGGCGTCCAACTCACTCCGCCCTCTGTTATGTTACTAACGCCAATTATGGAATCATTACATCCTGCGCCTACTACTGCTATGAGAACATCGCCGTCTTGTGGCGTGGCTGTCAGATTTATTGAGATGTCGTCTGAAAAAGTAATTCCGTTTGCGTTACCTTTAACTCTGCTTATTTCATTGCTACCGCTTTGAGCTGTGCCAAAATGCGCAATGACGACAAAAGCTAAGCAGCTAATCAGAAGAGCTATCAAGAACACGCTTAAGTCAGCTTTCGTCTTTGCCATAACACTCAATTAGCAATAATACGCAAACTCTTAAGAGCTTTTGCAAACGCAGAACTACCTACATTTCTTATATTCGAGAACTAAAGTCTCGGCAACCGGTTTTTTAAACCAAAATAGACGCCCATACTTAACTCTAGAGGATTCAGCATGGCGAGCAGCAGGAACAAAGTCCAATAAAATCGGTAAACATTATATTACAATATAAGAATGACAAACCATTTCTTTGTATAACCAAGACGAAAAATGATTGTATGAACGTTTTTGACGAGATGGGTGTTTACTGGGCGGAGATAGCTGACCAAAACCCAACGCAAAGGCAAGTGCAATTCATAAAAAACACGCTAAAGCCGACAGGGGCTGGTTTTGGATTTTGCCTGCGGAACAGGAAGGCACATGATTCCACTCAGCAAAGAAGGCTACGACATTGTGGGCTTGGACATCTCGCGAAAGCTTCTCAAAATAGCAAAAACCCGACTAAGCAGCATGCAACTGGTAAGGGCTGATATGCGACGTTTACCGTTTAAGCCGGGGGTTTTCGTTGCCGCGGTAAGCATGGATACGAGTTTTGGATATTTGCCCACCGAGGAGGATGACATTCAAAGCCTAAGGGAACTTCATGAAACGCTCAAACAGGACAGCACAGTCATTGTTGACGTCTTCAATCGGGAACGACTAATCAAAAAATACGCAACCAAACACACAGCCAATTCCAAACGCAGGGAATACCCAGGTTTCTTTCTTCACAAAAACGAACCGTTGACGAAAACGGCGAAAAACTTCGGGATTTGTGGGTGATTTGTAACAAAGCTGACGGGAAAACTCGGTCTTTCAGACATGTTGCCCGTTTGTACAAGCTTGAGCGCTTGCGGGATTTATTGGAGAAAGCGGGTTTTGCGGTTAAACAGGTTTATGGAGACTATGAAGGGCAACAGTTTAGCCCCGACTCTAACAGACTCATCTTGGTTGCGAACGCAAAATAATTAATTTTCGCCGAAAAGTTAGCCTGTTAGGAATGGGTTGACCCTTTTTTCTTCGCCAATCATCGATGTTGGTCCATGTCCGGGGTAAATTAGCAGGTTCTCGGGTAGACGCTGCAGTTTTTGAAGAGACTCCTGCATGTCGCTGTCGGAGCCGCCTGGAAAATCGGTTCTGCCGATTCCGCCTGCAAACAAGGTGTCGCCAGTGAAAACCAATCGGTCCCCCAGAAGGCAGATGCTGCCTGGAGTATGCCCAGGCGTATGGATAACTTTCAGGGATTCGTTGCCGAACTCGATTATAGCTGCCGTCATCCAGCAGGACGGTTGCGGGAAAATTTATGTTCTCCAACACCGCGAGGCAATCCGCGTCTAAACGGTGGATGCAGATGGGTACGTTGTATTTTTCTTGGAATATGGCGTCGCCGTTTATGTGGTCTGAGTGCCCATGCGTGTTCACTATCAGCTTTATCTTCAAACCCGCTTCATCTATGTAATCGATGATTTGGTCGGCTTCAAAAATAAGGTCTATTCCAGGGTCAATTATGATTGCGTCTTTGGTCTCGTGGGAGCCAACGACATAGCAGTTTGTCGACAAGCCGCCAACCGTGAACGTCTCAATAAGCATTCAAACCAACAATTCGAGTAATGCATAAAGCCGAAATAAACCATTTGCTCAAAACAAAACTTAACAAACAAATGATTGTAAATTAAAATTTTCGTTAAAATTGGATTAGGCAGATTTCGTGAACTTGGCAGACACAAATGAACTTGCCAATTTCGCCGATTTTAAGCGTCGATGCCTGCTTGAAAACCAGTGATTCTTATGGTGCTCCCGCATTTGCCGCACGAGATGACTAACTCTGCAAGTTCATCGTTCATGACTTTGGTGTCCATGATTTTGTAGTTAGCTTCGGATTCGTCGTCAGGCGAAATCATTGTTCCGCATTTGGGGCATGCGAACGCACCGTCTCCCTCAATGGCAACCAGGTTTATGGTGTAGGGGAAACTTTTTTTGTCCAGCTTTTTCATCATCATTTTACTCCACTCTTAGTTTGGTTTTCTTTTGTCTGTGTTTCTTTTTCCGTGTTTTTCTTAATTAACGGTTATGAATTTCTAGTCAGTATAGAGGATACTTTTAAGATTTTACCCAAAAGAGGGAAAAAAGACAGTGGCTTCCGCAATGCATCCAGCCTACTTTGCTTTTTGTGTCTCAAAGTTTTCGGGGGAAATGTAGTCGCCGTATTTTTCTTTGGCTTCAAGTAGGCGTTGACGTTGCAGATACAGGATGCCGAACAGCTCCAGCGGGGTGTCTGTGACGTTTTCTTGGTAGAACCGTGAGACACGTTCGATCTTGGCGAGGTTTTCGGGGACGCGGATGGTGAATTGTTTGATGTAGTCTTCTTTGGGGTAGTTTTTGTTTAGCACCTGTTTGAATAGCCGATGCAGATCCTCGTATTTGGGGATGTAGCCAGTGGGAGTTTCTATGGCGCCGACTTCGTTGTGGACTCTTTGCTCCATCCATTTTATCCAAACATGCTTGTCCTGTGTGCCGTTGAGGTACTTGCCGTTTCCGACTTCTTTGAGGAAATAGTTGACTCCGAAGATTATCGGCTGCTTCTTTAGTTTGTGTCCGAAATCCAAGTTGTTATGAACGTTTTTTCCAAGCGGGATCGAGATGAAGTCCTGTAGGCTCATCATGTTGATTTCGGGAACGCCTTCTTTGCCGACTGTGGCAAACGTGGTGACTGTTTCAAGGGAGGCGCCGTAGGCGATGATGCCGTGTTGCCAGCTGAAGCTTTGCTGAACAGGCACGTAAGCCTTGTAGTCACGTCCACCATACATTATGCCGCCGACTTCAATACCCATCGGGTTATGAAGTTCAGGGTCACAGTTCTCCAACGCTTTAAGCGCCAACGTGTAACGCGCGTTTTTGTTGGCTGGCGGAATATCGTTGCCTGATTCATCTTTTTTGCCGTCAAACCATGCGCCCGTGTAGTTGCAGCCGTCTTTAGGAAGCTCTTGCCCCATGCCTAGCCAGTAAGGTTTGCCGTCCTTAACGAGCACGTTTGAAAAGATGATTTCGCCTGGGTTGGTAAGTAACTTGTAGATTAAGGCGTCGTCCTTCGGGTTTACGTCCTGTATGATGCCGAAAATGCCTGACTCAACGTTAACTGCGTGCGCCACAGCATCTATGTCCCTTATGTAAGCGATGTCGTCGCCGAGAATTGTCTCTCCAGAAAGCATGGCGGTGGATGTTTTTCCGCAGGCACTGGGGAACGCTCCTGCAAAGTAAGTTTTGCGTCCGCCGGGACCGAACACGCCCATGAGCAACATGTGTTCTGCCAACCAGCCTTCGCTGCTTGCCTTGCGGATAGCTAAACGGAAAGCCAGCTTTTTGAAGCCGACAGAGTTGCCTGCGTACTGGGTGTTTACGCTGTAGATGGTGTTGTCCATGTGGTCGATGTAGACGCATTTCTTGTCGTGGTCAACACTTATCATGTCGCCGTTCAGTTTTCCCGCGGAGTGAACGACACGTAGGAAATCGCTTTTTGGCCCCGCCTTCAAGAACTGGTCATATCCAGAACGGTAAAGCAGGCTTTCTGAGTGGGCAACGTACCATGAGTCGGTACATTGTAAACCGAGAATTGTGAAGATTGAATCTTGAGGTCCCAGCGATATGAAGCGGACAATCATTGTTCTGCCCTGCATGGAATCACGCAGAATAGACCTGACTTCGGCTAATCCTTCTTGGCGGTCCATTTGGTTGAGGGCTTTGCTTAGGACGATTCCTTTGGGTACAAGGTACTTGGTGGCTTGGCGGTCTCGTCCCTGGTCGTATTCGCCGTCAAAATGCACGGTGTGTCCGGGCATGGTTAAGATTGCTTGTTCTTCTCCTGTGGATATTGCTTGTTTGCGGACGTGGGCGATGTCTTCGGCGGAGTCGCTGCAGATGAAAATGTCTTTAGGCTGGCAAAGGTCGGCTTCTTTAGCTATGAACTCGTGAACGTTCGGGTTATCCATGCTGCTTAGTTTCTTGAAGTCTGAGTCGCTGAGTTTTGGCTGAAGCGCTTCAAGGTAAGGATTCATTATTGCCATTTCCTTTCAATCTCCAACATTTTATGATTAAACGTTTTCCTTTCTGATGGTTGCATAAGTAAAGATAAACTTTTCGCAATTAAAAGAAAAGTTGAGGATTGTATCGTTCGCCAATCCGTTTCTTTACATAGAATCAGAGTTCATTTACAGTTCCAGGAATCCTCGGGAACGGTTGACATTCAGCGACATGTTTGACGCCTGCAATCCAGCCGACTAAACGTTCGAGGCCTATTCCGCCGCCAGCAGTGGGTTTAAGCCGGCCTTCTTTAGCCATCTTCAGAATCAACGCGTAGTTTTCCTTTTTGACTTGGTCGCGCTCGATTTTCTTTGAGATTTTGCTGTATTCCCATTCTCGTTTGGCGCCTGAAAGTACCTCGCCGAACTGCGGCAGGAACAAGTCATAGTTGTCCCATTTGCCAGTCTTGAAGTCTTCGAAATCGTAGAATTCCCGTCGGAATGTTTGTAACCCAAACTGGTTCTTTTGATGTCTGCAGATATGCCTGCTTCCCAACCGTCTGCACCGTACTTTGCCTCAAGTTCTACGCGGTCGTAGACTTTGAATGGAGCCTTCGGCGCTTTGAGCGTGTCGCATCGGCACAGCGTGGTTAATTCGCCTTTCATGTCTTTCTTTAGGTCTTTGACAAGTTTGCAGATTGCGCCTTCTACAAGGGTGAGGATTTCTTTTGAGGTGGCGTCTCGGGCTTCGAAGTCGAGTTGCGTGAACTCGTAGATGTGTTTGCCTGTTTTTGCGCGTTCAGCTTTTTCGATGCGTATGTTAGGTGAAAGTATGAAGAGTTTCGGGTAGGCTGTTGAGGCGGCGACGAGTTTGTGGATGATCATGCTTGCGGTTGTGCGTACGGGTTTTCCGTAGATGTCTACTTCGATTCTTTTCTCGATTGATGCGCCTGGGTCAGGCCAGAGCGGGTCGGTGCTTTGGCTCAGAGCCACAGGAAGAAGCCACTGGAAGCCTTCGCCTACGAATGTTGAGGTTAGGCTATTGAGTGTGTAAGTCATTACTTTGCCTATGCAGGCTTTTCTTTCCAGTTCGCTGGGTGTTAGTTGGTCTAGGGTTTTTGGCATTTGGATTGTGTTCTGTGTGCCTTTCATTTTGTTCAATTCCTCTTCGTTTGTTGAAGCTACATTGTGCGAACGCAGATAATAAATTTTTTATAATAAAACATGGATAAATTACAATAAAACACAATATTTTATAGTAAGCACTTGTAATATTTACATATGAGCTCAAAACTCGACGAAAAAGACGTAGCCATACTCCAACTCATACAAGAAAACAGCAAACTAACAGCAAACCAAATCGCCAAAAAAATCAACACCCCCATCACCACCGTCTTCGCAAAAATAAAACGCATGGAAGAACAAGGCATAATAAAACAGTACAGAGCCATCCTCTAACCCAGAAAAACTGAACCTAGGCACATCCGCATTCATCTTAGCCTCAGTCTCCTACACCACAAAAACCAACGGCGCCCCAGTTTCCCAAAGAGCCGTAGCCGAAGAAATTGCGCGGTTCCCCGAAGTCCAAGAAGTCCACATAATCACTGGCGACTGGGATTTGCTGGTGAAGCTTCGCGCGGAAAACGTGGATGCAGTCGGCAGATTCGTTGTTGATAAGTTGCGGCTGATTAAGGGTTTAGAGAAGACGCTGACATGCATGGTTTTTGAAACTGTGAAGGAAACCACGAGCCTGCCGCAAGCCAACAAAGAGATTGAAAAGAAGCAGTCTAAGCCTTAACTTCGGATGCTGCTTGAATAGTAAAGAAGCGGCAAAGCCAGAAGCACAGTGTTCTTTCCCTTACCCGTCAACGCATAATCCACTCGCAGCGGCGGACCAGCCGAAACATTTCGGGTTATGTAGCCGTGCGCTGACAGCATTTTTAGCTTGTCCGAAAGCGTCCGCGAATTCACCCTCAAAATTCTTTTTGATTTCTCCAAAGCCGCTGACATCCTTAAGCAGCAGTGTGTAGAGTATTTCGAGGCTCCATTTTTGGAAAAGCAGGTTGAAGGTTTCTTGCAGGCTGTCGATTTCTTCTTTGAGTTCGGCGGGAGTTATTTTTTGGGTTTCGATTATTTGGTTGAATGTGACTTCTACGCCTTTGAGGACTTGGTTCATTCGGGCTTCAACGATTTTGCGGAATTCCGCGCTTAGAGTTAAGGGAGTACTCATTTGTTCCACACTCGGTGTGGTTTAGCTCACTTCACACTTTATTAAGGTTTACATATACAACATGGTATACAAAATACAGCGAAGCGTTTGGAGAGAAAAACATGGAAAAATACGACGCAATAGTAGTAGGCGCTGGAACAGCAGGCTGCTTAGCAGCAAAAACCATCGCTGAATCAGGCTTAAAAGTATGCATAATCGAAAAGAAGCCGCGGGACCAAATAGGAGAAAAAATCTGCGGCGACGCCTTGGGCGAGCATCACCTTAAATTTTTGGGCTTGGAAAAACCCACAGGCGGTGAGTTGGAGGCAAAAATCGACGGAATCAAAATCTACTCACCCGACGAAAGTACGGTTTTCACCATTGCTGACAAAGACTTCGTCGGTTACCTGTTGAACAGACGGCTTTTTGGGCAATGGCTACTCAAAAAGGCAACAGACAAAGGCGCAGTTCTTGAAGATAACCTAAACTTCCGCTCACCCATAATTGAGAAGGGCGCAGTGGTAGGTTTAACCGCCAAAAACATGAAGGCAGACAAAACACTGGAGTTACGCAGCAAAGTTGTGGTTGATGCTACGGGTTACTTTGGCATGGTACGCAAGCAACTCCCAGCCGAGATGGGCATAGACCGCTACATAGCAAACGAAGATGTCGAAGCCTGCTACCGCGAAATCCGCCAACTTAAACAGGAAACAGCCAACACGACTTTTTGCGAAATTTACCTCAACCAAAAAGCATCCCCTGGCGGTTACATCTGGATTTTCCCCAAAGGCGGCGCACGAGTAAACGTTGGCATAGGCACCTGCATGCGCGAAAACTATCCTAATCCCAAACAGCAACTCTATGAAACAGCCTTTAAGAAGCCAATTTTTAAGGGTTCCACGGTTTTAACCGGCGGAGCATGGTTTGACCCTGTCCGCAGACCTTTGGACAACATGGTTTCTAACGGTGTCGTATTAGTCGGAGACGCTGCTTCATTGGTTAACCCAATTCACGGCGGCGGCATCGGACCCTCAATGCTCAGCGGCCACTTAGCGGGAAAACAAATCGTTGAAGCCCTCGGCAAAGGTGAACCGACAAAAGAGGCGCTCTGGGGCTACAACAAGAAATACATTGAAACCTACGGCAAAAAACAGGGAACTCTGGACATCTTCAAAATGTTCCTCTTGTCATGCAGCGACGAAGACCTCAACTACGGCATGAACGAGAAACTCATGACTGAAGACGACGTGCTTAGAGCAGGCATGGGAGACGACTTCCACCTAAACATCACCGAAACCGCCAAACGGGTCTTCAGAGGCATACGACGCGTCGGATTCCTAACCAAACTGCGCTCAACCGTCGTGATGATGCGGGGCTTAGGTGCGCACTACAACAGTTACCCAGCGACACCGCAAGGCTTTGAGCCATGGCGACTGCAAACCGTAAAGCTGATCGGAGAAGCCAAACAAAAACTCGTAGAATAGGTAATTATTCTTTTTTTTTCTTTCTTTGTTTTCGGACTAAGGCACCAATCAATTTTTGGTTTTGACAGCGCTGTTATTTAATCCCCTGAGAATTTTGTCATCAGCTTTGATATTTCTGAGAAGTATCTCATAGGGTTTCTTGCTTTGAGTCATTTGAAGCCAACTTTGTCTTGTTCATAGTATAGCCCGCTATCGGAATTTAAGTTTATTTTTCACTCACTACACAGGCACGTGTTTTGTTTTGATAAAGGCTTAAATTTGGAGTCTAACATGCTAATCAGCGGTGAAAATGTTTGTCTTATTGTACTAAGTGCGGCGAAAAAATCGCTGATGACGCAAATTTCTGTGCGAAATGTGGCACTAAAACCCTGAAAGGTAAAGCCGCCAAAGTGGTTTATCCGGCCGACCAGTTGACAGATGCTTTTTACAGTGTAGGGGTAGAACTTGAAAGAGCGTTTACTCTTGCAGCCAAAGAAACCCATGCAGCCATCAAGAAGGCGAGGGAAGACCTTGGGGGAAACCCTTCTCAGCCAACCGTCACCTGCCCCAAATGCAATTCGAAGAACCCAACTGGAGCAGTCTTCTGCAACAACTGCGGTGCCAGAATCGCGCCACCTGAAGAGTCACATGGCAGTGGCGTTTAATGGCTTCTGAAACCCGCGGCAAAACCCTTATCGCTTATGAGACTAAAATCGGCGCGACTGAAGAGTCTGCACGGAAAATCGCGGATGTTTTGCGCTCCAAATACCAGCTGGAAGTTGATTTGGTTGACCTTAAAGAACAAAAACCCCTTGACTTAGCACAATACCAAAGCGTAATTGTCGGCGGAGGCGTCAGAGGCGGCAGAGTCTACAGCAAAACACTAAAGTTTCTAAAAAACGACCTCAGCGGCAAACAGGTGGCTTTTTTTGTTTCCTCTTCATGGGCAGGTACACCGGGAAGCTACGAAAACGCAAAAGCCAAATTCGTCGAAAAAACCCTCACCAAATACCCAAACATCAATCCCGTCTCGACAGAAGCTTTCGGCGGACGCATCAGATACTTCAGAAAAACCATGTTAGACAATACGGACATGGCTAAGGTAGAGGCTTGGGCAGAAGAGCTTGGAAAAAAATTCACGCAATAAAGCGGCAGGCACCAAGGCTGGCGCGTTGCTTTGCCCCGTGTGCTGCGTCGAATATGTTGAGGTAGAATTCGACTTTGAAGTAGACGGCGTTGTTTTGCATAACGTGAAAGCTCTCAGGTGCCCGTCATGCCAAGAGGAACGGTTTACGCCTGAACAGGTCGAGGCAATCGCCAAAAAAGTCAGCGAAACCACCCAGCTATAAACGGAAAAGTTGTCAACGCAGGTTTTTCCAACCTTGTTTTCTGCCTGAATCTCGACATGGATTTTTCGATTTTCCAGTGTTATTCAGTAAAGATTAAGTACCATACGATGCATTCAAAAAGCGGAAGAGGGAGGAGAGGGATTTGAATTCAATTTCCCAGGGTGAGAGAGAGCTCTATTGCTCAGAGCCTTTGATGCGCCTTAGAAAGAAACGGCGGGTGGACTTGGCTTGTTCGCTGCTTTGAAAGATGTTTTCCACGTTGTTGGCATTTCATCGCTGTTCAGCGCCGTTTTGATGATGTGCTGGACTTTCTACGACATCTCAACACAAGGATACTTCATCCTCGGCGAAGTCCACCCCATAATCCGCTTCGCTGAAATCGGTCTAATCGGCTTCAGCATCATCTACATAGGTTACCTCCTCGTAACCTTCGTCAAGAAAAAGACGTTTTTCTAAAAGCCCCGTTGCGAAAGCCGCACCAAAACCTCGGAAACGTAAGCAGTCAAAATCGCCATTCCGCCGTTTTTCTTAGCTAAAGAATTTGAGGCTTCTTTTTGCAATCACAATTCTATATTAGTTACCTTCCAAAAGAGCCTAGAAGGGCAAAAATTTTTCTGGTGTTAAAAATGAAAAAAACAGACTTTTCCATGCCAAAAAACAAGGCAATCGCGAAACTGTTGATGACCATGGTTCTCTTGGGGATGCTAATAGGTGCTTCAGTCTACGCATTTCAATCATCGAACAACAGTCAACCCTACAAAGACGCTTTAGCACAGACGTACGTTCCTGTTCCAGGCGCTCTTGTCTCTGCTTCGGGCGATGGCGGGTCAGGAGGTGCAGTCGCAGACTCTTCGGGAAACTACCTTATCTCCACCTACCTCGGCACAGGCAACTACTCCGTGACAGCGTCCGCACCCGGCTATATTGATGGACAAACGGACAACGTAGCTGTGACGTCGGGAGCCCAAACTGCAAACGTCATTGTCTACCTGAGTGTTTCAGGAGGCATTTCTGGACAGGTTACCGATTCGGCGGGCGTGCCTTTGCCAAACGTAATAGTTAATGCTTACAATGCAACGGGAACGAGCATTAGTGGCGAGTTTGCGTTTACCGACGCCAACGGGAACTACCAGATCATTCAAAACCTTGCCACCGGGACATACAATGTTACAGTAGAATATGCACCAGGGTACCTGTACACCACTCTGAGCAATGTCGCCGTGACTGCAGGGACAATGACGAGCAACGTGAATTTTGCTCTCGCTTCGTCAGGCGTGATAACTGGAACAGTTACTAATGCGAATTCAGGCGCAACTCTGCAAGGCATAAGTGTTGAAGCAGTAGATGCTTCGGGAAACTTTGCTGCTTTCGGAACAACAGATTCCGTTGGACAATACACCTTGAACGCAAATCTGCCCACGGGAACATACAACGTGACAGTATTGTCCCCTACAGGCTTCCTATCAAACACGCAGACAGGAATCTCTGTGACAGCTGGCGCAACCACAACAGCCAATATTGCACTTAGCCCTTCAGGAATCATTTCGGGAACCGTCACCAACTTGGCAAATGGACAGCCCATTTCAGGCGTAGCCATCTTAGTCTCCTCTTCGACAGGCGGCTTTGGCTTTGCATCGACTGACTCGTCTGGAAACTACCAAGTCAACACTAACTTAGCAACAGGAACCTACACGGTCGAAGCAATCTACGGAACCTCATTTGTCCCATATCCAGGCAGCGTAAGCGTCACCGCAGGACAAACAACAGCCAACATAAACTTCCAGTTAACGGTGGCGCCGTCAGGAACCATAAGCGGGCAGGTGACAAGCTCAAGCGGCGGACCCGTAGTCGGCGCATCTGTTTCAGCGCAGGGTACAGGCGGCTCTGGATCTGCTACAACCGACAGCAACGGCAACTACGTCATTTCAGCTGGTCTTGGCACAGGAACCTACACGGTCAACGTCACAGAAACGGGATACACCTCCCAGCAGCAAACAGGAGTTTCCGTGACCGTGAGCCAAGTGACATCTAACGTTAATTTCGTGTCGACTGCTGTGCCGTCAGGAAGCATCTCTGGACAAGTGCTGGCATTGCAAACCTCGCCTTTCGCAACCCCAACTCCAACACCCACACCAACTCCAACTGCAACGCCAACTCCAACTCCGACACCCACTCCAACGCCTACTCCAACCCCAGCACCAACAACGGCGCCCACCACCGCGCCATCAATCGTCACCCCAACGCCAACCTCGGCTCCTACGCCGACCCCAACGCCAAAAGCAACGTCGACTCCAACAACTAAACCCACCGCAACTCCAACCCCAACTCGGACCGCTACGCCAACGCCCTCACCAAAGACAAGCGGCATACCTCAAGGCTACATCTACGGCTTAGTCGTCGTCATAATTGTCATAATCATCGCAGGAGCGGTACTGGCGCTGAGAAGCCGCGGAAACAGACCACGAACTACAGTCACAAGCTAAGTGAAACCTCTATTCCCCTTTTTCCTTTTTTTAATTTCTGAAACCTTGCACAGGAAAGCCACAGAATAATTGATGTTACGCCCGAAAAAGCCGACAGGTAAGTCAAAAATACCTAAACTAATAGAATTTGTCAATTAAAATTAATTTATCAATACAGTTTGCAAAGTCACAATTATTATATAGTAAAAACTTTGATTATGGGGGTACAAGGGGAATCTCGGCAGTGCAACAAACAAGTAGGCGACTTAGTGCACCAATCCAAAATCAAGCTCAGTCATTGATGCAGAAACTTATCGCGAAAATTAAGTGGCTTCTAACAAAAGACGGCAGACCCTACCTGCTTGTAATCGCACTGGGCTTCATAATAGGCGTCTTCGTTGACGGCGCAGTAGGAGTGGTGCTTTCGACAATTCTCGGGCTTGCTTTGTTGACTTTCCTCAAAAAGTTTCATCTTCCAATAAAACCTTGGCAAGCAACCGTCACAACCTTGTTCCCTATTGTAGCTCGCCTTTGCTTTATGATGATTATGTTGATTCCCGTGGCAGATGCTGGGGTCGGGCTTTTGCTGCCTTCAGGACACAACCCAGACACTCTGATGAAGTACTTAAGCATCATGATTGTGAAACCACAGAACATTATCAGCAATGCACCAGCCAGCGACGTTTTCCCCGGCATACCAATCATTGTTGCGTTAAGCGTTGTTCTGATGTTTTGGGGAAGCCTAAATCTCTACAAAAGAAAAAACTTCCTCATCGCATTTTTTGGCTTAGTCTTGTACACGATTTCGCCAACAATCGCATCTGCAGCAGTTCCTACCCATGCCGTCCTAACTTCCTCTTATGCAGCAGGCTACTTCCTCGGGTGGATCGGCTTGGTTCTAATCATAGTGGACAGGTTCTTCCTGCGCCGCATCCTCAAAATCCCTACGCCCAAACCGATTAGCCCCACAAGTCAAAAAACAACCGCTCTAATGTCAATCATGCCATTCTTTGCAATAGCCTTATTCTTAACTCAACTCCACAACATACACCTCAACTTCTCCATAATTCAGTTCCAAGACTTCAGCACCGGTTTTGAAGAAGCACACCACGCCGTAGCAAGCGTCTTATCAGGAGTAGTTGCCAGCGTAAGTGCAGGAGTCATAACCACAAGCGTTTCCTCAGGGGACTCTGGCGATTCAGGAAACCCACCAGCAGACCAAACCTCGCCGCCAAGCGCTCCAACTGCACCAGAACCAACAACTGACACCCCACCGACAACTCCACCCCAGCAAGAACCCCCAGACATTGACGAGATAAACCAAGCCAAGCAACAACAGGAAATCAACGAGAAATACATGTCAGATTTCCAGAAAGACGCACAGAAATCAATCAACGACGACAAGATTAAGGCGGCAAACGATGACAAGGCGCTTCACGATCAGCAGGAACACCTGCATGACGAGACCAAGAAATTCTGGAAAGACTACTACAAAGACGAGAACGAATTCAACTCGTGGGAAGCTGAGCATGAAATCAGCAAAGCCGAAGGCTTCGAGAAGCTGGAGCACGCCGCCGAATACACCAAGAAAGGCGCTGACTGGGCAATTTGGGTTGGAAAATACACCGTGCCCGGCGGACGAACCGTTGCAGATGCCTACGAGGCAACTTCGGAGTTTGCGGAAGGCGCTGCCGAGGGGGGATTCAAGCAGGGACTCGAGAAAGGCGGCATCAAAGTCGGAGAAAAACTGCTTGAACACGCCATGTGGCACGGCTTAGAACATACGCTTGGTCACGAAAGCGACGCTGGAAAGTTTGTTCACTACATCAACGAAGAAGACCACGTGCATAACCTAAACGACTTCGCAGTTGAAGCCACAAAAGACAAAATCAAAGGGTTAGCGCCAGAGCAAGCTGGAGATTGGGTGAAGAAGAAAGCTGGTTTGGAAGGCGAAGAAGGCGGACACGAAGGTGGAGAAGGAGGCTCAGAGAAAGGATCTGAAGGCTCATCGGGTTCAGAAAGCTCCGAAGCAAGCTCTTCAGCTCCAAGCGGTTCAGAGTAACAAAATTAACAGGAAATGAGTGAGAAAAAATGAGCAGCAAAATAAGCTTCACAATCGATCAAGACCTATTGGATAGTCTGGGACAAGCGGTTCCAGAAGAAAAAAGCCCCCTGTCAATTCTAAACGTAAAAGGAGGAAAAAACACCGCAGACAAAACGCAGCGACTCCAGTCAGCGGGCATAGTTGACGCCGCAGGCAAAATCAAAAGCGAATACAGCCAAGTGCTCGACACGCTTGCGAAAGCTCGGAACGTTGCAAGCCTGAAGTACACTGCGGGAAGCAAACTGTTCGAGTTCATAGTTACTTTCCCAGACGCCAAAGGGGCACCGTCGATTTCAGCGCTCCATGACAATAACCAAGTAATAATACAGTCCCCCGCAGCCGTCGAAGCCGCGTTTACCTTAATCGACCAGAACGTGGGCCACAGCAAACTAGCCAGCAGCAGCTTCTTCGGAAAATTCACCAAAGAAGAGGCAATGGCTCTGTTCGCGCTCATGGATCTAGAACGCGCGGCTAACCTTCGAGCTATCGCAGACGGCACAGCGGTAAAAAGCACCGCGTTTGAACTCCCAGCAATCGTCAACAAGGTCGCTAAATGCAAAAAGACTCTGCAGTCACTCGAATACGCATTTCAATCGCAACTTGACCTCTCCACGCCGCCGACCGCCGCCGAAGTTGAAGCAGGTCTCAAAGGTTTAGCTGACAAAAAAGTGGTCACCCAGGAAAGCGGCAAGTACAAACTAAGCAGCAGCCCAAGCCACTTTGCAGGAAGACTGCCAATCATCGACAATTTCGTGTCAGTTGAAGCAGGAAGGTATAGCGCAGACAACAAGTTGGTCTACGCGAACTTCACCGCCCTCCAAGCAGGCGTCAACGACATACTATATCTTGAAAACCACGATGCGGAAATAGTGGTAAAATCAGTTTCAGGAATGGAACTGGTTGGGTTAGTCGCGAAATTCCTAAACGAACCCGACGCCATAAAACTTCCAAACCCAGCGAAAACAACGCCTCAACCAGCCCAAGCCGCCCCAGTTAACCGCAAAAAATACTGCCGAGAATGCGGAAAAGAAGTGGAACCTGGCTCACAATTCTGCGCCAATTGCGGAAACAAAATCTCTGCGTAACGGCAAAATCTCATTCGAAACCCTTCATCATCAAGCGCAACTCCGACGCATGCGATACTCACGCATACGGACACAAGCAGAGTTTCGATCGGGGCAGTTCTGTAAAATTTTGTATATTCTGACTAACCCTGTTACTTTACGATCACGTTTTAACGTTGGAAATGACGATTTTGGAAAAAGTTTTTAACAATATAAAAATAAATTAGCAGTAGAAGCGAACCACGGATGAAGAAAGTGTTTATTTGCTACTCCAGTTTGGACAAGGGAGCTGTTAATGATCTGGTAAGAAGCCTTGAATCTGATAATATTCCAATTTGGTATGACAGTTATGAGATAAAACTAGGAGAGTCTATTATTGGCAAGATTTCTCAAGGGATTCACGAATCCAATTATTTCTTAGTTATAATTAGCAAAAACTCTGTTGGTTCTAAATGGGCGAATGAAGAACTTGAAATTGCACGTACGTCGGAAATTGAGTCTGGCTCACCCTTTGTTATTCCTATTATTATTGAAGCTTGCGAGATTCCCATGTCTCTAAAATATAAACGATATTGTGATTTGACGAGGAACTATGAAAAAAATCTTCAAGAGTTGAAATTAACTCTCCTAAATGTTGGCAAGATCGCTAAAAAATACTGGGAAAAATGCGAAATGGCTAAGCAGCTAGTCTCAGAATTCTCTGAGTGCACATACCCAATGGGATATCGCCCAAGTAGTAAGGGATTGGTAATATTTGATCCCAAATCCGACAGTCTAGATGCCTGCTTCTCTTGGAACAGAGATGTGCCTTATGATGAGTTAAGGTTATTTATCTCAGAGTATTCAAGCCGCTTCTATGAAAAACTTGTGCCTTACGTATGTCCTCGTTGTGGATCAGAAGTTGAAACTTACGATTTCGAAGCTGTTTGTAACAATTGTAGGTTTGTAAGGTTCTTAGGGCATGATATGTCAAAGTGGCGTTATAATAGCGAATAGTAGCCCTTTCAAATTGAAAGGGCTGGGGGGTGGGATTCGAACTCTCACCAAAGTGGAGATGTCACCTGCATATCTTTTGTGTACCAATAATTCATAAATCCTAATAAGTTGAAGTTTCAAAATGGCAATCATGTGCTCTTTACTAAATTACCAAACTCGAGATTTGGAAGAACATTTGCAGCAAATGAAAAAACAAACAAGAGAAACTGACGATGAAATGATTGAGATAATCATGCCTGTCATAGTCTCGTTAAGTCGCGAATAAATAAAATGTTTCATCCAAAACTCACAAGCAAGTAAGCATATGTTACTTCAGATAAAAATAAAGTGCATCCTTCCCTTTCAGCAATGTCTCCACTGCACTGAAAAGTCAGTTACAACACTTGCCTTTTAAGCATTTTAGTTAAGGCAGGCTGGCAAAAGTATGGTGAAGCAACATTCAATGGCATAAAGATGCATGTCTACCGTAAACCTAAACGATTTGGGAGCGTTTAAAAAGCAGGATAACAAGGATGAAAAGTGGGTCGATAGGTTTTTATTTGCCGTTAAAGTCTCTTAGGTGGCATCAACATATATTAATTAGAAAAATAATGGATTGATTGACCAAAATGGTAAGAAAAGCACGAATACGCCTTACAAGCACAGACTACAGCAAACTTGAAGAGGTATGCGGAGAACTTAGAAGCATCGCTTTGAAGACAGGCGTGAAAATCAACGGCCCAGTTCCGCTACCAACCAAACGGCTTCGCGTTCCAGTTCTAAAGGGTCCGTCAGGCGAGGGAACCGCAACATGGGACAGGTGGGAGATGCGTATTCACAAGCGGCTAATCGACATTGACTCGGAGGAACGGGTTATGCGTAGAATCATGCGTATCCGTGTACCTGAAGAAGTCCACGTAACAATCGAACTCATTTAAGAAACCGCATTTTTTGCATCGTCAGTTTATTGCCTTTTTTCAGGCTTTATTTTTGTTTTTAAGAGAATTCCTTAGTGGCTATGTCGGAAGCCGCCGATGATAGCGTTGCGGGTATGCTTCTCTAAGCAGTCGACTTCGTCAAACCCCGCTTCCTTTAGCCACTCCAGATGATTCACCACCGTCGGCGAACCGATAGACAAAATTCGGTTATCACCCGCAAAGAAAGCCTTGTAGCCCTCGCGGCGCTCATTCAATTGCTGCTCCACTTCAGGGATGGTTTTCTCAACGCCAGTCCTCATTTTAATGCCATATTGGCGTTCGATGAGCCGAGATTTGTGGTAAATCTGCTCCAGAACGGGCCCAGGCGGAGGAAAAACATCGCAGGACAAGAAGCACCCATTTGAACTGACTAGCCCGAAAAGCTCCGCGTATAAGGTTTTTATTTTGTCAGGGATGGTATGGGTAACAAAAGATGAAACCACCGCGTCAAATATTCCGTCGACGGCTTTGGACCAACCGGGATTTTGGAGGTTGCTTTGAACGAAGGTTACTTTTGCCTTGAATTTTTCCAGTCGCTCTCGGGCATGAGAAAGCATGGCTTCAGAGAAATCTAGGCAAGTGAGCGAAACGTTCGGGTAACGGCCAAGAAGTTCAAGGCTTAGAGCGCCTGTTCCCGTGCCCAAATCCAGCAAGCGGAAGCTGTCGGCGGGTTCGTAAGGCAAGAAGGATAGCAATCTTTGACGCCAAACGTTGCGACCCGCTTCCATGCCTTTGTCAGCCATCCAGAAATCAACATATTTCGACGAAAGATAACGATTCTTAAAGGAACTCGAATCCGATGTCAAAGCAATCACTCTTCCAGCAAATAGTCAATATCGCATCCATGAAATATAATATGTGCTGTGCTCCAAGAAAACAGAATTATTGTTTTGGAAAGGGACGCAGTTGATTTTTATCAGTATGAGATTTTAATGAAAGTTGCGATGGCTAATGCAACGCTTGGCAGGAAGGCTAAGAGCCAGATTTTCTTGTTGAAGCTGAAGATTTTGAAGCCGTCGAGAATTCCGAATGGTATCAGGTTGAAAGTTGCTAGGAAAGCATTGATGTATGCAGCGAAGAAAAGCATCGAGCCTAAGGGGCTTGGGGATAAGGCAAAGGCAGCTCCAAGGATGCCTGCTGAGAGCGCGATATTGGTAACGGGTCCAGCGAGCGAAATTTTGACTATTTCGTCACCGTTTGGGGAACCCGAAATCATCATGGCACCAGGCGCAATCATGCGGAAAGGCAAAAACACTGAAACGAAAGTCAACACTACGCCCCACGTTGTTAGGCGAAACTCCGCCCATAATCCGTTTCTTTGAGCCATAATTTTATGCGCCATTTCATGCGTCAGGACAGAAGCTGTCATGATAGCTGCGAAGGCAGCCATTAAGATCCATGTCCAAGTGAAGTTGAATCCTCCGAAGTATTGCCCGTACAGCCCGATAGAGAAGCCGATAGCGACGATAAGCGCCGCCGCCACCGTTATGTGTTTGACTTCTTTGGGGCTTGAGGTAATATGGTTTTGGCGTGGTGGACCCATTTTGTAGCTGTACTGATACGAGTTGTATGATTGAGGTGTCAGCACTTGTCCCTGCCGTTGTGAACGTGCAAAATCAATCTTGGGGCACGCATGATTCTCTGGCAAGCGGTGTGTACCGCAGAATGTTCCGCCGCAGAATGGGCAATGGAAAGGAAGATCGAGTTCCTGATTGCACGTTTGGCATTTCATCTAAATAGCGCGCCTTTTTACCAACATAGTTGTGGGGAGTTGCTTATATTTTTCCCCTTCAGAAACCAAAATTTTCAGGGCGTTTTACCTCAGCAGTTTTCCGATGGCTCCGCAAGAAAGGCGATGCCCCATATTTACAACCAATATCCATCACAAAAAATAGCCAAGTAAACTCATACCTCAAGGCGGAGCAAAGAATGACTCTCAAGAAAGCCAATCGAACAGGCACGTTGAACTTCAGCGGTTTCGTTTGGACCATTGCAGGCGTTCACGCAGTTTCGCAAGCAACTCATCCTCGCTTATGCCTGGAAACTGGCTTCTTATGCCGTCAGCACAAACCCGGATGCACCCATCAGTCAAATCCATGCATATCCGCACTTTTTCTTCAGGTTTGAGACGTCCCAACCGTTCCCAGTCTTTATCCATAAACCGCACGCTAAGGGGACTATTGGAGGGTGTGCCTAAAATAAATTTGCGCTGCTGGTGGATTAACGCGCGGCTTTTCGCGGGTTCTTTTTATGGGGTCTATGGGCAGGCCAGCATTTTCTGCAGTATACAGGTCGGTTTTCGCGGGGCTGAAAAGGCACTTCACATTCGACGCCGCAGTCGCTGCAAATCGCTGTGTGAACTGGCTCCTCATGGAAAGACTGGAAAAGATGGTAATTTTTGAGGCGCGGCCATCCTGTTTTGGCGTAACGCAGCATTTCAGGGTTATCTTTTAGCCAACGCATCATGTGGAAGAAGCTTTTGCCTCTTTTCTCTTCGCGTTCAGCCAACGGTTCGTAACCTAAATTGCGGATTTCATCCAAATAAGCGATTTCGACAAGTCGCTGTGTTTCGCCGACGACTCTGATTCGTTTTACGCGGTCTTCCCCGTAGAGTTTGCGGAGGTCTTCTGCGGCTACGTCGAATATGCAGCCTTGACAAATGTGGACTGCTTCGTCGGGTTTAAGGTTGAAGCCGCCTACAAGTTTGGAAACGACACGTGAGGATTCTTTTAGGTATTCTTTTTCTCGGAAATTTTCTTGGTAGAATCGCACGTCTATCAGGTCATACTTGAATTCACCGGTTTCTTCCCGGTACGCGCCGACTACAACGCCAAAAAGCAAGTCGCCGCTGCCCGCGTCGTCAACTATAACGGTCAAAGTTAGAGTTTTCCCTTCTTGTTTCTCCCAATGCAATATTTTGCACGCGTATAAATATAATGCTCTCTAAAGGAAACAAAACTTAGGGAGAAAAACCCCAATCCAGCATTTAAACAGCAGATCAACCCTGAAATCCCCACATTTAACTCGAAAAACAGCCGAGAAACCTGAGTAGTCGCCGACGTATTCTTAGTCTTAAAGGCACTTAATTTATAAGGATGAATGATAGGTTAATGATTACTGTGTGAGAATTAATTCTTACACACCGAACATAATAGGAGTTGAAAATAGTAAAATGTCATATGGCAACCGCGAAATGCACAAGGCAACCTGCGCTGACTGTGGAAAAGAATGCGATGTTCCTTTCAAACCAGACGGCACAAGGCCAGTTTATTGCCGAGAATGCTACGCAAAACGAAGACCACCGAGAAGATATTAAGCTTACAAGCTGAACATCTTTTTACTTAGTGTCTCTTATTTTCTTTTTATTTTCTTTAACTTATTTTCGTACCCGCAACCGCTTTGAATGAACCGCAATTATTATAATTCACGACTCAAATAACAACGCTGAAAGCAGAAAGGAAGCCAACATATGAAACAATTTCTCCTTACTCCAGCGGCGGGAAAACGTTTAATCGCCAAAACCTTAGCTAATCATCCGGCAATCAGAAAGGCGCTCAAAAATGGGACGCTTGTGATTGTGGCTGGAACCACTAACGGCTACGTGGCTGAAGAGATACTAACCAGCCTCGGCGTCAAAGATTTTTCCAGAAAACACTTTTTCCGCGGCATAACCCTGCCTTCAAAAAAATCTGTGACTGGAACGGGGCGGCTAGCCGACGTGAGCGCGTTCCCAGGCGACGTAGTGATAGTCAAGGGAGTTTGGCAGAGGGGCAAGTCGATTGAGGACGTTGTTGACTCCATGAAGGAGGGCGACGTTATCTTGAAGGGTGCAAACGCCTTGGATTTAACCCGTAGACAAGCAGCTATTTTGATCGGTCACCCGAAAGCTGGAACCATCGGTTTAGCTTTGCCCGCGGTTGTTGGACGCCGAGTAAAACTCATTATACCCGTAGGCGTGGAGAAACGCATAAACGGCGACTTATTCGCTTTAGCTGAGAAGCTTAATGCCCCTGGAGCAGGTGGAAGCCGTTTGCTGCCCGTTACCGGAGAAGTGTTCACCGAACTGGATGCTTTAGCCGCTTTAACAGGCGCTAATGTCGAGCTTATTGCTTCAGGCGGAGTATGCGGAGCAGAAGGGTCATGCTGGCTAGCAGTCACAGGCAACGAAGAGCAGGAAGAATTCGCCGAACAAATTTTTGCTTCCGTCGCCAATGAACCAGCATTCGGACCAGAAAATCTCTAGTTTTCAAAATTCATTTCCGAGATTGCCTAATCAATCAGGAGCAGCGCGTAGGTTTCGGGGTTTTTCTCAAAGGGCAAAGTAAATTTTACGCCAGCCTTTTCCGCGGTCGCCTTTACATTTACTCCGACACCTTCCTCGGAATATCTTTTCTTCGCGGGATGCACACACAGACCGCCTTGAACGTTGCATTTTTCGCAAAGCTGACATGAACCCGAAACCAAACCTACAGCGAGAATGAACCCTTTTTCCGCCGCTGCCTTCTCCAGCGTCAACACTTTTTCCAACAAAAGTTTCATGTCATCCTTCCACGCCACCCAAAAGGCTTCAACCTTCGCCTTCATCTCCGCTGAAATGGACGGATCATTTGTTTTTGCAAGGCACTTTATAAGTTCTAAATCGCCTTCCGCATGCGACTGAAACTTCATGAACATTGCGTAGCGGTATTCACTGGCGATTTTGCGGAATTCACTTGGCGTGGGAGCATAGGGTGGGCAAGCTAAGGTTTTTCCGTATTTTTCGCATCCTAACCTGCATTTGAAAACAACGCGGTCTTCAATCACGATTTTTTCTGTGGGAATTACTTTTGCTTCTTTGGCGCCTAATTCTAAAGCTCGCGCTTTGAGGAAAGCAAACGATTTCGCTTCGTCATTTTCGGTCATGGTGCCTTAACTCTTTTCTTTGGGATTAGCAGGCTGAACTATTGCCTTGGCGAGTTTTTTCGTGTGACCCGGAACCTCGTTTTGAGCGTTCTTCTGCAGCTCCATCAGGTCATGTTTCGCGTTGACCAGAGCAGGCAGTTCCGACGCGTGCTTGATGAAAACGGCGCCGTGTTTCTTCATCTGCTGCATCAGCGCGGCTGCTTTGCCGCCTGTGAAGTCCCGTCCTTCAATGGGTTCTTCTTCGATGATGTATGTTTGGATACCCAGCTTGACAGCTTCAAACGCCGACTCCAGGTTTGAAAGGTTGCCGTAGCCAAACGGAACCGAGGTAATTACTATCATGCTGGCTTTGGTCATTAAGTCAAAGTTGGCGCTTCGGGTTTTTTCGGTTATGGGTGAAAACGGCGTTTCGCTGATGACGGGTATGTTGAGAAACTCTGTTGTTTCAAAATCAGTGTCCAAAACGTTAAGGACGCCTGCAGTGAGACGGTACCCCTCTTCTTGGAGAACCTTCATCAGCACAGTTCCTGTTCCGGCGCCACTGACAATGTGGATTGCGCAGTTCCGAGGTGGAGAAGATTTTGGAGGTGACAGCGGAATGATGTATAGAGAATTTGTGACTGGGTTTTTCTTGACTATTGCGTCTACTTGGAAGACGTTTTTTATGTTTTCACTTGTCATAACCTCATCCAAAGAACCTGCCGCAAACACGCATCCCTTTTTCAGAAGCAACGCACAATTACAGTATCGCGCAGCCAAATTAAGGTCATGGACAACAGCCATAACGATAAGACCTTGGGAAACGCAGAGCGACTTTATCAAATCCATGACTTCCAGCTGATTAATAATGTCCAGGTAGGTCAGGGGTTCATCAAGCAGCAGAACTTTGGGCTCTTGCGCTAAGGCGCGGGCAATGATGACGCGTTGCCGTTCGCCGCCGCTTAATTCGGTTACAGGTCGATTCGCCAGATGCCAAGTGTTCGTTAAATTCATAACTTTTCGGGTGACATCCATGTCCTTTTCAGTTTCCATCTCAAACCTTGCCAGGTGAGGGCTTCGTCCCATCATGACCACTTCCAAAGCAGTAAAGTTAAAGCTGATGGCGTTTTCCTGCGGAACAACTGCCATTTGCTTTGCAACATCTAGGCTTTTGAGCGAGTAAATGTCCTTGTCGTTAAGCAAGATGGCTCCCTTGGAGGGTTTGAGGGTTCGCCCTATGCTTTTTAGAAGTGTAGTTTTTCCTGAGCCGTTCGGACCGAGGATTCCCACGAAGTCGCCTTCCTTCACGCAGAGACTAACGTTTTCCAAGATTTTCCTTGAGCCGTAACGGCATTCCACACCATTCACATTCAACAACATCATACTTCATCCTCAAAGCGAATAACTTGTTTTTCTCCTTCTAAGCAGATAAATAAAGAATGGGGTACCTACAAGGGCAGTTATGACGCCTACCGGCAGCTCAGACGCACCTGTAGCAACCCGCGCCACGGAATCGCAAATTACCAGGAAAATGGCTCCGACGATTGTGGAGGCAGGCAATAGGATGCGGTGGTCAGGTCCAATTACAAGTCGCGTCATGTGAGGAATTATTAAGCCTACGAAGCCTATTACCCCGCTTATTGCGACGCAAGCCGCAGTTATCAAAGAGGCAATAGCAAGCAAGATTTGGCGGGTTCTTTCTGTGTTTACGCCCAAATGCTGCGCTGTGTCCTCGCCCATGGAGAGCACGTTTAGGTCGCGAGTGAAAAAATATGTAAGCACAATGCCTATGAGAATTATCGGCATAACCGCGTAGAATTGGGTCCAAACGGTGTCGGAGAATCCGCCTGCAAGCCACGCCACTATGCCGCTGAGCACTTTGCCCGATCGAAGCTGCATGACTGTTTCAATCGCTAAAAGGAAAATGTTTGCAACTATACCTGAAAGCAGCAAAGTGGTCGTCGGGATTTTTCCACCTACCCGCGAAATAGTTAGCACGACGAAGACTGTTAATAACGCGAATATGAACGCGAAAACCTGTGTCATCCCCAAGCCGATAAACGACAATGAAGATGTAACATAAAGGACGGCAATGGTGTAGCCGACTGATGCTCCCGCGGAGGCGCCAAGCAGGTATGAGTCAGCCATAGGGTTCCTGAAGATTCCCTGATAAATCACTCCAGCCGCCGCCAATCCAGCGCCAACCAAGGCTCCAGCAAGCACTCGAGGGAGACGGAGTTGCAGAATTATCGCGCTGTTTTTAGGTGAAATGGATGCTGAGTCTGATGGGAGCAAACGGGATTTGTTTTCCCAGTATCAGCAGAATTTGTGAAAAAGAAATAGGTGCGTAGCCGACGTTGAGCGCGACGATTACGGTTAGGATGAAAGCCACGATTAGCGCCGCTAAGATAAGCTTCCATCTTGACGAACGCTTAACCAACGATCCTTCAGTTTGCGGCTTATCCATGAGTTACACAACAAAAAAAATTAGGTTGTTGAGTTAAAAAGTTGTGGGTAAAGGCACTGTGCGACTGCATATACTTGGTCAGCGACTCTTGGTCCTGGTTCAGCGAATAGGTCTTGGTCGATTACGTATATTTTGTCGTTTTTGACTGCGTTGATTGTGTTCCAGCCCGGCGTCGATTTCACGTCTTGCACAGTTCCGTAGAACGGGGTTCCAGTTCCCATGTTGGTCGGCAGCAGAATTACGTCGGGGTTAAGCGAAACTATTGTTTCTGAGGCAACGGTTGGGTACTGCTGTGTTTCGTTAGCGAATATGTTGACTCCGCCAGCCTTGCTGATAACGTCATTTATCCAGGTAGTTGAACCCGCACTCATAAGCGGGTCTGACCAGACTTCATAGTAAACTTTCGGCTCAGTAGCAATATTTGCAGCCGCTATTTTCGCTTGTATGTTGCTGATTGTGCTAGTCATGTTGGCAATCACGCTGGCGGCTTTTGTTTGGGCACCGGTTGCTTTGCCCACCATGGTCAAGTCTTGGTAGACGCCGTCGATGCTGGTTGGGTTAATGACGATTACTTTGTAATTTAAGCTTCTAAGGTTCGGCAGTATCGCATCGTTAATGTTGTCTGACACTATCAGGTCTGGGCGAAGCGAGGCGATAGCTTCCATGTTCGGGGTCGAGTAGCCGCCGATGCTTGTCATGTTGCCAGCCGCGATCCACGCCGAGAAATTGTATGGGTAGTTGTCATAGTCGGTTACGCCCACGACTTTGTTGCCGTCGCCGAGAGCGAAAAGAATTTGCGTGCAGGCAGGTGCCAACGAAATGATTCTCTCTGGAAGCGCAGTTAAATTGGTAGTGTAGCCTTCGTCATCTGTAACTGAGATGTTATTTTTTGTGTTTGTTTGGTTTGACGTTTTTGTGTTTACGTAAAGAAAGGCGCCTGAAACTATCGTGATGATTATTATCACGGTTGCGATGTAAATGATATTTTTGTTTACCATCCTTCTAATCCCCATTGTGTTAGGTTGGATTATCCAACCTGCTATAAGAAACTTACGGAAAAAAAGGCACACCCCAACTTGCCAACCCAAACCTAACCCCAATTTCCCACGGAAATTAACATACAAAACGAGAAAACAACTAGTCACGTGCAACACAGCACAAACAAGTATTCCACAGCTCACCACCCGCTGGCATTGAAAGGTCAGAAAAACAGCGCGCACCACAAAAATGGGGTGGGTGGTTAAGGGTGCATTGGAGTTTTTTGGAGAAAACTTATATTCACGGCTGGATAATCCAACCAGCGAAAGGAGAGGGAAGAATCAACCACAAAAAAACAATAATCCTTCTGGGGATCTTGTGTTTAACTATGTTTTCAGCCTTTGCGCCAAAAGTGAATGCCCAACAGTCTCCCGTGGACTGGTCCACCCAATTCCATCATGACCTATCTCACGCGGGGTACTCCACTTCGACTGTGCCGCTGACAAATAAGACCCTTTGGATCTTCCCAACCGAGAATTCCCTTGAGTATCTTTCTCCCGCCGTTGTCAATGGTGTGGTCTACGTCGGTTCGGATGACGACTACATTTATGCCTTGAACGCAGCCACAGGCGCCAAAATCTGGAACTACAAGACAGGCAACGCAGTGGAGGATTCTCCCGCGGTCGCCGACAGCGTCGTTTACATAGGCTCCGACGACAATTATGTTTACGCTCTGAACGCTTCAACCGGCAGCAAAATTTGGAGCTACAGGACTGGAGCTGAGGTGTATTCTTCTCCCTCGGTTGCTAACGGTGTGGTCTACGTGGGCTCCAACGATTTCAACGTTTACGCGTTAAACGCCGCGACCGGCGCCAAAATCTGGAACTACAGCACAGGCAACTACGTCTACTCAGCCCCCGCAATCGTCGACGGCGTAGTCTACGTCAACTCGTACGCTGACGCCTACGCTCTGAACGCTTCAACCGGCAGCAAAATTTGGAGCTACACGATAGGTGGCTTCGGCTTCACCTACTCGACGCCAGCGGTTGCCGACGGCAAGGTCTATTTTGGCTCCACCAACGGCAACGTCTACGCAATAGACGCGGCTACAGGGAGCAAAGTGTGGAATTACACGACGGGCGCCGAAATCGAGTCTTCCCCAGCCGTCGCAGGCGGCGTAGTTTACATCGGCTCAGACGACAACAACCTTTATGCCTTGAACGCTGCAAGCGGGACCAAAATGTGGAACTTCTCGACTGGCAACATCATAGATTCTGCTCCGTTCGTGGCCGACGGCGTGGTTTGCTTTGGCTCCGAGGACGGCAATGTTTATGCTTTAAACGCTACCACGGGAGTTAAGATTTGGAGTTTCACGACCGAAAGTGCCGTGGAGTCTTCTCCTTCGGTTGTCAACGGTGTAGTCTACGTGGGCTCCGACGACAACAACGTCTATGCCTTTGGCTCAATTGTCGTTCCGCAACCCTCGCCACAAATGCCTTCTCAGTCTCCTTTGTCCAGTTCCTCTGCTTCTTCCAAACCCTCAACTTCAACAATCAGTGGTGGCTCCCTTTTGATTATTCTAGGCATAATCATGATTGTGGTCATAATCGCAGGTTTAGTAGTTGGACTTAGAACTAAAAAAGCCAAAAGGCAAACTTGGCAATGCAATGATTCAGTTGGAAAAATAGAATAGCGTGATAGTTATGGGAGACCCAATAATATCGGTTGAAGGACTCTGCTACAATTACGGGAAACTCGTTGCTGTTAACGACATCAGCTTCTGCGTTGAAAAGGGGCAGATATTCTCGTTTTTAGGACCAAACGGTGCGGGAAAAACAACTACAATCAATTTGCTAATAACCCTGCTGCCGATACAGAAAGGCAGGGTAACAATCTCAGGGTTTGACGTAACAAATGAACGGGACAAGGTTCGTAAATCCATAGGAGTTGTTTTTCAGGACCAAAGGCTCGATAGGGACCTCACAGTGTGGGAAACGATGGATTTTCATGGAAGAATATATTCGCTTCCAAAAGATGTCCGACGACCCCGAATAGATGAACTCATTGAATTGGTCGAATTGACTGATAAGAAGAATGAATTTGCCAAGAACCTCAGCGGCGGCATGAAGCGTCGCCTCGAAATCGCGAGAGGGCTTCTAACAAGACCGCAAATTCTGTTTCTTGACGAACCCACAATAGGTTTAGACACTCAAACAAGAAGGCGGATTTGGTCATACATAAAAAAGGTCAATTCGGAGGGAGTCACGATTTTCCTAACCACCCATTATATGGATGAAGCGGACCAAAACAGCGACGCCGTCTGCATAATTGATAAAGGAAAAATAATAGCGAACGGTTCATCCGAGAGCCTGAAAAACTCTCTGGGACAAGACCGAATCCATCTGCAAACTGATAATGACGAGAAAGCAGCCCGACTCATTAAAGATGTACCAGGCATAAATCAAATTTCGAGTTCGTCTGAAGGATTGATTATTCATTTCAAAGAGAACGCGCATTTAACACCGAGACTAATTGACATCCTGAGAACTGAAGGGATTGAAATATGCAGCGTCAATCTAATGAAGCCCACCTTGGATGATGTCTTTGTCCATTTTACTGGAAAGGGATTGGGCGAAGAGGGCCAAGAAGGCTTTGGATCAAAAACCTCAGTTGCACACGGGAGTTGATGCTTGATGGAAAATGGATTTGTTGCAATTTATTGGCGGGACATGGTGAAATTCTTCCGTTCAAAGGCGCTTCTTTTTTCCGCTCTTATCCAGCCAGTGCTTTGGCTAGTTCTTTACGGGATCTCGATGTCAAGCAACATCACCCTTTTCTTTCCCAGCGGCTCTAACCCGCCTGGTGTGGTTTCTGCCAACTATATGACGTTCATGGCGGCTGGAGTGGTAGGCATGACTATTCTTTTCACTTGCCTATATGCGGGGCAGAACGTGCAGTTCGACAAGCAATATGGGTTGATGAAGTTGATTGTGGTTTCGCCGATGCCTCGTTCGCAGATACTTTTAGGGGTGACTTTAGGAGGAATTACAAAAGCTTTGATTCAAACAGCCATTGTAATCGCGTTTGGGTATGTTCTTGGAGTCTATTTTTTCTTCGGGTTAACAATTGCAGGTACCCTAACTGCAATAGCGGGCGTGTTAATGTTTGCCGCACTTTTTTCTTTGGGCTTGATGTTTCTTTCAACTGCTATCGCGATGAAGGTAAGGGACCATAATGTTAGTCAAGCCATAATAACTCTTTTAACATTACCACTATTTTTTGCGAGCAACGCACTTTATCCAATCGATTCGATGCCGTCGGCGATAAAAATTGTAAGCAACCTTAATCCTCTCACACACTTCATTAATGGTATGCGTTATTTTGGAATAGGCTCAGATTTCTACTCTTTTGGAGTTCACTACTCTACTGCGCCTCAGACGATTCTTATCTCTTTTGCGTTTCTCGCCGGATTCGCCGCAATCATGTTCTTCGCAGCAATGAGAGCCTTTGAAACCACAAAAGAATTTTGAGGAGAAACTGGCTAAAAATGGGTACGGCACTCTTCTATGCAACTCCTATAAATTGAAAATTCAAAACAACGATTGGCCAAAACCTTACTTGAAGAATTCCCAAGCTATGTTGAATCGCCATGGGTCGCCTTTTTCTGATAGCCTTATCTCTTCGTCGGTTACCTCGATTAAGCCTTTTTGCTTGAGCCGTTCTATCGCATCGGGGAATGCTTCTTCGGGGAACTTTCCGAACTCGTCCCTGAAGTCTTTGCGGTCCAGTCGAACACGAACGTAAATGAGCATCATTGCCTTGCGCATCTTGTCTTCTTTTGAAAGCGTTGCAAGAGAAGCCAACGGGAAAGATCCCTGCTGAACTGAGGCTATGTAGTCTTTTACGTTGTCGATGTCTGAGTATTGGTAGTTGCCTAAGTGCCCCATGAAGAAGCCTGCGCCAGTTCCCACCACTTCCGAAGACACTTTGCCCTGGTCTTCTTTTAGCCGTGAGAACCTGTTATGGCAGGTTGGGAAATACCCGTTTTCTTTGAAGATATCGTAGGCTTCCATGTACATTTCAAGCTCTTTCTGGTAGTCCCCTGGCGAAGGCAGCTCACCACCAGCGATTCTTCGGGCAAGCGGGGTATCTGCGTACAAATCCAGCGGGTAGCAGTCTACGCTTTCAACTTCAAGCTCCAAAGCCTGCTTTAAGTCCCCTCGCCACTGCTCCATCGTCTGCCCAGGGAGGTTATAGAGCAAGTCGATGCTGAGGTGCAAACCATTTTTCTTGACTGCTTTCAGCTTTTCTTTAGCGTCTTTGGTTCCATCTCGAAGTGTAAGGTTTTTTCTAAAGGCATCTTCAAAGGTTTGAACCCCGATGTCTAATTGGTCAACTTCGTGGGAAGCTAAGAGACGAATTTTTTTGTCAGTCAACCCGAAGGTGCACGCTGTAAATTTGGTTGTGCATTTGTCGGTAAATTTGAAGTTGCGCTCGGCAAAATTCATAACATCCGCGATTTGGGTCTCCGAAAGAATGGATGGGCTGCCGCCGCCGATGTAGATCTCTTCGAAAACTGTTGATTTGACGTATCTGGTTTCGGCGTAGCGATGCAGCGCAATCTTCAATGCTTCAATGTAGGCGGAAATGTCGCTGTTTTTCGCAGTTAACTGGGAAATAGCAAAACGAGCATCTTCCATCGCAGAATGGAATCCACGGCTGCAGTTCTTTCGGTCCCTTGGAATGGTTTTCTGTCTTAAGGAAATCTGCAAAATCCCTGATTGCCTCCTGGGTTGGTGCTTTGTTGTCTCTGTAGGTCATTGGAGGCCAATGCTTGAGCGTGTCATATGGCAGCTCTTTGGGGTTTATTGAGACCACGTAAATTTGCACCTTGCTAAAAAAGCCAGTTACAGCATTATTAAAGTTAACTGTACTTGGGCGCAATCTGGATAGCTGTAGGCGAACAGTTGAACGCTCCAAGTCTTCAGGTTAGTTTGGCTTATCAGTTTTGGAGTAGGCGTTTTTCAAGAATAGCCTTCAAAACGCAAGCTGGTCAAAGGACCCAAATTCTCTTCTTTCGTCTCTTTTCCTGGGGATTCTTCGTCTGATTTGCATTTGTCCGACAAGTAACTCCTGATTGCCGCATACGACAATTTCTTCAAAAGCAGCTTGGTCAACAGTATTTTCATTTGCTCAGGGATTAAGCCTTTTTTTAAATCGTCGTCAAACCTGAGGCTTGCCAAAACCAACGACGCAATTTTTTTGTCAGCTAAAGTCTTGCTCTAACTCCTTTTTGAACCGCTGATGTTTGGCGCTTTCAACAGGAACCTGTTTTCGCTGAAAAGAGACATGAGCTTTTCGATTTGCAATCCTCTTTCAGCCAGTCTTTCCGTCAAAGGTCTGCTTGACACGACCCCTCTTGTTTGTAAATAGCTGTCTTTACGCATTCTCGAACGCATTGCGCGATGAGTTCCCCTATCAAAGTGAAAGTTCCAGCAAAACTTATGACGTTCCCCTCTTTTGGTGCAAGCCACCGCTACGGTGTCGGTTAAGGTTCCTGTGGCAAGGTCGCCTGAAAACTGGCTTCTAACATCCAGCTCCCGCAACGCGACTGTTTTTGCTTCAGTAATTGTTTTGTGTGCCTCAACCATGCAGCCGTCTGTCATGTTTCCATCCACCAGCAAGATAATGTTTATTGTGCCGGGTTTCGGCGGGTTTTTTGAGGCTGCCGGTTCCCCTGCTGTGACGGCGACGGTTGTTCCAGCGGTTACGAAAAGGGTCAGGGTTGTTTTGCCAGTTTTTCTGGTGGCTGACGCTACATTCTTCATTTTGGCGGCGGTCATTAACGCAACTACTTTGCCGTTTGGAAGCTTGAGCTTTTGGACTTGCGTTTTCAAGAATTCTTCGGCGTTCCAGTGTACATCATTTTTGTCTTCGCCGCTGCCTTCGGGAACTTGAACGTTAATTATTCCCTGTGCTTCCATTAGTCCTCCGTTTAAAACGGCGGAGCTGAGGACTCTCAAAGGTTCTTTGGACGAAATTACAAGAATGTTGTCTTTTACTTCGGCTTTGATTGATTCGATTCCCACGTTAAACTTCATTTTGTGTTCGCCGCCAAACCATTTTTGGTGGTTTAAGGGTGCTTGAGTGCGTTATATAAGGCTTGGGAAATTACCGTTAACGGACTTTGACGACGATAGACGCATAAATTATCTTGCGGGGGTTGAAGCAAGAAAGCTCTTCGCAAGTGTCTAAAGCTGTTGAGCATAAATCCAATGGTTCTCAGTAATTTAAAATTAAAAAAGTATTTTAAAAAAATAAAAAAAGAAAGTGGGGTTTTACTTTCGTGTTTTTCTTGGTGTATGCGTATGTTCCGAATGCGCCTGCGACTAATGCTACGGCTACGATGGCGACTATTGCAGATGAGAATTCAGCTACTTTCGGTGTTGGTGTCGGTGATGCTGATGGCAGTGTTATTCCGCTGCTGGTTGGAACCCAGATTGCTTCGACGGCTGCTCCGCTTGTATGTTGGCATGTAATTAAGTGTTGTTGAAGTGTAGTAGTTGTTTGATGAGCATTGTACGACCCAGCACAGGAATGTGTAGCCGCTTCCGCTGTCTCAGTTATAGTTGTGGTGTGACCTATCGTGCCGCTGACTGATGCTCCAGTGAGGGATCCAGCAGGACTAGTTGTACCGCCGGCTGTCGCGAAGATAGCTTAGTGCTAGCTGCTCCGCTTCCTGATGGTCGTTGCCGTTGTGTTAGTGGTCGGGATGAAGATTGCCTCTAAAGAGCAGGGTTTGAAATGACTTTTGAGAATGAGGCACTGGTTGACCCAACCGGACCGTTTCGTCAGCATATGCCCAGCCTATGAATTTGTAGCCAGAAGCAGCCGTCGCGGTGAACGTATATGTGTCGCCGCTGGTGAGACTATTACCTGTTGACTCCCTGGCGTCATGGCTGTGCCGTTTGCATCGACTGAACTCATGCGCCGCCTAATGTAGTGTAAAGAACCAAGGTCTGCGTTGTTGCTGCTTTAACGTTTGAGATGCTTGCGCTTGATGCTAGTACTAAGAGTGTTGTTGTTAGCAGAATCATGGCAATAACTTTAAAGTTTTTTGTTTTAGACATTTTCTTAAACTCCTAATATTATGCGATAATGCTTGAAGTTTTTCCAACTCGTTCAAACACTATTTTTTACGCTTTTCAACATATGGAATGGGTTCGATATAAGCCTTTACCAACTATCAGAGCGCTCGGTCGGAAGCTTTGAAAACTTCCTCTGTGTTCTTATCTTTAGAACAACAGTAGTAAAGAGCCTTTTTAATAGACTATTGAAAGTATTTTCATGAAAATAGATGGCATAGACATTTTCTGGAAGAATCTGTTATCGTTCAATTGATATTTTGCTTACGCCAGCTTCTTTTTCAAGAGTAATCACATGGTCAGCTTTCCCTGCGAAAGCTTCACTGTGGGTAACCGCGATGATTTGCTCTATCGCCTTGAATCGGCTTATGGCTTCTGCGAGCCGCTCTATGCTTCCGTCTTCGCTGCCCAAGTTTTCTGTCGGTTCATCAAGCACAAGCATACTTAAGCCGTGACCCGTCCGCGACTGCATGATAAGCTGCCCCAAACCTAAACGGTAAGCGAAAGCCAGAAGCGTGCGTTCGCCGCCTGAAAGGTTGGAAACTTCGCGGTCAACCCCTGCTTCGCTTTTCACGTAAGGCGTGTAGGTGTCGTCGATTACTACGTTTAGCATGGATGCTTCTGCGCCGACTAAGCTGTCGAGCACTTGCTGGATGTAGTTGCGCAGAACCTTCACGAATTCGCTGCGAAGCTTAGGCTGAATGCTGCGGTAAGCATCGCGGATAGCGCCTAAAACCTCCACTGTTTTTCGGTTTTTCTCCATGCGCTCCAGCTTTCCCTGAGCAACGTCAATTCGCTCCTTGATTTCGTCTAAGCGCCTGAAAAGGTCACTTTTGCGGCTCTCTTTGGTACGCAATTCAGAGTCCACAAGGTAATATTGCCTGAAAGCCGCTTCACGCTGCATTCGTGCAGTATCCAATTCGGATGAGTCGAACCTGCCGATTTCAAACTGCACCTGCTCAAGCTGCATCTTCAGGTCCGCTTCAAGCCCCTGTTTTTCCTCAAACTCGCAGGACAAGTTTTTGAGGTTAATTTCTTCCTCGCTTATACGGTTCTTTAACTCTTCAGCTCTTGTCAGGCAAGTTTGAAGGGTAGAGTAAGCTTCTGAGGCTGAGGCTTTTGTTTTCTGCATGGAATCGATTTGTATTCTTAGCTGAGTGAGGGTTTTTTCTCGGTCAATGTTATCTTTTTCAATTCGCGAAAGCAGGTTGGTTTTGTATTCGCCGTCCAGAGGCTGTATGCAGAGGGGACATTTGTTTTCCTGCGCCAGCGAGACTGCTCGTCTTTTGTCTGTTTGCAGGTCTCTGGAAGTTGCTTCTTGGTCAGCTCGTAAGCTGCTGATTTTGTCATCAAACGACGCCAGGCACAATATGAAGCGACTGCGCTGGTTGGTCTGTCGGCAAGCCTGCCTGCTCAAGTTTGCCCAAACACAGTTTAGCTTGGGTGTCGATGGAAACTTGGCGTTGATGCAGATTGTCCAGGATTGTTTTTTTGCCCTGTATCCGTTCGGTTAGTGAAGCCAAGGCGCTGCCCGTGTTGACGGCGTCGGAGTGCAGCCTCGCCTCTTTCCGTTTCAGCTCTTCGATGGCTTGCCGTTTCTCCTCCAGCCGCTTAAGTTTAGAATCCGCTTCGTCCAACGTTTTTTTAGCAATCGCCAGCTTCTGCGTTGAGGTTTCAAGCTCCATTTCCAGCATCGTGTATTCTTCGCTTGTCTTGTTGTATTCGCCGCTGAGTTTTTCTAATCCGTTGACGTCGGGGTCTTTCTCGTAAACCCGCCTTTCGGTTTCGTAATCCCGCTGGTACTGCGCGATGCTGCTCCATGCAATCTCATAGTCAGATAAGCCGAACAGTTCATCCAGACGCCTCTGCCTGTCACGCGGCGCTGAATCCAGCAGTTCCTTAAGATGCTCCTGCCTGAACCAAACAATCTCTCGATAAAGCTCCTTATCTAACCCTGTTATGGATTTGAATTGCTCGGCAATCGCGTCGGTTTTCATGCTGGCGACAAGTTTGTCATCTTCAAAGAGCTTTAGTTCCTCGATGTTTTGGGTGATGCTTTTTCCTTTTCGTCTTATTCCGCGGGTAAGCTTGTAGGTGCTGCCGTTCTGGCTAAACTGAACTGTGACGCGCCCCCAGTCTGCGCCTTCACGAAGCAGATACTCGAAGCTTCTTCCGATTGCGTCGCCGAACAGGGCAAAGTCAACCGCGTAGAGGACACTGGATTTTCCGCAGCCTAAACCGCCGACTAGGCAGTTGAAGCCGCCTGTGAAGGGCACGGTTGATTTGATGTGGCTACGGATGTTTTCAAGCTGGACAACTTCAATCTTCATTTTACCAGCTCCTCAATTGCCTGTTTAACTTTGTCTTCCTGTTTTCGGCTCAGCGGCTCGATAAGGTTGAGGGCGGAATGAGCGATTTTTTCAGCTTCTTCGCGGCTGTAACGCTGCGAGAAAATCTCCAAGAAAATAATCGTACGCTTTGGTTCTCAAATCTTTGAATTCGCTTTCAAAAATTGACCGTGCCACCTCGTCTGAAATCGCGGTTTCCTTCAGCAGCACGAGCGGGTGGACAAGCAGGGCTTTTTCGCCTGCGTTTCGGATTTTGCCTGTGTCGATTTCTGATCGGCTTGCTTCAACTGGGAGTGTTCCTTTCAAAACAGGGATTATGATGGCTCCTTCAGCGTCGTTTTCCTTTACCTGCTGAGCCATTGACTCCGTGATTTTGGAGGATGCCCAACCATTGTACTCTTGCTCTAAAATGATGAATCTGCGGCTTGACGTGAGCTCGATGGGCTGAGGGTCTACTTCGCATTTCTCGTTTACTTTAACATGTATGAAGCCTTTGGGGTATTTGGCTTCGCGGTAATCAGCGGTTTCTGTGCAGCCGCTGTAAGCCAGGATACCGCCTTTGAATTTCTGGATGAATTGCTCATGGACATGTCCCGCTGCGTAGTAGTTGAAGTCACTGGGCAATTGGTCAGGCGAAAGCTCCGCTTCGATGTATGGCGGCTTGACGGCGGGGAGGTCTAGGGCGCCATGGAAAACAAAGATGTTGCAGACGCCTCCTTCGGGTGCAATTGGGTTTTCCGCCATGAATTTCGGAAGCGCCTCTTCAGTCTTGTGTTTGTTGTGAAAGTTGGGGATGCCGTACACGTAGCAGCAGTCTTTTTTTCGCCAGCATGCGCCGCTGTGTCTTGGGAGATGATGGATTAAGCCGGCGCTGTCCAGCGGGTAGAGGATTGTGCCTGTGACGGTGTTGGGTGCTGAGTCATGGGAGCCGTCGACTGTTAAAACCGGGATTGCTGCGTCTTTGAGGCGTTTGAAGCTGCGAATCGTATTTTCCAAGGTGACGTTTGAGGGTCTTGCTTGATGGAAAAGGTCGCCTGCGATGATCATGAAATCGACTTTTAACTCGATGGTTTTATCCACCAGCTCCCTGAATGCGTTGTCGAAGTCTTGCCTTCTCGCCTCTAACCCGTACTGTGCATAACCCAAATGCAGGTCTGAAGCATGAACAAAACTAAACGGCTTCACAGCGCAACTGCTCCCTCACTATGGTTCCCAAATTAGGGGCCTGTATGTATTTAGCTCTTGGCTTTTCACCCAGCCCACCCCTGATTACCCACTTTTCATATCGATATATGGACTGATATGCGGACTGGGGTTTTTGTGAGCCGAAATACGTCATTTTTGTGATGGCTTCTGGTCACAAATACTAGACCCTCTCCCGTCGGGTTTTCTTTTTTCGTACCGGCTACCCCTACGGTTTTCTATAGGAGCCAAATAGGCGCAGCTAGATGAGCCAAATAGAGTCGAAAAACTGGGTTTTCTTAGAATCATCCGCGTTGTCAGCCACGTCTAAAAAAAGACTTACTTTTTCACGTGTGCCAGATCATCATTTCAGGATTTAGGCGCTTACTTCCTCTCTTTGGAGTTATTGTTTGGGGGTATGCTGAATAGTAATTTTACGCCTTTGCCGAAGTCACCTGTTTCTTTAACTGTCCACCCGTAAATGTCGCAGGTTCTTTTAATCAGGTAAAGACCAACACCCGTGCCCTGCCCGAAACCTTTCTTAAACAAATGCGTCTTGTCTTCTTCACTTATGCCGCCTCCGTCATCTTCGTAGATGATGCTTTTGGAGCCGTCTTCTTCTTGCTCATGGTAGATTCTTATTTTTGTCAGGTTTTTGCCGTATTTGAGCGAGTTGTCGATTAAGTTATGGAACACGGTTGTCAGCATCGAGTCAGCTAAAATACTGAAGCCTTCGCATTCGTTAATAAGTTGGGCGCCTTTGAGCCCGCTGAAAAGTGATGCCGCTTGGGTTATTGCTTTTCCAACATCTATCTGGGTGCGTCGTTCGCTTCCTAGTGATTCGTAGTTTTTGGCGAAATCTAGGATTCGGCTTATGCTAGTAGTCGCTAAGCGTATCTGGTCAAGGTAATGATTTGTTTGCTCGTTGTTGCATGCCTGTTTCTTGGCTAAGTAAGCGTTTCCCTCTATGGTCATGAGTTTGTTTCGGACGTCGTGCCGAGTGAAGCTTCCGATTACGCTGAGTTTTTCGTTTAAAATTTCTGATTGTTTTAATGCCGCTTCGATCTTTGCTTCTGAAGCAACATGGTCCGTCATATCCGTGTAAACTGTCACGGTTCCTATCCGTTTCTCGCCGACGGTGACTGACGCTAAAGAGATGAAAACTTGCAGCGTGGAACCGTCTTTACGTTTTCTTTTTGTTTGGAAACTTATTTCGTGGGTGCTGCTTTTTTCGAGGTAGGCGTTCATTTCCTGTTTTAGGTTTTCAGGAACAAGAAGGTCTGTTAAGTTCTTGCCGTAGACTTCGTCTGGCGTAAACCCGAAAGTTTCGGTAAATTTTGGATTAATGCTAATGATGCAGTAGTTTTCGTCAGAATAGGCTACGGCTTGAGGGATGGAATTGAATAGGGCTTTGAATTCTTCTCTGTTTTCGCGAAGGTCTTTTTCTCGTTGTTTTTTCTCTGCTATGTCTACGACAAATTCCAACGCCGCCGTTACGTTTCCATCTTTATCCTTAAGCGGGGTGGCAATAAGTTCGACATAATATGGTTTGCCATCAATGCCAATTTGGGTATATTCATGAGAGTCCTTCTCTACGCCCTCTTCGAAGACTTTTCTTACTCCACAATCTGGGCAAATGTGGTCTAAGGTGTTAAGCGACGAATAGCACTGCTTTCCCTCTACGTTGCCCACGTTATTTTTTATGAACCTGTTGACCCACATCACACGATAGTCTTTGCTGATAATACCAAAGCCTACGCCAAGGTTCTCCGTAATTGCCTCAAGCATTTCCCGGTCCTGCCTGAAGGTATCTTCCATTTTCTTGCGTTCGGTAATGTCACGTTCAACTGACACAAAAAAATACTTCGAGCCAATTTTTATTTTCTTGATTGAAACATCAACATCAATTTTTGAGCCATCTTTGCATTGATGTTTTGTTGAGAATGCAAATTTTTCACCATTATGAAGCCTATTTAGTTCTTTCATCACTCGTTTGCCGTTGTCCTCTTTATCTATAAAAGTGATAGGTTTGCCAATGACTTCTTGTCTGGAGTAGCCATGGGTTTGCAATGCGGCTTCGTTAGCGTCGTAGATTGTGGGAACGCCTGTTGGTTGAACTTCAAAGATTAAGATGTAATCGCCAGCTTGTTCAAACAGTGTCTTGTATTTTTCCTCGCTTTCTTTGAGGGCAAACTCAGCTTTCTTGCGTTCGGTGATGTCCTCAAGTTGAACCATGAAAAGAGGTTTCGCGCTGTGCGCATCTCGAACAGTGCTTACGTTGACTCTTCCATAAATTATGCCGCCGTCTTTTCTCAGGTATCTTTTTTCTAATCTGAACGCTGGAATTTTTCCAGTTCGAAGCTCGGCCATTTTCGCCAAACTTTCAGGTAGGTCTTCAGGATAAGTGACGTCCTTGAAAGTTAATTTTCGCAACTCATCTCTGCTATAGCCGAGTATTTTGCAAAATGCCTCATTTGCATTGTCAAGAAATCCGTTGGGTGGATATGACACGGAAATTCCCATCGGAGCATACATGATTATAGCTTCTAATTGTTTTTCGCTGTGGTTTAGAGCGGTTTTCGCCTGTTTTCTCTCAACGGCCTGTCGAACGTAGTGGGCGAGTTCGCCGTAAACTGTCTCAGGGTTTCCGTGTTTGCTCACGTAGCCGTCGGCGCCGAGGTTTAATGCTTCAATGGCGATTTCTTCTCTCCCTTTTCCAGTTAAAAGTAAGAAGGGAACATCTATTTTTTGGGCTCTGAGCTCGGTCAGAAACTCTAACCCGTTTTTGTTGGGCATTTCGTAGTCAGACACAACGGCGTCGTATGAATTGGAACCCATTTTTCTCAGTGCTTCTTCAACTGATTCGGCGGTGTCAACTTGAAAATTGCTCAGCAGTGATAGAATGTTTTTGGAAACTCCTGAGAAGGAAACGTCATCGTCGACGTGGAGGATGCGTAATGTTTTTTCCTCTTTTTCCTTGCCGCCGCAAACTAAATCGACGTCTATTTGAGGCAGAACAGTAACTTGGGGCAAAACCTCTTCCTGCTTCGCCTGCGCTTTTGCCATGCCTCGGATTTCTCTACAAAAGTAACTATAAGCCTTGTTAAGCGGCAATCATGATTGCCAATAAATACGGATACCCCCACAGGCGCCAAGTTCTATTCAAAATTGCAGTTATTTCTATAAAAATAACCTGTCTGCACGTATTATGGAGATAGTGTTAGACGTTTGCGCAAGTTTTCACAATTATTATGAACGTTTCTCAAATCGGTTTATATCCGCAGGCAGTCTATCTGGTTTCAGAGCAAAACCAAAAACGGGATGAAACGGCATGTTGGATTTAGCAAGCCTAAAATCGTCAAGTTCAAGCGTGTCCACCTTGCAATTCAAGTTAACGGCACCTGAAAGCTCGCGCGTGCAACCCCAAACAAGAGCTATCTCAGGCGAGGGGGCTTAAGCTTGTACAAAACGATTATTTTGGATTGCCAAACCAACAAAGCCTTCTCCTGCTCGGAGGATTGCATTGCTTACAAAACATGTTCCCTGCGAAATAAACGCCGCGACTAGGCTCTTGTATGTATATACATACATGTTACATAGTCTTATAAGCGAACGGCAACATGTTGAAAAGTCCCAACGGAGGCGAAAAAATGCTGAGTAGAGATTGCGACGGTTGCGAGATGCTGCATATGTGCAGTGAACGCTACAGGCGCGTAAACAAAGACGAGAAAGTATACTGCCCAGATGGAACAGCGCATCTGGTAGACCAAAACTAACCCTTCTTTATTTTACATTATATTTTTTAGTTTTAGTTAGGAAATACAGAAATGTGTCGGTTACCTTAGGTATGAAAGCTGAACTTTATGGATAAGCCTGAATACCTTACTTGGAGCCGAAAATACGACAAATCTTATGGGTGGCTAGCCCAGCGGGAACGAGAGTTAGGCGCCAAATTTCGAAAACAAAAAGTTCTAACAGTCGCCGACCTGACTCAAGTTGTCGAGTGGAGGTTCAAAGAAGAGCCCGAAAAGCTGGACCACCTCAAAGAACTGGTCGCTAGGAACACCGAAGAAAAAGTCAGCCGCATATCCAGCCAAGCCTTCAACCTGCCGCAAGGCGACGACAACTACAAAATTAGCTGCCTAACAACCTTAGAAGGCGTCAGCCCCGTTATTGCAAGCATAATTTTAACTTTTTTTGACCCCCGCCAATACGGCGTTTTTGAGTTAAGAGTCTGGAAAGGTCTGCTTGGCAATCCGCCCCCGGGTCTTTTCACACCTCAAAACTACATCAAATTCCTTGCTGCGCTCAGAAAAACCGCGGCAAAACACAATTTGGACGCAAGAACCATCGATAAAGCCCTCTTCAAGAAAAGTATAGATGAAGGCTCTAAAAAGGATAAAACCTAAAAGGTGAATCAAGCATGCAAACATTCACAGCATTTAGGGTTCTTGACTGCTTCCCGCTTCGCCTAAAGTTGTATTTATAATTTTGCAACATCCGATTTTCCGCCGAACTGAACAAGACTTAAATTTTTCAAGCCCTACCAATGGTTGAGGTTTCAAATAGTGCCTTATTGTCGAAGATGCGGCGCTCAACTTTGGGAAAACGCACGTTTCTGCCACAGATGCGGAGCTCAAACAGCGACGTTTGCTCCAGTGGGTACATATGTTCCTTTGTTGCCTTCAGTGAAACCCGCCTCGAAAAAGCTGCTTTCAAACCTCGAAATCGTCTTAATCGCAATTGCAGTTGTCGTATTGATTGTGATTGTCAGCATCTTGGTTTTCGGAGCCTTTAACCTAATTAACACGAACCATGCAAACGGTTCGAACAACTCACAGTTTAACACCTTCAGTTTTGGGGTTTTAGAGGGAAAAGGGCAAATCAAAGTTCCAGCCACCGACCTTTTTGGCAAAGCGGGTTTCTCCGCGGCTTTGATGTCTTTGGTGCAGCCAAGTAACCGTTTGCCGCCGTCACCATTTTGAGGGCTAGTCCGTAAACATTATTAAAATGGTTGTTTTCAATTTCAAGTCGTAAGAAGTGATTTTTGTGGCTGAAACAAGAAAAGTAACCAAACAAGAACTAGAAGAGAGCAACGGGAAAAACGGCAAACCAGCCTACCTTGCGTACAAAGGAAAAGTTTACGATGTTTCGCAGAGCGGCCTTTGGAGCGACGGAGACCACTTGGGAATGCATCAGGCTGGGAAGGATTTGACCGGGGAACTAGAAGCGGCTCCGCACAGGGAAGAAAACTTGGCAAGAGTCAAACTTGTCGGCGACTTAGTTTAAACCAAAGTTAGAGCAGGCATTGAAACACAGAGTCAACCCGGCGCAGCGCACCCAAAAGTTTCTCGGAGTCTTTTCCGCTTAGCTGCTCCTTGCTGTCATACAGCTTGCGGAGTGTTTCGTAGATGCTATCGAAGGCAGCTTTTACTCCTAAATCGTTGTTCACAGCGTTTTCGAAACTGGGAACTATACTGTCGATAAGCGCTGCTGTTTCCCGACTTGAATCGCTCTCCCGCCGCCTCTGCACCGCCCCAACCATGTCTCTGAAGGAGCCAAGTTTCCGACTGGTTTCAGCCAGTTTTTCATAGGTGAAGTTTAGTTTTTCCCTGTATGGGGCATAGATGAGGAAGAATCTGAGTTGCTCTCCTGTGAAGCCCTTTTTTGTGACGTCGTCTGTGTAGATGACGTTGCCGACGCTTTTGGACATTTTTTTGCCGTTGACAAACAGGTGGGCTCCATGAAGCCAGTATCGGCTAAACTGTTTGCCGCTGACGGCTTCGGCGATGGCAAGGGTGTAGTCGTGGTGGCGTACCAAGTTGTCGATTCCTCCGCAGGCAACGTCCACCGTGAAACCTAAATGTTTGGTTACGATGGCGGCGTCTTGAATGTTCCATGCTGGTCTGCCGCTGCCAATCGACGTCCTATAACAGACACCGCCCGTTTTGCAGCCGTCCCAAACGATGAAGTCACCCATGTTCCAAGGCGTGCCCGGATAAGTGTCCTTGTGGAAATGGCGCCTCTTCTTCGGCCATTTACGCATATCCAAATGGGCTAGTTTTCCGAAGCCCTCGAATTTGAGGGGGTCAAAATAAGCGTTTTCTGCGCCCTTATACGTGTGCCAGTACACGCAGTTTTTTTCGGTGAGTTCGGCGATTAGTTTTGCTGCTTGGTCGACGGCTGATGAAGCTCTCACGGGGTAGTCGGGTGTTTTGATTTTTAGGAGTTTGAAGTCTTGGAAGAAGACGGCTTCGTTTTTTGCGGTTACTTCCTCGACTGTGAGGTTTTCTTTTTTTGCTTGAGCGATGGCTTTGTCTTCCAAATCGGTTAAGGTCATGAGCCGCTTGACTTTGTAGCCGAGGTACTCGAGGTAACGCTGCAGTATGTCTTCGAAGAGGAAGGTGCGGTAGTTCCCGATGTGAGCCCTCTGGTAGGTCGATGGACCGCAAGTGTACATCTTAACCTGCATGTCCTCTGCAGGCTGAAAAGCCTCAATTTTCCGCGTAAGAGAATTATATAAATTGAGCATGCGCACGTCCTACGCTAGCCAGTGGCTTGCTGTTCTTTTTCGAGTTCTTTCAGCGTCGCCTTGGCTTCCTCGACGTGCTGTCGGGTTTGAGTCTGGGAATTAAAAATGTGCCTAACCACGCCTTTCTTGTCAATTATGTAGGTGACCCTTCCCGGGATGAGACCCATGGTGGATGGGACATCGTAAAGCTTGCGTACCTTGTTATCCTCGTCGCTGAGCAAGATAAAAGGCAAACCGTAATGTGTTGCAAAGGATTTGTGCGACGCAACACTTTGCCCGCTTACCCCCAAAACCTCAGCGCCCAAGCTTGCCAACTCATCATAACTGTCCCGAAAACTGCAAGCCTCTGCGGTGCAACCAGCGGTTTCGTCTTTCGGGTAAAAATACAACACAATGTTCTTTTTGCCTATGTACTCTGAAAGCGTCACGTTATCACCTATCTGTGAAGGCAAAGTGAAATCAGGCGCTTTATCGCCAACTTTAACCGTCAAAATGTCACCGACAAAAAGATACTCTGAAGACTATTATTCTTTTCGCGACCCAAACGGGGGAGTCAAACGTATAAGAAACCAAACATACTTTCGTTTATGGAAAAAACATTAACCCTGGCTGGACACAACTGCCAAGCAATAATTCATAACGTACCCGGCGTCCCAGTTGTTTTCCTACACGGCTTATCCTACACAGCCAACGTTTGGCAACGCATCGGCGCAACGAACCTGCTGGCTGAAAAACATATGCCTTTTTTGGCTTTGGACATGCCTTACGGGTTAAAAAGCAGTTGCCAACCGAAAAACAGAAACCCAGAGACAAACGTCCAGGTTTTGTCGGAGGCAATTCAGGGCGTTTTCGGCTCCGCTGTGCCTGTGTTGGTTGGCGCCAGCTTAGGCGGCTACATAGCTTTGATGTACGCCTCAAAGTTTCCCGTAAAAGGGCTACTTCTGGTTTCACCCGCACACGCACTCATAGAAGATTTGGTTGCATCTTACCCAAAATTCAGGTTTCCCGTCAGGATAATTTGGGGTTCACAGGACAATGTTGTTTCAGGGGAAGAGATGAGAACCTTAGCTGGCAAACTGCCTAAAGGTAAACTCTTAGTTTACAAGGATGCGTCGCATTCAGCATACCTAAACCAGCCTGAACTCTTCAAACAGGACCTCCTCGAGCTTTACGCCGCCGCAGAAAAAAGTTGATTCTTAAAGCACGGGCTCAGCTGTTAGAACGTAATGGTAGTTTCCAACTGCTCTGACGCCGTTAACTCGGAAGCCTGCAGCATGGATTAGGCTTGAAGCGTATGTTTCGCTGAACCTGATTTGGAAGGGCGGACCAAAAGGCGTCTCCTGTTTTTTCCAGTCTAAATCAAACAGTGTCCCATTTGGTTTAATCATTTTTCGGGCGTTCTGCAGCACCCTAGCTGGGTCAGCGAAGTCATGAAGCACCATGCTGAAGAAAACAAAATCAGCGCAGCCGACGCAGAAAAATGTTTCCTCAGCCGAGCCGACTCTGCTGCTAATGTTTTTTAGCCCTTCTGCTTGGGCTTTGCGGTTGAGTTTTGCAATGGCTGAAGCGTCTGAGTCTACGGCGTAAACTTTGCCTTTTGGACCTACCTTCTTGGCTGCCAAAATGCTGAAGAAGCCGTCGCCGCAGCCCACATCCACAAAAACCATGCCTGGACCTAAATCTTGCAGTATAGCCTCTGGGTTGTACCATGTGCGCCTCGTTGCTTCATCTAGGCTGAAACCTCCGTGACAAGACATAACTCGATACCTTACTTGTTATGGCTGCAGAAGCTCTCTTATTTGTTTCTCATGCGTTTGCCTTGTTGTAAGCGGGTAGATTTCGCGTTCGCTTTCAAAAAACATTGGGTCTTGACCTATGATTTTTGAAAGCTTCTCATCCGAGTCAACGTTGATCACGCACATGCTGCCCTGTTGGCCGATAAGGTGATAGTACACTTCAAGCGTCTTTTCTTTTTCCAACTTATCAAAGTATTTGAACTGTAACGGAAGCAGCTTCGCCCATTTCTCGATAGGAACCTGGTGTTTAACCTTCTGAATAACCAAAAACTTCATTTTAATCCCAATAAAAATTGGCGTCTAAGGTAAAAAAATGTTTTCTTCAACTAGAAAAAACGCCCATGCAAAAAATATACTTAAAAAATTTTAGAGTCTAAAACCATTAAATTATTTTAAAATGAGGGCGAAAATCGTGAATATTCAATTTTTCAGTCGCCAAAAGTATTGCTTTGGGAATAATGCGATTTGGAAATAAACCTTTATACGGTGGAGAGGGTAATCGAACAGAAAAACGAGGTAGAGAAATTGCCAATCCGCACCGTCAGCAAAAAAATATCAGTTAACGAAAAACTGCCCGTAATAAAATGCTGCAGTTGTGGCGCTGAAATTGTGGTGATTCCAAATGTCAAGCTTATGAGCGAAGCCATTGAAACCCATGTTGACATGCACAGATCAAAGGCAAGAAACTCCGCGAAAGCTGAGGCTGAAACGAACCATATACGGGATGATTTGATATCTCAGGTCTTTGACACAGCAAGTGAACAGTAATTTTTGGTTCGCTAATTGTTACCAAGCCTTAAAAACAGGCTGAATTTTTTATTTTCAAAAATAAGGAAAAAAAGAAACCTGACTCATCCTGAGGCTTGCGACGTTTACTCTTTCTTTTCGCCGTGCATCTTCCACATTTCCTGCATCCTCATCGGCATCTTCTCCATCGCATCCTTAGCTAAACCCAACAGTTCCTCGTTTACCTCAACCTCAATCGTTATTTTCAGTTTACCTTTCTTTTCGTTCATTTCAGTCATGGAACCACCTCCTAAACCTGTTTAATTGCTTTGGAAATAGGTTACTCATAAGATGAACCGCCTGCATCCCAGTCACGTCCAAATCGACTTCAATTCGGTAATGGAATTTCCCCAGCCGTTTAGTTTTGGTTTTGTAGTCGCCGATTGCGCCTGACTCCTTGAACTTATGCAACTGCTGATTAATCAAAATCGTAATACCCGTTGGCGCTAAAGGTTCAAAAGCGAAAGCAACTCGTAAAAGCACACGCGTCGCGCTTCCGATAAGCGAACCAGTTACAGACGTTTCGTTGGTCATTTGGGGTCCTTCAAAATATTCGTCTGGAATCTTAGTCTTACAACTCCTTATATTCGTTCCTATATAGCAGAAACAGGGACTCAACTAAAGGCAAAAAGCAATTTTTTAAGCCTGCGTGACTGTGAATAGCCGACAACAAGGCGACCCATTTGGCGTTAGAAGAGTTAAGTTATCAAATTTACGCTTGCAAAAAATGCAGGCTTTGGCAGGGAGCAAAGCATGGTGTCCCAGGTGAAGGACCTTTAAACGCCAAGATAATGCTGATAGGACAGAACCCCGGAGCCGACGAAGACGAAACAGGCAGACCTTTCATTGGGAGAGCAGGAAAATTTTTAACCAAAACCCTCGCCGAAAACGGCCTAAAACGAGAAGACGTCTTCATAACCAACATCGTTAAGCATGTTTCCCCAGAAAACCGCAAACCCTACCCTGATGAAGTCGCCGCATGCCTACCATATTTAACGGCACAAATCAACATCATAAAACCAAAGATCATCGTGCTTTTAGGCGCATCGGCAAAGGAAACTCCACGGGTTGAAGGCATAGAATACATCGAAATTATCCATCCGTCCGCAGCAATGCGCTTCACTAAGATGAGGGAAAAGTTTAGGCTGCAAGTTGCTGAGCTGGCAAAGAAAACATCGACAATGAAATAGAGCCACGAAAATGGTTACTTCATGGGTTGCCGTATGACTGTTTTGAGTTTTTCTGGCGCTGTCGCGGCTGGGTTGCTCAAGTAGATTTCCTGGTGTTTGCCGCTTAGCTGGTGCCCGCTGGCTTTGATGGCTGCATGAATTTTTTGAATGTTGGCTGTCTCTGCCGAGAAAGGTCCGATATGCATTATTTGGGCGGCTTTGCCCTCATGGAAACATTCAAACCGCACCTTATCCAGCGCGGGCAAACTCTTTTTCTTGCGTACCTGCTCAATTGCCTCTTTAAAGTCGGCTGCGGTAACGTATTTGGGTTGCATAATCATGCTTATCCACTTCCACGTGTCCTTACGTTGGGCGCTGAACTGGGTCATGTCATCAACCCACCATAGCCCCTCAAGCGGCAACACGCCGTAATCGACGCCTTTGCCTTTTTTGACCATAAATTTGAGTGCATAAGCTATCGGGTACAAGGTTTGAATCGACGCTATGTACGGCGGTGAAGTGGGTGCGCCTTCGCCGTCAATCATGAGGAAATTCATGTCTGGAACATCGACGACGCTTACTTCTTTAGCGGATGGATTGTAGAGTTCCTTGAGTTCCTTCTTCAAGTCAACTTTATCCATAAGCCTCACCATTTTTCCGCGTAACGCCAGCCGCCCTCGAAAGCCTCCAGAATATTCTTGAATTTTCCAAACCTCTGGCACGAGTTGAATTTTAAGGACCTTGTTTTGGATGAATTTCTGCGAACATCAAAGTAACGACTTACGGCAAAAAAAATTACCAGCGCGATAACAACCGTTGCAAGACTCAAGAAGAGATTCCTAAAATAGTCGATAATTTTATAACTAGCGAGCAACAAAATAAATAATTCAACAAAAACAAATACGCTTAGGATTGAGGCTTTTATTAATTTCTCGCTTTTTTGCATGATTTACTTAAAACTCCAGTTCAAAATAAATGTTCCCTGTAATGAGCCCTTGAACGGCAGCGGCACGCCAGAGTAAATGCGCACCCAACCTTTGTTGCTAAGCGATTCCAAAACCGAGTAAATCTTTGTCCGCGGTACACCTGATTTCTCTGAGGTCTGCGTGGCAGTGCATAGATGCGTGTTTAACAATGGCAAATAAGCTTTTGCCTCGTACTCGGTTAAGCCTACATGCTGGAGTTTTTCAACGGCGCTTTCCATACGCATCAACAGCCAATAAGCCAACTGAAAATAAATAATTACTGTAACCCAACCCAGTTACTTCCGCTTTGGCGAAGGTTTTTTAAAAAAATATCAATCCTTATTTATTCTTTAAAAATAGTCCAAAATTAAGTAGTAGCTTAAACGCAACGCAAAAGAAAGATTAACATTTCTTTGCACTCACGATAAGTGAGTGAGGCTTATTAATGCACACTGTTGAAAACTGAGTTCTGATTGAACAAAGAGTTTCAGGCTTGAAGTTCAATCTCAGAAAATTAAGGAAGAACGTAAGATGAAGAGAACAAAGAATAAACTTTTAGCGATAGTTCTATCTGTCGTTATGATTTTCATTATGGGCGCATCAACAATGATAGCACCGAACGCACACGCACAGACCGCAGGACAAGTCGTCATCCCCACCATCTCTTACTGCAACGTTGCCCCGAACCCATGCGGAGTCGGACAACAAGTCACAGTCAACTTCTGGCTAGCCAACCCAATGTATGACAGCGAATACGCCACAAACATGAGTGTCTACGTCACGACCCCCGCTGGAGTAACAACGAAACTGGGCAACTTCACGGCTGACTTAACTGGCGGAACCTGGACCACATACACACCCGCAGCCACTGGCAACTACACCTTCTGGATGGACTACGCAGGACAACCATACTTGAAAACTGGCTACACATCATACTACAACGGTCCAAGCACAAGCGAAAAAATGACACTTCTTGTCACAACCGAGCCGAGAGGCGGATTACCAGACACACCGTTTCCAACAACCTACTGGCAAACACCAGTCAACGCAGAAAACGTCCAACTATGGTCCCAATTGACGGGGGCATGGCTGGGCTACGCAGCAAACACATTCGCTGCGACAGGTGAATACAACGCCACAGGCAGCTACAACCCATACACGACTGCACCAAAAACTTCGCACATCCTCTGGACCAAAGAATACTTAGCTGGAGGAGTTGCAGGCGGAGAACTTGGTGGAAGCGAGCAATTCAGCAGCTACTGGACAACTTCACAGTACGAGCCTAAATATGCCCCAGTCATAATCGACGGAAGAGAATACACAACGTGGTACACTTCAACCACAAGCAGCGAACAAGGAATCATGTGCATCAACCTGTACACAGGAGCCACAGATTGGGTAATCAACACAACCACCGTACTAAGGTGCGGAATGGTTACTGACTTCGAAAACATCAACCAATACGGTGTTGTCGGTCCATTCATCGTAACCACTGGTACGATGCCCGCTTCGCAAACAGGCGGAATGTCACCTAGCTGGCACAGCACAGGCACCGAATACAACATATTCGACGGTCTAACAGGGCAATTCCTTGTAGCCATCGTTAACGGCTCAGCTCCAACATGGTTTGGTGAAGATTCACATGGAAACATCATCGGCTACCTCACAAACAGCACAACCGGAAACATGTACGTCGGAAGCACACTCTACCAATTAAACGCCACCACACACGGATCTTATTTGGAACTCTGGAACATGAGTCAAGCGTTAGGTTACCAGAACGCGTTCAACTATGGCTTCGCGTTAAACACTGCATACGTCTGGAAGAACGGAATCATGTGGATAAAACCAATGGATCCACTTCTTGGTGGTGCACTAGTCAGTGGACTCGGAGCCGGCGGATTCAGCAGCAGTTGGTGGTCAGCAAACACGATCATTATGACAACCGGAACAGTCTCAGTAGGCGAACAAAGAGGCTGGCAGGTTGAAGCAGGCTTCAGTACGGCAGACGGACACATGGAATGGATCTATAACCGCACAGACGTTACTGGTGACTCGAATTACGCCGCCTTCTTATATCCGGCATACACAAGAGTTAGCAACACTCCAACATGCTGCGACGGAATCTACGTCGAACTCAACTACAACTCGTACAATATGAATGGCTTCTACGCTGACACTGGCAAGAAAGCATGGGAAAGCACTTTGAATGTTCCGATGGCTGACGGCAACATGCCGAACCCCTACGACTCATTCGGTCTCACAACAGTACCAGATGCAAACACAGGTGTTCTGTATGTATGGGGCTTGGGCGGCGACGTGTGGGCAGTAAACATGACCAACGGCGCAATCATTTGGTCTTGGAGCACCGTCCAACTTCACGGTCCAGCAGGCACAGAATCTCCATACGGAATCTATCCACTCTGGGTCTTCAACGATGAAGCCCTCGCAGGAACAGGCTCAGACACAGTTCTATACCTAAGTGAAGGACATGAATACGACCCGCCGTTGTTCCACGGAGCACAAGTGGACGCCTTCGACGCAAACACCGGCAAACTGCTCTGGCACAACTTAGCCTTTGACGACACAGCAACCGCAGTCGCATACGGAGTCATGACCACATTCAACAGTTACGACGGACAAATCTACGCATACGCACAAGGACCCACCAAAGTAACAATCAGCGCACCCCAAACAGGCCTAACCACAGATGCACCAATAACCCTGACAGGACGCATCACAGACATCTCTGCAGGCGCTTCGCAACCTGTAGTTGCAGCGAACTTCCCGAATGGTCTGCCATGCGTCTCCGACGACAGCATGACTGGACTTATGGAAGCAGCTTATGAGCAGCAGCCACTGCCAAGCAACCTGACAGGCGTACCAATCAACGTCTACGTCTTAGACAGCAACAACAACTACCGATCAATCGGCACAACAACATCCAACGCATTAGGCGACTGGGGTCTAACATGGACACCAGACATTTCCGGCAACTACACCGTCTACGCAGTCTTCGCAGGCACAAATGCATACTACGGCTCAACGGCCTCAACATACCTCTACGCAGGCGCACCACATGCAACAGCAGTACCAACCGCAACACCAGCCACAGGTTTAGCATCCAACGCCACCCTTGAATACGGCATCGTCGCCATCATCGTCGTGATAGTGATAATCGGCGCAGTTCTAGCAATGCTCGTCACGAGAAAACACCCATAAAAACAGAAAGGGAAAACAAATACCCTTTCCCCTTTTTTAGTCCCCAAAAAAACAACGGAGAAAAAAGAATGCGGGCTGAGAAGGCTCTGGTCACTAATAGTCATGTGTAGAAGCGATTTCTTTTTTCTTCCTTAAAAAATGAAATTCGCCAGAGCCTCAGCAAACCCTTCCGCAAAAATGTGAACTTCTACCACGACCTAATTCCGCTCGCAGCGGCAACGCCAAGTTTCAAACTAAGGTTTTAGCTGCATCTGCCATTAAGCCCTTAGAAAATAATTAATTAATGTAACACTGCCAGTTACAAAACAGCTCCAGCCATCTTAACAAGTTCTATTACAAATTTGGTTACCTATGCAACATTATTTATGAAACATCAACTCTAATAGCAGGCAATCGGCAACATTACATCTGAAAGGTAATCACATTGATAGATACTGAGAGCCTCACCAAAAAATTTGGAGATTTAACTGCTGTAGATAAACTCACCCTTCATGTTAACGACGGCGAAGTTTTCGGTTTCCTCGGCCCGAATGGCGCAGGGAAAACAACAACTATCAGAATGCTTTGCTGCCTAATATCAAAAACTAGTGGGAACGCAAACATAGGCGGCTATGACATAGGAAAAAAGGAAGACTCAATTAAAATCCGCAAAATCATCGGTTTAGTTCCTGACAATGTTGGGCTATCTGAACACCTGACCGCTTACGACAACTTGGACTTTTACGGAAAAATATACGACTGCTCCGATGCTCAAAGGAAAGAGAACAATAAGCGTTTTCTTGAGATGTTAGGGCTTTGGGATAAGAGAAACGTTTTAGCTGGGACCTTTTCCAAGGGAATGAAGCAAAAACTCGCCATAGCCCGCGCCCTCATCCATGATCCACAGGTCCTTTTCATGGACGAGCCTACTGCAAATTTAGATCCTGAGGCTGCGAAAACAGTCCGAGATTTCATTCTTCAACTAAAAAAAGAGAAGAAGACAATCTTCCTGAACACTCACAACCTCGACGAGGCACAGAGAATCTGCGACAAGGTAGCAATAATGAATACGGGTCTTAGGGCAATTGGTACTCCGCAGGAACTTGAAAAGTCCGTTGGCGGAAAGAAGACAGTTATCGGGTTGGAACAGCAAGTGAACGATGCGGTTTTGGGGGCACTGAAAAAACTGGAGCTCAAAAACCTGTCCACCGGCGGCGACACAATAACATTTGCCGTGGAAGACCCAGACAAAGAAAATTCGTCAGTTGTAGAGGCCATAGTGTTGGCGGGCGGTCATGTCCGATCAATCAATGTGGTTGGCTCAACTTTGGAAGATACCTATCTAAAACTTGTGAGGAAAGAAGCATGAGATTATCGAAAGCATGGCTAATAGCAGCCAGGGACTTTAAGATATTTAGGCGGGTAAAAAACGTCTGGACCTCAATTATTATTTTCCCCGTTATTATCTCGGTCCTGTTTCCTGTGATACTGGAGTATGCAGCGGCAAGGGGGAGCCACGGACTCGCAGCGCCGGGTGTGCTTCCAAATTTGCTTAACTCCTTTTCTTTCTTTTTAGTTATAGGAGCAGCGTACGTTCCCTTGGGGATTGCCTCCTACAGTATAGTGGGGGAGAAAGTGGAGAAGAGTCTAGAACCGCTTCTAGCCACGCCCCTTACGGATGGAGAAATATTGCTTGGAAAAGCCATTTCCGCAATTATTCCAACTTTAGTAGCAATGTATGCGGCTGCAGTAGTTTTCATGGTGGGCATTGATGAGGTTACTTTCAATACGCTTGGCTACTATTATTTTCCAAACTGGAACATCGCCACTTTGCTCATAGTTTTGATGCCGGTCGCCATTGTTATGAGTGTTTTGTTCAGCGTCATTGTTTCATCGCGAGTTAATGATGTACGCAGCGCCAACAGTTTTGGAATTTTTATGTTCTTTCCACTCCTGGGCATATATTTTACCAGCGAGATAGGCATAATAACCCTTGACATAAACGGCCTGCTTATCATCTCAGGTATACTTTTAGCGGTTGATGTGGCGCTGTTCTACGTTAGCACAACCACTTTCCGAAGGGAAGAAATACTAACAAAATGGAAGTAGCAAAGTTAGAAGAGGGATGTTTGAAAAAATGACAAAAGCCAAGTTTGAAATAGGAGAGACTGAAAAACACACCATTATTGTTAATGCGAGCGCGCTTCTAAAATACATCAAGATAGAAGTGGATGGCGAAAAAGTCGTTAATGAAGCAAACTTTCAGCCACTGCCAAAGAAGTTCCAGTTGAACGTGGGAAATTCCGAAAAGCATCATTTGGAAATCAGCGCTGGACCGTTCTCGCCTATCACATTATTCGTGGACGGAAAAGAAGCTCAAAAAACCTGAAAGTGCGTCGCTATCGCAAAAGGTTGAAATTTAGCCAAACTAACCGGTAATCTTTTCCGGTGTAAATATCGGAGCAAGGCAGCGCGTGCTAAAATGGAAGCAACTAAGTTGGAAGCGAAGAGGGGGAGGTGGGAAAAGTGGTGGACATGAAAGATTATTATCAAACAAACAAGGGGCGACTCCTTGGAATTGGCGGAATATTAATTCTTGTAGGCCTTGTCCTTTATTTTGCAAGACACCAAGTAGCAGTGATCGTGTTACCCATCGTTGGGGTTGTTTTGTTCATTGCGGGAGTTCTGTATAAGCCGCGCAAGAAAGCAGATAGCACCCTAAGGTGACTGAGTAGGTTAAGCATCGGCAAAATGAACCTTCCCTCGCCCACGCCGCTGGTTGTGATGGCTGCTTACTCATTTTTCTTCGCCTTCATCGGGGCCCGCAACTTCAAATGGGAACAAAGCAGAAGCCAAACACAAATCGCAACTGAGTCTCTCCGAAAAGATGCAACCCACAGAAACCTTCGAGCTTCCCGATTGGAAGACCAAAACCCAGCAACCCGAACCTGCCGCCTAGAAAGTCGCAGCGCCCATACGCGACAATAAGTCCAACATAGCGTCAACATACAAAGTCGCAACCCGCCCATCCCAAAGTCGCAATGTTCAAGCAGAAGCCAAGCCTAAACCAAAAAAGCAACCCAAAACACAAAGACCCAAGGCGGAAAGTCGCAACTTTCACCAAACCAAAAGTCGCAACTTAAATTTTTTTCTTGAAACTCTTATATATTTCAAGGCTGTAATTCTTTTTTGAGATTCATGGCTGAAGTTTGTACAACATGCGGGCTTCCTAAAGACTTATGCGTTTGTGGAGAAATAGAGAAAGAGCAACAGAGAATACGCGTTAGACTCGAAACACGGAAATTCGGCAGACCCACTACCGTAATCGACGGCATGGAAGACAAAAACATTGATTTGGCAAGTATCGCTCAAAAACTCAAAACTTATTGTGCGTGCGGAGGAACCAGCAAAAACGGCCAAATTATGTTGCAGGGCGATCATCGAGACAGAATACGCGACTTCTTGTTGAAGCTGGGTTATCCACAGGAAAACATAGAAGTACAGTAAACGCAAGGTCAAGACGAAAGGCGCAATTAATGAAAAAGTTAGATGACGTTCGCGAAGTATTCAAATCAATAAAACATCGAAGACCCACAATGATTTTTTGCCCATGCTGCGGCAGCCCCAAAATAAAACTTGCAACAGGCTTAACAATAGGCGGCTTAGCACCGAAACAATATTACTGCGAAGAATGCGGTTACGTTGGAACCGTAGTCATGGAACTTGAAGAAGACAAAAAATCATCAGACGAAAAAGAAAAAGAAGAAACTGATGCTTGACAAAAGTCAAGGGTTTTAGTCGGGCAACTCAAGATTTAGTTGTTTCTTAAGGGTCTTGTACCGGTTTCGAACAGTTACTTCTGTGACGCCAGCGGCTTCAGCAATGTCTTTCTGAGTCTTCTTTTCGTTATTCTGCAGACAAGCAATGTACAAAGCAGCAGCAGCTAAACCCATCGGGTCTTTTCCAGCCGCAGCACGCTTACGCCTAGCTTCCCTGAGAATTTGGATAGCTGCACCCTGAGTTTTACCTGAAATCCCAGTTTTCTCAGCGATTTTCGACACGTAAGTTAATGGGTCAGCGATAGGCATGTGAACTTCAAGCTCGCGAAGCAGCAACCGATAGCATCTTGCAACGTCTTTTTTGTCAACAAGGCTCGCTTCAGCAATTTCCCGCAGTGTACGAGGTGTTCCGCTTCCACGGCAAGCAGCATAAAGCGAAGCAGCAGCGATAGCAGCGATTGATCTACCTCGAACCAAACCTTTGTCTAACGCCTTACGGTAAACCACAGCGGCTTTTTCTTTGATTGGAGGGGGAATGTATACTTTGTCGGATAGCCTGTCGAGTTCAGCCATGGCTTGTGCAAGGTTTCGGTCAATAGATGAGTGGACGCGGCTTCGTATTTGCCATTTTCGTAGGCGCCACATTTGTAGCCTTGTGGAAAGCGGCAGTTTTCTTCCAAATGCATCTCTGTCAACTTGGCTGATTGCAGTGGATAATCCTTTGTCGTGAACCGAATAGGATGTTGGTACTCCAACGCGGCTCCTTGAGGCCTTTTCTTCTTGTGTAAACGCGCGCCATTCTGGTCCTTTGTCCATCATTTGTTCGTAAAGAACCAATCCACAATCGCCACATACGGTTTCACCCGTGTCATAATCGTGAACTAAGTTTTCGCTTCCGCATTCTGGACACTTATCAGCTAAGCGCTGTTGTGTTCGGACTTCTTTTTTGCTCAATCTTCTCTACCTCACTTTCAATACGCGTAGAGCCGTCACTAAATCCAGTTTTCTCCTTTTTTTGGGGTAGAAATAGTAAACTCGGCCCGCGCAAACAAGCAGATTCGATGTTTTACTATTTAAGCTTTGTGGTCTTAATAAATCTATTGCACATAATGATTTAGAATTGTCATGCGATACAGAAAATCCAACATGGGAAATAGTGTAAAAAACTGTTTAATCCAAGAGCTTGTCTCCCGCAATTATACACAAACAATACGGCTTCAAACCAGCCTCAAAAGCTATCGTTGCGAGGTCAACGCGTCATACACGGTCACCGCGACAGTCATCGACCCGTTGATATCAGGATGAACCCCATCAAGAAAATACGCTGAATGATTAACCAACGGAGTATAAGCATCAATCATCGACACACCAGTCGCCATCGACACTTGCACTATACCTGGAAGGATATTCTGCACAAGGAACTGCCCGCTTAAGCCCACGGTGTTGTTGAAAATCGGCGGCGGATTCATAATCCAAACTTTCGGTTTGCTGGCAAGCCCCTCAAACTGCGACACCAGCCGCACGTAATCAGCCACAAAAACTGCGTTGGTCTCGTTAAGTGTGGGGTCGGCGTCGTTGGTTCCCAGCATGATGATTACGATTTGGGGTTGAAACTGCTTGGCAGCTTTGAGGGCGGGCGTTTCCATGTATGGGTTGGTTGAATTAAGGAAAACCGTGGCTCCGTTATTGCCGAAGTTGCCGATGACGTATTTTGAGCCAAGCATCAGCCACAGGTCATCTGGGTAAGAGGTTCCGCAGGTTATGCTGTCGCCAACGCATGCCACACGGATGTAGTTTTTTTGGCTGTTTCCAGCGGTTTGCCAAGCGTACGTTTCCACACTTAACAAAACCACTAAAACAGCAATTAAAAGCGTCAACAGCTTAATTTTGCGATTCATACTTTGCCTTTGACCATGCTATCGCTTTCCATGTATAACTGCTTTACGGCAAAAAACTCCTCGCGGCCGACTCCTCAACAAAACCAAGCCCCCCAGCTTAACCCTTATTTAGGTTAAGACCCTCTTAAAACGGGTGCATTTAGGGCAAAAAGGGGAAAACTTGTCGAAAGAGAGAGGCTTCTCCGTTCCAGTGGATCTAATTCGAACCGTAGCAATCGTAGGAGTCATACTTCTCCACTCCGCAAACGACTTAACCAGCCAACAAATGAACTGGTTTGAAATCGTGCGCTGGAACACCGTTACCGTCTACCAAAGCATCGGACGGCTCGGCGTACCATTGTTCCTGCTTCTGACAGGCGCCCTTCTTCTTCAACCGAGCAAACTCACCGAACCCATCGGAGTATTTTTCAAGAAAAGAGTGGCTCGAATCGGTTTGCCCTTCATTTTTTGGGGCGCCATCTTTTTCGCTTGGGATTTTCTCGTAATCCATAAAATCGGCACCGAACCCATAACTCAAAACAGCATAATTCAAGGCTTCCTCACTGGGCCTTACTACCAGTTCTGGTACCTCTACCTGCTGCTGGGGCTTTATCTTGTCACGCCAATCCTGCGTGTAATCATGGCGCATGCAAGCCGCAATCTGGTAAAGTACATTTTGATTCTATGGTTCTTAGGCGCAGCGGTCGTGCCGACTATCGCTCTTGTGACTCCGCTCCATTTGGACACTAATGTGTTGACGATCACTGGGTACGTGGGATATTTCATATTGGGTGCTTTTTTGCTGACTTTCCAGATTAGCCGCTCCAAACTTGCACTTTACACGGCAGTGGGAATCACTTTGACGGCAATAGGCACCTACGTGATAGCCGCAACCGTAGGCGGAACAGAAATGTATTTCTTCCAAGGCTACCTCAGCCCAACATTGATTTTGGCAGCCTCCTCCCTGTTCCTGTTGCTGGTTGCGGTTAAGTCGCCGCCGCAAGCCTTCGCGGTGCCCTCTGAATCAGGAAACGATTTGAAACTCAAAGAAATATGTGTTGAGCCGCCTTGCAAATCAAAAGCCAGAAAGCTGCTTCGGTTGATTAGCGTGAACACTTTGCCGCTTTACTTGTTCCATGTGATGGTGCTTGAAACCATACAGAAGGGTTACTTGGGCTTCTCCATCAACGGCAACACAATCAACTCCGTCATCGGCGTCCCACTCAACACCGTTATCGTCCTCTTCGTGAGCCTTGGCATAATCGTCGGGTTGAAAAAGGTGCCCTACCTCAAGAAGCTTATCGGCTAAATGCCTAGCTGTGGCGCTACCGTTAAGATTTCTGTAAAGATGGAAAGGGTTTATGCCCCTTTTTTGTCTTGGGTGTTTTGTGTTTTTGTGCAAAGGTACCGGATAGGAGGGTGAAGCATCTACGGAAAGACGATACACTTTGACGGTACAGACGAGAAAAAAGTTGGGCCAAAACTTCAGGTCCTTTCGGTTTGACCCTAAAGTTTACATGGGCTTCAAGATTTAGCGGTATATTATAGATTTAACAGCAATCTATTTGGCTGGTTCGATGCAGGTATTTGGGGGAATTGCAAGAACGCTTATTAGGAAAAAACTGTCCTTACACGTTAGCATCAAACAAAAATGCATCGGCAGCCCGGTGGTGTAGTGGTCAAGCATAGAGGGCTTTGGACCCCCTGACGAGAGTTCGAATCTCTCCCGGGCTACTCTGAACTTAACCAGATCGACCGCGTTTTAGCTAAAAGCCACACGGTTATTTTTTGGGTGGCGTTATTTGTGTTCGAGCAGGATGGCTGTGCCTTCAACTTTGACTGCGTAAGCGGGTTCGTTGTTGATTTTGGGGTGCATGAAAAGTATTTTTGGGGCAGAAACCACTTTGCCCGTTGTTACGTCAAACTGTGCCTTGTGTCTGGGGCAGGTAATTGTGGTTCCCTGCAGGGTTCCCTGTGAAAGTTTTCCGCCTTCGTGGGTGCAGACATTTCCGACAGCGTAGAATACGCCGTTTACGTTTGCGAGCAAAACGTCTTCAGCGCCAAGTTTGACAAGTTTAGTTTGTCCAGGAGATATTTCCCCTGTTTCAGCAACTTTTTCAAAAACCATTTTTCATCACATAGCGTATTATTGGTTGTCGCCTATATCTTTTGCTTGCCTGCTTGAAGTCAACGACGCTCCCAAAAAAGAACTGAAGAAAGTTTTGAACCTAAATGAAAAGTATCAATACTACAATCTCCACGACAACGACACCTGCAAGGATTCTAGTTAACCGCTCAACTCTTTTGATTGTTTGTTCAATGGCATCATCCATTTTTTCTGCCCTCCTCAAAGATTTTTTGCTTCGGGTTTACAGTAGCGAAATCAATATTATGACAGCGAGAAGCGTTAATCCGAGCCCCGCTGCTGCGTAGCCGAGAATTTCAGCTCGCCTCACCGCCCTTTTCAATCGCGCAGTCTGCTCTTCGCTGGGACCTTTTGGCAGAGTGGTTGATTCTTGTGAAGTTGACATTTCAGATTTTTCTCCTTGAATGTTTAGAGGGAACAGAAATTTTCTGAAATTAAAGGTTTTCTGTCAAGCGACCAAAAGCCGCCGCGCTGCCTTTTTTGGGGGTTTATTGGGGTTTGGGGAATTTACCGCAAAGAATAAATCACAAGTTAAACAAAGTCGTCGCTCCTACCCATGGGGAAGCCAATGAAGCTCGTGTTATCCAAAAAGACGGCTATTATTTTGGTTATTGCTTTACTGGTTTTTCTGAACTTCAGCATCTTCGCCTACGCTTACCCCCAAACTTTCAAGCCGGAATCAGCCAATTTGGCGCGGGACTTTTCAGCCTACTACATGGGAGAATGGCGCCTAGTTCATAACCCAACCCAAATCTACTCCGCCAACGTGCAGCCCGGCGACTACCAGATTCAGGGGCAACCGCAACCCTTCAAGTATGCGCCGTCTTTCTTGATTCTTTTATCGCCTTTCCTCGCTTTGGGCTATCAGAACGCGCTTAACGCCTTTGACATAGTGCAATTCCTCTTGATTTTGCCCTTGGCTTTCTTCGTCTACAAGCTAATTAAAGACAAAAACCTCTTTGCAGGCGTCGCAGCCGCCGTAATAGTGCTCGTTGACCCCATTCTCATAGCGCCCTCAGCAAGCTACTCCATCACCGGGTTTCTTCCATTACCGCATGCTAAGCCTCCATGTCCAAACCTTCTCGCCAAGCTACTACTGCGGATACCTCCTAGCCAACGCTCACATACTCCAAACGGTCCTTCTGGTCGGCGCCATTTACTTTGGGTTCGCCAAAAAGCCATGGCTGTCAGCTTTGCTTTTCGCTTTCGGCGTGTTTGACCCGCGGGTGGCGCTGGTTGCGTTGCCGCTGTTGCTGTGGTATAATAGGGGTTCGCTGTGGAAATTCGTCGGCGGGTCCGCTGTTTTTCTAGCTGCCACAAATCTGCCGTTCTTCTTCTACAATGGAGTGGGCTTCTCGTTTTTGTCGACGGAGCTTAACGCGCAACGGTGTCGCATATGTACCTGTACGATTGGATCCCGCTTTATTCGATTGCAGCCCTATCCATGCTTGAATTGGCGACGTGCTGTACAATCGGAAACCCTGAAGCCTTTAGCCACTTCGTGCTAGCTTACGATAATTGCGGAACCGCTTTCTTTACAAGCTGGTAGGTTTTTTTGCCGACTTGATATATTAGGCTGCTTATGGCGATGGCGAAGGCTGGGAAAAACAGGCATAATGTACCAGTCAAGCTTTGTCTGCGCAAGCGTGAAAACCAACAGCACAATCGCCATCCACAGCAAAATCAACGTGTCCTCCTTTGACGCGTTTCAAACCGCGTTGAAAAGGCACAGGGCAGCCGCGAAAGGCAGCATGAATCAGGTAATATGGTTTTCGTTGTGGGCGAGGTAGTTGAAGTAGTAGAGGTAGCTTCCAACGTGATTCTCAACCGACGCCGACAGAACGCGAAACGATGTCGTAACCGAAGTACCACTGCCAGAACTGCGACCCGAAACGGGCAGCCATGTAGATGAGCCACGGAGAAAAAATCAGAAGCCCAACTCCCCAGAAAAGGGTGAAGCTTTTTGTGACCAGAAACCGGAGGCTTTTCCTTGTCGCCAACAAGGTACAAAAACATGATTATCAGAACCAGCAGAGCCTCAATCTGCTTTGTCATCAACGCCAACCCGAAGAACAAGCCGCTTAGAGCGGCGTATCGGATACGTGGTTTTCTGTTTTTTCGCTTAAGACAAAGAAGTAGATGCTGCCCAAGATGAAGAAGACCAGCGGGACATCCGTCATGGCGAGCCGCGCATAAACGTAAAAGGTTGCGAATGAGCCTAAGATGAGAGCTGAGAGCAAGCCGACGTAGGGGTTGTAGAGTTTCTTTCCCAAATAGTAGATGACTACCAAGGGATAAGGCGCCGAATATTGCGCTCCAGATTCTTGCGGCGAAATTGGTGACTCCGAAGATTTGGTAGGACAGAGACATTAGCCACATGGTAAGCGGCGGCTTGCCAAGCCAGAACAGGCTGCCGTAAGCCCAAGGCGTAAAGTAGTCCCCCGTTTTAATCATGTGAAAAGTCCATTGGGAATACGTTTGCTCATCAGCCGCTACAAGATGCCCACTTCCCAAATTAACGAAAAACATCGTTGAAAAAGCCAGAATCACCAAAACGCAGACCGCATCAACGTGCCTTGACAGCCAAGACGTGTTTTTGCCTGAAGTATCTTGTGGCTTTTGCGTCTTGTTTTTCGCGTCTTGTTGAGCGGACAAAAAGGAAGCCACCGAAAACAATCAACGCGCCGACTGAAGCACGCGCCTGCATCAAGGATAATTGTTGCCGATTTCAAAGAGGTTGTGGATTGCGTGGGCAGCGTTTGATGGTTGTGTTGGTTAGGGTTAGGGCGTAGATGTGGTCGTCGTCGGAGCCTACGTAAAGCATGTTGTTTACTATGGCTGGGGAAGATTCCACGTAGCTTCCTGTTTGGTAAATCCATTCTTTGGCTCCTGTGGCAGCGTTGAGGCAGTAGATGCTGTCGTCTTCGGAGCCCACGTACACGTTGCCGTCTGCCACCGCTGGGGAAGAAGTAACCCAGTACCCAGTTGGGCTCTGCCAAACTCTTGCGCCAGTCGAGGCATTAAGGCAGTAGACGTTGTTGTCTTCCGAGCCAAAGTAGACGCAGCCGTAAGCCGACGGCGGGCGAAGAAACGACGGTGTCCGGAGTCTGGTATGTCCAGATTTGGGTCTCCCGTGAAACATTCAAACAGCAAACGTTGCCGTCGTATGAACCAACGTAGAGGTAGCCGTTGCATTGGCTGGGCGAAGAAATGGTGCTTCCAGTGGGGTTTGCCACAGCATTTTTCCCGTGGACGCGTTGACTGCGAAGACGTAAAAGTTGTCAGATGAAACATAAACTACGCCGTCTGAAACCGCTGGAGACGATTCAACCTCGTTGCCAGTTTGGTAACTCCAAATCTTTGCGCCGTTCACAGCGTTCAAAGCGTAGAGGTTCCCGTCTCGCGAGCCAAAGTAGACTGCGCCGTCGGCAACCGCGGGAGATGAGCCAACCCAGCCGCCGGTGGTGAAATTCCAAAGTTCATCGCCGTTGCTTTCGTTTAAGGCGTACAGGTTTCCGTTGTTGCAGCCCACGTAGACGCGCCCATCGCTAGACGGCGGGGGAAGATTGGATTTGAGTTTTGTTTTGGTAGAAGAACCAATTCAGTTTGCCGCTGGAGGCGTTGAGGCAGTAGATGGCGCCGTCGTTGCAGCCTACGAAGACGTTGCCGTCCGCCACCGCGGGGGAAGACACAACAGCATCCATCACAGTGGCGTTCCAAAGGAGCTTGGCGGAGTTCGCTGAGCCTTCTGCCGTTGCCGTGCCGCTGTGGCTTGTGTCATGAAGAAACATCGGCCAAGAGTCGCTGCCTGGAGCTGGATGGCTGCATTTGAGTTTGCCGACGTGAAGCATGATAGGACAAGAACGGCGGAAACGAGAACAAGCAGCATCCAAACGTGCTTTTTCATCGGCATCAATAAAGAAAATTATACCTGAGGGCAGGATATATTAGGCTATCCGAACTTTGAGGAACGAGCGCAACTCTGGGCTATTTTGCTGCTGTTTCCGTGTTTGGCGGCGTTTGGCTTGCGGCTTCTTGAGCTTTCTCAACGGTTACGGTGAGTCCCTTCATTGCCTTAACGGTGACCCGCTCGCCCTTCACGATGTCCCCTGACAACGATTCTGCACGCCAGATTTCCCCTGCGACCCTGACTTCGCCTTTGGGTTTGAGGTCGCTTGATGGCGACGCCTGTTTTGCCTATCAAAGCTTCGGCGCCTGTGAGTTTGCTTTGTCGCCTTATCGGACCGATAACCCATCTGACGTATAAGCCCGCGAGCACCCCGAACACAACGAGCAAGCTAAGCTCAAGAATCGCCAAGTTACCTATGGGCGAAGGCGAATACTGAAGGTTGAACGAGAGGAAGTAGATTCCGATGGCGCCAAGAACGACGCCTGCCATAAGTGCAAAGCCATGCCCAAGCTTCAACTCCAAAACAATAAGCGCCGCAGCCACAATTAATATGATAATTCCCAGCAGTGAGGCGCCGACCACTTCTGCCCCAACTAAACCCGCAACTATAGCGATGACGCCCAGCACTGTGAGGATGATGGTGGGGTGGAAGAAGTCAATCACGATTGCGACGATTCCGATAAGGAAGAGGATGCCGTCCAAAAGGGTGTTGCTCAACGCGCTGAGTAGCTGCTCGTAAAAGTTTTCACCAAGTGTGGTCTGAGGGTTCCCAGACAAGCCAAGCTGATTGATTGCGTCAGCCAATGAATTTGCTGTTCCGTCAGCTACGTGGTATTCGACTGCTTGAGTCGCTGAAAACGCCTCGTCAGATTGAACCATGTAATAAACGGCGGTGGTGTTGCGTCCCCACTCCGACGCCAGGGCTTGCATGTAACTGAGGAAAAAAGCTTGGGTGTGATTTTGCTCTAAAGCTGTGCCGCCCACGACGATAGGTGTGCTGGGACCAATAGCCGAACCCGGAGCCATAAGAATCCTGTTACAAGCCATAGCTATGTAGCTGCCAGCGGAGGCGCCAAAACCGTCAGGCACAATGAAAGTGTAAGTTGGAATGCCACTTGAATTCGCCGCCTTTATGGAGTCAACAATCGATTGCATATCGCTGACAAGCCCGCCAGGCGTATTCATCTCGATAACTATGGCGGCTGCATGCTGACCCTGCGCGGTTGAGACGACACGCGCCATAAAAGTGGATGCGCCTGGGTCAACTGGCACGTTAAAGTTAGCTATGATGACGGGTCCGCTTGCTGAAGCCGTGGGCTGAGATGACGCGGCAGCCGTGGCGCCTTGGAAGCAGCCTGCAGCAAGCAAGAAAAGCAGTAAACAAATGAAGCCTAAGATGGAGACTCGAAGAATCTTTCCTTTATGTTTCAACAAGTTTCCTTCTATTGTTGGCTATTAAGCAAGCTACCTATAAGCTTTGGCATTACTCAGCTGCATGTCGAGCGTTAAGGTAGCTGAAGATAAACAAAACGGCAAGTCCTGTTTGGAGACCAAGCTCAGGGACCACGGATTGGAGCGGTCTTAACCCTGACGTAACAGCTAACACGTTATTCAACGCGAGACCTACAATTACTGGGACCACGGTTAACAGCAGGACGCCTTTTCTTTCGAGGGGTTTTCTGTCTGCCCATATCAGCAAGAATGTCCAGCCAAACATTAATGCACTCGCAATGCCAAGGCCAAAGTCAACCGTTGTCGATGCTGTGTAACCTGTTAATCCGTCGAAGGATGCCCAGAACTTAGGCAGGAGTAGTTGTACTGCCACCAAGCCATCGATTATAGCGCCTAACCAATAGCTTATTCTTAGTAAGAGTAGTTGATTTTTCATTCAGATTCGCCGATAGTTAGCATATGCTAACTATATTAATAAATATTTAGCATACCCTAACCATCCACACACCTTTTATAACCCAAAAACAAACTAGCCACCATGCAGCAAAAAGAAAACGACCTGCAACGCATGCTAACACTAATCCACCAAACAATAAGCAACATCCTCGGCCTCCAAAAAGGGAGAAAAAGCGAACTATCACCAGTCGCCACCTCAATCCTCTACAACGCCCACCTAAAAAAACTGCAGGTAACCGACATCTCCCGCCTCTACGGCATAAAAAAAAGCACAGCCTCCGGCTACGTGGACACTTTAGAGAAGAAAGAATACGTTAAACGGGTTAAGGAGCCAGAAAACCGAAGAAACACCTACGTTGTTCCCACCGCAAAAGGAGAAAAATGGCTGCAATCACAAGAAAAACAATTATACAGCTACATCGAAAAACACATGACACAACTAACCCCCAACGAACAAGAAGAGCTCATACAACTTCTAACAAAGTTCACTGATGAAGAATAGGCTTACGTTGTGAAGGCAATTACGTAACTTTGTGATGTATTTCAATTCGTCTTGCCCAAGAATGATAACGAACGGAAACTGTTCAACTTTTAGCAGCGGAAACCTTTTTCCTGCGCAGAACAAAAAGCAACGCAACACCCGCCAAAACTGCCACGACCCCGACTATCGAAAGCAAAACTGCGATGAACACGGTTTGGTTTAAGCCCAGAATCTGGGGTGCCCAAAGGTTGGTTGATTTTGTGGTGGTGTACATTATGCAGCCAGGCAAATTTGACGTCGCCGAAACCATGATGCCTGTCTGCTTGTCCCAGTTGTAAACGTTCTGATAGACGTTCACGCTTGCCACACCGACCAGAACCATGCGGCTTGCTCCTCCTGCTTGGGTATGAGCAAGGCTGGTCATGTTTATGATGCCCTCGTACTGGGTGGAGTATCGGTCGCCGGGTTTAAGGTTAATAGGCACGAAGAAGCCGTCGCCGATTTTGCCAGCTGTCACGTTGAGGTGTATGTCGTTTTCGGGAAGCAGGGTTCCGTTGCCGTATTGGGTTAAAACGTTGACTGTTATAACGTCGTTCTGCACTGCTACAATGTCCATTCTCGCCCAGGTGATGTTGTATTCAGGGTCGATGAAGCTGCCCACTTCACGCACGTCATATTTTATCCAGTCACCCGCTTTGACGCCGACTACATTGCTCTGGGCAAACGCTGAACGCCAGCAGCGGGCTGACCGCCAACAGGACAAGAGCAACTGCAAGGAAAGCACATCTACGCATGGCAAATCAGACTGTATGCTGCTTAACTGTTTAAAAAAAGTTGCCCAAAACGGACCTAAGCGGCGGCTTCTTTTTTCTGAGGTCTAGCGGCGAACAGCAGAGGCAACCCAAGCAGCGGAAGCGACAGCGCCCAAAGGTCTTCGTTGTGCCCGAGGAACCATGCGTACCAATCGTTCCAGCCCCCCGAAGAAAATCCATGTCAAGTAGTTCCAGAGGAAATAGATACCAAGAGCCAGGATAATGACGCCGACTGTTTTGAGGCTTAGCTGCTGCAGAGTTTCCGCCCGTCTCGATTTCCAAGTGAAGCCTGCAGCGTAAATTCCCAGAAGCAGCAGCCCAATTGCGCTTAAGACGAAACTAACGAGGTATTGGGGGTTGGCGGTCAGGTAAGGTATTCCTTTTAAACGCTCGTCTATAACCGAGACCCAAATGGTTGTGTTAAGTAGCCAAAACAAGAAAACATAAAACGTCCCCGTAATCAGCCCCCACCTTATCGGGCTCTTTAGAGGTTTGTTCGGGTTCAGTTTGTAAGCGAAAATAAACAGGACGATGGGGGTGACTATAGATTCAACCAAAACGGGTAAAGTACCAATTGCGAAGGAATGCAAGAAAGCCATTGTGGAAAAATGGCTGTACATTTTGGTGAAGAACATGTCTTTAACTGAAAAGTACGCTGTTGGAATAAACGCCAGCAGCCAATAGATTGCTTCAAAGATCAAGAACTAACCTCGCCGCGTTGAAGGCAGCGGGTTTGGAGATGCCTTTTTTGGCGAAGTAATAGATGATTACGGCAAATGGCTACGATTCCGGCGGCGAATCTGGAAACGGTTCCGACGAATCCGATGAGGTCTTCAGCGAAGACTTCGAATAGGAAGTGCCCGGGGTATATGCGGTTCCATTCGCCGAACCACTGAAGCGTGAAGGTGTCATGCAGCGCAAACAGAAAATAAGATAACACAACTATGAACAAACCTGCTTTCAGTGGAGTGTAGAATTTTTGTGAAGCCATACTTAACCCGCAACGCAAGAAAACTCGGTTCCCAAACTATATTACATTTGCGGCTAGACCGCTGCGTCGGGAATGCTATGGCTTGCCAACTTGACGCGGCAAAGGTTAACGTTAAATACAAACCAACATTAATTATTTAGCACTTCAAAGAAGGCTCTAAAATGACTTTAGCCGACAAGAAATTAACCACATTATTGTTCTCCATCGAGGGAGTAGGCGCGGTCTTCGTAATCATCTTCCTAGCAGCTTACCTAGGCAGGCATACCCACCACCAACGTTCTGCAGAACCAACCTGCCTTCAGGGATTCCCCTCGCTTTCTTCGGCGCATTACTCCTGATTCTTGTTTTGGTAGGAATAATTTTAGCAGCAAAGTACCGCAAACAAAACGGCGCCGCCGCTTAAGGCTTAAGCGTAACCGCTGTTTCGTCTTTTTCATGCCCCAAAATATGCTTATCCCCAATTAGCCGCAGACGGTAAGTCATGTTTAAGCCGTCAGAAAGCAAAAAAGGGCTTTGAAGCGAGGGACGATCAAAAAAGCTGCCTGGCACAATCGCCGCCCCCATGTACTTCAAGAAATCCACAAACGCGTATACATTCCCTGCGAAGTCGTTACCAGCATGAGGTCAAAGCGGCTTGTAACTGGCTTCCACGTGAACTGCTGCATGCCGTCGGCGACTTCGCAGAGTTGCTCTTCGAGAGACGCGTTTGCTGTGCTTCTATGCATTGTAAGCCTGACTCGGGTGAAGCCTTCGCCGTGAACTGACAGTTCCCCGCGGAGCATCTGCTCGTCGCCCACGTCCACGCTGACGCTGTCAACTTGGGCCGCAGCTTGAGCCATATTATGTGCTATGTTAAGCGACGATTTTTCAACAGCTATCTTGAGGGGAAACCACGGGGAACGCAGAAGAAAAACCCAGAGGTCATACGCATGCGGCATGTCGAAGTGGATTGCGGGCGCAACGATTTCGCCGTCCACGTTCACGTCGACTAGCCCCGAAGCGGGAAACATCTTGCCGCCTAAGTTCACGGTGACTATCTGGGTTACTCCGTCGTCCGCTAAGGTTTCTGAGTGCGGAGCAGGCGTTGGATCCACAAGCGAAGGAGTAAACTCCCATGACCTGCTTTTGCCACTGGAAACCCAGCGGAACGCCAAGCTGCCTGTTCCAACGTAGATTTCTCGGAATTTGAGGGGTTTGCGGCATCTCACGGCAACCGTTGTGTTTCCATCCTGAGAAACACTGTATGACGCTTCAAAACCATCAGCCAAATTGTATGAGGGAACCGACATTGAGGCCAACGCTTCCTGACAAACGTTAGTCGGGTTCACTTTTAAGTTTTAACCCAACTCATGACGGGAACTCAGAAAGTTACAACCCGTGTTTTTTGGCCGTCCTCAAAAAGGTAAGCTTCCCCGATTACGGAGCAGACTCCCTCGGAGTAAATGATTGCTGACCGTGAGGGAACCGCATAGATTTTTTCTCCCTTCGACAGACGCAGCAGCGCGGGGTCTTTTTGGGGTTTGTAGTGAGCTTTCAAGGTGAGGTTGGCTAAGCCGAGGCCTTCGACTAACTTGACTTTTTGGCTGCTGTGGCAGGTTATTAGGCATTTTTTGCAGAGAGCCAAGGCGCCAGCGCTTCTGCCGACTATGACTCCGGGATAATGTCGAAGCAGCGAGTCAACATGCCTCTTTACGAGGCGCTCAACCAACGCGTTAACGTAACCGCCTGTTAGGTAAATCAGGTTTGACGAAGCTATTTTTTGGGCAATCACTTCGCTGGGGTCGGAATATTCGACAAAATCCACGGAGCCTGCGCCGAGGCTGATGAAGTAATCCGTGAGCATCTTTCTTTTCTCATATTTCCTGTCAAACGACGCTTTCGCCCAAGAGAAAACAACCACGAACCGAGGCTCTTTTGCCTCCTGGAAAGCCCTCTCATTCACTTCCACCGCACTTCGCTTAACGATGTTTTCTCCGCCTAAAAGGTAAAGCTTAGGCATACAGCAACAAATCGAAAACCCACCTTAAAAGCATGCTCAAAACAAGGCTTATTAGGCTTAAAGCCGAGTTAGGCTTCGATGGAAAATGACTGTTGAAGGGTTCGCAGAGTATAAGCGGAGGGAATTCTGCAAGGACGTGAAGTGCCCTGTTCAGATGGAGCTTAACGCGCTTTCAGAGGGTTCGCCTGCTTACGAGCAGACAAGGCATAGGTGCAGTAGTGGCTGCTTGTATACGACTTGGCAGTTTCATCACTGGCTCATTGAGCATGGCTATTTGATTTTGAAGCCGTGTTCAAAATGAAGAGTGGCAGGTCCAGTGTGAGTCAATTGCTGAGTTGGTTGATGGTGACTCAACTGTTTTTTGCTAGCTGCTTAAATATTCCACGTGTCATATACTGAATGCACCACGCGGTTATTTAATGAACAAAAAAACCTTCACCATCACAATAATGATTCTCACCACTTTAGCCCTCATAACCTACGGAGCAAAACTACCCACAGCAAACGCCCAAACCTCCAACCAAACAGGACAACTAACGATCACAGGACTCGTCGCAAACCCCCTCACCCTAACCCTCACCGACATCCAAGCCATGCCCAAAACCACCGAATACGCCCAACTATTCTGCGTAGCTTCAGCCACCAGCCCCATACAAAAAGGTAACTGGACAGGCGTCCCACTCAATTACCTGCTACAGCAAGCAAACGTTTCCTCAGACGCCCTCAAAATAGCGTTCTTCGCAACCGACGGCTACAGCACAGACTTAACCGTCCAGTTGGTGACGCAAGACAGCGACATCATAGTCGCTTACCAATTCAACAGCAACCCAATAAGCGGACTGCAACTTGTTGTGCCGCTCAACTGGGGCTACAAATGGATAAGTGACCTCACCCAAATCCAACTCGTAAACTACAACTTCCTGGGCACAACAGAAAACCAAGGGTACCCAGACGACGCATCCACAGCAAACGCTTACATGCCACCAGACACCCTGCCAACCTACGTTCCGCTACCGCAGCCCAATGAAAACCCTACATCGGCCCCGACATCCGCCCCTCCGACACCAATAGCCACAGCCAACCAAACGACGCCAGCCGCCGCATCAAACCCTCAGCCTCGACCCGCATCGAATGCGCTCTTCTTTGCCGTCACGGCATCCGTCATTGCAGCTTCAGCGGCAGCCGCAGCAACAATCGTGATAAAACGAAAGAAAACCGCAGCTCGAGTCAATATAAGTGCATGAAGAAACCGACGGGCAGCGATGACCGCTTTTAGGTTTTTTATAGGTTATTTCGAAATGAAAACCCAGATTACTATCTTCTAAAAAGCAACTCTTAGTTGAAACTGGAATATTTCAGGTATCGAAATACTGCTTAATACCGCGTAACATCAGGTTTGTTTGGAGCAAAGGGGAAGGCTTCATTATGAAATTGCTGAGAAAAGTTGGGCGGTTGCCTGCCGTTGCGGCGATGGCTCTGCTGTCTGGGCTTGAAAAAAGAGAGAGGGAAAGAATCCTTCAAGAAAGATTAAGTCGCCATAAAGACAAAATTTAATTCAACTGAAAATCTACGTGATTCTAAAGGGGCAAGCGACCGAGAGCAGTAGGGTTCTTGCGGGAAAAGGTTATTTATTCCTTAGAGTAAAGAAGTCCATTCGGAGAAATCATTATGGAGTGGGGTATGAAAAACAGGTTAAGCCGACTTATCCAGAAAGACGGAAAAGCACTCTTTTTACCCGTTGACCACGGCTACTTCCAAGGACCAACCCATTGCCTTGAGAAGCCAGGCGAAACAATCAAACCGATTTACCAGTACGCAGACGCCCTAATGTTAACCCGCGGCATCCTGCGCAACTGCGTTGACCCCGCAATCGAGAAACCCATCATCATGCGTGTTTCAGGCGCGGTCTCCGTTGTCGGCGAAGATTTAGCTAATGAAAGCATCGTCACATCCATGCAGGAAATCCTTCGGCTGAACGCTTCCGCCGTCTCGATGTCAGTGTTCGTCGGCAGCAAATACGAAAACAAAAGCCTAAGCAACCTGGCAAAACTCGTCGACGAATGCGAAGACTACGGAATCCCAGTTATGGCAGTTTCCGCAGTTGGGAAAGAACTTGAAAAACGCGAAGCACGCTACTTAGCGCTTGCAGCCAGAATTTCCGCGGAAATCGGCGCACGCGTCGTCAAAACCTACTACTGCGAGAATTTCCACAAGGTTGTCGAGGGATGCCCAGTGCCAGTGGTTATGGCAGGCGGACCCAAAACTGAAACCCAGAAGGAAACTTTCGACTTCGTTTACGCGGGCATGCAGGCAGGCGCAATCGGCGTCAACCTAGGCAGGAACGTTTGGCAAACCGAGTGTCCAGTCGCAGCCATACGGGGGTTGAGGGCAGTTGTCCACGACGGCTACACTCCGCAGGAAGCAATGGACCTCTACAACCAAGTAAAAGCTGGCAAAGCCTAACCAGCACAACTCTTTTTCGGTGAAAACCGTGCTGACCGCCGTCTACTACAATAACCATGATGTCCGCATCCAAGACGTGCCGATTCCCCAAATCGGCGAGGATGAGGCGTTGCTTAAAGTTATGGCAAGCGGCATCTGCGGCAGCGACGTAATCGAGTGGTACCGTGTGCCTAAGGCTCCGCTTGTTTTGGGTCATGAGGCAACAGGCGTCATCGACAAAGTCGGCGGCAAAGTCCGAAGCCTCAAGGTGGGCGACCGAGTTTTCGTTTCACATCACGTACCATGCAACAAGTGCCGTTACTGCAAAAGAGGCTTCAACACGGCTTGCCACACCCTACACACAACCAACTATTACCCCGGCGGCTTCTCCCAGTACATCCGCGTTCCAAAAATCAACATTGACTTCGGCATCTACAAGCTGCCCGACGACATGTCCTATGAAGAAGGCACCTTCATCGAGCCTCTGGCTTGTGTTTCACGAGGCCAACGCTTGGCTGACTTGAAAAAAGACGATACGGTGCTGATTATCGGCAGCGGCATCGCAGGAATCCTGCATGCGCAGCTTGCCAAGTTCAAAGGCTTAAAAAACATCGTCGTCGCCGACATTAACCCTTATCGGCTGGAGCTTGCCAAAAAATTCGGCGCAACCCACGCCCTAAACGCCAAAGACAACTTGCCAGCCCAACTCAAAGAAGCCAACGACGGAAGATTAGCCGACCAAGTAATCGTCTGCACAGGCGCCACCTCCGCGGCGCTGTCAGCCATGGAATGCGTGGACAACGGCGGCACCATCCTCTTCTTTGCCGTACCCGACCCCTCCGTGAAGCTGCCCGTGCCGATTAACCAGTTCTGGAGAAACGAAATCAAGATGCAGACCAGCTACGGCGCCGCACCCAACGACCTCGAAGACTCACTCAAAGTTTTGGCGACAAAACAGCTCAACATCAAAGACATGATAACCCACAAGCTGCCACTCACCGAAGCACAAGAAGGCTTCCGACTAATGGCTGAGGCAGGCAATTCACTAAAAGTCATACTGCAACCCAACAAGCCATAAGATTGCCAAATGGCTTTTTTACCTCTGTAATTAGTAAGGGTCTGCTTCAAACCCGTAGGGTGATTCAAAGTAGGGCAGAGGGTTCTGGCCATCCCACATGCTGTTGGTTGAACGCATGAACAGTTGATTTGGCTTCACATCGATTGATATATTGAAGATTGTGACGTTTTGGTCGATTGAAAAGTACAGGCGAGTGTCGTGTGTTTGCCCGCTGCGGAGATTAACTGGCAGCACAGCTTTTTGCAGGCTTATTTGAGGATTTGAGCTGTTTTGGATGAAGGTTGCGCCTGTCAACTGAACCACCAAATCGAATTTGCAGTTGAATGCGCCCCTGTTTTGGCAGTAGACGTCGGTGAAGACTCCGTTTGACGTCGAGTTGGTCAGATAATCGAAGGTAGCCCAGTTTCCATTCTGCTGTTCGTAACGGTAAATTGTCGCTTGCCGATACCAAACCTGGGGCTCAAGAAAATAAACTGCAATAGCCAAAACCATCACCGCAACACAGACTAAAGCTACCCGGGCTTTCTTCATTTATACATATCACCGCCGCAGCCGCCTGAACTTACCCAATATTCCTATTTAGCTCTAAGTTTTAGAACGTCGGCTTTTTTGAAGACGCTTCGGTTTGACCACGAAAATGCTTGACGTAAAAGATATTATTACGCAATAGGCTTCCGCTGAGTGAGGCGCAGGAAGGTTTCCGTTTGATGGCTGAAGCAGGGCAATCCCTAAAAGTTATTTTAGAGCCCAACAAACCCTAAACGATTGCTTGCTCGATCTTTGATTCTTTTCTGGTTCTTGTAACTTCTTTGAAGAGTTCAAGACATTCCTCTTTGCTTGGAGCCTCAACAGAAATCGCGCCAAACGCGCCTATGTCTATTCGATAACTATTTTCCCGATTACTACTCACACAACTCCCCTCGTCCCATTACGAGTCACACACGCGACTTTAAGGTTAATGGCGACTTACCGATAAGAAAACTGGCTGGGACAACCGCCAAAAGCCAATTTGGACCCCAACAGAACCCAACGCGCTCAAACGGTGCTCTGCGCGTTGTTTGTCCAGAAACCTTGACTAACCCTCTCCGCGCTTAGTTCAGAAACCTATACAAAAACCCTTTAATCCACAATAGGCAGCATCGTACTTCACGGGAAAAGCATGAGCAAAGCCCTCGCCCTAACCCTCGCTATCCTATTCATAGCGTCATGCATACTTGTGGCTACCCCTGCTTCTGCGAACTCTGCGGCAGGGAATTCATGGACCAAACTGTCACCGATGAATCAAGCAAGAGGCGGTTTAGGCGTTGTAGCAGTAAATGGTGCAGTTTATGCTATCGGCGGCGCAACATCTGAGTACCCCTCAAGTACGGGCTCAGGTGGCTTCTTGGGAACCAATGAGGAATACAATATTACAACAGGTGTCTGGACTTACAAGGCACCTATGCCAGTTGCAAGAAGTTATTTTGCGATAGCTGCCTACCAAGGCAAGATTTATTGCATTGGAGGCCCAAATTGGCTGGGAACAAGAACCGGCGGCTGATTATTTATGGGGACCAGCCATCTCTTCAATCAACGAGGTCTACGATATAGCTACGAATTCTTGGCAAACTCTTGCGCCTATGCCCATAGGAGATATGTACCTTGGGGCAGAAGCGGTTGGTGGTCTGATTCTCGTAAAGGGAATTGGTTTTGGCTGGGTTTATGATATAACCACTGATTCATGGAGCAACACAACAGCACTTCCCCTATATTCATGGTATCAGAACGGTAACCCTACAACCCTGTTGCAGATTAACGTCAACAACAAAACTTTGAAAACCGATGTACAGGATGGTGCTGCTGCGGAAACTTCAGGCATTAATGCTCCAATAAACGTTTATGTGATGGGTTCCAAGGTCAACGAAGTATACAACCCTGCGAATGACAGTTGGACAAAAGCCGCAGCCATGCCCACACCGCGAACTGATTTTGGGCTAGCAGTTTCAAACGATATCTTATACGCGATTGGTGGTTTTGGCCCAACAAACGTAAACGAACAATACACCCCAATCGGTTACGGAACGCCCAACCCTGCTTATGCAATAGAGCATACTTCACCCAAAATAACGCTCTTGTCACCGATGAATCAAACGTATCACGAGTCCAGCGTTCTCGTACTCTTCACAGTAAATAAGCCCTTTAATTGGACAAGCTATAGCCTTGATGGAGAGCAAAACATAACCTTATCTGGAAACACAACCATAACTGGGCTATCTAACGGTTCGCATAACATAATAGTCTACGCCAACGACACATTCGGAAACGTCGGCTCCTCACAAACTATCAATTTCATTGTTGCACTGCCCGAACCCTTTCCAACCGTAACCGTTGCTGTTATTTCGGGAGCCGCAATAGTCGTCGTAGCGGCGGCTACTTTGCTCATCTACGTTAAGAAACATAGGCATCAATAACAAAGCTGTATGTTTTTTGCTTAAGAGATAAAAAGAGTTGCCGACATACAATCTTTCATGTCACCTTTGTTGGATGATCTTAGGGAGAGGCGCAGTGTCAGGAAGTATCAAGCCCGCTCCGTTTCAGATGAGCTAATCAGGGAGGTTTTGGAGGCTGCTGGGTGGGCTCCGTCGGCGCATAACGCTCAACCGTGGCGGTTCATCGTTTTATCTGACCCGCTAGTTAAGAGGCGGCTGGCGGAGGCTATGGCGAAGGCTTGGGCTACAGACATGGCTAAAGACGACGCTAAAGTTGAGCCTGAGACAGTTAGGCTTCGGGTTGAACGGTTCGCTGAGGCGCCTGCGTTGGTTCTTGCGTGTTTCTCTATGGAGGGCATGGCGATGCTTCCCGATGCTGAAAGGCAAATGCTGGAGAGGGATTTGGCGTTACAGAGCTTAGCGGCTGCGTTGCAGAACGTGTTGTTGGCGGCTCATTCTTTGGGTTTAGGGGCATGCTGGTTCTGTGCACCGAGTTTCTGCAAAGAAACCATTCGAGAAACGCTTGGGATTCCTAGAGATGTTGAACCTGAGGCTTTGATTGCTTTGGGGTACCCTGCTGAAGAGCCAACGGCACCGCAAAGGAAGCGGGTTGGTGATTACTGTTTTAGGGATAGGTGGGGCGGCAGTTTTGGTTAGGATTTTATCATGGTGAGGAGCATTTTGAATCGTTTTTGGCTGCGAGTGCGTGGGGTTGGTTGGCGGGCAACAGGGTTATTTCTCCCTGCCTGAGCGTCAGAGGCTTGCCTGATATTGTGACTTCGACTTCGCCGTCGAGGACATAAACTAACGCGTCGTAGGGTGCGGTGTGCTCGCTTAAGCCTTGGTTTTGGTCGAACGCGAAAAGGGTAACTGTCCCCGCTTTTTTGTCGATTAAAGTGCGGCTAACAACTGAGCCTTCCTGATAACTAATCATATCCACAAGGCTTGAGACCTTGGCAATGAAATTAGATGAATCTTTTTTGCTCATAATTTAAGCGTCCACAATTAACTTGGAGGCTGCAATATTTAGTAGTTAGGTTTCCCTCTACCAAAAGCTGCTCTTCTCAAGAATATGCCAAGAAAAAAGAGAATGATGGCTTTTATGGGTTGATGTCTTGGCTGAGGATGGAGCTGCCTGTAATTGTGGATGTGTAGTTTTGTGTTGAGGATTCAAAAATAGAGGTTCCATGAGTTGTCGTTTCTATTTGCCTCATAGCGCCGTATTCAAAGTACATCTGTTCCGTTATGCTGGATGAGGTGGTTTCAGTTGTGTATTTCAGAGGATAAGAGTTAAACCCATTTTGTGAAAATGTTGCCAACTTGATTGTCGTCGCCATGTTGCTGGTTAAGTCTACTCTGAACACTTTGTACGTTCCAGCGGGTACGGTGAGGCTTTGGATTCCCTTGAACGTCAGCGTTAAACCTCCTGTGGCGTGCATATTTGATGTCGAGAAATTTCCTAAGGAGGATACTGGAATGGTGACGGAATCGCCAACTTTAACGACGGGCTGATTTAAGAGTTGGGTAAATTGTGTTTTATCGAATAAGCCGTTAGGGATGTCTTCGGTGGTGTTTCCTAATGTGTAAATAAATGCGGAGTAGCCTGTATTGTTCATTTTTTCAAGCATCGAAACACTGAGGGGTCTGTTCATTACAGTCATTGATACGGTGTTGTTTATAGTATAGAATTGCCCGTCGAAACTTAACACATCCATGGTTTCTTGTCCAACCATCGTTGAATTATTAAGACCAAAATTAGATAAAGACGAGTTTGCAAATGAATAGCCGATGGAGTCCTTAGTGTTGTAAACCATTTTTTCGCCGACGTTGTAGCTCACGGTTAGCGGTATTGATGCGGCTCCTTGAGGAATCATCAAGGCACCAACGATTGCCACGATCACGATTACGGCGGCTAATGGCACATAGAATCTCTTTCTGAAGCGTCGAGAGCGTTTTGTATTTGGGGCTGGCTGCTCAGGCAAGTTCGGGCTCTCGGTTTGGAGAAACTTAAAGCAGGTAAACATTTTTTTGTCTCTATCAGCATGTTATCGGAGTTTGCTTTTAAGCTCTTCTAAAAAATTGCACCGCCCAAAAACCCCGATACAACACCAAATGGGCTGCGGCGAAACTTTTGTAATATTACAAAAACCTAAACGGAAAACCCTCTTTTCCCACCGCCCCGACACGTCAACATCTCAAATAATCCCAGCCTAAAACCAAAAATCAACCCAAATCAAGCCTAGACAAAAACCGACCGACGACGGGAGAGGGTCTACTATTTACAACAAAAACCAAAAGTAAAAATGGGATCCACACTGCTTTTTCTTAGTGGCAGCTACTCTTTCTTGTCAGGGATAAAGTCCATGCTGATGCTGTTAACGCAATGCCTAGTGTCTTTCTCAGTGAAGTGCTCGCCTGTGAACACATGTCCAAGGTGTGCTCCGCAGTTAGCGCATTCAATCTCGGTGCGAACCCCGTCAGGGTCAGGCTTCCGTTTGACAGCGCCTGGGATTTCCTCATCGAAGCTTGGCCACCCGCAGTTCGCCTCAAACTTGCGCTCTGAACGGTAAAGCGGCGTGCGGCAGCGTTTGCAGACGTAGGTGCCTTTATCCCAAAAAGCGAAGTATTTACCTGTGAAGGGCGCTTCGGTGCCTTTATTCACAATAACCCGTTCTTCCTGTTGAGTTAGCTTGACAGCTTGGTTCTGAGAATCAGACAAAAAATCGCCACTTAAGATTATGTTTTTGGCAGGTAAAAAAGGCTTCTGCAAGCAATCGTTGCCGACAAACAAATATAGGTGTACGTAAATTAGCATAGTGGTTTTATTATGGTTGAAATTACAAGATTCTTCTGGAAAAAAGCTTTCACCTCCGACGCCTTTCTGCTAGGCGAAATAGAAAGTGCTGAAGTGGACATAATCAGTTGGCAGATAACGAGTTTCTACGTGGCTTTAACTGATGAAGCAACCCGGTCGCTGGGCTTCAAAAGGCCATTTCTCGGCAAAGTAGTCGTCTGCCTGCCAGTATCCACCGTCAAAACATTCCAAGACACAGCAATCCTAAACAAGTCAATAGCTGAACTACGCGACCTCAAACAATGCAAAGAATAAAACCCAGCTAAAACCTAAAGCAAACAAATACAAACCAGCGTCAGCCATAACTGTCGATAGCCCAAAAACGCTCACCCACCCTTTTGCCGTCAGGTGGATTTGCACGTCGCCGCCGGAAGAAAAGAGAAAGGAGAGCACCGAAAATAGCCACTAACCCAACTATCCAGGCTGCAACTATAAACGGCGACGGCAAAGAAGAAGCCTTTGCAACAGAGACAGGTTTCGTGACGGAGGCTGGCTGCGGCAGGACAGGGATGTGGGATGTTTGGAGGGCATTAGCAACCACCATTTCGCTTAATGCCGTAGCCAAGAGGAAGAGCAGCAGCGCAATGAGAGGCTTCTTCATTTTTCCACCGTTCTCTAATCCTTTTTTTGCCGTTAAAAGCTTTGTAGTCAACGTTTCTTGACTAAACGGGTATTTTTTAGTCAAGGTTTCTTGACTAACTCGCAAAAAAAAGAAACTTCACTTTCAGTCACCTCTCCACTCTGCAACCTGTCCTGTTCTTCGGTTGTTTTAAATACCCAAAGGATATCATGATGCAAAGTGTGAAACGCAATGTCTGAAGAAAATGAAGACGACCAAAACCAAGAAGCCGAAGAACAAGAAGAAACCAAAGAGAAACAGGCTGAAGAAACCAAACCGAAATACGAGTTCATAGAAGACCTGCCAGGAGTCGGACCAGCAACCGCGCAAAAACTCCGAGAACTCGGATACCACCAAGTGGAATCCTTAGCTATGGCTACTTCGCGAGAGCTGGAGCCAGTTGGAGTAAGCGAGAAAAAAGCCTTCCAAATCATACAAGCCGCACGCTCAGCCATCGGCGTCTCATTTATCCGTGCAGACGAACTTGCCAAAATGCGAAAAAACGTCCTCCGCCTAACCACAGGCAGCAAAGCCTTAGACAAAGTTGTTGACGGCGGATTAGAAACTCAGACGATAACGGAGTTTTACGGCGAATATGGAAGCGGAAAAAGCCAGATGTGCCATCAACTCTGCGTGAACGTTCAGTTGCCTCCTGAGAGAGGCGGACTCAACGGCGCAGCCCTCTATGTTGACACAGAAAACACCTTCAGGCTTGAACGCATCGTGCAGATGGCGAAGTTTTTAGGTTTAGACCCTGACACAGTGGTCAAAAACATCATTTACGCTGAAGCCTACACTTCAGACCATCAAATGTTTCTTCTGGAAAACGCCGACGAAATAATCAAGGCAAACAACATTAAACTAATCATAGTTGACTCCCTAACAGCCCATTTCCGAAGCGAATACCTCGGAAGAGAAATGCTGGCTTCAAGACAGCAGAAACTCAACAAACACATGCACAAACTAATCGCGCTGGCCCGAGCATTCAACGCCGTCGCAGTCGTAACTAACCAAGTGATGGCTAAACCCGACCAATTCTTCGGCGACGCAATCCACCCCATCGGCGGAAACATCGTGGGCCACACGAGCCACACACGCATTTACCTTCGAAAAGCCCCGCATGGACCCATACGGATTGCAAGGCTAGTTTCAAGTCCGTATTTGCCTGAAGGAGAGGAAATACTTAAAGTAACCGAGAACGGAATAGAGGATGTCTCTGAAGAGGAGAAAGCAACTAAAAGCCGCGGACGGTAAACATGCCGATTTCACAAGCCTTAGTAACACGGTACTTCCAACTCATAGTAGCCAGGCAATTCAGCGAAGCAGAACGCGAGTTGGAAAGGGTAAAGCAGAAAATGCAGAAAACCGACTGGAACAGAGGATACTTCCGAGCACTCTACGGCATCTACCTTGCACGCAAAAACAGCGCAACCGACGACTACGCTTTTCTCTCAAAAATCGACCTCAGCGACAAAGTAGCCCTGCACAACTACAGAAAAGAGTTCCTTGAACACATGGGCAACGGCTTACACGGAGACTTCGACCGCGGATACTTCTCAGCATGGGCAGACTGCATGCGCATCCTAACACGCATGGACATCCCGGCTCCGCAGAACGGAAACGCAAAAGCAAACGCAGAAGAAAAAATAGAAACACTTCGAAGCGACAAAAGCCAAGCTACAATCGCCAATTTCCTGCAGAAAAAAGAAGAATAACTCTTTTTTTAAAAAAAGAAAACTAAAAGTAAATTTTGAATAGTGTGAAGAACAGCACGAAGAACGGCAGCCAAGCGAAGAAGTACATTATTACGGCTGTGCTTAGGATTTTTGATTGTTTCTCTATTTTCTTTGAGTATATTGCTTTGAGCGGGTAGAAAGATCCTAAGTAAATTAGAAGGGCAATCGTGAAGGCGTCAATTAGGCTGCTCAGGTCATTTAAAGGCAGATTCAGGTACAAAACTAACGCCGCACTTATGACCGCCGCAACTACCCCCAACCCGACTCGAATCCAGTAAAGCTGCACAATAGGCGTCATGTCTTACGTAACCCTTCGCAAAGTATATTTTACTCTTACTTAAAAAACATGCCTAGGTATAAATCGTTTCTGCCTCGAAAAAGCAGGACACAAACAATTCCCATAGGCAAAAAGGCTTTTTTCATAAACAAGTTAATTACTGAAAAACAACATGATGATGCAGGCATGCGCAAAAAAGAATTCTCAAGCTTCGACCTTGCTGCCGTCACCAGCGAATTGAAGCGCTTGATAGGCGATTCCAGAGTGAACAACATCTACCAGCTTGACGAAAAAACATTAGTTTTCAAACTTCACAAAGCCAACTTGCCGCCGATCCGCCTGGTCATGGAAGCTGGACGAAGGTTACATTCAACGGTTTACGCTCAGGAAAGCCCAGCTGCTCCACCTGCTTTCTGCATGTCTTTGAGGAAGTATTTGCGTGGAGCATGGGTAGTGGGCATTGACCAGTATGAGTTTGAAAGGATTGTTTCGGTGACTTTCAGGACCAAGGAGGGGGAGCTTAAGCTTGTTGTGGAGCTTTTCGGCGAAGGCAACTTCATCTTGGTAAACGACACAAACATGATTTGGCAAGCCCTGATCCTTAAGCGTATGCGTGACCGCAACATCTTGCGTAACGAAGTTTTGGTGGTTCCTCCTCCAAGCGGCAAGAACCCCTTCAAAGTTTCTCTGCCCGAAATGGCGGATGCGCTGAAAAACGCTGGAGAAACCGAGGTCGTTAGGGCGATGGCGCGGATGTTTGGCATCGGCGGAGTTTACGCGGAAGAAGTGCTGCTTAGAGTCGGCGTCAAAAAAGCCAAGCTATGCAAAAACCTGTCGGACGACGAGGTTAAGGCGGTTTTTGATGCCCTTCAGGGTTTGCTTTCAAAGATTGCGGCAGCCACCTTGGAGCCAAGCATAATTCTTGACGCAGAAGAGAACTTTTTGGATGTGGTGCCGCTTAGGCTTAAACGTTACGAGGGCTTCAAAACTCAAGACTACGGCGCTTTTAATCAAGCCTTAGACGAGTTTTATCTTCGTGTAACCACGGCTGAGAACGCGTTTTCCAGCGTTGAAGCTGACAAGTTGAAGCTGGAAGCGGAACGGCTAAGAAGGATGGTTGCGGAACAAGAAAAATCCATCCGTGAAGACGAAGCAAAGGCGGAGCGGGACAAATTAGTCGGAGACGCCATATACGCACACTTTAACGAACTCCAAATGTTTCAGGATAAGCTTGTGAATGCAAACCGAGCAGGCAAAGATTGGGAAGTAGTAATTGAGGAGGCATTAGCGGCTAAAAAAGCAGGCTGCGTACCTGAAGCCTACATTCAATCGTTTGACGGACGCAACCTCGCGCTTAACCTCTGCATGGACAGCTTCCAGTTCAGTTTTAGCCTTCGGGATTCACTTTTCGAGAACGCCAACGGCTACTATGAACGGGGAAAGAAAGCCAAGCAGAAAGCCCAAGGTGCCCTATCGGCACTAGAGGATTCCAAGAGGAAGCTAGTTAAGATTGAGAGGGAACTGAAGGCGGCTGAAGAGCTGAAAAGTCTCAAGCCCGCGGCGCTTATGGAGGCGCTTGCTAAACGTAAAGTGGAGACGGAGAATAGGGAGTGGTACGAGAAATTCCGCTGGTTCACTTCTTCCGACGGCTTTTTGGTGGTTGCAGGCAAAGATACAGTCAGCAACGAGGTTCTCGTGAAAAAGTATGCTGCGCAGGAAGATGCGGTTTTCCATGCTGAGGTTTCAGGAGCCCCCTTCGTAGTTGTTAAAGCCGAAGGAAAAACCATAAGTGAACAAGCGCTCCGTGAAGCCGCCGAGTTCGCAGCGTCTTTTTCCCGTGCCTGGCGAGAAAACGCGGGTTCAGCCGACGTCTACTGGGTAAAAGTTGATCAACTTAGCAAAAGCGGCCCTTCAGGCGAATCTGTCCCCCACGGCGCCTTCGCAGTCGTGGGCAAACGCAACTGGATAAGAGGAGTACCACTCAAAGTTGCTGTAGGCATAATCATTAATGAGGAAGCAAGCTTCATCGGCGGACCGTTGGAGGCGGTGAAAGCAAAAACCAAAGCCTACGTTGTTTTGTTGCCGGGTGATTACGTGGGCAAGGAGCTTCTTCAGAAGATACTTAGGTCGCTAATGGTGAAGTTGCCAAAGGAACAACGGGAAAAAACGGGCAAGACGTCGATTGAGCAAATCCGGGAATTCGTACCCTACACTAAGGGAACTATTGCTGAAAAAGCGGTTTAGTTGGGTTTGCTGAGGCTCTGGACCGTAAAGGAGAAAGAAAAAAATTCAAAAGCTTTCCTTCACGATTTCTGCAACTAAAATCGCGAATTGAACCAGAGCCTTCTCAGCCCTTCTACGCATTTTGTCCTAAAAACAGAAGTGAAAACGCAACGTTTCACTCACCAATATATTGGAGAAACAAAGAAAAAAACGTTTTGCAAGAGATATTTCTAAAAAAGTCACAAAGAAACGTTAACTTGAAAATAAGCAGAACTTAAAATATAGAAGAAAGTGATGAAGGTTCTAAATCGTTTTTACTTTGATTTGGCTTCTGCTTCTGCCGCTTGGAACAGGTTCTTGACTGCTTTCTGCCTGTATTTCTGTGCCAGTGTTTCGGCTGTTACGTAGGTTAATGCTTCTTCGGGGCACCATTTGACGCACTGCGGCTCTTTTGTGTCGTTGTCCGTGCAGCTGTTGCAGGTGAAGACGATTTTCTTTTCGGGATGCATGTTCATGGCGCCGAATTGGCATGCGCTGATGCACCATCCGCAGCCGTTGCATGCGTTTTCGTCAACGCGGATTATTCCCGAGTTGTCTTCTTGGCTCAACGCGTCTCTTGGGCAAGCGGCTACGCACGCGGGATCTTCGCAGTGTCTGCATGTTATTGCCATGTTCATGAGTGGTCCCATTCTCATGGCGCGTATTCGTGATTTAGTGGGGTTGAAGGTTTTCTCGTTTACCATGCTGCAAGCGTACTCGCAGACACAGCAGCCTATGCATTTCTCTGGGTCAGCGGTTACGAATTTTCTGTCTTGTGGTCGCACCATTTTAGTTGCCTCCCTGAGGCTTTGCTTCCTGAGCTGCTTTCATCGCGTCTTCGGCAATGTACGCTAAGTCGCCGAGCCCTACTTGTTGTAGGCGTTCGACGGTTGGGATGCCGTCAACTGTCCATCCTCTTGAAGCGTAATAATCGTCTAAGCCGACTGCCATTTCTTCGTCGTTTACGCAGACTCCTTTGGCTGGTCCTTCGTCTGGGACTGGGAAATGCTTTATTTTGTATGGTACATCGTCGTATTTTCGTGTGCCTTTGCCTTCGCGTATGTTGAAGAGTCTTGCGAGGTTTTCGATTCTGTCGCCGTCTTTAATCATTTCTTCAGGTGTGATGGGGATGCCTGTTGCAAGCGTGTAGTAGTTGGTTAGGTCTTTCCATCCGTCGTAGTATGTGCCTCTGCTGAATTTGCAGACGATGAGTGAGTCAATGATGTTGTACATGTAGCTTTCTTCAGTGATCATTTTGCCTCTGCCTTTCTCAATCTTGAAGCGGTTTACTTTGCCTTTAACGTCAGGTGAGTAAGCGCCGTTTCTGAGGTGGCATGCTCCGCGGAACGAGACACTGAATCCTAGTGCCGCTGTCTTTAGGGTTCTCAGGTCGTAGCCTGGCAGCTCTAAGCCTTTGATGTGGCAAGCGTATTGGTATGCGTCTCCGCCGATTAATTCAGCGGCTTTTGCAACACCTTCAGCAAGTATATTGCCCAGCCAGCCTTCGCGTTTGCCAATTTTGTGTATCATGGCGATCATTGCTTCTGCGTTGCCGAATTTGAGGTCGATTCCGTCAGTTTGTTCCTTTGTGATTATGCCGTGTTCATAGAGGTCCATTGCGAATGCGACTACGACACCGATGGATATGCCGTCCATGCCGTACTCGTTTACGATGCGCATTGCCTCAATGATTGCGTCTAACCTGTCGACTCCGCAGAGTGGTCCCATGCTCCAGAGGCACTCGAACTCAAGCCTTGAAGTTGAGCCTTTGTATGGTCCTTCTGGAACAACCCCGATGTGGTCGCAACGCATGCCGCAAGTTGCGCAGCCAACGATTTTCTTGACATAATGCTCGTTGAAGTATTCGCCGCTGACTTTGTCAGCTCCTTCAAAAGTCGCGTTGGTCCAGTTCCTCGTTGCCAAGGCTGAGAGTGAATTGAGGACAAGAACGTTTTCGGGTGTGCCTAAGGTTTTGTATTTCTTGGTTGACGGACCTTTCATGCGTTCATAAATCATTTTAACGAATTCTCTGAAGCCGTCAAGGTTTGCAACGTTAACGTCATGTGTTCCTCGTACGGCAACTGCTTTGAGGTTTTTTGAGCCCATGACTCCGCCCATGCCGCTTCTTCCGATGGCGCGGAACTCGTCATTTATGATTGCGGCAAATCTGCAAAGTTTCTCGCCTGCTTCGCCGATGGCTGAAACTCTGATGTAAAAGTCGCCTAGTTCTTCGCGGATTTTATGGTCTGTTTCGTTTACTGTTGCGTATTGTAGGTGTTCAGCATTGCGGATTTCAACTTTGTCGTCGTCAAGCCACAGGTAAGAAAGTTTTGGAGCTTTCCCTGTGATAACAACGGCGTCGTATCCTGCACGTTTCAGGTCTGGACCAAAGAAGCCGTGGGCTTCGGCGTTGCCGATTCCGCCAGTGGCTGGTGATTTGGACACGACGGCGTAGCTGTTTCCGCCTGTTGGTCCCATGGTGCCGCTGAGTGGACCTGTCAAATAGATTATTGGGTTTTCAGGGTCATAAGCATCGGTTCCTGGCTTTGAGTTGTCAAAAAGCAATCGGATACCTAAACCTATGCCGCCGATGTAATCCTTCGCCATCTGCTCTGACAATGGCTCGTTTCTTATCTCGCCTGTTGTGAGGTTAACATGTAAAATTTTTCCTGCGTAAGCAAACATGCTCTTTTACCCCTCGATAATTAATTAGGGTAGGCATTTGAAAAGTATATTAAGTTAATGGCTAATCCGTTTAAAAATTCACGACTTAAAACGACCTATTTTGGCATGCATAACGCAAAAAAAGGTGGCATTTCCTGTTTTTTGTTTCGAGGCTGGTTTTTGTCTTGTTTTTTTTTTGCGACTTTGCCGTAGGAATAAGTTGAGACTTTTTCTTTTTGCGTTTCAAGTTGCTTTTTTGGTTCTAAGCTTGAATCGCTTGCAGGTCTGGTCGTGTTCTATGTTGCGGGATGGGCGGGAATGGGCGGGTTGCGACTTTCCATGATGAAGCCACATAGGCAGCATTGTCGGGTATGGGCAGATTTCTGCTGGGTCGACAGATTTTTTCTCCCGAACCGCAATCAACATGTTGCAACAAGCCAATTTGGAAACAACGGGGGAGCGAAAACTTAAAGCAACCCAGCAGCCTCTTCCTTGAAGCAGGGCGAAACGATGAACCGAACCGAAGCCTTAAGGCAAACGGCAACGAAGCAAGGCTTAACCTGCAACTTCTTAATCTTCAACCCATCCAACCTAACCTACTTCACGGGTTTTTCAGGTGCAACCGCGCTCCTAGTTCCCGAACAAGGGGAAAACGTGCTTTTCGTGGGAGGAGTCAACTACGAGCAAGCCAAGGCAGAAGCAAAAGGCTTAACCGTGGAACTCCTGAAGCGAGGCGAGAACCTGATGGAAAAATTCGCCAAGCAGGCACCCGCCAAAAAATACGCCGTGGATGCGTTGCCGATTGAGAGTTGGCGTGCCCTTGCCAAGGCAGTCGGCGGAGAACAAAAGTTGGAGTCCATAGGCAGCTTGGTTCTTAAACTAAGAAGCATCAAGGACGAAACGGAAATCAAATTGATTCGGGATGCATGCAAATTGGCGTCTGACGGCATGCAAGTGGCTTCTGAGCTCATTCGCCCTGGAGTGAAAGAGAAGGAAGTGGCGGCTGAAGTTGAATACGTCATGCGGAAAAAAGGGTCAGATGGAACAAGCTTCGACACAATCACCGCGTCAGGTTCTAGCTCAGCCTACCCGCACGGTTCCTGCTCAAGCCGAACAATCCGCAAAGGAGAATTGGTGGTGGTAGATTTAGGCGCAACCGTCGGCTTTTACCGCTCAGACATGACCCGAACATTTACTGCGGGAAAGCCCAGTGAGAAGCAGCAGAAAATCTATGAAGCAGTCAAGGCGGCGCATCAAAAAGCCTTCGAAACCATAAAACCTGGCGTTGAAGCCAAAGTAGTTGATGCGGCAGCAAGGCAAACGATTGAAGCGGCTGGTTTCGGCGACTTCTTTGTCCACAACTTGGGACACGGGGTTGGCTTGGAAATTCATGAAGCGCCCGTTTTGAGCCCTGACAGCAAAGACATCTTGGCAGTTGGGAACGTGGTAACGGATGAGCCGGGAATCTACCTTCCAGGTTACGGCGGAGTCAGAATAGAAGACACAGTTTTAGTCACTCGGGACGGCGCTGAAAAACTAACGGTTGGCTCCTACAGCTTGACCAGTTAGCCCCAAGACAAAGCAGAGTCTTCTCTTTCCTATTTTCCGAGCGCGAAAGTTTTGGAGAACCCAGCAATCGTACTCGTTACTAAATCCAACAACCAGTGTAGCGACAAGGCGTCTGCAGCCAAAGTTAGATTACGCTTTTATATTTAGCATTCACTTTGGCATTGGCTAAAGGGGAAAAGAGAGTTGGGGCTTCACGACAGATTCCAAATCGCAGTTGAAAAGATTTTTTTCCGCGGCAAATCCAGCAAAAAAAGCGTTTACTTGACTTTTGTCCTCGCCAACGTGTTTTTGATGCTTGTCCTGTTTTATCTGCTGCTCAACAACGTAGCCTACGATTGGACTGGGCAACTTTACAAGGCTGGCTCAGGGTTTAGGCTTCAAACTGGGTTGGACACCGCGATTCCTTTTGTTCCCGAAATGGTTCTTTTCTATGTGTACTTGTTTTATCCGCTTGTCATTTTGACAATGCTTTATTTTGCTTTTGTCGAGTACAAAAAAGGTTATGCATTGGGCTGGTCGCTTGTAGCTATCAACGGCATCGCGGTTCTAGTCTACATTGTTTTTCCAGTTTCCACTTTCTGGTACCGCCAAGAACTGCTTGCGAATCCAATGGTGGGCAATTTTTGGGCGACTCAGGTTTATAACACCTTTGCAAATGACACTTCCTTCAACTGCTTCCCCAGCTTACACGCCGCCGTCTCAACGATATGCTTCTTCACATGGTTCCAGTACAGCAAAACCAAACCAAGCACGGTCACCAAGGCAACCGCGTTCCTAGCGCTATTTATCACGGTGGGAGTCGTTTTGTCTACCTTATTCATTAAACAGCACTACATTGTGGATGAAATAGCAGGAATTACCCTGGCATTGGTTGTTGGTGTACTGGTTTTTAGGAAACTTTGGAAAAACCCGCAAAAGTGAATTTTGACAGGTTCCTTTCTTTAGCTTAAGCCATTTTTTCCGCAGTCTTTAGCGGTGTTCTCTTTGAGAACAGTTAGGGAACAGTTTAGAACAGTTGTGTTCTTGGGGGAGCATTATTAGGCGCCTAGCCACTTAGCTGAGCGGTGAAAAACCAAATGATCGAGAAAAAACTGATACTTTGCGGAATACTCGCCATAGCAATCGGAGTAGCAACAATTGTGCCACTGGAATATATGATGGCTGCTGAGCAACAGGTAAACGCGCAAACAGCATTCACGCCATGGTTCAACGTCAACGTCCCATACGTCTACGTTAACCTTGAACAAAGCGGCGCAAACAACACCGTGTCATGGGACGGCGTTGATATCAATGGACTCGCAAACTTCACTTTGACCCCTGCCGGCATGGCCCTCCAAGGTGCAGACGCCAAAATAGAATACTACCAGTTCCAAATCTCCTCTGACCAAGGACCAATCGCGAACATAAGCTACTCTGTCTCTTCAACCATAGAGGACTTAGGCTTTCACGGAAGCATAAACAACATTCCAGGCATTCCAGGCGGAGGATACATGGCTATAACAGGCTTGGGAGGCAATCACTTCACCTTTGCAAACGGCGTTACCTACAACGGGATTCCCAACTACAATGGCTACTGCGGTGGATCGGGAGGATTAGCCATACTCGTCGGTAACAGCAGCAGTCTGCCAGAAGGATCAACCAACCAAACCTTCACTACAGGAATTTTCGGAGCCTACATAGAGAACTACAACGGAGCAAACTCAAATCAAGTAATAACTGAACTTAGAAACGCTAAAACACTATACATCGACGTAAGCAGAATCTGCTCAGTCAGCTACAACGGCAACGTCACAGTCAACATGCCATCAAGCAACCAAGTCCTGCAGCACATAGTCCTTACAAAGGCAACCAACGGATTCGTCTACGGCACCTATACGCAGGGAGAAGCGCCATTCCCGATGCAGACACCGTCAAATCCCACAGGAGCTTGGCAAACAACATCACCTCCAGTGACAACATTAATTCCAAGAAACTCCACTGACACCACACCATAGGTCGATGCAAAATTGGCTAACGACGAACTCGAAGGCAACACATTAACCGTCTACGCATACATTGTCCACGCAGCTAAGCCAGTGGGAACACGGGACGTAACCAGAGGCGCAAGCCTAAGCAGCACAAGCGTCGCATACAGGCACCTGCAGAAACTTGAAGAACTTGGCTTAATCGAAAAAAACAGTTATGGCGACTACATCTTAAAGGAGAAAACAAACATCAACGGGCACGTCTGGGTCGGCAAAAACCTCGTACCCCGCTTGATGTTCTACTCCTTCTTTTTTCTAGGCGCTTTCGCAGCCGAGATATCAATATTATTGCTGAGCATCCTAATAAAAGATATAGTTGTTCAAGTCAGCTTCCTCTTCTTAACAGGCATGACGGGGGCAGCCATGGTTCTTTTCCTCATCGAAGGCCTGCTCCTTCAGAGAAAACTAAACCCCAAACCAACCTGAAACGGAGCGACATAGAATGGGAAACAAAGAGATTCTTGCCGCAGTTGAATTAGCATTAAGCACGCAGAGGCAATATGGGCTTTCAGTGGAGTATGAGGCGGAAGGCAACCCAATCCTTAAGGTTGCGCCAGCAGTCAAAGCCACTCCCGACAGCCTATTGCATAGAAAGAAAACGTTTTTCCACGAATAGTTTGGGTTCACTAATTTTTTTGTCAGGCACTTCATTGTTTAGGAATTTAGCCAATTTCTATTAGTCTTAAGTTAACTCTGGATGCCGTTCGTGATAGATTTTGCTGTGAATGTATAATGAAACCGATCCAGCTATCAGCGCCACAAGGCTGCCAGCGAAAAGGGGCAGTGTAAGCAGGTTTCCGTAGTTTGCGATTTCCTGTTGCCACTCCCAGGGGTACCGTTGGATCCACAGAGGCCAAGCCCCGATTACCAGATAGGTGAACCCGAGCGTCGTCACCAGCACGGCGGCGTGCTCCTTGTAGTCAACTCCCGCAGCCTGAATGTCCCGTATGCAGTAAACTGTAAGCATCAACGTTCCAATCAAAGTCAGTATGAATATAATGGGAATTGTTAGGGTCCATTCGGGCATGTAGAAGCGGATGATTTGCCAGTTCACGTAGAATCCGTGTAGGGTGCCGTAGAGGTTCGGCATAACAAACCACAGGTCGCCGACTCCGAAGAAAACCAGCAGCAAACCGATCATCAACTGGTGACCCTTAACAAACGACAACGTTTTGTAGGCTGGATTTGATTGTTTCAGAGCAGGCTTCACCCAAACCAAAGCTTTTTGAGTTTGATGTGGGCCCGAGGTGATTTGAACACCTGACCAACAGATTATGAGTCTGGCGCTCTACCGAGCTGAGCTACGGGCCCACTAAGCTTTTGATTAGTAATGCTGTTTCAAACCCCATTTAAACATTTTCCGCAGGCAACAATTGACTAAGCCACAAACACACTTAAAGAGAGCCTAAAAATCAAGTCAAGAAAAATTGACTGCCCCGAGTCAAGAAACCTTGACGAAAAGTCTTTTATTGAAAAGACAGGGAAATGAAATTGTGGAATAACATGAACGCTAAAGCTGCCATTTGCATATTCGTACTGGTCAGCGTAATTATTGTTCCATTCGCCAATGCAAATTGGTCGATGACGGGTCACGACTCAATCCACAGCGGAGCGTGGAGACGGCAACCCTGTTCTTGAGCCAAAACAACTGTGGAATTACTCGACACCTAACAACCCTATTACACCTTCGCCTATCGTGGTAGACGGGGTGGTTTACATCGGGTTAGGCGACGGCGCATTTGGCAACTGGAAAAGTTACGTTGACGCTTTCAACGCTACAACCGGTGCATTCATCTGGCGATACGGAGTCGATGAGATTTCGTCTAGCCCCGCGGTTGCCGAGGGCAGAGTGTTCATTGGAGCAAACTACGCCATGTACGCCTTGAACGCGTCTACAGGCAAGCTGCTTTGGATATTCAACTCAACCCGAAGTTTTGCCAGACCCAACAGTCGCCAACGGAGTCGTCTACGCAGGCAGCTCAGGCGCATATTACGGCGTTGACAACCGTTTCTACGCGTTAGATGCGGCCAGCGGTAAGCAACTCTGGAACTGCGTCTTATCTGGTGAAATAAACGGTGCACCGGCAGTCTGCGGCAACACCGTGGTCTTCAGCGAAGATGGAGCAGATGGAAAAGTTTGTGCATTGAACGCTGTCTCTGGAGCAGAACTCTGGAGTTACGCCACTGGTGAAGGTGGGTCACCGTCGGTTTACAAAGGTTTAGTTTACATAAGTGAAGGCTGGGAAAACTTTGTTGCCTTAAACCTGAAGAGTGGCGTGAAAGTTTGGGAGTACAGTATTCCTAATGCGGCTTGGACGGGGAGCCCAGCAATCACAAACGGCGTCCTCTACGCAGGGTCAAACAACGGCAACCTCTACGCCTTAAACGCCTCCGACGGCAACAAACTCTGGAACTTCACGACCGATTCAGGATGGGGTATAAGCGATTCTCCAGCTGTAGCAGGCGGTGTAGTCTACTTTGGGACATGGGACGGAATGGTATATGCCATAAACGCGACAGATGGCGCTAAACTGTGGAAGTTTTCAACTACCTATTTTCGGCGACAACGGCTCAGTAATTTCGTCCAGCCCAGCCGCCGACAACGGAGAGATCTACATAGCTTCGTTCTATGGCTGCCTTTATGCCTTTGACAATGCAATTCCGCTGCCTGCAATTCCTCAACCCGCTCCTTCGCTTTCTCCATCAATCATAGAAGTTGCTAAAACCAACGGAACCAGCCTTAGCCTTAGCTTCAGCGGCAACATAACCACCCCGCAGATATCCAACGCCACCCTCGTAACCGACCAGTCAAGCGCTGAAACCACCATCAACTTCACCGTTACAGGGCAGGCGGGCGACTGGGGCTTTTGCAACTTAACCATTCCCAAAAACGAGGTGCCGTATGGTGCGGCGCCGACAATCTACATTGACCATGAGAAAGCTGAAAACCAAGGCTGCAGCCAAGACGCCGACAATTATTACGTATGGTTCACAACACACTTCAGTACCCACCAAGTGTCAATCGTGTTCGGGGGTACGGGAAAGGCATCAACTACAACTATAGGTCCGCTTCAGATAGCAATCATCGCAGGATTACTCGTTTTGGCAGCCGCGGTAATCGGCACCTTCGTACGAGTAATAAAGAAAACGCAGTAGTTAAGGTGCACCGAACCATTTTTCAAACCATATCGTATAAAATGAGAGGCATTCTTTGCGCCAAGCATCTTCGCCCTCTTCTTCCCGCAAGCAACTAGCAGCCTCCAAGCGGTGGGTAAGCTCTGCCTTCGCTTCCCCAAGCGCCGACGCCATGTCGTCAAGCATGTCGTTGCCGCCCGAAGAATAATCCTTCAAAGTATCCCTCAGAAAAACCCTTTTTTGCCTAATTAACTGGTTAAGTTTACCCTCTTCAGTCGCCATGCCAAACACCCTAATTTTAGCTAGAGTTGCTTGAATAACAGCATTTATTATTTGAATCTTTCTTAAACGCCAAGCAGTCTAACGCTGGGTTCGCTCGTAATGGAACAGGTATTCTTGGGCGTAACCTGCGTATTTGCCAAAGTAGCTCCTTCCCCAAGCGTTGAGTTTCTCATATTCGCCGTTGGTCAAGGATGGGTGGGCGGAAAGTTTTCGTACGAGCTCTTCTGGAAACTCTTTTGCGTAATGGTTTAGGAGCACGCGTTTAACCCAGACATCCACGGGGAAAGCCTCGGTTTTTTCAAGTGAAAACAGCAGCACGCAATCAGCCACCTTCAACCCGACTCCGGGAAACTCAATAAGGGTCTTTCTCGCGTCAACGTAAGGCAGGGTTTTGAGACTTTCAAGCTCTATTTCTTCTTGACGGATTTTTTTGGCGGTTGCCTGCACATACTTCGCTCGGTAACCTAAGCCGCATTCTTTCAAACCGTTCTCGCTAGCCAAAGCCAACTTCTCAGCTGACGGAAAAATGTAAAAAGGTCTTCCGTCGAAATTTTTCTTTTCGCCGAATTTCTCAGAAATCTTTCGCAGCATCATTTGGATGGCTGCAATGCTTTTGTAGGTTGCGCAGATGAAGCTGATGAGGCATTCCCAGGGGTCTTGGCGGACAATCCGTAGCCCTTCAAATTGCTGGAGCGCCCTGCGGATGTAAGGGTCTTTGCCGATGCATTGGCTGATTTGGGCTAGGTCATCGTTTAAGCCGAAATAGCGGGTCACAAACTCGGCGTCGACGCCCTCGAACTCCAATTCGGCGCCGCATTGTCGAATCTTAAACGCGTTTTCTCCGACTACTCCATACCACCAGCCGTCGGTTTTCTTCCATCTGAAAACCTGTCCGCAGCAGAGAGAAAAATCCAAGTCGAACGCGACGCTGAGGCGCATTGCCGTTACTGCTCCAGGAACTTTTCTGGCTTAGGCACTTCAGGCGACAATCCTTTGCGTCGACGCAAATCGCCGATGACCTCTGAAGATAGTTTTTGAGGCATTTTTTCCCAGTGGTCAAAGAAAGATTGCCAAAAAGCCCTGCCTGACGTTGTCGTCCTTAGTTCTTTTGAGAAGCCGAAGGTTTCAGAAACGGGGATGAAGCCGCTGATGACTGCTTGAAGCCCCTTTTGTTCAAAAAGGGTGACTTTTCCGCGTCTTGTAGCAAGTATTCTTGAGGTTTCACTGGCAAGCTCAGACGAGACGGTTAGCACTATTTTGTAGATGGGCTCAAGCAGCACAGGCGGCGCCGACAGGAAAGAGCCGAAAACTGCTTTTCCTACTCCACGCATAACTTGGTCACAGTCGAATTCGCTGCCCAATTGGAAATCAACCAAACTTACTTTCAAGTGCCGTACGGGTTCACCGCATAGTGGACCAGCCTTGCATGCGAACTCAAAAGCGCCGATGAGTGCCTCCAAAACTTCCTCGGAGAGGGGCTCGGCTTTTCCGCTGCAATCCAGCAGCACATTGCGGTGCTCATCAACCGACAGAATGCTCACTTGCCCTTCAATTTCCTGCCCGTCAGGCGCAACTTGCACCCAAAAACTGCTTTTCTTATCGGGACTCTTCGCCAAAGCCACCACCCCGCCCTTCTCAACACTTTCCATGTAGACAACGCGGGGCGAAGAAACCGTGACATCCAAGCCGCTACCTTTAAGCTGGTTGACCGCGACTTCCAAATGCAACTCACCCATGCCGCTAAGCAGGTACTCGCCAGTGTCTTTGTCTGCGGCGACTTTGAGGTTGGGGTCTTCGGTTGCAAGCTTCTGCAGCGCCTCAAGCAGGAGGGGAATTTCTCTTGGGTTTTTCGGTTCAACCGCCAAGGTAACGACGGGTTCGGAGACGTAGCTTATGCCTTCGAAAGGAACCATATCGGCTTTATGCTCCAAGTCAACGAGGGTTTCGCCAGCTTTAACGTCGCCACTCAAGCTCAACGACGCCAAGTTGCCCGCTGAAACCCAATCCACCTCTTCCCTAAGCGAACCCATATCCACAGAAACCTGATTAACCACCGTTTCAGCCAAAGCATCAACAAGATGCAACCGCTCACCCTTCACAAGTTTCCCTGAGAATAGCCTGCCCGTTGCAAGGGTGCCGCCTTTTCCGTCGGAGTGAACGTTGGTTACGCAGAAAACCGCTGGTCCATCGTCGCTGCAATCAATTAGGGCTTTCCCAATCGGTGAGCCAACCTGTCCATCCCAAATCTCCTCGATTCTGTAGGCTTGGGCTTGGCGCGGGTCTGGAATTTTCTTGATTGCCATTTCGAAAATGGCTTCGTAAACGGGTAGATTCTTCTGCAGTTTCACGCTTGCGCCCTGCTGATAAGCCTTGATGATGTCTGAAAACTTTACGCCTCTCTGCTTAGCCATGTTCATCGTGAAACCCCAGCCGTGCAGTGCAGAGCCAAAAGCCACGTTTCCCAAGTTAGCATCGACCTTCCATCGGCTTCTAAACGGTTCCTGAGCGTAAAGTTGAATGAGGTCGTTGAAGCCGCTGATTATGTGGTCAAGTTTCTTTTGGATTTGCTCCTCGTTTAACTGCAACTCAGTAATCAGCCTATCAACCTTGTTGATGAAGAGCACGGGGCAAACCCGTTCTTCAAGCGCCTGTCGGGTTACGATTTCGGTTTGAGCCATAATCTCCTCAACCGCATCCACAACTACCACGGCACCATCGATAACACGCAGGGCTCTGGTCACTTTTCCTGTGAAGTCAACATGCCCGGGGGTATCTACAAGATTTATGATGTAGGGGTTTTCAGCGGTTTTGTAGAGCAATGTGATGTTGGCTGTTTTAATCGTGATTTTGCGTTTCTGCTCTTCATCAAGATAATCAAGAACTCGGGCGGTCCCAGCCATCGACGGCGAAATCAAGCCTGCACCAGCCAGCAGGGAATCGGCAAGCGTGGTTTTGCCGTGGTCTATGTGGGCGATTATGCCGATGTTTCGGATAAGCTCTTTTCTGCTCATAAGCTGCTGAATCTGCGCTGTCTGCTTGAACCTCGGCATAGCTAAACCAAACAGAATCCCAATATCGCCGTCACCCTATTAAATTTATAATTTCTTCTCAACACGTACTCAAAAACTGAAGCATGGCTTTCCGCCTAAGCGCGTCAGAAGTCTTGAGAGTATGAGGTTGCTGATGTACCACAAAGCGAGCATACTTATGATGGTGTAAATCGGCAGTCCATTTTTCTCGAAGATTGTGGAAAGCAGAAGAGCTGCCGCCCACAGGACAGCGTTTGCCACGATGACACGGGGGAATTTGCCTCTCAAAAAGTTCAATGTTGAATTGGTTTCTGCGCAAGCCGTGGTTTTATTGATTAAAGCGTAAGCATCCTGACCAATCTCCGTGAGTGCGTATTTCCCGTTTTTCTGGGTTGTAAGCGTTTGCAGAGTGTTAAGGTGATAGGATAACGTTGCGCTGTCTTCAACACTAACGTTGTTTTTGATTTCGGTGAATGATGCTTGTTTTTGTTCGCCGATGAAACGCAAAATGTCTCTTCTCGTCTGATGACTCAGCGTTTTGAAGATTGATTCTTCCAAACTTTCTTGTGGCGGCTCTTTATCCAAATCGTTCCCTCGAATACTCCTTTGCTCACGATTCTTTTAAGTTGGTTAGTCAAAAAGATTTAACTAAAATTAGTTAAACCGCTACAAAGCATAGCCAAAGGCTAAATTATTTTATTATTGTTTGTACTCTGCCGACTTTGCCGTCGGTTAGCCGCACCTTGATTCCGTGTGGGTGAGTGGAGCTGTTGGTGAGGATGTCTTTGACGACGCCTTCGGTTAACTTGCCGCTTCGCTGGTCCTGCTTCAAAACGATTTTCACGCGGTTGCCCGACTTGATTTGGCTTCTCTGCTGATTCGGTTCCATACCAGCCATACACGGCTCGTGGCTTATAGCGCCTCCGCACGACAAATTCAAAAGCGATGTTGACTAAGCCATCTCCGTGGCTATTTTATGCCCCAAATCGAAGCATGCTGAGAGGTTGCCTTCGTCCACATCTTTAGATTCAAGGATAACCCCAGGAACAATTTTCATCTTTAAAGCGACCCCAAAGGCTAACTCCAACATTCTGAGGCACTCTTTTCCGTCGGTGTATGCTCCCGTGGATGTGAAGCAGCCGCACCCTTTGTTTCTAAGCGAGCCGCCCTTCGCGTAAAAACTCAGAGTTGTCTCATCTAAGAATTTCTTGACTTGCCAAGCCACATTGCTGTATTGCGTAGGCGAACCCACAGCTATACCATCCGCTCCAGCCAAGTCATCCAAAGTGCAAGCCGCAACCTTTTTCAAAACCACGTTCAAACCAGCCTTCTCTGCACCTTTACCTAAGCGCAAAGCCATTTTTTCAGTTCTTCCCGAATTGGAGTGGTATATGACTAGAAGAGTTTTCGGCAAGTCATCTTCCTCGTGAACCAAGTGTTGTTAAATGGGATAATAGCTTTTGCATTTCGATGTTAAACTTATAATTCGCCGACTCCGTAATCGTACCTAGAAGGAACCGACAGGTGAAAAACCCCTTAATCGTCCCAGTTGACCAACTAAGCCAAGAGCCTTACCGTTCGGTTCTGTGCTTCCCAAACCCCAGCGAAGCAGAACTGCAAAGTCGCCTCGCGGAACTGCGCAGCCACGGCGTCTCAGCTATTGAGTTTTCTGGGACAGCCAGCCTGCATGGAATCAACGTTCCAGTCGTAGGCAAGGGTTTCGTCGGCATCGTGGTTGTCGCTCATCTGAACGGGGAGAGAGTTGCGGTCAAAATCCGACGTATGGACGCCAACCGAGCTGACCTGCTTCATGAAGGACGGATGCTGTCGATAGCGAACTCTGCGAATGTGGGTCCCAACTTTGTTGCAGCGAGCAAAAATTTTCTTTTTATGCAGCTCATCGACGGGGAGTGTCTTCCTGATTGGCTAGAGACAAGCAGGGATGCGGCGACGGTTAGGCAGGTTTTGGGGGAGGTTTTGGAGCAGTGTTTTAGGCTGGATCAGGCAGGCTTGGACCACGGGGAACTCAGCAAAGCGCCGAAACATCTGCTTGTCGATAAGGCTCGGAAGCCGTTTATTGTTGATTTTGAAACCGCCAGCGTGGAGCGTCATGTTGCGAATGTTACGTCGGTTTGCCAGTACCTTTTTGCAGGCAACAGCAGCAGTTCCCACTTAATCAGCGAAACGTTTGGTCAGGCAGAACAGTCAAGCACCGTACATGCCTTGAGAAGATACAAGCGAGAAAGAAATAGAGAAAACTTTGACGACCTAATGCGAAAGTTGCCATTCTCAATATTCAAGCCTTGAATGGCTAAGCGACAACGTCCTGCAGTCTTTTCTGTTCCCGGGCTTGTTTGAGTTCCAGTGCGATGCGTCTGCCCATGTACATGTTCTGTCCGTATTTGAGGTAGGCGTAGGGAGAGGTGCCGATGCCGACATTGGTTCCTGCGACGATGCGTGCGGAGATTTCGAACGTGAAGATTCTTAGGTCGTCGGTCACGACGGTTTCGAGGCAGAATGGGCCGATGATTCCGGGTGGCGCCAGTTCTTTGGCTTTTTTGTGTACGTTGTCGCCCATGCGCATCATTTCCGGCAGCAGCGATTCGCGAAGAACGATAGGGAAGTTGCCGACGATTGTGTAGGTTGGGTTAATGTCGATTTCAAGTTGCTCGGCTGCGGGGATTTTGCCGATGGAGTCCACGGCGGATTCGTAGCGTCTATCCATTGCGAGCAGTTCAACGTCGTTGTTTAGGATGGAGCTGAAGTAGCTTGGGTAGACGTTGACGCCAAGAGCGTACTCCTGCAGGTGAATCGCAGCCAAATCCTCCTCTTTGAGCAAGCCGCGTTTGACGAGTTCGTTGAATTTTTTGTGGAAGGCTTTAGGCGAATTCGCCAAAAAGTATCCTCTGCCGCCTTTGGCGCCTGGCAATTTAGCGATGATTAAGCGGTCGATGTCCTCAGGCGTTTTGAACGTAGCTGGCAAAAGGAGCCCTGCCTGCCGCAGCCAATCTTCCTGGGATTTGCGGTTGGCTTCCCACTGGAGCAGCTGGCGGTTTCCGAACATGGGCACGTTGAGGCTGTCGGTTAATTCTTCTGTGCTTAGGTAAGCGGTGAAGGAGCCGTGTGGAATCAAAATGACGTTTAGGCTGCGGAGTTTCTGCTGCAGCTTCTCGCTTAGAAGTTCGGTGAAGTCTTTGACTATGATTAGGTCGTCGACAAGCGGGAACTTCTTGTACATAATTGCATCTTTTTCTTTGCAGACGCAAACCGTACGGAACCCCTCTTCTTTGGCGCCCTTGAAAATGTTAAGTGAACTGTGCGAACCCAAGGTGCCGATTGCCAGTTTCTTCTGGTCGTATTTCTCGATGATTTTTCCGATGTCCGCGCCCGTAATCACGTTACCACTTCCGCTAGCCTGCCTTCCTTCACTGCACGCTTAACTTCCATAGCGACACGTCTGCCCGGACCAACTTCCATCCCGTACTTGTACTTCATGTAGGGGGAGGTGGGCTCGACGCATGGGCAACCTGGAACGCGTGGGCTAACGTCGAAAACATAAAACTCCAAATCCTTCGTGACAGCACCTTGCAACGCGAACAACCCCAGCATCCCCGGCGGATACTCTTTTTTGCAAGTTTCCACGAATTTTTCTGCGGCTTCAAAGATTTTTTCTATTTGGCTTTCCCGCATGGTGGCGCCCATGTGCCCGATTTCAATGTTTTGCGTAGGAATGTTTAGTTCCATCTGCTCCTGCGCTGGCAAATCCAGCACGCCGTCAAGGTCCGTTTGGATACGTCTGTCAAAGCCCAAGAGGTCGATTTCGTCGGTTAGGGAAGACCAGAACAGGTTGGCGTTGAATTTGGCGCCGATAACGTATTCCTCGATTATCGAGTTTTTCAAGGCTTCAGCGGTGATTATGCCCTGTTTTATGCGGGTCTGCGCCGTTTTCTCGTACTCTTCGGGCGATGAAGCGTAGAAAAAGGCTCTTTCGATTGCCCGCTGTTTCTCAGGCACCTTCACGATGGCTAAACGGTCGATTTCGCTAGGCGACTTGAAGGTTTTCGGCGTCGCAATCCCAGCCTTCTGCAGCAGGAACAGTTGGTTTCGGGGTGTGTTGCGCTCTTCGGTGCGCAGCATCGAGCGGTTACCCATCAGGGGCACGGCAAACTGGTTTTCGACTGCGTCATAGCCTGCGTAGACTGAGAAGGAGCGGTTAGGAACGAAAACCGTGTTTAGGTCGGTGAGTTTTTTCACTGAGGCTTCGTTTGTTATGTCTGAGAATTTGTCCAGCATGAGTACGTGGTCGAAGATGTTTCGGTAGTATTTCGTGTAGGTTTTGTCTCTGCCCTTCTGGCAAACGACAACGGTTTCTAAGCCTTCCTGTTTTGCGCCTGAAGCAATCTCAAGCGCCGAGTGCGAACCTAAGACACCTATACGTATCTGTTTAGGATCGTATTTTTTTATTATTTGCCTGATGTTGTCGGTTATCATTTTTACTCCTTCACGGATTCTTTGTATTCGGCTATCACCTGCGAAAGCAGCGGCGCGTTAAACAGTTTGTGACCTGTCATCTCGTTGGCGGCAGCCAGGTACATTTCGCTGATAATCGTCTTAAGTTTAAGCGGAAGCTTCGGCGGCTGGGACTTGCACAGAGACTGCCAATCCACAATCCCTTTTGCTTCCCCTTCCTTCTTGGCTTGCTCCAAATCCGCGTACCAACTGGTCTTCTTGTAGAATTGCCGCGCAATCTCCTTGCTCACATGCACGTCTTCGTAAGTAAAGCGGCACTCGTCAAGTGTCCCCACAACATCGACAATCATAAGTTCCCTGCGGTCGTCGAAGGCTAACTCGATTTTTCCATCTTCATTTCGCAACCCAGCTTTCGAAGCCATTTCATTTATTGCTTCATCCGCCTTGAGGAGAACCGCCTTGATTTTTTCAAGTTCCGCATCGGTTAACCCAGCCATTTTCTGTGCTTCACTCCATGTCACGTAGCGGTCTGTTTCCTCGAGTTTTGTGCTAACGTCGAAAATGGGTTTGGAAAGTTGCTCGCCTGGCGTGGGGTAGTGGTCCAAACCTAAATCTGCAGGTTTAATTTTTCCCTGTTCAAGCCTCTTGAAAACCGATGATCCTTCTGGCAGGCCGTTTCGGTAGATGATTTCCAGCGGAATCAGGCAGTTCTTCAGCTCGGGCGTGTACATGCTGTAGTCGTGGATGAGTTTGCCGTTGACAACGCTGGTTTTGGGTTCGTAAACGTTGACTAAGCTGACTTCCATGACGCTTGTCGGCTGCTTTACTTCTTTGATTTTGACGGCTTTGCCGTTTGTGCCGACTAAGCCGCGATAGTGGGATTTGACGCCTTCCCGCTCTAGCTGTTCAAAGCAGTATGCGCCCATGAGGCAGAGGGCGGCTCCTTTGGCGCCTATGTGGTCGGGCATTTCGCCCCAGTCAAAGACGCTGTAACGGTCTGAAAAATGGAATCTGCCAACGCCCATTGCATCAGGGGTCGGTTCCTTGATTACTTCGAGGTCTTTTACGCTTCCCATCCATTATCCCCGTTAAATTAATTCTATCACAGTAATCGTTTAATGCTTATGCATTTAACCTTACCGTTAACTAACAAAACGAAAAACCATAAACGGATTCAATCCAGAAGACGAGACCGCAAAAGAGCGGGTTTACTTTAGTTTCTTCACTGATTCGTTGGCTTTCTCAAGCTCTTTCTTCTTTGAAGTCTGATAATTCTTCACGTTTTCAGCGACAACCGCATCTTCAAGAGCAAGAATCTTGGCTGCTGCGATTGCTGCGCCTTCAGCTTCGATTGTGACGACGGTGCCTATGCCGCTTGGAACCCGAAGAGAAGAGAAGATGTCTGCGCCGCTGAAAATTTCGGAGTACGGGGGGCATGCGATGACGGGTTTGGATGAGTTGCCGTCGATGAAGCCGCTGAGAGCGTTTGAGCGTCCCGCGACGGTTATGTAAACTACTTTTTCAGCTTCAAATTCCCTGATTAACTCCAGCACTTTCTCAGGTGTCTTGTGTGCTGAGGCAACCCGAAACTCGTAGCTGACTCCCAGCATTTTGAGGTACTTGGCTATTCCACGGGAAAAATCCAGATCCCGCTCTGAACCCATAACAATAACTGCTTTTCCAGCCATAACGATACCCAGCTATAGCTAAATGGAAACTCGCTAATTAACGTAGCTTGCCAGAAGTTGTTGCAGGGATGCAACCACATGTCTTTATTCGTGTCGCAGACTGTTTTTGCATGTTGGTTTTATGACGGAAATAGTACAGGCGCCGAAAAGTTAGAGTTAATCAAGCAGCTGATCGGCGAATGGAACGTCGGCGTCGCGCTGCGAACATCGGACGGCAAAGTTGTCAGCGGATGCGGCGAAATGACCGCTGTTAAAGTTTCTTCAATAGGTGTAGACTCTGAAATAGACACTCACATAGAAGGCTACGAGGACTACTATGAGAATGACTTGTGGAGTTTTGACCAGTTAACGGGGAAAGTGCATCTTTTCGGCATCACCTCGGAAGGCGAAGCACATGACCATGTTGGCAACTGGAAAGACGACAAAACCCTCGAGCTTAAATGGAGAGGCACCTTCGAAGACCAAGAACTGGAAGAGCACATTATCGCAAGATGGGTAACAAAAGACCAGATTGAACTAAAGGAAACCAATTTTTCGCTTGGGCAACTGAGGTTCAGCATCGACTACGTTTTCAAAAGAAAAGAAACCTAACAAAGCAACTTTAGCAAAACCCTTGTTAATCTTTCCGCCGCCGCTTGAACCTGAGCGGTTAAGCCTTCGCCGAACTCCATGCTTTTCGGCTCAATCAGCAGAAGAGCAAGTTTCGCGCCTGACGCCTGCTTGATGTAGTCGCAGAAAACCCGCAGAGGCAACAGATGAGTTGTGACAGTGAGGTTTCTGCAATTTTTTCCGCATCTACAAGGCTGGCGGAGCCGGGCTTTAACCCTAAGAAGGCTGCGTCAATCAGCAGCACATGCGTTGGGTGGAACGCTTCTATGTCGGAAAGGTAACTTTCGGGGACGGTTTCAGCCTCAACAAGAAGAACGCTTGTTGGCAGCTTGCCTTTGAGGTTTTCAACGATTTTTAACCCAACAGAATCGTCCGCACGGATGGGATTGCCTATTCCCGCTAGAACAACCTTCTTTGCGTCAGCCAACCAGCTTTTTAGGTCCTGTTCGATTTCGTAAACCATCAAGACATCATTGAAAAGAGAATGATCCAGCTAGAAAAAGCTTGCCCCATTTCGATTTTCCATAAAGGTCTAAGCCATCTCTTTAAGTGCAGCTTATCGTTTTGACCAAAAAAACTAAAAGCGCCAGAGACCCCTTTTAGTTAATGAAAATGGGTAAAAGAGTGATTTTTCATTGACAAAGGTGGTTCAAGTCAAGGTTCCAGAGTTCATGTCTGATAGAGACGTTAGAATTGGCGCCAGCGAAAGAGGCCTTCCGCAAGGGCTCAATAAGCGTTGGAAAAGCGGCTGAAATAGCGGAAATTCCTATTCAGGAGTTTCTTGTTGAGCTTAAAAAAAGAGGCATAAAAGAATATCCCTATACAACAAAGAAGCTCTTAAGGAGCTTGCAAAATCGAAAAAAGAAACAGCCAAGCTTCTGATTTCCAAAATAGGCTGAAACGAGATCAAGGGCTAATTTGTTTTCTTTATCAGTTTTGGCGGTTTTCGGTGGCTGTCCCACGCGTGATGCAACGCTAAGTCAGGGCGGTGCAGAAGCATTCTTGGTCCCGAGTAACGCATGACCTGCTTGACTTTTTCTTTCATGTCTGGTCGGTAACAGTGGATTGTGCATTTGCCGCAGGTGCTTTTTTTGTCCTGAAACGGGCATTTGTCAAGCCGCAGAAAAGCATACTCTTTAAACTGTCTGCATTCGGGGCAGAGTTCGCCGTGGGTTCCATGGTGACCTTTGCAGTAGATGTCAACCATGTAGCCTATGGTTTTCTTTTCCCGCTTCATACGTTTGTGTTCTGGGTTCGGGGGCTGCGGCTGCATGTTAAATCAACCTGCGGATAAGCGTGGGCAACGCACATAAGTGTTTACCCTTAAAGGTTCGGGAAGCCAGCGACGTTTCGCGCTAACGCAAACGGGTTACGCCGTGAGGGTTTTGCACCACTCCGCAATCTGTTTTTCCGCGCCCTCTTTATTCTTTGACGCGTTAACCAGCGAAAGTTGACCTTTGATTTCGCAGTTCGAAAGCAAGCTTTTCTGCTCCACGCCCTGAGACAGGTTTTTGCCATTCTGCACGAAGAAAAACGCGACTTTTTTTCCAGCTAAACTGTTCTTTTTGACGTAGGTTGTGATGGCGGGGGTTGGTTTTCCAGCCCAGATGGGGCTTCCGAGGACGATAAGGTCGTAGTCAACGGGGGATTTTTGAGTTGGGGAGATTTCTGTTTCTTTGCCGCTTCTAGCACTCGCCGCCTCCAATCCAGCCTGCGACGCCGCTTCGCTTTTTAAAGTCAACAACTTCTTCAATATCTGCGCCGATATGGACCGCTACGGTTTCCGCTGCCCATTTTGCGTTGCCAGTTCGAGAGTAAAATACAACAAGATTTTTCATACGTATCAACAAACAAAACACTATTCAGAAGCAACCACTTATAAGATTTGTTCACTGGGGCTCGGCGCTGAAGAAAAAGATGAAAAATGTTTGCCCAAAAAAGGGCTGATTTAGCGGCTGATTGAATCTACTATCTGTTTGTCTGCGTTGTAGACTTCTACGGTGAGCGGCATTTGTCCGAAGGCTGCATGTGTTGCGCAGCCGAAGCATGGGTCGTAGGCTCTGAAAGCCATTTCAACCATGTTCAAGATGCCTTGGTCAACTTTGCCTTCATGGATTAAGCCTTTGGCTGCGTCACGTATGCTCATGCAGATTGCTGGGTAGTTGTTGGTTGTTGCGACGATGAGGTTTACGTCTTTTACGAGTGCGTCTTTGTCTAATGCGTAATGGTGAATCAGTGTGCCTCTTGCTGCCTCAACGACGCCTACGCCTTCGCCTGGCGCTCCTGGCTTGTTGCGGACGTTTGTGCTGGTGATTTCAGGATCTTTCACAAGCTCCATCGTTCGTTCAGTTGCGTAAAGCAGCTCGATTAAGCGTGCCCAGTGGAAAGCCAAGGTGCTGTGGACTGGTTTGCCGCCCAAGGTCTTGTACATGACGTCATATTCTTTCTGTGCCAGCGGTGTTGCCATGCCGTCTGAAGCGTTTAATCGTCCCAGCGGGCCCACGCGGTAGATGCCGCTGTCTTTGCCTCCGACTAGGCCTTTCCAGCCGACTGCTTTAAGATACGGGAATTTGCTGTATGTCCATTCTTCAACGTGCTCGCCGATATGCTTGAGGTAGTCTTGTGATTCGAACTTGAGGAATTCTTTTCCTGATGGGTCGACTACGCGGATTTTGCCGTCGTAAAAGTTGACTTTGTTGTTTTTGTCAACGGTGCCCATGTAGTAGGTTGGCGTGGTGTAGGCTTGGCTTTTGATTAATTCAACGTATTTTGTGTTGCCGAGCACGATGTCATGGAAGATTTTAAGGGTGAACTGTGCAAAGTCAACGCATGAAGCCGCCATGGTTTCGATTTGCTGCCTGTTTTCTTCGCTCAGAGGCTTGCTGATTCCGCCTGGTAAGCCGCAGACTGGATGAGTTGCTTTTCCGCCGATGATTTCAGTTATTTTTTGACCGTATGCCCGATGTTTTATAACTTCTTTGGCGATGGGCATTCCGACTTTTTCGATGACGCCAAGGATGTTGCGTTTTTCTGGCGGTGCGTCGGGTCCAACTATGAAGTCTGGTCCGCCGAGGTAGTAGAAGTGCAGGGTGTGGTCGTAGATGAAGTAGGCGCTGTACATCAGTTCTCGAAGTTTCTTCGCTGCCGAGGTTGGTTCAACGTGAAATGCTGCGTCTAAGGCTTTGGTCGCTGCGAAGTGGTGCGCAACCGGGCAGACACCGCAAATCCTCGTGGTTAACTGCGGCATAAGTTCAGCTTTTCTTCCGATGCAGAATTTCTCGAAACCTCTCAGCTCTGGAACTTTGAGGTATGCGTTTTCGACTTCGCCTTTGTCGTTTAGGAATATGGATACGTTTCCATGTCCTTCAAGACGGGTTATTGGGTCTATAATTAATTCTTTCATTTCTTAATCACCTTTCTTTTCAAGATTGAGGCAGGTAAACTGTACATGTAAAATGTGCCCACCTTATCTTGCACTTGGCTGAGCAATTCTTCAATCTCTTTCTCGGTATAAGTGCTTTTACCTGGTTCGCCTTCGTACCCTAGAATCGAAGCTAAAGCAGAAATCATCGCTGCACCTTGGTCGGGCACGTTCGGGGTTGGTCCACCGCAGCCTGTGCAAGGCATGTCAACGTTCAAGCATTGAGCACCGCAGCCACTTCTGGTCGCAAGTCCCATGCAGAGGATACCTTGTTCAAGCAGGCATTTTTCGGGTTCGGGAGTTTTCTCGTAGACGCGGTAGATTTTGCCGATTTTCTTGTTTTCGCGTTTTCTTGGGCATTCATCGCATACTGCTTTGAGGGGGGCGAGTACTGAGCCTTTGGGCGGTAGTTTGCCGCTTGCTATTGCGTCAACTGCTGCGGCGATTAGTTTGACTGGTGGTGGGCAACCTGGCAGGAAGTAGTCGACGTCGACGGTTTGCGCCAAAGTTTTTACTGTGTCGTAGAACTCTGGGATTTTAAGGGTGCCTTCCTTAACGTTGGTTTGAGTTTGGGGCATTGTACGTTGCGGGTTGACGTTCGATTTGTCTGTTACGTAAACTTGCTCGAAAATTTCTTTCTTGTTGTTCAAGTTTGCCAATCCAGGTATGCTGCCTTGATGAGCGCATGAGCCGAACGCAACGAGGATTTTAGATTTTTGCCGCAGAACCTTAGCCATGTGTTCTTGTTCTGAGTTCCGTATGGATCCGTTGAAGAAGGTTATGTCAATGTATTTGTCAGCCATGGCTTCAACATCTTTGTATTTGATGTCCAACGCTACTGGCCAGAAAACAATATCTGCTATCTGCACTACGTCGAGGATTTTCTCGTTGATGTCTAAGACTGCGATTTCGCAGCCGCCGCAACTTGCAGCCCAGTAAAAGGCTATTTTTAACTTGTTTTTGCTCATTGTTTGTTTACTTCCTCAGTTACTTGCTTTATTATTTTTGATGCGTTTACTCGGAGCTCGCCAAAGGCTAATTCTTCGGGAGTTAAGCCCATCGCTAACCCGAGTAGTTGTGGGTAGTGGAGTATGGGAATTCCATAGGTTTCATTAAATGTTTTCTCTATTCGCAGCTCGTTTGTATCGTACATTATATGGCAAAACGGGCAAATTGTGATTAAAGCTTGGGCATCAACCATTTTAACGTGGTTCAACTTGTCCCTGGCGAGTTGCAACGCGATTTTGTCGCTGACTCCGACGCTGGGCGCGCCGCAGCACTCGGTTTCGTCGATGTAATCGAGGCATGTGGCTCCCGTTGCTTCGATAAGTGTTTTTAGTGTTTGCGGGTCCTCTGGGTCATCGAATCCTATGAATTCTTTAGGCCTTAAAATGTGGCATCCGTTGTGTTCGGCAACTTTAAGCATATTAAGCGGCTTCGTGACTGAAGCTTTGATTTTTTCAACGCCCACATCTTCCTTCAGAGCCTGCAAAAGATGCTTTACCTCAATGGTTCCCTTAAACTCCAACCCCACTTCTTTGAGGTGACCGTTAATCTTTTCCTTCAAAGCTTTGTCTTCTTTGAGGATTTTGTTAGTTTTCTTGAGTGAACCAGCGCAGCCGGGGCAAAGCGTAAGAATGTTTAGACCTTGCTGTTCTGCCAACGCCAAGTTTTTGGCTGCTAAGACAAGCATAGTTTCATGGCTTACTGGGTCAAAAGGTAAGCCGCAGCAGTTGAATTCACTCATCTCAACCAGTTCAACACCCAGCTTAGCTAAAACTTTCCGCGCCGAAATCTCATAAGCTGAAACTCGGTATGGATGGCGCAGCCGAGGAAAATAAGGTACTTACTTCCCAACAGGTTGTCCTCCAGCCGCTTTCTGGGTAGCATCAATAAACTTCACGCCTTTGAGCACTTTCTTAACTTTTTCTGAGTCGCCTTTCGGTAAGGGTGGAAGCCCTTGGGTTTCGCGTTTTTTGATTCTTAATTCGGGAATTTTGTAGGCGTAGCCTGATTCAAGCAGACTTGCGGTTTGGTCTTTGAAAACTTGCGGTACGCACCCGTTTTCTACGGCTAAATTGCGGAATACGCGGATTACGCTTGCGACTTCGACGTCTTGGGGGCATCGGTCTGTGCATGTGAAGCAAGCCGCGCATAACCATAAGGTGTCACTTTTTAGAACGCGGTCTTTTAGGCCGAGTTGAGCCATGTGGATTAGGGTTCTTGGTTGGTAACTGTCGCTGTATCTTGCGACGGGGCAGTCGGAGGTGCATGTGCCGCATTGGAAGCATTTGAGAATTTTTTCGCTGCCGTGCATCTTGAGCAGTTCATACTTGAATTTTGGGTTAAGTTCTGAAGCTTTTATTGGCTCTTTGCCTGATGAAGTAGCGACAATTTCAGTCATGCACAACTCACTTTGACTGTTTCCATAGCACCACGGTGCTTATTTTAGGGTTGAATGCCAAACTCAAATACATAAATGTTCAGTGAATTCATGACAGATTCGTCCATGTTCAAGTCGTTGCTAAAACAAACCCAAAAACCACAGTTTTAGAGTTTTGTCGCTTTGGCCATCTTTGTGCCCGACTTTCATCTGTTAGGGAGCTTAGTCAATAAATGTTGACTTGCCGTTTGTATAGAAATGTTGACAAGAAGCCTTTTAACAAAAGATCAAGAAGTTCATCACTAGATGGAAAATGAAGGCAACAATGACAGCGGCTGTCCTGATAGCGGTTTTGCTGATGCCGTTCTTGGCGAAAGCTCAAGTTCCCACGCCGCCTGATGTCCCCACATTGGGTCCCGTCATAATTTGTGACCAAGGAAACTACATCACAGTCAGTTCACCCCAAAACCAAAACTATGCAGGCAACCCAATTACTCTCAGCTTCGCAGTAAACGTCTCCACTATGCTTGGGCAATTCGGAAACGTCGGCTACAGCGTAGACGGAGGAGTCGTCAACAGCGTAAGGAACCTACCCACATCGACAAGTTACCCAAATGCCGACGGCGGTGAATGGTACTATTACACCGTGACCGCTTCCACAAGCTTCGATTTGCCCCAGCTATCCGACGGAGCCCACAACGTCACGGTCTACTACGGCTGGCAATACCTGGGAATCCCAGAGAACCCGAGCCTGCAAAGATTCGAAGTCTACGCTTACCAAACCGTCAACTTCACAATCGGGGCACCCCAGATCACGCCTTCGCCCACAGCTTCCCCCGCGCCCACGGCTTCGCCATCCAGCGCCCCAACTCCAACAGCCGCCGTTCCAGAGCTTCCAACGTTGGCAGTTCTACCCTTGTTAATCTCTATGCTCTTCATCGCTCGGGTAATTAGGCATCGAAAAACTAACTCAAGAAACCTTGACTAATCGAAGTCAAGAAACCTTAACGAACAGGCTTTTATTTCAATCAGCTGCAAGATGCAATCATGGAAAGAATCCGACAGAGTTTGGCTTTGCTGCTCGTTTTGACAATCGCCACTTCAACCCTTATCCTACTGGCGTCGGTACCAGCAGGCGCCCAATCAACGACAACTAAGCCCTCTACGCCGAGATTCTCCATTAGATACGTAGATAATTCGTATGATATACTGCCGACCTACGGAGTAGACCAGTTCACAGGGCAAACCGTGATTACCAAACAGGGCGACCACGTCGAAAACAAATCCTTCGTGTTCACTATAGAGAACCAGCCCTTCACTTCGTACATCAACTCATACGGCTACAATGTCAGCCTCTGCTACAACCTTCGGTTCAAAGGAACCTACGGAACCAACTGGATGTATTTCCCCTTTGACGACAACGGCGTCGGAGTCGGGCGATGCTCCGCATCTATCTACAGCATTTTCAACCCAGACCTCGCAGCATCTAGCTCGGAATTTACCACGATAACTGAGAAGCTGCCACTTCTTTTCGGAACAGATCAGCCTCCTGTCGGTAGCCAGGTCGAATTTCAAGCGCAGGCATGCATCGGATATATCCCCACCCAAGATGGCTTCTATGACTTCAACGGGCAAAGAAGCGACTGGAGCAGCACCCGGACAATCACCGTCAACAACGGCGCCGCCTCAGCGCCCATCGACGCAACCACGCCTGAACCGACAAGGACAACACCAGACCCAACGTCAACTGCAACAGCCGCAGTCCCAGAGTTTCCGTGGCTGGCGGTGTTGCCCCTGTTTTTTGCAGCGTTCTCGATGGCTTTGCTGAGGTACCGAAAAAAGTTGAGTTAACGGGTGGACGCGTTTAGGTTAGTGGTTTCTGGGTTGGATTCGACTTTGACGGTGACTTCTGGCCCTTTTATCCCAGCCAACGGCGGAAGCAGGTGCGATATGAATTGCTCGGCGGTGCATGGGCGCACGGTGCCGTTTTGGCTGTATTCCATCCAGCCGTCCTCTTCTTTGCGAAACTTCTGTATCCACCTACCCTTGAACATGATGTAGATTGTGCATTCCGAATTCTTCATGATTATTCCTCTTGAAACGTGAAAGCCGTGAGATTTGGTTTATTGTGCGGTTCTTCTTGCTCCGCAGTTTGGGCAGGTTAGGGTGGTTTCAGGCATTTCTGTTTGGCAGTATTGGCATGCGACAAGACGCACTTTTGGCGGTTCATTTTGGGGTCTTTCGCTTGGCGGGATGACCTGTAAGATGGTTTCTTTGGTGGTTACGTCGGGTCTTCCGTGGACGGCGATTACGCCTTTGATTTCCCACTGGACCGTGTCTTCTGCGGACATGTAGGTTGGGCGGGCTCCGGCGGGAAGGGGGATGCTGAATTTGAAGCTGCTGCTGACGCCGTTTGTGAGGGCGATGGCTGGGTTGCATTGGGGTTTTGCTTGGTAGAGAACCAGATTTTCGGTTACTTGCCGATTGACCACCATTTTGAGGGCGGGGTCGTACTCGGTTTTCATGACCTTCACGGTTTCAGCGCATTTGATTTCGAGGCGGATTTCGTCTGACGCTATGTCTTCATGCGGCGTAACCGTGAGTGTTCCTTCCAAGTTATCACCTAAGACAGCGTATTGGTCTTGGAGTTGCAGGTTGACGTCGGCTTTTGGCGCAACTAAGTGTCCTTCAAGTTTTTTAAGAAAGCCCATGGGTACCGCATGATACTGTGAGCCGAGCGCTTAAAACCTTTTAGGAATTCTGGAAGACACAAAACCCTTGTTCAATGTCACTGCAACAGCCCCATCCTCGCAAGGCAACATTGATTTTCTCCGCTTTCGTGAGAAGACACGCCGCAGAAAGTCTTTGATTTACAAAATTGAACAAAACAAAAAAGGCACATAATCAAGCTCTAAAACAAAAAAGCAACCCAAAACAAGCCCATCAAGCGCCGACCCGACGAGGGGAGGGGGTCTAGTATTTACCTCAAAATTCCAATGTAAATATGGATCCGAACAGACCGAGGGAGGGGTCTACTATTTGTGACCAAAAACCAATACAAAAAGCAAACCGTCAGCCAAGCTCGTCGCAACCTCACATCGAATTCAGGGTTGAGAAATGCAAAAAAATTAAAAGCGCCAGAATTGTATTCGTGTCGGCGCAAGATGACCTCAATAGACATCGTCCAGAAAATTCTCGCACAAAACCCGCAGGTTACCGAAGAGCAGATTTTGGAGATGCTGCGGGATAAGAGAGCGAGAAGCGGCGGTTTGCTTGCAGACGAGACGCTTCTGAGGCTTATCGCGGCGAAGTTCGGGGTCGTGGTTGAACAGAACTGCATAAACAACAGCGGCACCCTGTCGAGCAACCGATTATTCGCTGGCTTAAACGATGTTACCGTGGAGGGTCGCCTAATCGCTGTTTTCCCCATCCGCACCTTCGAAGGAGAAAAACCAGGCAAATACGCCACCTTAATGATCGCCGACGACGAAGGACTCCTGCGGGTTATGCTCTGGAACGACAAAGCAAACCTGGTTGAAGGCGGCCAACTAATCATAGGACAAACAATTCGGCTCCTCCACGGATACACTCGCGAAGACCGCTACGGCAAAGTGGAGCTGCATCTGGAGGCAAAAGCAAAATCGAAGTTGACCCCCCAGAAAAAACCAGCACCTACCCATCCGCAGAGAAATTCACCACAAAAATAGGCTCCCTCAACTGCGCATCGGGCACCGTTCATCTTTCAGGTACAGTGAAGGCGGTTTCAGCATTAACGACTTTTGCACGAACTGACGACGTCGAGGGCAAAGTCATGCGAGTAACACTCGCCGATGATTCGGGGCAAGTTACAGCCGTGGTTTGGAACGAAAAAGCCACTGAACTGGAAACTCTGAAGCCTAATTCACGTTTGCTGCTGATTAATGCCAGAGTTAAAGATGCGCAGAACGGCGGGTTTGAAGCCCACGTGGACTCTAACACTTACATCAACGTCCAAACAAACCCGTTGCAGTTAACCCAAATCGATAGCTTAACGGAAAACCAAATTGTAGACGTTCGCGGCGTCGTCGCATCGGCTCCCAAAAACAGGGAAGTAACAACTAACAAGGGTGAAAAAGTGAATTTGACAGTTTTTGAGCTAAAAGACGGGTCGGGAACAGTTCAGGTTACAGCATGGCGCGAACATGCAGACGAGCTTAAAGACTTGAAACTTGGCGACGAACTGCTCTTAGAGAACGTTTTGGCAAAAAAAGGTTACGGGAAAAAATCGAGTTGACGACGCGTAGCGGAACAGTGGCTTCAATCAAACGCGCTAAGTCTCTTGACCAACATTTCTAATCAAAAGCCAAGTTACCGTCACGTGAAGGGATCTACAATTCGGATTTGTCGAGGTACCTATGACAGTAGTTTTCAGCCGTCGGGAAAACAGCCTTCACCCGTTCTAAACGTTTCTTCGAATTAACCTTCTCAGCGACTGCAATGACGTCTTTTGGCTTACTGAAACGTTCTTTTGAGCCATCTTCACGTTTCCGCTCAATTTTTATGCAGTCGTCAACCATACAGTTCAAAACGCAGCCGCCGCAGTAAACACATAAATCATCAACAACACCAACCCCGCTATTTGACCAGTAAATGCGTTCGTGGGGCAGGCTTTGATGCATAATTTGCATTGCACTCCGACGCAGGTGAACTTGTTAATGTCTATTTTGCCTTCCTTGAAAACATCCTTTACGCCTGTGGGCTCCAGAAGCTCTTTCCTTCGCGTTTTCCTTGCCTGCTCTGGGCTCTCTTCTGACATCAAACTGAATATGTCGGTTGGAGAAGCGTTTTTCTCAGGCATTTGGAAACACAGCTGGAGCAGGTTTGTCTTCAAATTAGGTTCTGCGAATTATAATTAGTTATCTGGACCCTTTCCAAACATTAACCATCAGACGCGATGTATCGGTCAGAGCCCGATGCTCTCTCTTCGAAAACTGATTCTGCCTCTAAAACCTGAATCTCCTATGCGGCGTATTGATAAATTAACCTTCGACCAACAATTAAGAAAAAGAAGTAGACAACTCCTTCTACGCCTCCATAAGCCATATTGGTGCTAGTGGGATACTGTCATTCATCCGCGGAAAAGAAACACGAACCCAAAACTCCTCCTAAACGGATTAGCGGAAATTCTTTTTGAAGGAAATGTCTTCGACCAAAACGTCATCTTCAGAATAGCCCCCGTTTCAGAATTGGTGCCGAGACGTTGTTTCTTGGCGGAACATAAGAAACCTTTAAGAAATAAAGTGCACAGTGAAGAGCCGAGAGAAATGCTCGACAACGGCTTCAAAGCAAAAGCTATTTTCTTGGATTTGGACGGCACCATAGTTGACTCTACTGAAGCCTACTTGGAAGCGGCAAGGGTGTCGTTCCGAGCCATCGGTCAAATGCCAGCAGCAGATGAAACGGCTTTGGAAATCCCTCGGAGACTTGAGCAGGGTTTCCCGATAGATGACATCACATACGGTGAAACCAAAAGGTTCCTGAGCACATACTTGAAAACCTTCTATGCAGTTACCCGGCACAAAACTAGGCTAATGCCGGATGTTAAAGCCGCGCTTGAAGCGTTGGCGGAAAAAAGGAAACTTGCCCTCATAACCATGCGGTATGTGCCGAAGCAGTCCATCAGAAAAGAGCTTGAGTTCTTTGGAATATCAAGATATTTTAGCTACGTAGTAACGGCTCTGGACACGACTAAGCCTAAACCTTCACCTGAAGCGCTCTTGGACTGTGTTAGAACGTTGGATGTTGATATAAGCGACTGCGTCATCGCTGGTGATTCGGTTAATGATGTGCGGGCTGGAAAAGCTGCTGGAGCACGTACTGTTGCCGTTTTATCGGGGCTCTATCAATCGAGTGAACTTGCTAAAGAAGAGCCAGACTTGATTTTAAACGATGTTACGGCGCTTCCAAACTTCATCGGATGATTCAGTCGGTATATCGAAAGCTGTAATATTGTGTGAAATCGTCTTAGGCGTTTATATGTCTCAGAAAAAATAAGGTTTATCAGAAACCTTGATCTTAGCATTATTTGGAGAGGGCTTAGGAGCGGGAATCAGAATGAACTTTGTTGAATTGATGATAGGGGAGAAATTGAAGGATGCGGATCCAGCTCTTGACGTTATAGGGTCTGACCGCAAAGTCTTGCAGGTGGCTTGTCAAGACTTCACAAACTTCCTCAAGTTTCATTGGAACTTGATTGGGAAAGAAGCAAGCCAATGCGAATTGGTTGAAAGGCTGGAGGCAGTTTTTAAAGAGGATTCCTCGGAGCTGGAGGCGTTCTTAACTGTTTGGATTGGAATTTGGTTCAAGAAGTGGAAGGAACGCGTCAAACTGCTGATAGGCGACCAGAACGCTACTCGATGGAACAAGATTTCCAAAACGCTATCCAACGCCGAGCCTCTGTGGAAGAGGATTGACCACAAACAGGAGCTTCAGGAAATCATCATTACAACCCTGCTTAAGAACGGGGAAATCTGCGGCACAGAAATATTGGCGGAGAATTTGCTAAAGATGGAACTCGGAGAAAAACGCGTGCAGGAACTAAACGAGCGTGAACAGGTTTTCACCATAGTTAACGAGGCGCTTCGGAAAGCCCGCGAGATGGCTCAGAGTAAAGGTCCCTTGATCTTTGTCAAAGTAGACAAAGGCTACTATAACTCGCCAAACTGAGCTTATCCACCTTATTTTATTTTTTGTGATGTTCTAGCTTAGCTTATGCTATCTAAATTTGAATTCAAAAACAGTGCTGCTTTAGTTTAAGAATCAGATGGTTGAAAGTTGGGTTAGACGACTCTTACTCTTTGAAGAGTCTTGCGCATCCAGGTGTAATGCCGCATCTTTGTGGTTTCGCCGAAGCCGCATGCCGCGCAACGTTTGTGCCGTACGTGGTATGCTCGTCTTCCGCAGCGTCGGCATTTTATGTGGACGGTTTTGCCTTGGCGCTTGCCCATTGATGGAGTTCCTTTTCCCATCGTGGTCACCTAGGCGGTGGTGATATTAGGACTACGTTGTCTCCGCGGACGATTATTAGTCCCAGTTTCTTTTGGTTTTCAACTTGGGTTGTGTCTTCTGTTTCTTCTAGGACGAGGTTTAAGTGTTGGTCGAAACCCTTTAGTCTTCCCCGGAGGCTTTTTCCGCCTTTAAGCCGTACAAGTACGACTTTACTGAGGTTTTGTTCAAGGATTTCGGTTGTCATTTCGCTCATGGTGTAATCCTCATGATTCCGTTATCTCTTCTATACTTCAGCTCTCCCCATTTATGGGTTTCGGAGAACCAAAAAAAATTGGTGTTGCATTCTTGCGGTTTCGGTTTTTTTTGGTTGCTGCGGTTTGGGTTGGTTCTGCTGGTTTTTGCGGAAGTTAACTTTTTCGTTGCGACTTTTGTTTTGGGGAAAGTTGAGACTTTTTCCTGTTGCGTTTCAAGTTGCTTTTTTGAAAACGAGCCCAATCCGCTTGTAGGTCTGGTCGTGTCTGGTCGTGTTCTATGTTGCGGGATGGGCGGATGCGACTTTCTGCGACAATACCATGTTGAAATTCAGCGATGACATTGTCAGTTATGGGCGACTGGCTTTGAGGAACCAAACACTTACAGCGCAAATTACTAATGGCTTATTTTTCTGACACGCGCCCATTTTCGCTGTTAGTGAAACAATATAAAGTAAAGCAAAAAGACATCTCAGGCGGAGCATCAATCTCAATTCAAGTAACCGACCGGCAACGACAGGTACCCGATCTTCAATCAATTTGATTAAGCCCGCATGCGCATGTTCGACAACCTTTTCCAGAAAAGCAACGCAAAATTGCAGCTTCGCAAGTAGATCTTGCGTTTTAGGGTGCTTCCTTGGATAGAGCTTGAACATTTTTGCGGGTTGAAACCTTTGGGATGGGCTGAAAAACTGCGACTTGCAAGATGTTTAATAGAGTAGGCTTGGTTGAGAATTGAGGAAGATTAATTAAACATATAAGCAAAAACCATCCATATCTCGTCCAAGGTAGTTGACTATTACAGAATATCGCCCATATACCTTTAGTTCTTTTGAGAGCCAGACAGAGCAATTGCGGCTAGCTTTAACCTATTTAGGGGTAGATATTTCTGCAGACGAAACAGCAAGAATACTCTTTTTGAGTCGTAGAAAGTATGACAGATATGATCATTCATTTCCAGGGGAAACATTTGAAAGCAGACTTCTTAAATGGCTTGATAATTTCGACAAGGAAGACAGACAGGCAGCAATGGAAATAGTGAAGTCTCTCAAATTTATTAGTACGTATGAAATGAAGCAATTAGCTATCAGAACCTTTGAAAACGCGCGGTATTGCATTTTACAAAACTCCGTAAATGCCTCAATCAATAATTGGAATGATTACATGGCCACCCGGAGCTTGAATTTAGATGCAGAATTGAGAAGAAGTATTTTCGTTGCTTGCGCTGATGATATGCACTTTGATTTCTTTCGCCGTTACGCGATGAGATATCATTCATTCAGTAAAGAGAATTTCGTTGAATATTATAAACGAGACAAAACCTCTATGAAAGAGCTACCTCCTCACAAAAACATCTTTTTGATTGACCAAATATCAGCAAGCGGAGACACAGCGTTACGGAATAAGAATGGAGTATGGACGGGAAAAATTCCTCGTTTTCAAGGTCTTTGGAAGGATTTCATAAAAGAAGACAAAATTTACTACTGCCCATTCATCCAAACTTCAGTTTCAGAGAAAAATCTTGATAACAGACTACCAAAATATCTAAGCGAGTGCTCAGTTCCTTTTGTAAAAATATACCCTACATGTTGGTTGCCAATCTCTTTTTGTATTTCTAATGCAGATGGAACAGGAATTGACGTCAACAAATCAGTAGCAAAATTATGTGATAAGTACTACGACAGATTTAAGGAAGATGAACACACAAGAGTTGGCGGGGGCGCTAAATATGGATACGGGAGTGCCGGTTTGACGTTAATTCTTCAATCAAATTGTCCAAATGATTCTTTGTACTTATTATGGCATGAAAATGACTGGTATCCTCTCTTCCCGAGAGTGGTGCACCACACTCCTGCGAGGTAATTGAATGCAAGCTGGAAACATCTCTCCCAAGGTAATCATAACAATGGACTACTTAGAGTGCAATTCACCCCCTTTTAACAGGTCAGCCCTCGAAGGCAAATTGATAATCAATCCGCACCAAACAAAACATCTGGATAATCCAACTAATACATATAATCCGTTACCATATAACTGCAAAAGTATTGAGATAGCTTGCGTTTGTCTGAAAAACTCTTCTAAAGCTCTGGATTCGGTAGTCGATGATCTTGATGGAAGCCCTATACTCTACTGGTTTGACCCTTCTAATCTCCCAACTGAGTGCATTGCTTCAATCATCATCAATTGGAAAGACCATATAATGAAAGGAAAGAATATCGCATTGGGAATAGTAATCCCTGAGGGGGAAGTGTCTCAAAAAGACGCCCCTTTTGAATTATGGCATGCAGATCCTTTCGGCGTTTCCTATGTGGCTCAGTCGTCTAATTCTGTTCCCGTATGGTGGTACCCCGCGCTATTACGCGACCGAACTGCCCTTGAACAAGCAGCTGAAAACTTGGATCCTTACGATGTGTTTCCCCTTTTGGAATTTCCAAACCGCTCCATTCAATGGGGAGAGCGCACTTTAACAAATCATTATCAAATGCTGGAAAAGTACAGAACCAGAACGAGAAATATCATTTACCTGGACTCCTTGTGTCCGGATCAAGCGTTTGATCAGCTTTACAGGACTCTAAAAGCCATTCCCAGTCCTAGTGTATCAATAAGTCGCCCAGTCTTGACGCCTGGAGGAAGTACAAATGGTTTCTTGACTACGGTAATAGCAGGCGCCTTAACAGGCTCGCATTTCCTAACTCCAAAAAACGAAATACCTATAAATTCAAATGTGGGAACGCAAGGGATTATGGTCCTTCGGAAGTGCACTTAATGGCTAAAATAGTTCTGGGGTCAGGGTTAGTCGCCGTCGATCACATCTTCTTATCGTCAACCCTTAAAGAAACCCAATCTGATCTTACATATCTCGGTAGTGCGGGAGGAGGAACTGTTGCAAATACTCTCTGTTTAATGTCATTGCTTGGAAACAAACCATTCGTCTTCAGTTTGATTGGAAATGATTTAGGAGAAAGAATCGTAAAAGAGGATTTTAGATTATTCAGTGTAAATTACGATAATCTTGTCGAAAGAGGCAATCAAAAGGATCTCAGATTTACGCGACAATTCGCACATCTTATCTTTCCGAACGGTAGTCATAAATTCGAAATGCATTGCCCAAGATGCAAGAGTAATTTTGATAGAGAATATCAAATTTCAAGCAATGACGTCTCAAATAGAACAAGAGCGCTCGCAGAAAAAACTGATCTTTTGATTCTGGATAGATCAAATGAAGCAACTTTGCTATTGGCTGGCCTAGTCAAGCAAAAAAGCGGAAAAATTGCGTATGATCTTAGTTTTACATCATTTGGGAAGCATAATAAAACTCTCGAAAGTATATTGAGATTATCAGATCTTGTCAAAGTGAATCATAAAACATTTGTTAAGTTAAGTGGCAGTTCCGAGGATAGCGCCGTTTTGAAGTGGAGAGAACTGTACCCAGATACTCGATATCTTCTTGTTACCAATGGCGATTCGGGATCTTATGGGTATGCTAATCTAAGAGGTAAAACACAGATTTTTCACAGTCCAGCGATTAAATGCGATTCTATTCGCGACTGTGCTGGCTCAGGGGACATCTTTTTCGGCATTGCCGCTTCCAAACTGCTCATAGAGCAAGGATTTGATGAAACATTCGAGAGTTTTATGCAAGTAGTGGATATTGCAAGAGCCTTATCTTCCTTAAATTGTACGTTGTATGGTGCAAGATCACTTCAAAGGGTTTTTTTGAATCAGCGTCTCACGCCCAGCGAGATTCTGGAAACAGCTAGAATTATTATTGATACAAAATCATCTGGGAACTCTTTTAGCCCGAATATTGGACTACCCAAACCCATTGTTGAGCCCTACCGTTTGGTAAACTTTGGTGTTTGCAAAATCTGTGGTGCAGTACAATCCAAAAAAGCTACGAATATCACTCAGCCGAAAATCTTAGGAATAAAGCCAACGTATTCTCGAAAAAGTCTCGAGAGTCTATCAAGAATCCCTTGGACAATGCGTTCGAGTTTTGAAATTGGAAAAACCTATCGATCGATTGCATCAAACTTCAATTCGTCAAGAGCCTTAATAATAGGGTCTGGTGGATCATACACTGCAGCAGCGTTTACTGAAGCACTGTATTTACATTCGTGGGGAAAGCTGGCTAAAGCCATGACGCCTTACGAGTTTGAAGGTCTTGAGAATGTTGATAAAGATGCTACCGTTTGGTTTATCTCGCATGGTGGAGGAAATACTGATATTTTGGGTGCTGCTCTTCATGCAATTGAACTTGAACATACGAATTGTGCTGTTTTAACAGGAAATAAAACTTCAAAACTTGCCGAAATGGCGAACCAAAATAGCTGGAAGAACTTCTTCATACAAGCAGAAGAAAGAGATTTTGTCTCAATCATAGGCTTATTATCACAAGTATCAGCGCTATGTGGCTTGTTTGTTCCCCAAACAGAAATTGAGCCTCTTGAAGATTTTTTCTCCGAGAGCAATCTAAGAAATATGGTGAATTCCGCAACACGTGAGATGAACTCGATGGCTTCAGCGTTCGCCTCTGAAGTTGGCAGCATTGATAAAATGCACATTGTAAGTTTTGGAAGAGGTTGGGGTCTACCAGCACTTGTTGATTTTGAGTCAAAAATCGTTGAGGGAGGATTATGTACAATTGAAATTTGCGAAATGAAAAATTTCACGCATGGCCGATATATTAATTTGTACGGACGCCCAAATAGAAGCGTCATAATAATAAAAACGCCCAAAGATAACGAGTTAGTTGATTTTTTGTCCAGCCGCTTCGAGAAGTATTTTAAGACATTCGTTTTAGAAACTGATAAACAAGGAGTAGTTGGTTCACTTGAACTTTTAGTTAAATCCCTGTTTCTCACGTGGCATTTGGGAAACATTGCAAAAAAAGATATTTTGCACCCGATATTTCCTAAAGAGGCCCGAGGTTTGTATAGTTGGGAACCCTCGTACCGAAGAGGGCGTTGGAAGAAAAAAACTTGAAAGTTCAAGTTTTCCTCATTATTTCTAAAAGAGCAGGGTATACTTCGGACAGCGAATTCACAAAATAATTGGCAAAAAAAGTCCTTTTTGCTAGATTGCTCTTTAATATTATTGAAGTGCCGCAAAGCGCTTTGGCTGCCAGAGCGTCTAGTTCTGAATCGCCTACAAAGATAAAGTCTTTCAATCCAAGGTTGCTTAAGGCTAACGAGATGCTTTCTGGGTCAGGTTTAATCTTTTTGACGTTCGTACGGGTGACAACAGTATCGAAGTAACCCTTTAGTCCTCCCGCACAAAGCATAATTTCCGCAGCTTTTTCGCTTGTATTGGTAACTAACCCTAGTCTCAAGCCAAAATTTTTCAGTTGCTCAAGCAAAATTTGTGCTTCTGGATAGGGTTTTGATTCCTGTGCCCATCCAACCTCATGTTCAACCATAAACTCGTTGATACCAATATGATACTTTCTTTGCTCTTGAAAAGAAAAGTTTCTTGTAGCATAATCCATTGCATTGTTATAGACGACCGCTGTTTGAGCTGTGACATCAATGATGTAAGAAGGGATTCCCAACTCTTCAAATGTAGGAAATAGTTTTGACCTGTACGCTAACATAATCGCCGAGTTCTTGGTCGGAGACTCAACAAGTGTTCCTTCGAGGTCGAGAAGAGCCCCAAGCATTTTAGGTCAATTGCGTCTTAGCGTTGAGTATGAAATAAACCTTTCCTGAAACAAGAATATCCCTGTCTATTGTGAATTTTATTGGATTGTGGGGTTTGGAGATATTTTGAGGAGGAGAAGGGAGAGCGTAAAGAACATGAGTCTGAAAAAGAAAGGTGCCCGCCAAAGTGCTTAAGCGCCGAACGGAGGGTCAGCACATCCTAAAACTGCCTAAGCCTCATGTTCCTCTATGAATTTGCTTAAATCTAGAAGCGTCAAATCGCCTTTGCAGTTGGTGCAGAACTTCGGGATCTGAGTTGCTTTCGCCCCGATCTTCAGCTGCGCCCCACAGTGTGGGCAATAGTAAGTTAAAGTTTCCCCCTTTTTAGCCAGGTCTTTGACTTTGGCGTCGACGTTGCTGCGTGGCTTAGGCATCTTTCGCCGAGCCGCTTCCGCTTCGTCATCCATACTCCATCGGTCGTATCCAGCGGCTGCCTCCTCGAATTTGCCCTGCGCCTCAAGCTTTCGGATTTCCGTCACGGCAACATCTTTGTCGGTGCTGAAGTCGCCGCATTTTTCCGCCTCATCAAAATACATGTTGTAGCCAACCGTCGTCGCCTTGAGTTTTTTGCCGTTTTTCTTCTTGCAGGTTTCCTCGCAGAAGTAGCTGCATTCCTCGCAGTTCCGCTTGGCTTTGTATTCCTTCTCAACTTTCCAGTAACAGTCAGCACAGTAAGATCGTTCGTCGCCGTCTATTTTCGCGGTCGGCATGCCGCCCTTGGATTCTTTGCCGCAACCATAACATTTAGCCATATTTTTGGTCCTCAATTCTAAGCTTGTTTTCCGGGATTGATTAGTTGCAATTAGAGGTTGAGGCTAATATAAAAAAGCGACGCAACTTTGACGGTGGATTTTGGGGTAAAGTTAAATTTTAGCTTGCAGAATACGGTAGCGAGCAGCATGCCAACGAAACAGCGAAGATACCCATTAAAAAACAAAGAGGCAAAACAGGTTCTCGTCGAAGCCTCGGCAAACTTGAAACTTGACTTGGAGGCACTTTTCGGCAGCAAAGCCATAGTGGAAGTTGTTGAGTCCGAAGTCGGCGAAATTTACCTCATCGAAGGAAAACCCATCCTATTCAAATCCGACACCAAAATATTACCCACACTCCACTTCACCGAATACATAGTTGGCGCACCCAAAATCGTGGTCGACATGGGCGCCGTACCGTATGTCTGCAAAGGCGCAACCGTCATGGCTCCAGGCATAGTACGCATAGAAGGCAACTTCAGCAAAGGCGATCTGGTTCTCATCGTTGACGTGAAGTTTGGAAAATCCTTGGCAATCGGCGAAAGCCTCCTCGACGCTGAAACAGCAAGGCAAACCAAAAAGGGCCCAATTGTAAAAACGTTGCATTGGGTAAGCGACAAAATCTGGGACTACACGAAGACCCTGACCGAATAAACGTTTATTACTTTTCCTTTTTGTAGGAAGTCTTAAGAGCGTAGTACTTTCATATTAAAGTAAGGATATTCCTATGCAAACAGTCAAGGTTACTAAAAAGGGCAAACCACCATTCCCGCACGGATCAGAAAGGAACTTGGAATAAAAGAAGGCGATGTTTTGTCAGTAGAAAAAGTTGACCAAGCAGTAACTTTCAAAAGAGTGCCTAAACTAGAGGATCTTGCGGGGATTTTCGCCGGGGATGCAGACGTTGCTGAGCTGAAGAAAGAATTAGACAAGTTACGCGAGGAATACTAGCCCTTGAAAGAAGTGCTCGACACACGCTTTTTTATAGAACACCTTTATTCACAAGACCCAAAAATGCGCCAGAAAACAAGCCAAAAGATGAGGGAGTTAAGGCAAAGTGCTAATGGGATAATCCCAACTATAGTACTCCTTGAAACAATTCAGTTCATTTGCTCAAAGAGGGGTAAAGAAAGCGCAGAAATAACTTATCGCTCAATCAATGCTAGCGGATTAAGAATAGAGGGCTTAACGTCTTCCATCGCAAAAGACGCGGGCATACTTAAAAGCACTCACAAAAACCTACCCGTGGGCGATTGCATTATCGCCGCCATCGCCATAAAGAACCAAGCCAAAGTAATCTCGGACGACCCACACTTTGATGCCATAAAAGAAACCAAACGAATCTGGCTTTAGTTAAAAAATGGGACTACATCAACCCAAAATTCAGTAACAGAGAGATTTATAATTCCAGTTATTGAGCGCTAATTATTGAGGATTTTAGGTCTATTTTTCCAAAGCTTCTTGTAAGTTCTCGATGTCTTTGATCCAGGTGTTTAATGTTTCAATGTTTTCATTCTGGTTGCGAGACACTTTCTGCATTCCCGTCAGTCTGCTCAAGCTGGTGTTTGTAGTATCCAGCCAACGCGTTCAGGGACTTTATGAACTGCTCTGTCGGCTCGTGTCTTTGCAGCTTGTCACCTAAACTGTTGAGGTCACTGCGCATTTCCTCCACGGCCATGTTGGTGTTTTTCTTGAAGTCTTGGATTACCCATTGTCTGACGGCAAAGTTGCGGTTTTTCCAGCCGTCAGATTGCTCCGCGAAAGTTTTGAGCACGGCTTGGTAGAGTTGGATAACGGGTTCGTCGCGCACAACTGTTTGAGCTGCTGCTTGGGGTGCTCCGGCGCCGCTTTTTATTTGTGCCTGGGAGTCAATTCCTGGCTGAGCCGATGTAACGGTTATAATCACGGAAAGCCTAAGGGGGATGCCCAATGCTGTCCACAGTTTGGTTAGCTCTTCTAGGGAAAGCGAATCTATCTTCACAGCAAACCCGACTTTGTTTTCTTTACTTGCATCGGCAATCGCCGGCGTGGCTAAAAGGACCTGAATTATTTCTTCAAGCAAAGCATGGTTGTCTTTGTCGTTTCCAGTGGTTGGTGTGACGAGATAGTGCAGGGCAAAAGTCGGTGAGATTGTATTTTCTTTGGAATCCAACGTCAGAGGCACCTTTCTTGCCGTTGTTTCTTCAGTTGTATTGTGCAGAAATATGGACAGTTTTCTGGTTTTTTGAGCAGTAGCGTCTTTGGGAGAGGAAAATGAAATTTGCTCTTGGCTTGAGATAATGTTTTTTGCTACGGGTTCATCTTTTATGCCGTTCCAGATAAGATTTGACAGCGCCGCGTCGGCATCTGATATGAAGGCTTTTTGACTCATGAAGATCGAGTCAAGTAATTTATGAGATTCTTAAAAGAGTTTAGTTAAAAGAAATAAAGAATTAACCCATTTGAGCTATATTGCTAATGTTATTGGGCTTTGACGCATATTTTGTGGGTTTCCATGCTTTCCTTGCTCCTCCAATTAAGCATTCGAATGCTTTTTACTTAGGAGGTGATCCGGCCGCAGGTTCCCCTACGGCCACCTTGTTACGACTTTTCCCCCCTCACGAAACTTAGATTCGACGCCGCCATGAAAGACGGCGCCTCACCCAAGAGTCGCTCGGGTGGAACGACGGGCGGTGTGTGCAAGGAGCAGGGACGTATTCACCGCGCGCTAATGACACGCGATTACTAGGGATTCCATGTTCACGAGGATGGGTTACAACCCTCGATCCCAACTACGGCAGGCTTTCGAGATTGCCTTCCCCTTTCGAGGTTGGAACTCATTGTACCTGCCATTGCAGCTCGCGTGTGGCCCGGGAGATTCGGGGCATACTGACCTGCCGTGGCCCGCTCCTTCCTCCACTTTATCAGTGGCGGTCTCCACAGTGTGCCCAGCACAAAGCTAGTAGCAACAGTGGATGCGGGTCTCGATCGTTGCCTGACTTAACAGGACACCTCACGGCACGAACTGGCGACGGCCATGCACCTCCTCTCAGCTTGTCTGGCAAGACCTTTAATCTGGCCTTCACTCTGCTGTCGCTCCCGGTGAGATTTCCGGCGTTGACTCCAATTAAACCGCAAGCTTCACCCCTTGTGGTGCTCCCCCGCCAATTCCTTTAAGTTTCAATCTTGCGATCGTACTCCCCAGGCGGCAGACTTAACAGCTTCCCTGCGGCACTAGAACGGCACGTGGCCGTCCAAACACCTAGTCTGCATCGTTTACAGCTGGGACTACCCGGGTATCTAATCCGGTTCGCTCCCCCAGCTTTCATCCCTCACCGTCGGGCGCGTTCTAGGCAGACAGCCTTCGCCACTGGTGGTCTTCCCGGGATTATAGGATTTCACCCCTACCCCGGAAATACCGTCTGCCTCTCTCGTCCCCTAGCCAAGCAGTATCCCCCGCAATCCAACGATTAATTCGGTGGATTTAACAGGGGACTAACCTAGCCAGCTACGGATGCTTTAGGCCCAATAAACATCCACACCACTCGGAGAGCTGGTATTACCGCGGCGGCTGACACCAGACTTGCCCTCTCCTTATTCCCCCAGCGTTCTAGACTGGGTAAAAGCCTTCCTCAGCGGATGGCACTCGGGATAGCCCTGTCAAGCTTTCGCTTATTGCAAAGTTTTCGCGACTGCTGCGCCCCGTAGGGCCTGGGCCCTTGTCTCAGTGCCCATCTCCGGGCTCCCGCTCCCACGGCCCGCACCGGTAAAAGGCTTGGTGAGCCATTACCTCACCAACAACCTGATCGGTCGCGGCCCCATCCTCGGGCAACGCCAAAGAGCATAACTCTAGCGCCCTTTAAACGAAGACTCATTCCAGAGTTCTTCACCTATTGGGAATTAGCCCCAGTTTCCCGGGGGTATTCCTATCCCGAGGGCAGGTTAGCCACGTGTTACTGAGCTGTGTGCCGTGACTCGTATTGGCTGAGCCACGCGACTAGGATGTCTTAGTCCTATCCCGATAGCAGTGGGGTCCGGCAGGATCAACCGGAGTTGTGACACTCCGTAATGATTTCTGCGGATCTTACTATCTTGTTTTTTGATGTGGTACGAATTTTTTTTCGCATTCTTGTGCCTAACTGGATTTGGAGGGAAAAACATTCCACTCATATACGTCAAAGCCCAATTCAGACCTAACTGAGCAATTAGTCAGGTCTACATACGTGTCCCCGCAACTGGAGGCCAACACCATCATCCCTGCAAGGCAATCGCCGTTTCGGTACGGGTTGAGCCGCCGCCATGTGAAAATTGCGGGGCTAGCAATTATAGCTGAATTCTAACAGAAGCGCATGTATTCCATATAAACATTTCTTTAACATTGAAATAAACATTATCCCGTGAAGGCTAAGCCGTTTTGCCGTGTTGCATTCATAGTTTTCTGCTAATTTTATCTGTCGGAGCAATGAAAAAAAGGAAAGAAACGGGTCTACAACCTGTCTGGTTGGTTACCAGCCTTTGCTGCCGCTGCTTTTCATGTGGGCTTCGGATAGGTGCTTGTCGTATTCTTCGCGTGTTTTGAAGGTTTTGTTGTCTTGGTCGCAGATGTATTTGCCGTCATCAGTCATTCGTGGCTCCATGTTTGGACGTGCAGTTCGAGACAAACCATTCACCTCCCGATACGAAGAGAGAAAAAGGAGAAGACAAGATACTCTTAAGACTATGTGACTGTGTCGAACCACTCAAAAGGAGTTTTAAGCTTCAATTCACAACTTGAAAACTTGCGATTTCTTGTAAAAAAGGGCAATTTTTTCTTTTGTTTTAGAAGGGAAAATTTGGTCATCTTTATTCTTTTTTCTTAAATTCTTTCTTTATGCCCTTCCCAAATTCATCTACGGCTTTAGCGCCTCTTTTGATGCCTTTGCCGACTGCTTCTCCAGTTTTTTCAGCGGCACTTTCAACTTTTTTCTTGGTCTTCGACATTTCTTTCACATCTAACGCTAAGCCGTCAATGGCAGAATTAAGCTTGTGTGACTGTGAAGCCCCAACAACACTGGTTAGCGGAGTTTGCTTTGAAGAGTAACTTGGTTACAGACACAGCTTTCATTAAAAATCTCGCCAGTTTTAGGTTCCGAATCTAATTTCGGACGTTCAAACAGAACACCGCTTTGTCGCTGGGGGGCTACAGCCACACATGTTTAATAGCCATTTTATGCCAATGTAGCTTAATTGTGGAGTTGTAGAGTTTGGGCGCAATAGATCAAGTATTTCATTTTATTACTTCTGGAAGCATAGGTGGCTTGCCGCCGATTGTTTTAATGATAATAATTTTGTCGTCGGATTGATCGTGGGCTTTCTGATTCATTTATTCCTAAAGATCGCCATTGTAGCTGCAATTGTATTGTTCGTGGTTGCCTACTTTGGTTTCTTCGGTTTAAGTCTTAACGTGCTGAAAAATTATGCGACACAATACGGCTCAATTGTATATCAATACGGCGCAATCATCATTGGCATACTACCGCTAAGCATCGGATTCATAATAGGCCTAATCATCGGCTTCGTATTCGCATAAACTGAACATCCTCTGAGACATAGAAGAAAACAATCAATGACTTATAGTAAAATCAATACCTAAAAACCCTCAATTTTTTGAGACCAGATTTGCACATGGCTGTCAAGAGATTCAAAAGCAATTTTCTTCCTTTTCGCTCAAGTAGAAAGCTCAAAAATCAGAATAACACAACTACTCGAAAGCAAGATAGTTAAATATTTTTGCGAAAACAACCAAAAATTTCAAATATAAATTGGCTACAAGAAATAAAGTGGGAGTTGAGAATGACCGACGACGAAAACACTGACCTCCTTCTTGGTTTGGGTTTAAGCTCTTAATCAGGCAAAGGTTTATTTGGCGATACTTAAGCTGGAAAAAACTACGGTAGGACAGGTTGCGAAGTTTTCGAAAGTACGCAGGGAAGATGTCTACAGAATTCTGCCAACGCTCGAAAAAATGGGTCTGATTGAAAGATTGCTGGGTAAACCAGCTGAAATCCGAGCTACTCCTATTTCCGATGCCTTAAGCTTCTTGGTGTCGGAAGAAAAAAGCAAATCGGATGAGCGGCTAACGGGTATGAGGAGCAGTGTCCAAAGGCTATCCCTTAAAGACTGGAAACAGCCGCTTCCTGGAGAAGAAAGCATCTACATACTGATAGCGGAAAAGAAAGCAATTTTGGCAAAGACTTCGGAATCTGATTAGAAACTCGAGAAAAGAAGTCGCGTTAATCGCAGACAAAGGAAGAATCATACCGATTTTGTCTCAGTTTTCAGATGAATTCAAACATGCGATAAAGAAAGGCGCTCATGTTCGACTCCTTTTTGAAGGAGACAACCCCGGATAGTTTGCTTAAAGAAAAAGTGAAAAAACTCATCGATGGCGCTTCAGTTCACGTCAAGTTTCATCACGAACCTTTGAATCACTTCATAATGTCTGATGATAAAGAAGCATTGATTACAGCCTCCAAAGAAACTGGGTTAGGCGAAAGCCCTTCTTTGTGGACAAACAACAGCAATCTAATAGGCGTCCTGAGAACAGGTTTTGAATCCGACTGGAAAAAAGCTGAAGACTAACGAACTCAGTTATCTTGTTGGTGTAGGCTTCCAGTCACAAGGTTATTTATGGTCAAAGATAACCCCTAGGAACAGTTATTCCCACTCGGCTTGGCGGATCAGCTTTTAACAAGATGCGAATAGTTTGTTACTTTTCGTTATCTTCAGGAATGTTTGCCATCTTGATAATGTGGGGGTCCGCCAAGCATGTTTTTAATCTGCCTCAATTGTTCTTCAAAAGTCTGCTTCCCATCGAGTTCAAGTAACCCTGAGGACTTCACCTTTTAAACAAAATCAACAATTGACCTAATCTATGGACCTTATTGCCAAAAAAACAACCTGTAGGTGGGGGGCTACAGAGACATGACCATAAAGGCTTCACTGAGCATAATTACCGTTTGAGAAATTGAACGGAGATTTTCGAGCTTAAATGAAAAAGAATAGAGTGGAGAAGCTTCAGAAACCGTTGCCCCTAGAGGCAGTCGCTGTTGCCAAGAATATAGGAAGCAAAAATGCTGGTTCAGATAAGCATTTGAAGGAACGTTTGCCAACAATCAAATGTGAATGCGGAGCCGAAATTCTGCTGGTGCCAGATTTACAGGCTATGAACCGCGCCATCAAAGCCCATGCTGCCGAACATAGGAAGAAAAAAAGAAGCGAACAGAGCAACAGAACTGCTTCAGGCAACATTAGTCAACTATTAAGCCAATTGTCACTGATAAAAATCAATGGACAAAACGATAGTTAGGTTCTCCATTTTAGGGCTGAAAGAAATTCATAATGCATAGAGAAAAACGCTTTACCTCTTTTCTTCGTCATAGGTTTTATGCCTATCCATTGTTTCTTTGGTCGCCCTAGTTTTTACTAAACTGCCGTTGTGTGCGCTCAAAACAAATTTCAAAGTGTTTTCCTTGAAAAACTCTCTAAATTGGTTCCCACATTTGGTGCACTTGTACAATTTAACGTGGAACTGGCCAAAGTCCCATTCCTTGTCAGGTTCTTTCATGTGGGCTGTACAATTAGGGCATTTCGGCATAACTTTCAACCTACCAAGCTAAAGCAAAAGTGGCTATATAACCATTTTAATCGCTAAGCCCAAAAATTCGCACCATATCGCTAAGACATTATTTATGTTAACCCAAATAATTTTACAAAGCAGCCGAAGCAATCATTTGGGAGCTGTGGGAGAATTAGGTGCATTAGTGGTGCCAGCATATCCGGTTGAAAATGGTGCTTGGAATTTGCCAATGTTTTCTCTGATGATTCCGTAGGCCTTTTCTGCTTCGGGGTTAGGCAAGTCGCCCAACGCTAGCGGCTCTCCACCGAGTCTGAGCGTACATTTGATAGTTGACCGCAGAACCCCTTTTTCCAGCACCACATTTGCTATGTCACGGTAATTGTAATCGGTGTAATCTTTCTTTAAACCTAGCGCGTGAGGATGCCGCAGAATCATACGCTCGCTCGTAAAAACCACAGAGTCAATGTTGATCTGAGGATGGTAGATTTTCTGCTTGATATATAACTCAATCTTTTCGTTTGGACCAAGAATTTTCGCTATATCATCAGGAGCATCCATAACTTTCAACCAACTTCATTCCTAAACAAACAGTTATGAACAGATGAATGGATAAATAGCTATGTGACTGGGAGGCTACATCGACAACCGAGTACGCTGCGAGGTTGATTTGCAGAATAGTAAGTACCAGAGTTTCTTCTGAGGGAAAATGCAATTCAAATTTGAAGGGGAAATTTAGAGTAAAATCCGTCTTATCCTCTGTTGGGGGCAAGCTTGAATTGGCGTCTTTGTTTTTTTCCGCGAGGGGTACGAGAGCCTGTTGGCTTTTCATTTTGCTTCGTGCTTACTTTTTTGTTCTTTTCGCTGCTGTATCGTTTCACTTCTTTTTCGTGAGAGGGGGGTTGTTTTGTTTCTTTGTCAAAACTTTCTTTTTCACTCATACTTTTTCACCTCAACTATTCGGGCTTTAATTCTCTGTCTTCGTTATAGTCTCGGTCTTCGTGGACTTCCTCTTCGGCTTCGTCTTCGCTTTCTTCTTCAGCCTCGATTGCTTCTTCGCCTTCAGCGGCGGCTTTGTCTTCGGCTTCACCTTTTGGCGGGTAAGCCTTGTCCAACCAAACTTCAAACTGCCTTTTGCTGTCTGAGACAGAAAATGCCCATTCGCATAATCCACTGATGACTTTGCCAACGTCAATATCGCGTTCATCAGCTAAACGCTTCAAATACTCGTCCCAATTTGCAGGTAAAGACAAAGAGAAACTACCCATAAACAATCTCCACTATCTTTTACTGTCAAGTCATATTTAAACTTCAAAACACCTTAAATTTGTGCCCTGGAATGAATCGACTACCTTTGCTCTTTTAGCAATTGTAGTCTTTTGGCGACTTCTTTGGAGATTTTTTCTAAACCCTGCGCTAAGTCTTCACGATCAACTTCGTCTAAAGGATACCATTGCCCGTCCTTATCGATGAACACAAGTTCCAATCTTTTGTCAACCATAATTTTCACCTTGTTAATTGAATTCTTGTTTGCTCGGAATTCGCTTATACTTTTCTGGTTTCCCGTGTCTTTGTCTGAGTTAATGTGATTGACCATTTTTAAAAAGGGGCTTTCAGCTAGATTGCCCATAATGTCACCCTGCGTGGTTGGGTGTATTTTAGGCTAACTGGCTTCCCTGCGCCTATTACCAAGGCATACTTATAACATAGTTAATTGGTTTTTGGAGGCGGCGACTTCATTTTTTATTCTTTTTGGTTGATCCATGTTTTTACTGCTTCTTGGACAGCTCGGGATAAGTCGCCTTTTTTGCCCCCGAATCTTTCTACTGTTTTTATTCTTAGTTGCTTTTCGAGTTCGTCTGCGATGTCAACATTGATTCGGCCCATTTGTCATTCACTTGCTTTCTTTGATGGTTTATATGTTATAGATTCTTAGAATAAGTGAAGCGTCGGTTTCCATTTTTTGTTTGTCGATGTGTTTTTCGCTGTGATTCACTTATTCACAAAGCACACTAAGTGCATTGGTACTTATAAGCTTATGTGTTTAAGTTGGTAAATATTTAGGTGCATAAACACCAATATTGACCTGCAAACCATAAAATCCAAGAAAGACAAACTGCCAAAGTTAAGTTTTGCTTTTTGATTTTGCGGGATTCCGCGTTGGAAAATTCGTTGGTTGTGACATTCAGTTTTTGCCTTTTCCATGGCTCCATTTGCCATTGCAGTAGGTGCTAAAATCGCAGGTTACGCATGAGCCTTTTACCCCGAGGTCACAACAATCTTCAACTTGAATTTCTCCCATTTCAACCCTCTCACAACATTTGAATCATGAGTAATAATATAAGCGGAGTTTCAAAAATGGGAACATATCGAAATCCGTAATAACGGACTTCGGCGCCAACGTTCACTCTTTGGCGGAGTCGTCTTCTTTGGCGTTAAAGGCATGTTTCTTGTCAGGCGAAACCTTCAACCCGTGATATTCATACATGATTCGCAAAGCGTCGCGGATAGCCTCGTTGCGGCTGTTGTAGACGCCTTTCTCAATTAACATGTTCAGCAGGTCAAGGTACCTTTTCGTAAGACGAATAGTTATGCGTTCACGCTTGTTACTATCTGACACCTTTAAGTCACCATTTAACCACTTATTTGTCGAAATTTAACTCTGGAACCTTGCCATATAAGGTCATGTCAGATAAAGGTTATCCATTTGTCAGCCGCAAATTCAGGCGCAAAACCACAAAACCAAACTAAACCAATCTACATTGCCCCAGAAGAACTCGGAAACCGCTTCCGCGCGCCAGAATCTTCACGTTTCCGAAAGTCTCTTCAAAAGCAGCAGGCAAAGTTTTCAAGCCGATTTTGGAACGAATAACCATCTGGAAAGTTCCTCTATCCGCAAGCACTTGAGACGCACCTTGCACGATGGCTTTAACCGTCTCCATACCTGCACTTACAGGCGGGTTAGACAAGACGCAGTTAAAAACTTGTCCTTTGACGGGCGCATAGAATTGTCCGTGACGCACCTCGGCGTTCCAAGCTTTGTTTGACTCTATGTTTTTTCTTGTTAAGCGCACAGCCCTTATGTTCACGTCCGTCATCACCACGTGTAGTTTTGGGTTGAGCTTTGCTGCGACGATGCCGACTGGACCGTAACCGCAGCCGATGTCAAGAACGCAGCCTTCCTGCGGCAGCATCATTGATTCAATAAGAAGTCTTGTGCCCAAATCAATTCGTTTCTTCGAAAAAACGCTTGAAGCTGTTAAGAATTCGAAGTTTCTTCCGCAGAGGCAGGCTCGAACAAGTCCGAAGCGTTCCTCGGACTTGGGTTCGCCGGAAAAGTAATGCTCAGTGCTATGGTTTTTCGGGTTCATGCTTCGACCCTGTCTTCCAAACCTTCGGGTAAGTGCCCCGATCCATCAATACACGTTCCAACCCGACGACGGCGCCATGCTTCAAATCCATCATCTCTTCAGCTGGCAAAAGCGCCTTACCTAACGCCACCGCTTCGCCCTTCAAAGTGAAAACCGCCAAAATCGAACCCTTCTTGATTCCAGCTTCAAGCTGCAACACTCCGGGAGCAGTCAAGTTGGCTCCGTGACACAGTGCATCTACCGCTGAATCTCGGACAACAACTTTAGGCAACAGGGAAAGTGCCTCCTCCATGGGAACAATGAACTTGTGCAGAATCGTTTCGTCTTTCTTGCTTTCCCACTCGCCAAACCAGTAGGCTACGTCGTGCAAAGTTACTTTTGAAGTGCTGTTCTCCGTGAATGGTCCAGAACGGGTTCTGCGTAGCTCCTGCATGTGTGCTCCGACGCCGAGGATTTCTCCGATGTCGAAGCATAGCTTGCGGATGTAGGTTCCTGCTTCGCAGCCTACGATGAAGAGTACGTTGCGAGCGTCAGTCTCTAAGTAATCAATGTAGTAGATGCGTCTTGTACGTAATTGCCGTTTAACGGAAGACCGCAGGGGCGGACGCTGATAAATCTCATCTTCAAACTCCGACAAAACCCGTTTGATATCGGCTTCCTCCGCGTTACCATGCAGCTTCATCACGCACACGTATTCTTTGCCGCTGTAGAGAAAAGCCTGAACAACCTTAGTTGCCTCCTCCAAGGTAATGGGTAAAACCCCGGTGACTTTGGGGTCCAATGTTCCTCCGTGTCCGATGTTGCCTAGTTTCATGATTCTTTTAACCCACGCTGCAACCTCATGGCTTGTGGGACCCGCAGGTTTGTCAAGGTTGATTGTGCCGTATTTGATGTATTCTTCGGCTGGTCTCTGAGAAGGCAAATGCCCGTATTTCGGGTTGGTGCTGTCCTGAGCCTTCGTTAACAGTTCCCGTTTAATTTCCCACGGCGGCGTTGTTCTAGGCATAAAGTATTCAATCCTAAGCTGTTGATAAGAAAAAGAAACAAGAGATATTAAAGCTTAAACTATGCTGCCTTAACGGTCTGCGTCATTTCTTGCAGTTTTCCTGCTGCCTCTAAGACCTGGGCAACTTCGTCGTCTGACGCGCCACGTTTAACTTCAACCTTTTCCTGCAGGGGCATAACGTGGTTAATGTTTACGCGTCGCCGCTTGACGCCAGTAACCTTTTTTGGTCCTGTGACTAGAACGAAGCTTTTGTCCATTACATCGATAACGACGCATTTTTTGCCGTTTTCTCGACCGGCTTGCTTGACGCATATTCTTCCAACTTCTATAGCGGGCATCTTTGGTGCATCTCCTTGTAAGACAACATACAACAGTCGGCACATATAAGCGTAGCCAAATTTAAACATTAAATGAAAAAACACGCAAAATGAACCCAAACCCGGCTAAAAGGCAAACTCGCGTCTGAAAAAGGTAGTTAGGTGCCAGTTGAGTCAAAACCCCACTTTTGCACCATACGCTTCCGCTTTCAATGTTTCTTTGACGTTATCTAAGACAACACCGACCTTTTACAGGAGCGAATTGATGTTTAGTAGAGCGTGTTCCTCAACTGGCAAATAAAAAAACTCATCCCCCAAATATAACATTATGTTGGCACCCTCCTGTACAAACATTTTCGATTTTTTCGTTTGGTTTGAGTTTTAGTTGCTTTGGAGGTTTGGAAATTTGCGTTTATTTTTTAAGTTGAGACTTTTGTTTTGGTGAAAGTTGCGACTTTCCCCCTTGGGTTTTGATGTTTTGGGTTGCTTTTTTGGTTTGGGCTTGTCTTCTGCTTGCGATGTATTGACGGATGCGACTTTGGGATGGGCGGAATGCGACTTGCCATGTTGACTCAACATAGACGGCATTGTCGGATATGGGCGGGGGGCTTTTTCGGCGGCAGCTCGGTTTTGTTTGGCGTGAGGCTTGAAGGCTTTGTGAGTTACGATTTTTTTCTTGGGCGGCATTCAAGAATTGACTTTCTGCTATTAGGTTTTCTTTTGCTATTTCTTTTGGTATTTGCCTTGGAACTCGATTTAAGTTTAATGATTTAAGGCATTCCTCATTTTCGCAGTCTGGAGAAGCCCCATATGTAATGAAAAACGTGTACTTTTTTCACGTACGTTTTCATGTTGGAAATGTTAAGTTAATCAATATACGCGAAAACTCTGCTAGTTAACTGGTCTAGCTAATGGCACAAAATAGAGTTAGCTTGACCTGTTTCCTTTTAGACGAATGGAAAACCTTTATCGGTTTAAGCCTCCGCGGCTTAATTTTTCTTCTCTGCCTTTACGAATCGTAGCACAATTGTTAAAATGACTGTCATGAAAAGAAAAATAAGAAATATTTCATCGGCTACCGTATTGTGTTCAGTAGTTCCAATATAGCCAAAAGCTAAACCTATGAAAAAAATAACCAGAACTGTTAAAATCGTAATTCCACGGAAACTGGATATTTTGACCTTTGGTTCTTTTCTTTTTACTCCAAAAAGTTTGTCTCCCTCTTTATAGCGGTAAGCTGCAATTGCTATGCCTGCTCCTGCGAAGAGAATAAGGCTGAGATAAGTTGTATAGTGATAATAGATAAATTGAAGATATAATCCTGTGACAGCAATGAATAGTCCAAGAACTATGAAGACAATTCTGATTTTCTTGGTTCTGTCCACAGCTTTATTTCTATAGTTTAGATTTTAAGCCTTGGCCTTGTTTCCGCTAAGACATGACAGCGGTCAAACCTACAACGTTGAAATAGACATGGCAACCTCTAACCACAACGTAAACAACTACTCAATAGAAACTTGTCGACATAGCATGATACCCCATATCTTAAACGCATCCCGGTAGTTTTCTCGGCGGCAGGTTCAGGTTTGCTTTTCCAATTTGGCAGATGAAGGTTTTGAGGTTTCTGCGGGTCGCGGCTTTGGGATGGCTGTTTGTTCTGCAAGGCGCTGCTTTTGTGGTGGAGGAGCAGGTTGCCCGTGCATAAAACTTAAACAAGACAGTGTTGACTGTATCGGTGCTGGTGCCGGGGTATCCGAGCCAGGTCTAAATAGGTGGCCAGATAAAGAAATTTTACACCTAAGATAGGGAGGAGGACTTAAGATCCTCTGGCTAAGGCCTTCGTGGGTTCAAGTCCCACCCCCGGCACCACTAACGGCAAATATGCCAAGCACTGGGGAGCATACACCAAAAAAAGGTGAGATGCCAAACTAAATCAACAAAGCTACCGCCAAGGCAATAATGTCCCTGCTTCGCATAAAACTTGAGCAAACGATCGCTAAATAAAAAATTGCTGGAAAATATTGCTAATAAAGTTTGTTCAACAAAAATACGCAAAAATTTTGTAAGAATACTGAAAAAAATGAATTGTTGTTGGGTTGGCAATGTAAGTAGCATCTTTGTTATAGGTTGTGCTTTCAAGTTTATTGGCTAATTCAGTGTGCTTTTGACTTGTGTTGCTCGTGTTTTCTACTTTCCGTGTTATGATTGGAACAAAAAGACCTTCAGTTTTCTTGAGGCTTCACTCATTATAGGGTCACCATGCCCGCTGAGCATAATGTCAAAATTGAACGTCGACAACTTTTCAAGGGAAGCCTTTTCTTTAGCCGAGTCTAAGATGGGTGAGGGGTGCTTGATTGCGCCATTTTTAATAACGAGTGTATCGCCAACGATTACGACTTTTCGTTCGCTGTCCAATAATGCGATGTTTCCTTCAGAATGTCCAGGAGTATGAATAATAGTCAATCTTCCAACTCTATCGCCGTCTTTAAGCATCAAGTCAACGTCAACGGGTTTAGCTTTGACGAATGCGAGAAAAAGTCTAATAATCAAGTTATTTGATTTTGGCAGAGGTTTCTTTCCGGCTACGAAATCAGCGTCGGATTCATGAACTGCGACTTTTGCGTTTGTAATTTCCTGCATTTTCTTAAGGCTTCCAACATGGTCTACGTGCCGGTGGGTCAGTACAATGGTGGATACGTCTGTTAGCTTATACCCGAGTTTCTGGATTGCCGTAGCTATTTTTTCGTCGTTTCCAGGCATCCCTGTGTCAATTAGGATAAGCTTGCCCATGTCCTCAACAAGGTAAGAGTTGCTGCCTTTCACGCCTTCAACTTGATAAACGCCTTTTACAATCTCCATTTTATTCACCTCCTTGAACGGTTTTGCCGCCTGTAACATCCCTGGTGGTGCAAAGAGGCTCACTGGTTTTCTTGACTTTTAATGCTGAAAGAATTGCTGCCACAAAGCAGAGTATAGCGCCGATTACGAAGGCTTCTCTGAGCGCCGACATGAATGGATTAGCTATAGCATTTGCAAAGAATGTTGGACCTGTAATGGTGCTAAGTGTATGCGTGGATAAGGCTGAAGTAACGGCGGATCCCATGCCATGAAGAATCGTTGCGATTGGGTTGTAGCCTAAGAGAGCTGCGAAAAGTGCGGTTGTTGCAGGTATATTACTGAATGTATTGGCTACTTGTGTTGAAGCACCAGTGCTAAGAAGTGCACCTGAAAGTGCCCCAGGCAATGTTGCATTTAACGATACTATGATTATGGTGAAGAAAAGCATTTGGCTGATCATTCCCCCACAATTATTTAATGCCGCACGCATTCCTGAAGCGGCTCCTCTGTGCTCAGGCGGAACTGAGCACATTATGGAATTAATATTTGGAGAGGAGAAGATACCAAATCCAGCACCAATAACAAACGATATGACTGCGAAGGACAAATAGGCAAAGTCGGCGGAAAGGAAAGTAAAAGATAGGAAAGTTATTCCTGCTATCACCATGCCCACTGTAGTCAACACTCTGGCACCATGCTTGTCTGATAACGAACCACTAATTAGCCCAGCTATTGCCATACCTATCGACAGCGGAAGCATGAATATTCCAGCCCAAAATGGTGTCGAATCGATACTGTAGCCATGTAACGGAAGCCAAATACCCTGCAACAGCACGATGAACATTACCATCACGCCGCCTCTTGCCAATGAGCTAAGAAAAGCTGCGGCGTTTCCTGCTGCGAACTGTCGATTCCTAAATAGTCTGAGATCGAACATTGGTTCAGCAACACGTAATTCAATGAATGGAAAAGCTATCAGCATAGCCGCTCCTGCAGCCATTGACGTTATTACCCATGGACTTGTCCAACCCATCGTTGAGTTTCCATAAGGCTGTAAGCCGTACGTTAAGCCCACTAGTATCAAAATTAGGCCTGTAGCGAAGGAAACATTGCCCCATAGGTCTATTTTGTGCTTTTTGCGTGTAATGTGCTGCTCCTTAAGTTTCCAGTAAGACCATATTGTGCCTACAACACCTACTGGGACACTGATCAAGAAGACTAGTCGCCAATTGTAAACTGCTAAAATTCCGCCTAATGTTAAACCGACAATAGAACCAATCAAGAACATTAAATTGTTTATTCCCAGTGCTCGCCCTCTTTCTTTTTCTGGGAAAGCATCTGTGATGATGGCGGCGCTGTTGGAAAAGATGAATGCGCCTCCGACTCCTTGAATCACGCGGAAAATGATTATTTCCATGGCGCCTGTGTTGCCTGTGTTTGGGGTTAGTGAAAGCAGGATTGACCCGGCGGTGAATATGGCAAAGCCAAGGTTGTATAGTTTTACCCTGCCAAAAATATCAGACAATCTGCCGAAAGAAACTAGCATTGTTGCAGTTACAACACTGTAACCAAACAGTATCCAAAGTAGATATTGGAAGGATGAGAAAGGGTCAAGTTTTATACCGTTGAAGATTGCGGGTAGAGCGATCAACACTATGTTGATGTCTATTGCAGCCATTAATGTGGCCATGCATGTGTTTGTTAGTGCAATGTATTTGTATTGTACCATTTTATTCACCAATGCACTTAGATGGACTAACCATTAGTGCCACGAACTAATATCAAACAGGTATTTATACTTAGTTACACTAATAATCAATATAGCTAAATGCTCGGGCAAATGACATGAATGCAACTGAAGAAGCAAAGAAAACACAGCAAGAGGAAATTGTCGCTGAAATAAGAGATATCCAGAGATTTTTCTCCAAAGTGTTACTAGAAGTTATCGGAAAACAGAACAATATAACTGATCAACAATGGGCTGTGCTTAAAATTATCTCAAAAAAACCGATGCAAATGAATGAACTTGGCCATGAGCTAATGGTTAGTTCACCAACTATAACCAGCCTGATTGACCGAATGGAAAAAAAAGGATAGTGAAACGGGAAGACTGCAAAGACCGAAGAAAAATAGAAATTCAACTTACCCCCGAAGGGAAGAAATTTTATGAAAAAACAAGAGAGCAAATTTCAGAGTTTCTCCAGAAATCAGTCAGTGTTTTGACACCGCAAGAATCAACTGAGTTGTTATTACTGTTAAAAAAACTCAGAAACGCAATATCCCAAGAAGGAATTAGCGAGGCAGCAATAAACCGTTCAAACACATAATTTCTATTTATTAAATTCTGAAGAAAAAAAGTATATACTTGACCAAAAGAACCTAATGGGCTTTCAGTTTTGAAAAAAGCCAGGGGCTATCGCCAATGGCGATGTGTATAGTCAGCCATGACAGTGCCAACTAAAGGACGCATTTACACCTAAGATAGGGAGGAGGACTTAAGAGGCTCTGGCTAAGGCCTTTGTGGGCTGGGTGCCACTCCCGGCACCACTAAATGTTGTTGAAAATTAACTTAGTGCGATGAAGCTCATATCATATCAAGTGTTCTAGGCATGGGATGGGATAATGGGTGAAACTGCGAGCGCAAAGCGGCTTCATATCTGCTCTGCCGACTTATATGGTCCGACAGTGGTCCCTGTTGGGGTGTGGTTTTCGCCAGTTACCGTACCTCTGTTCCAAGTCCTATGCCAACGTCTTTTGATGCTCCGAAGCCTGTGCCTGCGACGGTTACTGATCCGCCTGTTGCTTGCGTTGTCGGTGTTAGGTTTATCGATCCTGTAGCGGCTGTTTCAGAAACGAAAACAAGAGATAGCATTAAGATTGCAATTATACATGCAATGGCATGTCTTTTTTTATACTTCATTTTTTTTCTCCTACATTTTTAAAGAAATGTGATATTATTGGACTTTCTAAATAAGAATCACTAACCTATCGTGAGTGCAAGAAAATGTAAATTTGCGATATTGCCCTCAGACTTTTTTATCGTCTTCAATAATGGTAATCGAATTTTGTTTGACACTTCGATCATATTCATTGCCATAATAAATCGTGTAGAAGAAATGTTTTGGTGACCAAAAAATTTCCCTATACACAACAACCAACTGTATTTGAGTGCACCTATGTTTTGGCTTTGGCGTTTGTCTCGGATTACTAGCTGGTGTGGAGACTGCCACAAGCAGAAGGCACAGGGCAACGTTTTAGTGTCTAAACCACGCACACTACGCTTGATTACCGTGCAGACGCCCAAATATCACATCTACATCGAGTACAGTGAGCCTGACAAGTCTGGCTTTCGCTTCAATGTTTCCCACGCAGAACTAAATGGGAAAATCCAAGAGCCATTTGCCAACGGCGAACCCTTCTGGTTTATGGGGCGTCTCCTCAACCCAATCAAAGTCGCCAAAATCGTTATCTTTTGGTCCTATCAAACAGCTGACCAACTGTATTTACCCAACCATGAAAGCCTCATAGCAGCTAAAGACAAAAAATACCTAATCGACAACATCCTCAAAGGCAAAGTCAAAGGCGTTTACATATGCACCGAAGAATTTGTGGCTGTGACCCAGAAAAAATCGGCGCAAACCTCACAAGCTCAACCGGTATTTTCGACTCCAAGTGGCATACCACGGCGAATAATCGTTGTTTCTGGAACAGATGAAATAATGAAGCAAACCATTACTGGAGCTCTAAGAAAACTCGGTCTCGCCGCCATAGTCATGGGTGAAGAACCCAGCCAGGGCAAAAAAATCGTCGACCGCTTCGCAGACTACGCCGATGTGGGCTTTGCTTTGGTGTTGCTTTCGCCTGATGTTTACGTTTACCCGAAGGGTGAAGAAGCTACAAAACGCGAACGCATCCCAAAGCAAGACGTGACTTTGATGTTTGGCTTCTTATTAGGGAAACTTGGGAAGGATAAGGTACTTGCATTCTATAGGGAAAGCCCAAACTTCGCCTTTCCAATAGATTTTGAAGGCGTTAAATTCACAGCCCTAGACGACCGCGACAGTTGGAAGCTTGCCCTCATACGTGAACTTACCAACTGCGGCTATACGGTTGATGCTGAGAGACTTTTAAGGTAAGATCCCAAATACTACAAAATCATATATCAGCGCAAATCTAACAAAAGCACAAACGCGGGGTTGTGGTATTTTTTGTCAATGTTTAAACTTAAAAGTCAAGTTAAGGGTTCAGCAGAGGAGATGATATTTTTGAGAAGCCAAATTCACTTGTTTAGTTTGTTAGCCTTCGCAAGATGGTGAAGCCAACTTGACAAATCATGTCATGCCTGCTTCTTAGACAGCCTTATATGCGTTTTATTGATTGATTATCAGACGGTTAAGGGTTCACCTACATGATTAAGTCCTTCTCCCTTCTCCTTTCGAAGGAATCACGAACCCTTAACCACTTCACTCATCAACGTGATGGGCATCTAATACCAGGCGCTTAATGTTTAAAAGGTTCCACAGAAATCATTGTTTTATCGCTACTTGCGGTTGATTTGATGGCGGATAACCAAGAGCTCCTTTCCTTGTCTGCAGACGAAGTTTTAGCTAAGCTGAAGACATCTCAGTCTGGTTTGTCCACGCAGGAGGTTCAAAGCCGCCTCGCAACTTATGGACCCAACGAGCTAGCCAAGAAACAGAAACGGACGGGACTAGTCGAGGTTCTCTACCACCTTAGAAACCCGCTTGTGCTCATACTTCTGATTGCGGCTCTAATCTCCGGGTTTGTGGCGAAGGACGTAACCGACGCAACAATAATCGTCTTTATCGTCGTTCTCAGCGTCGTTCTTGACGTTTATCAGGAATCTAAGGCTCAGAATGCTGCGGAGGCGCTTCAGGAAAGAGTAACGACGAAGGCAACGGTTCAAAGAGACGGCACAAAGCAGGACGTGAAGCTTTCTGAAGTTGTTCCAGGCGACATAGTGTACCTCATAGCTGGAGACCTTGTTCCCGCGGATTGCCGATTAATCAGCGCCAAAAACCTGAACATTAACCAGTCAGCTTTGACAGGAGAAGCGTTTCCAGTAGAAAAGAATGCGGATCCACTTCCAAAGCCGACTTCTGAATTGACAGGATGGAACAACTACGTTTTCTTGGGAACTTCGGTGGTGAGCGGAACCGGAACCGCCGTCGCAGTCAACACGGGCAGTTTGACTCAGTATGGGGGCATCGCAAAAGAGCTTACAGGTAAAGCGCCTGAAACCGAGTTCGAGAAGGGACTTAGGCGTTTCGGAGCTTTGATGACGGAGGTCACGCTTTTCCTTGTAACCTTCGTCTTTCTTGTAAACGCGGTTTTCTACTCAGGTTCGCGCAGTATTTTGGATTCGCTTCTTTTCGCGGTGGCTCTTGCAGTGGGTTTAACGCCCGAGCTTTTGCCCATGATAATGTCAATTAACCTGTCCAAAGGCGCCGTGGCGATGGCTCAAAAAGGCGTTATCGTGAAGCGGTTAGCGGCAATTCAGAACTTCGGCAACATGGACGTACTGTGCACGGACAAAACAGGCACACTTACCGAGAACAAGCTTACGCTAAATCAGGCTCTGGATTTAGAGGGGAAAGAAACCGAGAAAGTACTGATGTACGCATACATCAACAGCGTCCTTGAAACTGGATTAAAAAGCCCTCTGGACGACGCCGTGGTTGGGCACAAGCAATTCGACGTGACAGGCGTTAACAAAATCGATGAGATACCGTTTGACTTTATCCGAAGACGGGTCTCGGTAGTGGTTGAATTCAAGGGGCAAAGGCTCTTAATCGCCAAAGGAGCCCCTGAAGAAATCCACAAAATCTGCACCCACTGCGAAACCGACGAAAACATAACTGACATGACAAGCGCTTGCCAAAGCAAGTTTGAGCAGAGATACAACGACCTCAGCGCAGAAGGATACAGGGTTTTAGCGGTCGCATACAAGAAAGTAGACGACACCAAAACGCATTACTCAATCGACGACGAAGGCGACATGGTTTTTCTCGGTTTCCTCTCTTTCCTTGACCCGCCTAAAGAAAGCGCAAAAGAATCAATCCGTTTGCTGGCCAGAGACGGCGTGGAACTCAAAATAGTTACCGGCGACAACGAACTGGTCACAAAAACAGTCTGCGAACAATTGGGCTTTAACATAAAGGGGATAGTTCTTGGAAACGAAATTGCCATGCTCCAAGATGACGCATTAGCCCGAGTTGTGGAGGACAATAACATTTTTGCCCGTGTGAACCCGGCTCAAAAAGACAGAGTAATCAAGGCGCTACGATTGAATGGGCACGTGGTGGGGTACATGGGCGACGGCATCAATGATGCTCCGTCCCTAAAAACTGCGGATGTCGGCATATCGGTGGAGAACGCGGTCGACGTCGCAAAAGAATCCGCCGATTTAATCTTGCTACGTCCTGACTTGACTGTGCTTGACCAGGGAGTTTTGGAAGGACGCAAAACCTTCGGCAACACCATGAAGTACATTATGATGGGTGTCAGCTCGAACTTCGGCACCATGTTCAGCGTCGCTGGAGCGTCTTTGTTCCTGAGTTTCTTGCCTATGACCGCCATCCAGATTCTCTTAAACAACCTCCTATACGACCTTTCCGAAGCCACCATACCAACCGACAACGTAGACGAAGAGTACATTCAAAAACCGAAGAGGCTGGACATCTCATACATAAGAAGATTCATGGTGATTATGGGACCCGTAAGCTCCATCTTTGACTTCTTAACCTTCTTTCTGTTACTGGTCGTGTTCAAAACGGCAGTTCCCGCAATTTTCAAGCCGCATGGTTCGTAGAGTCGCTATGCCACACAAGCGCTTCGTGGTTTTCGTGCTTAGAACCAGAAAAACACCGTTCTACAAAAGCAAACCTGGCAAATTTCTGGCGATAAGCAGCTTAACCGTCATCGCAGTCGCGTTTTCGCTTCCCTACACGCCTCTCGGTACCATATTCGGGTTCACGCCACCCCCAGCAACGTTCTATCTGGCCCTCGTGGGATTGATAGCTGGCTACTTGCTTTTGGTTGAGGTCGTTAAGAAATGGTTCATCAAACGGTACTCATACCTTCTGGAACAGAGCTATGTGACCAAAAAAATAAAGCCGAGAAGCCAAACAACCCAATAGGTGGATTTTTCCAGTCGTTTCAGGTTGGATTTGCTGTTGGTTCCCGTTGGCGGGATGACAAACGTACGGTGAAGGTTGTTCCTTTTCCCTCTTGGCTTTCAAAAGTTACTGTTCCACCTAACGCTTCTGTCATTCGCTTAACTACGACTAAGCCGAATCCTTGACCTTTAGATTTTGTCGTAAACATTGGCGTGAACAATTTGTCTTTCGCCTTTTCAGGAATGCCTACACCTGTATCTTCAACAGTTAAGATTGTGTCATTTCTTTTCTTGTCTTTATGGACACTTACCGTTAGGTTTCCGCCTTTTGGCATGGCTTGAACAGCGTTATTCACTAAATTGTAAAGTATACGATTTATGTAAGTGGAGTCAGCCATAACTACTCTGGCTGCATCTTCGACTTTGACTTTTACGTTTACATTTTCTGGCAAATCAGTCTTTTTCAACAAATTGTCAATTATGAGTTTTAAGTCGGTTATTTCGGTATTTGGATTGAGGGGTTTAGCGAAGTCTTGTAGATCCGCCACAATCTTGTTGATGTAATCAATGTTTTTTTCGATACCATCCAAACTTTCTTCCACGGCATTTCTTTCTTCGCCTTCAGGGATTGAATCCAATTCAGACTTCAGCAAGTAAACGTCACTGGTAATCGCCTGCAATGGATTACGAATGTCGTGCCCAACCATACCTGCAGTTGCCCCAATGGTAGCCAAACGCTCTGAATCCTTAAGCTGCTTAGTCCGCTCCTCAACAAGCTTCTCCAAATTTTTGGCATAGGCTTCAAGTCTATCTTGCATTTCCTTGCGCATAGTTATGTCCTGTCCCTGAGCGATTGTCGCAACGATCTTTGCGCCTATTTCGTCATATATATTGGCTGAATTCCACAATAACGTGCTTACATTTCCATTTACGCTTTTAATCGGAATCTCTACAGTTTCCAAGTATTCACCAGCGATTGTCCGCTGAATGTAATTAAGAGCAGATTGCTTTTTGTCGTCAGGAAAGAGAATTTCTAAGCTTTTGCCAACAACCTCATTGGCGCTAAGTCCAGTCAAACGTTCGAAGGCATGGTTGAATAACGTGATTTTGAATTCTGTATCCCATACAATTATGGGTGCGTTGGCGTAATTCAGAAGATTCTCCAAGTAACCTCTTGTCTCACCCAATTCATCCTCAGCTTTTTTCGGTTCGGTCACGTCCTGCACCATTCCAATGGACCTAACTATTTTTCCTGATGTGTCACGGATATGCTCGCATTTCTCGCGAACTATCCGCACTTCTCCAGTAGCCTTTCTCAGTACCCGATGCTCAACCTCATAAGAGTCCTTCCCCTCATGCAGCGACCCAGAATACGCTTTGTCAACTTTTTCGCGGTCATCAGGATGTACAGCATCAAGAAAAGCCTCGTAAGTTGCACCAAACTCCTGCGGCTTCAAACCAAAAATTCGGTAAACCTCGTCTGACCACACAAGTAGGTTTTTAACTAAATCAAGTTCCCAACTGCCAAGATGCGCTATCTCTTGGCTTCTGTTTAGTCTTTTCTCGTTTTCCTTTAATGCTTCTTCAGCTTTCTTGAGTTCAGTAATGTCTCTTGCCACGTGTACCGAGCCAACAATACTTCCTTGTTCATCTTTTAGAGGGGATGTTGTTACCAAAAAGTCTCCTCCGAGGCGGGGTTCACGCACTTCAGCTGTGTGCTTTTTTTCATCTTTCACTGTTTGGCTATGTGGACAAAAATCAGGCACACTTTCTAATCCGTGCACACATTGGTAGCAGAAGAGTCCGATGGCTTGTTCCTGCGTGACGCCTAACTGCTGCGCCATCGCTCGATTAACCCTAACAATTCGATATTTGTTATCAATGATAGCTATGAAGTCGGGGACACTTTCAAAAGTGCGTTCCCAATCATTCTTCGCCTTCCAAAGCTCCTGCTCAACTTTCTTACGTTCAGTAATATCCTCAAATACAACTGCTAAATACCCCTTCAGTGGACAGTACACGGAAATAGATAGCCATAAACTAAAGGGCTTAAAAAATATTTCAAACCTCTCTTCATTGCCGGTGAGTGCAACTCTACCGTAGATTTCAATCAACTCAGGATTGGCTCGTTCTATTCCAGGTATCGCTTCCGTAACTCTTTTTCCGACGACAGTTTCTCGTTTTAGACCTGTTATCCGTTCGAACGCATCATTAATTTCAAGATAAACAAGATCCACTGGTTTGTTTTTTTCATCAAAGATCATTTGGCAAAAAGCAAAGCCATTCAACATGTTTTCAAATAGGGAACGGTGCTTTTTTTCAGACACGCTCAGAGCATTTTCCGCCTCGCGCTGCTTGTAGATTTTGGATAGTTCATTTGCAGCAACAACATCGTTACGCTCTGAATTGTTACTTGCTGGCTGAGGCATTGGAATCACGAGTGGATTTTATTAAAAGAATCATTATTCGTTAACTCAAGGAAGGTATATAACTTTTTGTAATTCTCATTTAGTTCCAATCCAAGCTTGAAAAGGCGTTCATAGATCAAGCACATCAACGTTTAGCCCAATTGGGCTGAGGATTGGTCGATAAGGTAGGCAGCTCGAACTGTGGAAGCAAGATTGAGGCTTCTCCAGATAAGAAGCCTGAAAATTCTCATTTCTGCTTAGCTGTTTACAAAAAAACCAACACAAAATGCTAAGAAGAACAAGCTTCGCTAAGAAAAAACAAAAAAATTAAAAATGGATGTTTGTTGGGTTTATGCGAGGTAGACTGTTACGTTGCCGTCTTTGTCTTTGGCTGCGCGGACCTTGATTTTTCTTGGAGGTTTCTCGATGCCTCGCTTCCAGATTGCCTGGTTAAGTTCTTGGCTTATGATGAGTTGAGGCAGCTCTTCTTCTTCCTCTTCTTCAGAAACCCGCACTCCAACTTCATGTGTTTAGTGATGAAAATCTTAATCAACTGCATCGCACGCGAAGCACGCTTGTTCGGCGGCCTAACCAACGCTCTGCCCAAAGGAATAACGTAGGTTCGTTCTTCAACGATTTCTTCCTCTTCCTTCTTTTTGCGTTCAGGTTTAGCTTCCTCTTCTTCAGCGACAGCTTCCTCAGGCTTAACCTCAGCCGCAGGCTCCGACACTAACTCTTCAGGAACCTGTTCCTCAACGGTTTCTTCAGCGACTGGCGGCAACTCTTCCTCTGCTGGGACAGTCTGCGTTTCTTGCTTGTTTTCGTTAACCATGCCTATTTACGTCTCCTATGCCTTTATTTTTCTAGTTCGCCAGTTCCGTCTTTGTTTAGGGTTATTTCTAACTTTGCCGTCAGTTCGGGCAATTACCCATGTGGGAACAGACGATGCGATTTTGCCAGCTTTAGCTAGCCGAAGCTTTTTCGCCGTAGGTTTAACTCGCGCCATACTTTCATATCCTTCTAATTGTTGGTTCTCGCTTCCGTGATTGAAGCTGAATTAAGATCTGTTTAAGCTGATCGTCAGACAACGGAATCGGCAGCTTACCCGTCTGCGCCATCTGAATCAACTGCATCTCAATCTGCTCTGCAAAGTCCTGCTTAACCATCTTCAGGTTGTTGAGCCTTTGCTGAGCCTCAGGAGCCAATATCTTCCTAAGCAACGCCTGCTTCTGAGCTTCTATTTGTTCTTCTTGAGATTGCCTTTGATCATCATTTACTCTGCGCTGCATCGACGACAGCTTTCGTTTACGGATCTGGTCAAGCTCGTCATCAGACATTGCTTCTATTCGCCTTGATACTTCTTGAGCGCAGGCACACTTTTGACTACTTCTTTATGCAAGTCCCCAGCAACTTCTTGAAGAAGCTTGCGACCTTTAGGAGTAACACGTCTACCCTGTGGCTTAGTGGTCTGAACTAAACCAGCAGTCTCAAGCTGCTGAAGAATCTTGCGAATGTTACTTCCGCCTGATTTAGTAGCATGTGATTTCTTAACGCCGTTATTCTTTCTTCCGCCGTAATCAGCCCGCAACTTCTCCAGACCAATCGGACCATGAACATACACTTTGCGAAGCACAGATGCACTTCGGGTGTACCACCAATTCGGGTTCTGAGGCTGCTTTTCCACATGAGTACCTGTCTTAACGAACGCTGCCCATGGAAGAGGCTGAACTTCATCAACGTTTTCCCTAAGATACTTAGCTAAACGATCAATAAACTTTGAAGCTGGAACATCGTGAGGAGTAGTCAAGATTGTTCTAATCCTTTGTTTTTCCTTGCAGTAAAACAATGAAGCCAAATATAAATATTCTCTGGATATCTATAAAGGCTTACGCAGAACTAGGCGCCCAACGCAGATCCAAGCAGGACGGCTCTTAACGCACGGATGCCTTCGCTTTCAGCACAAAAACCCGCAGGTCAATTCTTGACGGACAAACGAAAGTGCAGTTTCCACAGCCCTCACAAAGATCCACCCGAAGCTTCATCAGTTTTTCAAACTTCTCTTTTTCAAAAGCCTCTTTAATCAAGATTGGGCTCAGGTTGTGTGGGCAACTGCGCATGCATACGCCGCATCTTATGCAGGCGACGGTTTTGGTTTTTTGTTTTTCAAGCATTTGAGAGGTACCCATCCGTTTCCCCTTGGCTAAAAGCTGAATCACATGGGCAGATTATATACGTTTTCGCCGAACCCCCACTTAACTGTCCCATGCAGAAGAGAGCAGCGCCTGTTCTCAGCTTCATTTACAAGGGCTGTTTTGGCCGCAATTCATCCATAATTTTCTTCCTGACTTCCAAAATCCGCTTGGTTACCTGAATTTCCTTGGGGCAGACCTCTGTGCATCGGTAATACGTTTTGCAGCTCCAGTCGCCGTGCGGCTGATCCATGATTTCGAGTCGTTCAAGCTGGTCTCTGATGCGGCTGTCGAAGATGTAGCGGTGGGCGCGGACGATGGCGGCTGGTCCAACGTAGGATGGATCCTCTTTTTGGCTGACTGGACACGCGCCTACGCAGCAGGCGCACATGATGCATTTTATGTCGTCGTCAAACCAAGGCGCGCGTTACCGACTGCACGTGCTCTTTGCCTTGCACCGACTCGGTGAGGTTTTTGCCTCGGGGGATGAATGGACTTTTCCGGCGCAAAAAACCCCTCTATGTCCACCACCAAATCTTTGACTACGGGGAAGACGCTGAGGGGTTCGATGAGGATTTGTTTGTCTTCCTCGTAGTCCTTGACGAGTTTCTGACATGCCAGCGCCGAGACACCGTTAATGGTCATGCCGTCAGAACCACAGATGCCATGGGCGCAGCTCATGCGATACGCGAGGCTGCCGTCTTGTTCCCATCGGACTTTGTTCAGGCAGGTCCAGAATCCTGTCGGTAGGTTTTGCCTCCACGGCGAATGATGTCGTAGTGGGGTTGCTTGTCGTCTTTGGGGGTGAAACGGAAAACCTTCAATGGGACTTACATGCTATACTTCCTCGCTTTTGGTTCAAATCGAGTTATGACCACGGGTTTGTACCGTGCTTCTAAGCCGCTACTGTCTGGAAAACTAACGTGTGCTTGAGCCAGTCAGTATCGTCTCGGCTCGGGTAGTCGCTTCGGAAATGTGCGCCTCACCTCTCTCTGCCGTTGCAGCGCGGAGAAGACAATGGTTTCGGCTACCTTGAGCATGTTCCGCAGTTCGAACGCGTCCTCCAACTCGTAGTTGAAGTCTTTCCCTGTTGCTCCGATTGATGTTTGCCATTCTGGCCTGGAGCTCACGGATTTTGATAGAGCCTCTGCTCAAGCCCGCCCCGTCGCGAAACACGTTGCACAACTTCGTCATGGTTCGCTGCATGGCTTCCCGAACCAGGCGCGTCTTTTCCGCTGCTTTCGCCAGAAAGCTCTTAATTTCTGCTGGAAACGAATCTTCCGCGTTTTCCGGTAGGGGCGGCAACTGGTTTTCAGCTACGTACTTGACGATGTCTTCGCCAGCCCGGTGCCCAAAAACCACTAAGTCAACGAGCGAGTTCGTTCCCAAGCCGGTTAGCGCCGTGGACACTTACGCAGGCGCATTCGCCCGCGGCGTATAACCCAGGCAAAACCTTGGTTTGACCGTCTGATAGGACTCGTGCTTGCGCGTCGGTGGGGATGCCGCCCATCATATAGTGGCATGTTGGCGCAACTGGAATCGGGGTTTTATCCGCTTCAATACCCAAGTAAGTCTTGACGAACCCGGTGACCTCGGAAAGCTTCTGCTCAACTGCTCCTCACCCAGGTGCGTCAGGTCCAGCAGCACACTAGTCTCCGCCTTCTGACGCCTCGCCCCTCGCCGATCTCGGTCAGATCGCCCTCGAAATAATGTCTCTGGGCGCCAAATCTTTCAAAGTTGGCGCATAGCGTTCCATGAATCGTTCGCCCTTGCCGTTTCGCAGAATTCCGCCTTCAGCCCTCGCGGCCTCGCTTACCAGAATGCCTAAGCCGTAGATGCCTGTTGGGTGGAACTGCATAAACTCCATGTCTTCAAGCGGAACGCCTGCGTCGAAGGCCAAGGCGCGCAGTCGCCGGTGGCGGCGAAGGAGGTGGAGGTGGTTTGGAACATTCTCCGCCCCCGCCTGTAGCCAGGACACGCCTTCGCGTGGAACACTATGGGTTCGCCCGTAGCGAGTTCGTAGCCGCCGACTCCACAGCATCGGCCATCTGACTCAGGAGCGATGTACAAAAACTTCGTTGAATATTTTTACACCTCGCACCATACAATGGTCGT
>CAWABA010000008.1:0-22209 GCA_963780185.1 Candidatus Bathyarchaeota archaeon | reverse complement strand
AAGTACCTTATTGCACAGTTCTATTATTTCCAATAATTCTTATATCGACTTGTGCCCTTCTCAAAAAGACCGCTTTTAAAAAGTAGGTGGGTCATATTTTGGCACTTTTACAGAAGCCCGCGCCGAAGGCGCTTAAAGGGTATCTTCTTGTTTTTCAATGCACCATTCTCTAAAGGCATTCTTGCTTTTGGCGCTTTGGCATCCATCCACACTATAAGAGGATGCATCGTTTAACCCCAAATAATGGCTTAAACTGGAAAACCCAAAAACTCTTAAAACAATTCAGGTTAATGCGTTTAGTGCGAAGGTTGTTTCATGTGCGATGATAAAGATGGTCTAAATAAAAGACTAACCGAACGGTTATTGAATTGTGAAGAAGAAAGCGAAAACATTTTTCCTGATTGGACACTTGCTTTAAAAGAATTATCGGAAATTAAAGACGCATTCAAAACTAATGAAAATGAAGAACCCGATTTGCGTGGAAAGACAGTTTTGGATATTGGAACGGATGCAGTCAAACCGCTTTATATAGCTCTTAAGTTTTCACCAAACAAAATAGTTGGAATAAATAATGGCGTTCTCTCGGAAGCTTCGGAGATTGAAGCCCAATCCAAACTCTTTACAAAAACCAAAATTGGATTTTACGACTGCAACTTTTTCAATGAAGAAACACTAAAAAGAATCTGTGAGCAAGAAAGCATAGTTGATAAATTCGATTTCATCTTAATCAGTAAGACTTTGCACCATCTCAGGGAAAAAGAATGTACCGCAAAGACACGAAACCCTAAGCATGAATGCACTGAAGACGAAAACTGTTGCATATATGGGTTTGATGAACAAGCATTATTCAAGAGACTGCTTGAATTGGGAAAAAGAGTTGTTGTTTACGAATATTTTAATGCATCTGAACCAGATGACGATAAAGAAAGAGGACAAGGTGGACACTTTACTGCAAATGAATGGGTAAGAGTATTCGGGTATCTCTCAGAAAACTATGAAGTTCAATTAGTTAGACCCAAATGGCTACATATTGGGAAAAATGAATCTCGCAAGATTGAGTCTATTGTTAGGCAAGTTGACACCCTTTGCTTTTACGTGGAAAAACTAAACGGTGGCAAGTCTTAAAACTGTACAATGTAAGAAAAAGCTGAAAAAGTGAAGGTTATTTACAGCTACATTTTTTCTTCTTTTTCTCATCCTCAGCGTAAAACGTAACTTTGTGTGTTCCTTTTTTTGGCATTTTATTCCTCATACCTGTATGGGTGTTCTGAATATAAATTTAATGTGACCTCAACAAAGAAAATAATTCTATCTTAAAACGACATTGCCTTTTCCTTCTTCTGCAATCTTTCTTATGTAATAGCCATCTATTTCGTCACTATCGTTGATAGTAAGTATGGCACCACTTTCGTAAGCCTTTTCAGCGAATTTCTTCAAAGTGAATCCGTCGAAATCTTGGGCTGATACTGCAATGTTTGTTCCTTGCTCTAAGATTTTCTTTATTTCGTAGTCACTTCTCGCCATGAATTATTTTCTCCTGAATTCCAATCTCTTCCTTCTTTTGTTGTTTACAAATATAAGATTTCGCAATAATGCTTTATGTAATTAGGGTTACTTAGCCTAAAATGTCAGAGAATAAATCGGAACAAAACCCGATAGTATAAAAATTAGGCTTTTTTACTACTGAAAAGTTGGGTTAGCCTTTCCACAAATACCTTATTGCATAGTTCTGTTAGTTCCAATAATTCTAATTTCGACTTGCGCCGTTCTCAAAAAGACTGTTTTTAAAAAGTAGTGGGTCATATTCTGGCTTTTTTATTGAAGCGCGGAGCGCGTTAAAGGGTATCCCTGTTTTTTAGGAAGCAACTCCGAACCGCTTTATTTAGGCTCTTAAGCTGTTGAATAAGCTGAACTGCGCAGTCAGAGGTTTTCTTTCTCTTTGGAATATTTGTCCGCTCAGACGGCATTAAATTTCTTAGCATTCTTTCAATGGGAACAGGGGTTTTATGTTGGTTTTGGAAACACTCATCTAAAAGTAGGTTCAGGGATTCACAATCGGTAGCTTATCAAAGCGTTTTTGACGAATTATTTTGTTTCCGTCTTTAACGATAACCATCGCCTTTTCGTTTTTAAGTTCTTTAGGTATTCGTACATTCCCACCCCCCATTCTATCGATAAATTTCTCGTAATCTGGGTCTGTTAACTTGTCCCACCATGGTAATTTAGAGCCGTCATAGGAAACGGAACATTTCTCGATTGGTTTGTTTGGATGTAAAACTCTGATGCTCCAAATTGACTCAACGGGTTTATCGGTAGGCTCTTTAAATCGCAAAAGACTAAAGTCAACTGAGCTATCTGAAATTTCCTTTTTTCTGTGCCTAACATGCTTGAATTGAGGTATTAACCCAATAGCAGCCACAACCACGCCAATGGCGGTAACTACTAAAGACCAAAATTCAAGGCTTGACATTCCTAAACCCGCTTACTTGAATAATCAGGGGTCTTATCGACATCGCAATTTGAGCAAATTATTGTTTGTTTTCCATCCTTTGAAGTAGCGACTATTTCGAAAGTAGAGCCGCATGAAGGGCATTTAACCGTTCCCTCCCTTTCGGTGTAAGTTGGCTTGTCCGCTTGTTTGCCGCTCATAAAAGAAAGATGCGTTGAATTTGCTTAAAAGACTTTTGAAGTTATCCTTACACACATCACGCCGCCGCAATCAGGGCAGTTCTCGGTTTCTTCACTTACAATTTTATGGCATTCCAAGCAGATATATTCCTCGCCAAATCTTCCTCGGAAGGCTTCCCATAGCGGTTTTTCAAGTCGTTGCTGGCTCATTTAGGAACCCCTTTGAGCCGTAAAATTATTTATTAAAGCTGTTTGTTGCTCGTTTTTGGCTTTCAATTTTTCTATTTCTTGGTTTGCTTTCTGTAGTTCTACTGTTAACCATGCGTTCTTTTCAAACACTGGTTCATGCTTCATTTTTTCAAGTTTCTGTTTCAGGAAAGCGTTGTCATTTTCAAGGTTTGCACGCTTTTGGAGTTCTTTTGCAAGAATGTCCTCTTTTGACTGTTCTAACTGTTGCTTCAGGATGGCATTTTGGCTCTCTATTTGACTTTTGACCGCTTTAAGATTGTCCAGTTCGGTTTTCAAATAGGTAATTTCTTCCAAGTATTTTTCTGCGGGTTTTTTGAGTTCTTCGATTTCAAAATTGAGGCTGTCGATTAAATCCGCGATAATAGCCCACTTATAGAAGGGGTCAACACGGTCTTTTTCGGAAACATGACATAAATCAAAAAGTTCCTGTTGTACTTTTGCCCCTGCGTCTTGAAGTGCTTTATTTTTTTGGGCTTGAAGACAAGCTTGGCAGTACTCAGAGGTGGTTTTTCTGAGCTTTTTCTGTGGTTGCGGTTCGTTAGTGCAAAAGTTACCAAAATGGTATTGGCATTCTTGCTCTTTTTCTATGTTGGAACCTCTAACGATATTAGCCCAAGCGTGTAAACCTTCTTTTCGGCTGCTGAGTGACTTTTCGGTAATGGTTTGATTGAGAAGGTCTAAATCTTCGCTGTAAACGTCAGAGTTAAGCTTCTCTGCTTTTTTACAGCTTTTAATTGGTTCTTCTTCAGCCATTTTAGCACCTTCAAGCTTTTAAAAATGGAGGGGTTTTTGGGTTGTTTAGTCAACCTCTGCCATTGCTACCTCTTCCTGTGCGACTGCCTTCATGTCAACGGTTGCTTTTCCCTTGCCGATTAATTCATTATATCGGTTGGTGTATAGCGGTTCGATAAAGCGGTGTATCCAATCTTTCCACGGTTCAAAGGTTTTTTCGCCCAAGATTGCCGCGCGTAGTTTGTCGCCTAAAGTGCCATGATAGAAGTCTCGTATGGTTGTTGGGTCGGTTCCGCATTGCTCGGCGCAATCATCTAAGCTTAAGCCATGAAGCCCAGCAAGGCTAACAAAGGTGTGTTTGCCTATGGTGTGTGATGTTGTTAGTTTGCCTTCGGTTATCCATTGTTTGCGATAGTCAACCGTGCCTTTTTGGTTGTTGCTGATTGCTTTGAGTCGGTACACTCTACCATCTGAGGCTAATTTTTCGCCTTCGCCAAGTGTTTGCCCTTTTTTGGCTGTTTTGTACTGCCAGAGTCCAGCACGTAAGCCAGCGAATTTTAGGCTGCTACTGTAACTTAGATAATTGCGGTCTTCTGAGTCATAGCGTTTAAACCATGCGCCTATTATCCCGTGGGTTCCGTCTTTGTTGGGTCGCTCATCAACGTATCGTTTGAAAAATGCCATTGTTTCAGGTGTAAAGTACCGAGTGACTTTGCCCCCTGACTTGGAACCCTCGACTTTAGGTTCAAACATTAAGATTTTGTTTGATTCCCACACTGCTTGACAGCGATAACCGTTCGGCATAGTCGTGCCCATGAGTAGTTGACTACTTATTCTGCCGCCGCCCTCAAAACTTAGCCGATGGAGTACCAATGTGTCTATTTCGTTGATGTTGTTAACGTATGCTTCTAACTCTTTTTCCTGTAGGTAATCTTCTTTTTTGCTGCCTATGTTTTTCAATCCCGTTGTAGTCCATTCGTCACCATCGGTAAATTGAAAGTGCTTTTGGCTCAGCGGTGAATCGGCTATTTGGAGCGCAGTGTATTGCATGATGCACCTTAGCTGTGAAAGTGGCGAAAACTTTGGGTCTCCCTGTTCATCAAAGAATCTCGGGTCAGTTTTTGCTTGTTGAAAGTCCTCTAAACTGAAATATGCGGGGTCTCGCCTTCCATATTTCATGTACAAATACTGCCCCAACGCATCAATATTTTTGCCTTGTTTGCCCCAATCACCTGTTACGGGGTTTTTGTAGCGTTTTTCAAGTTTTTTATGGCAATCGGTTTTTTGGTATTCGGCTACTGTTGCGTCTGCAAGGGTTTTAGCGCTTGATGGTGAGCCATTGGGAAAGTCTCTGTAGATTAGGGTTAGGAAGGTGTTTTTTGCGACGCCGAGGTAATCAGCGTATTGCATCCCGTTTTTGATTTCCACTTCTATGTCATGGGGTAAGCTGCTTTGGTGTTTGTCGCCGTGAATTATGCCTTTGAACGGTTTTAGCTTCCACGGGTTGGTTACGGGGTCGGCTGGTGTTGGTTTGTCTTTTTTTAAGCGGCTGAAAAGGTTGCTTACCTCTTCATCGGTTGTTATTTCGCCTCGTCGCTGTTTTGGTGAAGCTAAAACACGGTTACTCATGGGTGCTCAACTGTTTTCTTGGTCGTCTTTGGGAAAGAGGTCTACGGGTTCTTGTGTTGTCTGTTTTTCTTTGAAAAGGTCGTTTTTTGGGAATTTGTCAGGTGCCAGTTTTTTGAGTTTTTCAGTGGCTTCGATGCCTATGGTTAACTGCAAAAATTTGACTTGCATGTTTGTAAGAGTGGTTCTTAGTTCGTTGGCTATTTGTGGGAGTCGGAAGCCTGTTACTTGTCCGTCTTTTAGTTTGCGTGCGGTTTCAAGAAGCTTATTTATGAGGTCTATTTCGTCAAGCTCTGAGCTTAATTCCAACACTTCAAAGACTCGTTGCCTGTCTTGGGGGTCGTTTAGCTTTGTGTACAGGTAGGCTACCTGATGAGCAGTCAATTTTTTGCATACCTCGGGGGGTAGGATTTCTTTAATGAGCGCTAAATCCCTCTCGAACCAGTAGCCGTTTGTTCGTGAGAGCATTTGGTCTATAGCTGTCGTCTTGTTAAGTTCGCGGATTGCAATGTCAAGGGCGTTGTCCATCACGGCGGTTTTGCTTAGGTTCAAGTCTTTAGCGGCTTCTGACAAGGCGTCGGTGTGCTCTCTTTTCAAATTAAGGCTTGTATGGTCTCTTTTGCCGTCCACCAATTCGGCTAATTCCGTGTCTGATTCTTTAGTTTTTCCAATTTGTTCAATCGGGTTATCCATTTTTCCACATATCTCCTGCGCTTTTGTCGGCAACATGCCGAGCAAGCACATGTGATTACTACGCACAAAGCCTATATATGTCAAGATATAACATAACTAATGTGATTATGTCATGCTATGACATAACCAAACATGGGGTTAACATATGTCAAAAACAAAAATAGATAGCACTAACTTGCCGTCATTACAGCACCTAATCGTTAGACATTTTACCGAATCAGAGCCAGAAACCATCAATCAAACAAGCAAGGAATTAAAGAAGCAATACAAAGCAACTCATTGCGCATTTGAAAGTTTAATAAAAAAGGGCATTATTTGCCAAAAAAACATCTACGAGTGGCGGGGGCAAAAATTCCCTAAATATTGGCTGACAAATCAAGGGGTCTTATCAGCACTTCTTTCAGAGATGGACACAAAGAAATTTACGAAGAACATAGAGCAATTCAGCAATTTTGGCGCTAATGCGAAGCCCATTGTATTTTTAGCCAACGCTCTTCAAAGCGATTCAGCAAACGTGAGAACGATAGCTAAGGAAATGATTAAGTTCCTACTCAGTATGATGACCGAAGGGGAGTCTTCCGATAGCAACATGCCACTGGAAGAAACCGAAAAAATGATAGAAGAACAAACAAAGTTTTTCCACGATTTACAAGAGCAATTTCCATCAATGTCCAAGCTGATAGTTACAATGATTGCGGTGTTATCAATGGCTAAACTGTTCTTAAAAGACGTACCAAAGGAAGAATTGCAACCCATCGAAGAAATAGCAATAGCAACTGTTGATGAAAACAGCGCAAATAACTTGTAACAATTACAAATTTTTCTTTAATTTATTGTTTTTATTATGAAGTTATCAATGATTCTTTGGGTATTACTTGCAAAATTTTAACTCTATACGTTGGGGTAAAGCCTTTTCTGCCCTGTTGGATAAGTTGCTTCACGGTTGAGTAGCGGGTGAGATTATGAACGAGGGCTAAGCGGTCAATGTCTGCCATTTCCTTGGGTGAGAAGTCAAACGTTAGTCGCATAGGTCAATTCATCCTCTTAAGTGCATGCTCACGCTTTACGCTTCTTTTGCGTTTTTCTGTATCCAATCTCTTAGGGCTTCCTCAGTCGCTTTTGCAATGTTGCCTTTTTTTAACCCATATTTTTTGAAAACCGCGTTCCTAAATTCAGTCTCTAATTGGTCTGACATTATAAGGTTGATTTTTCCCATTGTACTCGCCTCCCTATTAAACAGATTAAGGTAAAGGGTAAGTGAGGAAACGCACCCACTGCCCCCTCGCCCTTAAGGTGGGCGAGAACCCACTCAACGTTTGACGCTCAACCTTAATTGTTCCATTCGCCTTATAAGCTTTTCTACTTAGCAACTTATACACTTATCAATTTATGAATCTACGCTTACGCAATCACAACTGGTTTGCGTTTTTTAACTCGGATTTCGGCTCGTCTCAGCCAGCCGTAAATTTAGCGTAAAAAAGGTTGTTAGTGTAAAAAATAAATCAAGTATAAAAAATAGCGTAAATGTGAAAAAGAAATCTTTGACGCCCCTTTTTACGGTGTTTTTCCACGGTAATTTCATGGAAGGTAAATCTGATTTCTATTTCCAAAATTGGCGATTTACGGCGCATTTAGATTTTGCTTGGAGAGTTACCTAAAGTTCCAAAAAGGTACTGTTTTTTACCCGTATCAACCTTTTACGCTATGGTGTTACAAAAAGTGTGCAAATAACACCATGCGCCCATACTGTATAACACCATCAATAACACCATGCACAAACAGTTAAGCGCTTATTGCACAGTTTACGGCTCTTATTGCACACCTTTACTGCACACTTTCCCATTGTTTTAGGGGTTTATTGTATAATCCAGAATTCCTAAAAGGTTTTAAGCGCTCGGCTCACAGTATCATGCGGTACCCATGGGCTTTCTTAAAAAACTTGAAGGCCACTTAGTTGCGCCAAAAGCCGACGTCAACCTGCAACTCCAAGACCAATACGCCGTCTTAGGTGACAACTTGGAAGGAACACTCACCGTTACGCCGCACGAAGACATAGCGTCAGACGAAATCCGCTGCGAAATCAAATGCGCTGAAACCGTAAAGGTCATGAAAACCGAGTACGACCCCGCCCTCAAAATGGTAGTCAATCGGCAAGTAACCGAAAATCTGGTTCTCTACCAAGCAAAACCCCAATGCAACCCAGCCATCGCCCTCACAAACGGTGTCAGCCAAAATTTCAAATTCAGCATCCCCCTTCCCGCCGGAGCCCGTCCAACCTACATGTCTGCAGAAGACACGGTCCAGTGGGAAATCAAAGGCGTCGTCGCCGTCCACGGAAGACCCGACGTAACCACCAAAGAAACCATCTTACAGGTCATCCCGCCAAGCGAAAGACCCCAAAATGAACCGCCAAAAGTGCGTCTTGTCGCATGCCAATACTGCCAAACAGAAATGCCTGAAACCACGCTAACCTGCCCAAACTGCGGAGCAAGAAGAACCGCACAATAAACCAAATCTCACGGCTTCCCGTTTCAAGAGGAATAATCATGAAGAATTCAGAATGCACAATCTACATCATGTTCAAGGATAAATGGCTTCAGAAGTTCCGAAAAGAGGAGGACGGCTGGAAAGAATACAGCCAAAACGGCACCGTTCGCCCATGCACCGCGGAACAATTCATTTCCCATATTCTTCCGTCCTTGGCTGGAATAAAGGGATCAGATGTCACTGTCAAAGTTGAACCCGACCATGAGGTTACGCGTTAGTTTGTTGCAACTGGTTTAGTTTGCCGGTGGAGCGGCGGGCAAGGATTAAGGTTAATCTTATATTTTCCAAAGCTACCCATTCTTAGCATGTGGTGGTGTCGTGAAGAAGCTTGCTTGCCCGATCCTGTTGCTAATGGCGTTGTTTGGCTGTTTCTTATTAGCAGGCAACATGGGCAATGTTCATGCTTCTACAAACGTCGGCGGATTGATGACTTCAAACACCACTTGGACCCAAGCAGACAGCCCCTACAAGCTAATAGGACCCGTAGGCGTGGAAGCAGGCGTAACTTTAACCATAGTACCAGGAGTTGAGGTTGACTTTGGTATCTACTACCTGCAGGTTAACGGCACCCTCGACGCCCAAGGAACAAGCAGTAGTAACATATTTTTTTCAACTGATGCTGCCTCTGCCTATCAGTCTCAGACGAAATTTCAAATTCAATTCTTGCCCTCAAGCACAAGTTGGTATCCTCCTACGGCTTCAGGATGCGTGATTGAAAATTCGGTTTTTAACGCAACGAGCGTCTCAATACTTGGTTGCTCCCCTGAAATAACCCGTGACACTTTTACTCACCCATCTCAGTCTCCCCTGAACGTTTTAAGTGGATCCCCCTCGATAGTGAACAACGACATCTCAGCTGGAAGCGGAGGAAGCGCCATCATTGCCGCAGGTTCCCCAATTATTTCAAACAATTTCGTCCATGATTCCTCTCCCTTCATCTACGGGATGCAGGTGTCTGAGAACGCATCAGTGGAAAACAATGTTGTAAACAATTGTTGGCAAGGCATCCAGGCTTCCGGCGAAGCGAAGATAACAGGAAATACGATTACGAATTGTAAAGATGCTGCCGTAGCATCAAATAGTGCATCGGTAATTATCGAGCAAAATTATATGTCCAATAATGGTTTTGGGGTGACTGGCATCGGAGTTATTCGACACAACGCTATAATAAACAACAATGTCGGGATAAAGTCACCTGCAGGGATTAGCACATCCGACTTTTCCATAACCATCAAAAGTAACAACATTCAAGGAAGCACCCAAAACAGCATCTATCTTACCTCGCCTTTGAACGTTGACGCAACCGATAACTGGTGGGGAACAACCGACAGCACATCGATTAAGGCATCAATTTACGATAACAAAGACGATTTCAACTTGGGTACCGTAACCTTCAACCCAATCCTAAGTCAAGCTGATTCGCAGGCGCCTTCAACCCCGCTCGTCAACTTGAACACCCTCACTCAATCTTCAACAACCACCAATCCAACTAACCAGCCAGCTACAACCGCAACTCCCACGCTGCATGTTCAGCCGACTTCAACCCAAGGTTGGCTATCCTCCATCGGCAGTTCCTCTTCCGGTCCAGAAAACTCCACTGAATCCGTCATCCTGAAGCTTGCAGAAACGGTGCCAATTGTCCTCGCAGTTGGATGGGCAATCGTTATCTTTGTCGTGGTCAGGCGCCGGCTAAAGCGAAAAGCACGCGGTAAGCAGTAAGCTCTTAAACCAAATGTCCAAATATGTAAGGATTGTACATGAAAAAACTGGTTTCCGCCTCTCTGATGGTTGTTTTGATCCTGTGCGGATCTGCTTACGTGAGCAATGTTCATGCTTCCACAAGCGTTGGCGGGTTGGTAACTTCTGACACGGTTTGGGCGTCTGCGGGTAGTCCCTATACGCTGACTGGTGCGGTTGGAGTGGTGGCGGGGGTAACTTTGACTATTGCGCCGGGAACAACCGTTGATCTTGCAGGATACTACATGGAAATCAACGGCACACTCATAGCCCAGGGAACGAGTGACAATAATATTGTCTTTCTCTCTCCTATTCAATATACGAGCCAGTGCAATCCCACCATCGAATTCATGCCTTCCAGCACAAGTTGGAATGAACAAACAGCATCAGGAAGTATTATAGAGAACGCTTTTTTCCAAACCGCCTCGGTTTCCATCCAAGGATGCTCCCCGAAAATCAGCAGGGACACTTTTAACAACACAGTTGACACATCGATAAATATCGTAAGCGGGTCTCCCTTAATTTCGGATAACGTGGTGGACAATCCACCCATAAGTGGCGCCATTTTGGCAAACGGGGGCTCTAAAGTTACGAATAACCAGTTCGACACGACTAGGTGGACTTATGTGGTCACTGCGGGAGATAGCGCCTCTTTATCAAACAACGTCGTTAATGGGGGTTGGATTTCAGTTATATTAAATGGGCAAGCAACGTTCAATGGGAACACGGTTATCAACTGTGTTGACGTGGCGATTCAAAGTTTGGGTTCAGCAGTGATTCAGCAGAACTACGTTGCGAATAATAAATGCGGAATCTCTGTTGGCGGTGGGACAGTTGAGGGCAACACTATAACAGGCAACAAGGTAGGAATCCAATGTGCGGGTTCAGCGTCTATCGTACACAACAACATTTACGGGAACACCCAATACAGCGTCTACTTGACGGGCAGCTCTAATGTGGATGCATCTGGCAACTGGTGGGGTACCACAGACACTCAAGCTATAAGCCAATCAATCTACGACTCGAAAAGCGACTTCACCTTGGGAACAGTAACATACACTCCAATCCTGAACCAGCCCAGTTCCGAGGCTCCGTCCAGCCCGCTTGTGCCCGTAACCTTACCTACGCCCACGCCTCAAACAACTTCCCCCCAATCCACTGCCACCTTTCATCCAACAGCCACGCCTACTCTTACGCCTAACCAGTGGCAAAACTCTATCGGCGCTGGCTCGTCGGGTCCAGAGAACTCGGTTGAATCCGTTATCCTGCAGCTTGCAAAAATTGTGCCCGTTGCCTTGGCGTTTGCTTGGGCTGTTGTGATAGTTGTGTTTGTTAGGCGGCGGCTGAAAACGAAAAGCAGCCAAAAAGCGTAACCTATTAAACCAAACTGCGCCATAGGTGAGCGGGTGGTTGCATGAACAAGGCTTTGCCTGTTGCTCTGTTGATTGCTCTTGCGCTATGTGCCTTGCCGCTGCGTGACATGGCTATGGCGTCCACTGTTTTCAACGGCATAATCAACTCCGACACCACCTGGACCGCGGAGAGCAGCCCCTACAACATCAACGGGCCTGTCGCAGTTAACCGCGGGGCAACTCTAACCGTTGAGGCTGGTGCCACAGTGAACTTCAACGGCTACATTCTTCAAGTCAACGGGACATTTCAGGCGTTAGGAACCGATTCTAACCCGATTACCTTTCAGGGCGGAGGCGAAGTTGACTTTATGCCTTCAAGCAGCAGCTGGAGCCAAAGCGCAGGTTCAGGCTCCATAATCGAGCACACAGACGGGCTCTACCTCATCAAAATAACTGGTGTTTCGCCGAAAATTGACTCCAACAGAGTTGGCAACCCGATAACCGTCGACGACGAAGTAAAAGTCGGCGGTATAAAGGTCTACAGCGGCTCCCCAGTCATAACAGGCAACTTGTTCGGCGACGGATACTACTCATACATAATAGGGCTTACTGTGGCGGCGGGGTCACCTGAGGTTAGCGGCAACACAATATCGCGTGTCACAGTCACAGGCGGAACCCCCACAATCCAAAGCAACGTTGTCACAAAAGGCGTTTACATAGACGGCGGCTTCCCCTCAGTCAACGGCAACCAAATAATCGGTCCAGGCTACCCCGGCAACTACTACGACTTCGGGGTCAGCTACTACAGCAATGGGATAACAGGTGGAGCCGACGAAGATGGCATGGTAATTTCAGGTAACACCGTAGTTAACTGTGAAACGGGCATTGACGTGGGGAGCTACCTTGGGAAAACGATTACTGTCGAAAACAATTTGGTTTACAACTGTTCAACTGCTGGGATTGAGGCAAGCAGCGGCGTCACCATCCAAGGCAACACCATCGTTTATTGCAACGTGTCAATTGCGCTGGATGATCCATGCACTGTAAGCAACAACAACTTGGAAAATTACGTTAGCAACAGCATTTGCCTGCAGAACGCTCAGGGCGCAGTTAACGCCGCTAACAACTGGTGGGGCACCCCGGACACCCAAGCCATTAGCCAGTCAATCTACGACTCCAAATACAACTATAATCTGGGAACAGTCACTTACCTGCCGATTCTGGCGCAGCCAAATTCTGCGGCGCCGTCAACCCAGTGGACAATCAATTGGTCTCCTTCCCAGTCAAACGTCACCCCGATCCAAGCTACAGCGACACCGACAAGCACCCCAATTATTCAGCAAAACCAGCCGACGCCTACCCCAACCAAGAGCGCAGCCAGCGGCGGCTCAACTACCCGTTCAGTTGGCTCCGTGGAACAGACCATACTTGGGGCGGCTGAAGTTGTGGCGGTTGCTCTGGCGGTGGGGTGGATAATCGTAATCGCTGTTTTTGTTACTCGCCGCCTGAAGAGGTTTTTGCCTGAACCCGCCCACGACGAGGTTTTTCACTTAAACGTTATATGTATAGAGTTTCATACACTCAAGCGTTAACAGAGGGATGAGTGAGTAAAAGCCTTGAAACTGCAAAAGACCCTGCTTAACGGTTTATACGCCTTAGTCGCAGGCATAGTTTTCTCGGCTGCAGGGTCATACCTCTTCAAAAACAACTATTACTACACCACCCTAAACTACGTGGGCTTCGGCGTCCAATCTGCTGGAACAATCCTGCTCGTTTTAGGCGCGTTCTGGTTGGTTGAAGGCGTCTTCAAAACAATCTTAGCCAGAGAGCGAAGAACCCCAAGGTGGCTGCCGCCTCGCTTCATCGAGGTTCCCCAGCAGAAACTGTTCCAAAACCTGCACATCTTCGCCGCTGGAGTTGCTGTGGCTTTGGTGGGTTCAGCGGCAAACGCAAACTGGGCTAAATTCACGGTTGAAAACTACCTTGGCTACGGGCTGACGATGTTCGGGTTAGCCGCCGCAGTCGTGGGCACAGTTGGGCTCATCACCACCTACGTTGTAGGTAGCAAACACGGGTTTTCAATGCTGAACAAGATTCTGGCTGTAACCGCAGGGGTTGCCATGTTCTTGCTGGGTTCCGTGACGGCGGGCGAGTGGGCAACGCAAACCGTGGCGAACTACGTTGGGTTTGCCGTGATGTTGGCGGGCGTGTTCGTTATCAGCTTCGGCGTCTTCGCAGTCGTCAGCATCGTCGTTAAAGAGTACGTTGTGAAGCTTAAGTCGGCTAAGCCTCTTTTGCTTCAGGAAAAATGGTTGTTCCGCAGCCTCTGGGTTATCGCCTTCGCGGTAGGCGTCTCCATCGCTGGGTTAGACATCGCCAACGTGTGGGCTACGGTTTCCATCGAAAACTACTTGGGCTACGGCATGTTGCTGCTGGGCATAGCTACGTTGCTTCTGGGTCACGGCGGAATCGCCGCTGCTTTTGCAACCCCGCGTTTGGCGCTGTCTAGGGCTAGACGCGCCTTAATCGAGATGCTTGAGGCAAGCGACCTTGACGCGGTAGGTGACCCCGCTGCAAAAGACTTCGTAGCGGAAACCGAAAAGAAAATGCTGCAGGTGCTCAGCGAAAAAGACGAGGTTCCGCTGGTTGATTTGGCGTCCAACCTCGGGTTAAGTTTGGGCCTTACAAAGAAGTTTCTGCTGCACGGCATGCGCCGCAACAGCGTCGTGGGATACTTGACTTTGGATGGAGAAAAATTCTTCTCTAAGAACGGCTTGCGCAAGAACATTGAAGCGTTGCTTGCGAAGTAGCGGCGGCGCGGTTTTCAGCGTTCTTTGAAGGCGATTATCATTGGGAAGTTGCTGTTGGGCGCCAACGTGATGCGGTCGTTGTGTTTAAGCTCTTTTGGCTCGCGGGGTTTGAGGAGGTGGTCGTTCACGGAGGTGCCGTTTGTGCTGCCGCAGTCTTCCAGCATGCATTTCTTTTTTAACAGTATCTTGGCGCCGCCCTGCTTTTGGAGGGTGAACTGGTCCTCTACGGCTATTTTCGCGTGGTTTCGGGAGACGTAGCAGTTTCTTATGTAAAACTTCTGTTTTATGGAGGGGTCATCTTGGCTGGTTATGGTGAGGTAGTCGCTGTTGTCTTCCCGCCCGATTTTCACGCTTGCCGTTAAACGGTACTCGGACGGCGGCTTGTTTTCCTCCTGCAACATCAAGTAGGGCAGAAGCTCTACGGCAGGGTTGTACTCGTAGACTACGCCGCATTTGCATTTGATGCGTGTGGCTGTTGAGGTTATGGGGATTTCTATTTCGCTTGAGCATTCGCTGCAGGTGGTCTGCCGTTTTCTCAATGTGAAGGTGTCAGTCAACTTTTATCAGATCGCTCTTCTTTTTTCGTTGCTTGACCAAGTGGTTGACTTAAGGAACACCTTTTGTATTTCAACGATGGTCGGGCGCTCGGCTGGGTTGGGGTTCAACATTTTCTGTACGATGCCTGTGAACTCGCGTACTTTCTGCTGGGCTTCCCGCGGGTAGCTTTTGTCGGCTTTGGAGACGTCGCCGTCTGGGCTTCCCGTGAGGATTTCTGCGCAGACCCGTCCCAGCGAGTAAATGTCGCTTTTGGATGTTCCCCGCCTCTGCTTCACCTCGGGCGCCATGTAGGGTAGGCTGCCCCGCGGGGAAATGTTGTTGCTGGTCGTTATGTATTTGGCTAAGCCGAAGTCGCCGAGTTTCCAGAATTGTTTGTCGTCGTCGTAGAAGATGTTGGAGGGTTTAACGTCAAAGTGTATGACGCCTTGCTGGTGCGCGTAGAGCAGCGCGCTGCACATGTCCTTCATGATTTCGGCGCAGGTCATAAGGTCCAGCGGCTCCTTAAGCTTGTCCTTAAGCGTGCCGCCTCGGATGTACTCCATTATGATGTAGGGGAACTCGACGTCGCCTACGCATTGGACATCCACGTATTGAACGCCGACGATGTGGTCTTCCCGCAGCTTCTGCGAGATTCTTGCCTCCTCCACGAAGCTTTCCTCCACAGAGGGCACCGTCACGTAATCCAGCTTCAGCGCTTTCAGCGCCCATTCCTCGTTGAATTTGAGGCGTCTGACACGGTAGACTTTGGCGAATCCTCCTTCGCCGATTTCCTCCACGATGTCGTATTGCCCGCCGACGCGTGCGTTCTGGGTGAACGGCCACTGCAACTTGGAAAACTCGTCTCTGACCACAGGTTTCTCCGCTGTTTTTGAGGCGCGGATAGGAATCACGGCGCCGAACACTTTTTGGGCGATTGTGTTGTCTTCGTTGTCGTCGTATTCAACGTTTAAGTCGGGGACTTCCAGCACATCTCTTTCAGGTGCCTGCAGTCTAACGATGAGTTCTTCGGTTTGGTTGCTTTTCAGTTTTGGTATGTTGCAGTCGACGATGCCTGACTGTATGTACTTGTGGTCGATGGGCAACGTGAACGTGACGTTTTTGGCGTCGCCGTCGCCGACGTTGCTGATTTTGAGGGTAAGCGGGAAAACCCGTTTTTGGTCGATGACTTCGGGGTAGATGAATTCCACTTTGAGTTTAGGCTGCGGCGTAGTCACCTGCACTTCAAAGCTGGGAATAGCTGTGCTGAACGGTTTCCCTGCGAGGTCTTCAAAGCTCACGGAGAGGTCCTGCAGCTGGAAGATGCCGCTTTTCTTGGGCTTAAGCGCTATCATGTGTTTGACGCTTCCATGCGATGAGATGTTGCCTATCTTGGTGGTTTCCCAAACTTCAAACTCTGGGTGGTTCTCTAAGCCTTTAAGTTCCACGTTTTGGGCGGCTCCAGCTCCGCTGTTGGCGATGTCAAGCGTCAGCCTAAACGACCCCTGATAGGTTGCTTCGTAGCTGCTTTTGCTCTGCGAAACCACCAGTCTGCGGAGGCAGCGGCAGCACCTTGAGTACAGAGTAGAAGGGGTTGTCGAATTCGACGCCGTCCACGGTTCCGCCCAGGCCTCCGCCTACTTTGAGGTCTCCGTAAGCGTTGGCGGCGAACTCGTATTTCTCCATGAATGTGCCCTTGAAAATCTTCGACGGCGTCTTAGGTTCCTCTTCAAGCTCTAGCCCCGACGGCGCCTCAACAGTGATTTTGGGTTCGAGGACTTCGCATGGACTGTTAACTTCGATGTTTAAGGTGGCTTTTTCGCCGACTATCACCGCTTCAGGCTCAAACCACGCTTTAACCGACGGCCTGTTCTTCGCGTTCATGTAGTAATCTTGAACTTCAACGCCGACTGCGCCGCTGGCAACCAGCTCTCTTAGCAGCCAAGCCACGTCGCCTGCGGTGACGCTGAAATGAGTCCCCAAATCCATAAGCGAACGCATGTTGGCGCCTGACAAAACATACGCGATGTCCCCCGCCGTTACAATTAGCAGTTTGCCGCCGCCGTTTGGCTGCCGACTGAGGAAGTATTTGGCTCCTGTGTTTTGCAGGCGGGCTATGACTGGGTCTAACTCGTTGTACACGGCTGACTCATCAACATTCATCTGTTTAGCCATGTCGCTGATGCTTTTGATTATCAATACCGCAACCCCAAATGCTACTATGTGTGATGTCTAAGCGCATAAATGCTTTTTCATACATTCATGCGTCCGCTTCAGCCCCTCCAGAGACCAGAAAACTTTCTCCGCCTTCTGCCAGCGGTCGATTGACACTAAACCTTAAAAGGGGTACTCCCCAAGTTACCTGATGTGAAAACGCCATGATTGCTGCTCTTGCATGGTGGGCTCAACAGTTGGGGCAAAGCGCCGCCATAAGCGTCTCAACAAAAGCCGCAACGAAAGCTGGCGCCTACCTGGTCGGGATGCCGACCAACGCCAAAGAACTGGAAACCTACGACAAAGCCACCATCGTGCAAGCCGTCTCCGAAATCAGCAGCCTCGACCAAGAACTCTCGTTCGCCATAAACGTGGCTTTTCGAGGCGGCGACAAAGAGCTTCTTAGCTAAGCTGCATAGCTGCAGGGAGGCTCTTGAGCGGCTGAGGGACTCAATCACGTTCTCGCAGCATTTCGAAATCAAAAAGAACACGGACCCAAAGGGGCTGGCGTACATTGATTCGCTTCTGCTTACCAAATGTTTCGCGGTCAGTGAAGCTACAAGAGACATGTTCCCCGCTGGCGCTGAACCCAACAGTGAAGCGGCACTTGCTTTCCTCACGAAGCTTACGGATGAGTTCCGCAATATCGACCGCGTCGCCCACATCCGCTCTTTAGCCGTTGAGGTTCCTCTTAACCAGCTTCTGCGGATTCTGGAGACTGAAAACCCAGACATGTACAAAGCCGTGAAAAGCGTGGCTTGTATGCGTTGTCTGTGGACAGCGAAAAGAAAAGCCCCCTCAAGCATGGGCAGTACTACCGCAAAATCGGGGTGCGAACCCTGCTGGCGGCGCGCGCCATCGAAGAGCAGAAAGGACCCTACATTGGGCTTAAAGAGTTCTTCGCCGAGTACCGAAACCTCAATCCCGACTTAACCAGCATACAGTTGGAAGACATGGAGAAATCCCTGAGTTTGCTGCAGAAGGACGGGTGGATTTCAGGGGTGGAACGTGAACCTGACGGAAACAAAATCGTGATTTTCAAGCTGGATGACCGCAAAGCCCTAGAAATCGTCGATAAAGACGTGAAGCTTCAAAAAGGCGGCGTTACGGCTGAAGAACTTGCGTTACTCAACGGCTGGTCCGTTGACTATTCGCGGCGAGTGCTCTGTAACATGGAGAAAACTGAGACTTCGAAGCGCGTCATCGGCGACGACTCAATCACACGGTGGTATTTCCCAAGCAAATTTAGCGTGTCTAGACGGCGGACGGGAAACAGCCGCGGCTTAAACCCTACGTTACAAGTTACCCTGTTGAAGCAATTTCCATTAATGATTAATACAAGCATAAGTAGGTTACCGTATGTGCCCGTTCAGAAAAAAAGTGGTCAGTTGGGAACGCAATCCGACGCGTTCCGTCTGAGCTGATTTGGCATGTCCCAAACGAAAAATATCCCGAAGATAAGCGGCGTAAGCGCAGTCGTCGTCAAGGAATTTGAGAAAGCCATTTTTTACAAGGGCGGCACGATGGAGAGTGTTCGCTCTTCGGGAAAACATCTGCTGCCAAAGGAACCAACGAAATAATCTGGGTTGATATTAGCCCGCGGCAGGAAGCCTTCGGAATCCCCAAAAACCACGGTCCCATAACGAAAGACGGCTACCAAATCGGGCTTAGCGGAACGATCGACGCTTAGGGTAAACGGGGACATGGAGAAAAACGTCGCCCAATTCATTTCCCGTGTGGTGGCGGCAAAAACAGTTTCACTCGGGAACAACTGGTGGAGTGGCTTAGGGAGGGACCGCTGGTTTCAGCGTTTTCCGCGACATTGCGAAAAACATGACTTTCAAGGAGTTCCTGCTGATCGACCGGGAAGAACTCATTAGCCAACAAGTCAGGCCCCGACTGTTCAACGAACTGTACAGGCTTGGGCTTGACTTAATTTCAATCGATTTGACTGGAATTACTGAGCCGACGAAACTCGCGTAAAAACTTAATTCAGCCGCAAAGCCAGTTTTTTCTTGTCAACCCAGTGACCCGCTTTCTTCTTCACGATGAGTTTGAGGATTTGCTGCTGCTCTTTCTCTGGCAAGCATCGGTTTGCGGATGCAATTCGACGAGTCCGTTTGATCCGTTGATTATCGGCTGCTTCTTTTCTTTTGCCAATTGAACCGTCAAGTCCGCCCACTTGTCAGGGAACGCCAGCATATCACCAGCATTTTTCCACGTTTGCTTCGCCACTTCGCCTGTTTACTGTGATTAAGCAGTCAACTATGTCCTCGAATGATGCTTGGTCGAGTTTGCAGAAATGGGCTTTCGCGGTGCAGATCCGAACCGGCTTATCGCGTAAATGTTTTTTTTTTCCGCGAACGCTAAAACGTAATCGACTCCAGTTTTCTCTCCACTTTGCAACTGCTTCTTCACCTTTGGGTTTGGTGTAGACCCATGGTTTTTCGAGCCAGTCAGGTTCTCGCTCAATTTAGCTAAAACCTTTTTCAGGAATCCTTTCTTCCTCCGTCGCCTGCTTTTTCTCTGGCTCTTTGGCGGGGACTTCGGGCAACTCGTTTTCGCCGATTGGCTGAGGCTTTGCTTTGGGAGCGGGTGGCTCCTGTTTTCCCTTGAGTTTTTCAAATTCTTCGTTTATGCTTTTCTGGTGGATTCCGAAGTCTTCAAGTTCGCTTGCTGACTGCTCCATGCCCACTTGGGTTATGAATGACATTCGGTTGAATGCCTGCGCGGTTTTGTCTTTTTCAGTCGCCGACTCCTTAAGTGCTTTGTTGACTTTGTCGATTGTTTGAGAAGTCAGGTGCTCCGGCTGCATAATAACCTGAAGCCGCGCCGCATCCAAATCAGCCATCACCGTTTCCTCTCTAGTCCTCAACTGTCTACACAGCAAATAGACTGCGAGCCGACGTTTCGCCGCGTCATCCATGTCTTCTTCAGCAAGCTCAGCGGCTTTTTCCTTGTTTTTAGCGCTTTCCTCTTTTAGTGCCCTGCTTTTCTTGGTGTGTTCCTCTATTTCTAAATCTAAAGCATCCAACAGATCTCTTTTGTTATCATCCTTAGATTTGAACAGAGCAACCGCCTCAAACTATTTGTGCTTTCCGCGCTGGATCCTTTTACGCCTTGCCTCTTCTGCTTGCAACTCAGTGAGTTTTGCTTCGGGCAATCCTGACGCTGGTCCTTCAGCGATGACTTCGCTTACCATTTTATCCATGACTTTTGTCTAGGTCTTTCGCTGAGCCGGGTTCAATGTTGAAGGGTTCGTAATCTTTCAGTTGGTCAAAGATTTGTCCGGTTTTGAAGCCGATTTTCTCCATTTGGCTGCTTACTCTGCCCATGACTTTGCCTACGCCGCGTTGTTTAAGCAGGTTTAGTTTGTCGAGGCATTTGCTTATTTTGCCGAGGCTTAACCCGATGTTTTCAACTGACTGTGCATTGTTAAGGTCGAAGATTAGGTTGTCCATGTTTATGACGAACATGTCAAGTGAAAAAGCTGTCCTGTCACAGCTCATGTACTGTTGAGCATACATTTTTGCCCTGTGATCGTCACCTTTAATCAAGCATTCTTTAGCTTGGTCATACATGGCGGTTGACCTGTTCTTGTATTGGTCCCGTGTCCGCCCGATTTCTTTGTTGTACATTTTGAGGTCGATGACTAAGTCTTCAAGCGGCGGGCCCTTCACGAAGTTCCTTATTTTTTCACCTATTGGCATATGTGACATCTCGTACCGTATTGTTGGTGGCTTAAAGATAAAAAACTTGCCCTAACTCAGCACTTCTGCTTGCGCTAAGTTGCCCCAGTGTTTCACAAATTTATTATATGCCCAAAGAGTTAGCTTAAAGCTAATGGGTGCCGGCTCTTGTCCTCGTCCCTGTACAATTTAGCAGTGAACGCAGCTAACGAAGCCGCAAAATGCGATTCAGAAGGAAAAACCGAGCAGGCAGTCAGCAAGTACCTGCAGGCATTCGATCTGCTTATGTCCGTTGTGCGATACACCGACAATAAACAGTTGAAAACCTTCTACACCGAAAGAGCCGAACAATACCTTTCGCGGGCCTACCAACTGAAATCCATCGCGAAAAGACCTCCGCCAACTGCGACAAGCAAAAGAAGACAACAAAGACGAGGAAGAGCTGCAATCCAAAGTTTCCTCCATGATTTTGCCTGAGAAACCCAACGTTTCCTGGGATGACATCGCGGGCCTCCAGACGGCTAAGCAAGCCATCGAAGACGCAATTATTCTGCCCCTTCGCAGAGTTGACCTGTTCAAAGGCATGCCAACATGGAAAGGGATTCTGCTGTTTGGTCCGCCGGGCTGCGGAAAAACCCTGATTGCAAAAGCAGCCGCATCCGAATGCAACGCCACCTTCTTCAGCGTAAGCGCCGCCGACGTCATGATCAAATGGGTCGGCGACTCGGAGCAACGCATCAAAGGGTTGTTTGAGTCGGCGCGGAAAAATCAGCCCTCGATAATTTTCATTGATGAAGTTGACTCGCTGGGCGATGGAGAGAACCGGCGAGGAATCTGCGGTTTCTACTCGGGTTCTAACACAGATGCTTCAGATGATGGATGGCATAGTGGGTAAAGCAGACGACAGAATAGTTGTGTTGGGAGCCACTAACCGCCCGTGGAGCCTTGACTCTGCGATGCTTCGGCGCTTCGACAAACGCATAATGATTCCGCTGCCCGACTTGGATGCCCGGGAAGAAATGTTCAAGATTTCTCTTCGGAAAATGCCTAACCTCAAGCTTGCAGACGACGTAAACATGCATGAACTTGCGACACTCAGCGAAGGCTTCAGCGGCGACGACATCAAAAAAGTCTGCATTGACGCATGGTACATCCCGATCCATGAGCTTAACCAGCAGAACAACCTTGACAGCGGCATCCCAAGACCCGTAACCAGAAGCGACTTCGTAACGCGCTGCAAGTCAGAAAAGCTTCGGTTTCAGGCGACGAAGTAAAGTTAAACGAAGAATGGGCTGAAAAATTCGGAATTAGATAAATCCAACGTTTTTATCAGCTTGAACCAAAATTCTTGTTTTCCGTCAACAACCTTTGGGTCATGGACGAATCTGTCATGAATTC
>CAWABA010000007.1:0-249174 GCA_963780185.1 Candidatus Bathyarchaeota archaeon | reverse complement strand
TTCTTGACCGACTCTTCTTTCAATTGCTTCTCCGATTCGGCTTTAACTATGCTCGAAAAGTAATAGTTAAAGATTTTAGATGATAGTTAACGAAGCTTTGACGTGGGCAATCGGCGAATTCGTGGTTTCTTGCGGGTTCTACGTGAAGGCCGCGTAAATCGATTGGCACCTGAAAAACCTGTGGGTTCTGCTTTTCCGTGTAGGGTTCGGATTCAGCGTTCTGCTTGGATTGAGCTCTAAACCAGAAAAGCAACCAGAAGCAAGCTCTGAGCGCTACCCGCCGAGGGGGGAGGGGGTCTAGTCTTTACATCAAAATCCAGAGGTAAAAATGGCTCCTAAAGCTGGTTCGGTTTACGGCGTTAGCCTCACTCTGTCCCGCGGGTACAATGTGACTTCGCGGATGTTTTTCTTCCCAGTCATAATCATCGTTAGCCGCTCCAGCCCGATTGCCCATCCAGCGTGCGGCGGCATACCGTAGTCGAACGCCTGCAGATGGACTCGTGTACTTGAAGGATTCAGGATTCAACCCTTTCTCAGTCATCCGCTGCCATGAGCTGCTCTTTTTGGCTGATTCTTGTTCCGCCCGACACCAACTCGATGTAGCGCCACATCAAATCGAAGCCTTCACAAACCTCAGGCTTATCCTCGCGCGGTTTAATGTAGAAGGCTTTGGCGTGGGTTGGCCAGTCGGTTATGAAGTAGAAGAAGGGGTAGAGTTTGGCGAGTTCGCGGAAGGCTTCGGTTGGGATGTCTTCGCCCCATGGAATCGAAACGCCCTGCGCCTTGAGGTCGCCAAGAACCTGGTCGTAAGTTAAGCGTTTAAACGGAACCTCAGGCACCTCAAACTTGTACTTGAGAGTGGACAACTCAGCTTTGCACTTCTCCCGAACAGTGCTGCACGCATGATGAATAACCTGCTCAAGAAGCGCCATGACGTCTTGGGCGTTCGCAAAAGCCGCCTCAATATCCACCGACGTGAACTCGCTCAGGTGCCGACGAGTATGCGACTCTTCCGCGCGGAAAAACGGGCCAACCTCGAAAACCTTCTCGAAGCTCATCGTCAACTCTTCTTTGTAAAGCTGCGGACTCTGCGCAAGATACGCTTTCTGACCAAAATAATCCACGCTGAAAAGCTCCGCGCCGCCCTCCGTAGCCGACCCAATAATGCGTGGAGTGTGAACTTCTAAAAAGCCCTTCTCAAAGAGGTAGCTTCGAATCGCTTCGAGAGCCACATGCTGAATTTTGAACGCAGCTAAACTTTTCTCCAACGACAGATCCAGAGCCCGCGCATCTAACCGCGCTTCTATGAGGGCAGGAGTCTTCCCGGTGATGTCGATAGGCAACTGTTCTGTGGCTGCACTCAAGATTTTGATAGCGTTCGGGATAACTTCGATGCCTCTCGGAGTCATCGTTGTTTTCTTAACCAGTTCCCTTCACGGCGAAGCAGAATCTTTTCTGCAGAAAATCCGACTTTGCGAGGACTTCAGGCAAAATTCTTTTCTTAGGAATAGTGATTTGGATGGTACCCTCTCGGTCCTGCATAATGATAAAACGTATGCCGCCTAAGTCACGGATTTCCTGTACCCAACCGAAAAGCGTCACTTCGCCCCCGTCAAGTTCAGGGGCAACAGTGCTTGTATAGTGAGTTCTACTCCAGTCGCCGATAGAGTCCAAGTTCATACAATCGCCGATCCTTAATCCGCAATTTCAACGCGTAAGGACATGTTACGTACTTTACTAGCGATTTCCTTTAAAGCCTTAAGGTCATAAGGCATCTGCGCGCCACGTTTGCGCTTAAGAATAACTCGGGTCTCCGTTGTGCCGTCTGGAAGCCAGATCGTGTTGATGGTCAGTATGCTGAAGGGTATGAAAAGGTCTTCGAGGAATTTGCGGTCATCAACCCCGTTCTCCAAAACCTTAACGTTCTTGCCTGTCTCGTCGCCGATGGTCTTCACGATTTTTCCACTGTAACCTAACAGTTTAGGAACGTCTCCGTGGCCGACGATGATGGCTAAGGTTTTCTCTACGTCAACTGCCTTGTAGAAGCATACGTTTTGCAGGCTAGGATACTTCTCTTCGAGAGACAGAAGTAAACGCGCGATTTTGAGGTCTACCTCGCTTATCTCGCCTGCTTTAACTTTAGCTGAACACTTCTGACATAACATTCCGCTCTTCAAGCAGAAACTGCATAGTTCGGTTTTCATTGCGTGTCTGTTTTCCTGCAAATAAGGAGTTCCGCTACCACATGCCTACCTAATCAACGTTATTTCAATTGTGCTCACGTTAGTCGACGAATTGCCTTCCTCTCGCGGCGCCAACAGATCCGTTCCGATTCCGATGCTTTTGATCTTTACGTCTGGAAGAAACCTGTGCCTAACGACTTCCGCCACATCTATTGCTCGACTGATGGCTCTTCCCCGCGCCTTAATGCTTACTTCTTTTGCTCCGCCATGGAAGAACGTGATGCATGCAAGGACATAGTTCATTATCGGCTTTTTTCCAATCAAGACCGCGTTGACTTCGGGCACGCCCTCGCTTCACTCCTAGTTTACTTTTTAAGTGGCTTCAGTAAAGATTTCCCTCAAAATAAATAGGTTGTGGTACAAAGCTTTGACTTCTTACTGTAAATCGGCAAATAGGTTTTCGGATGCCTGCTAGCATGCCTTTCGAACGCTTCCTTTTTTGCTTGTTTGAAGCATTAAATTATTTAAGCAACCCCTCACTATTGTAAAGATTTAACTTAACAAACATCACGTAAGTGACCAATTTGGAACCACTAACTAAACGTTCAATCCAGCTTTTAAAAACCCTCTACGAAAAAGGAAAATCCACAAACACTTACACCCTCAGAGTAAAACAAGACGAGTTATCAGGACAACTAGGCGTAAGCAGACAAGCATTAAATGTGCACCTGCGCAAACTAAAAAGCCGCGGGTACATCCGCACAGGCAGAGGCTTCATAGACGTCACCGACAAAGGCCTCAACGCACTCGGCATATCCACAACCCCCGCATTCATCCTCCTCAAAGTTTCCCCAATCAAAAGAATACATGTTTACGACCAAATCCGAGAACTCGCCGTCTCCAGAGCCTTCCGAATAGCAGGCGAAGTAGACGCCTTAATCATTGTTGAACGGGACAACCTCGACGACGTCCTCAAGAAACTATACGGCATAGACGGAATAGAAGATACCCGGTCATACGTGACGATTGAAGAAATCAAATAGCCGCATTCTCTCTCCAAATTGCAGATGACGACAAAAAGGTATATTTGATACTTAAGCATCAAAGACTTAGCCAAAATAGAAGGTCAACAACAAAATGCCGATATTAGATCCAGTTAAGAAAGCCATCGCACAAAAGCACAGGCTTTACATGAAAATCTGCAGAGACTGCGGCGCACGAAACGCAGAAACCGCGGTTAAATGTAGAAAATGCAAAGGCAAGAACCTGCGCTGGAAGAAACGAGAAATCGTAAAGTAATCGTTCACTTTTCTTTTATTTCGTTCAGCAGATTAGCCAGATTGTTGCTGCCGGGAAAAAAGCGCTCAGTTGCCTTTTGTTCATGGAGCCTTGTCTTAATCGAGGCTACGAGAATTACCCCAGCGGCAACGCTTAACTTATTTTGCGCCTACGCTGCCACTGAAAGTTTCCATCTTACTGAACCGCAAGTCCTGCAGGGTGGAAACGTCTCGGTTTTGGAGAGGGGAATCCGGGATTCTTCAGCTTTTTCCTTGCAGAAGTGCTCCCATAAGCCTGATTCTGGGCATTTTTCGCCCGTCCTGTAGAATTTTTTTGTTTTAGGTTTTGCTTTCGAAGGCAATTTTATATCAGGCTAATATCTTGGGGGTTAAATTATAAGGTTTGCCAAACCCAAACTTCCGCGAAAAAACAGGCTCTCGGATTAGAGGATTTTTACGAGCGTTTCCATGTTAAAAATGGTATTTGCGCAGCCGTTCTTCAGCAACGGAACAGATTGCCAAGCAATGCCCATGCTGCTCAGCTTTTCGCCTGACATAACCACTTCTGGACCGCATGCAACCCCCACGACGCCCTCGTATTTTTTCTGCTTCAAAATATTAGGCATACAAGAACCGCCGGATAAAACGTAAACGTCGTAACCTTTTTCTTTTGCAAGCCGCTCCGCCTTGTTGACATAGCAGTCGGGTGAGCAGTGGGCACAGACATAAGAATTCAGGGTCGGCTCAAAAACTGCTTGGCATCGGCTGTCCATGTATTTCCTGCAGCAGTGAGGAAGGAACAGAGCCCTTTTTTTGCTTTGCGAAAACTCTTGTTTTTCGATTAAATTCAAAGTCTGCATTTTGAGTAGGTCTTGAATCAGTATTACGGCGTCTTGGATGTTAAGTCCACTGACTTCTTGGATTCCGAATTTTTTTATTAATTCCTGCAGTGTTTTTTCAATAACTTTCTGCATGCCCATTTGGTTGCCGATTACCGCGAGTTCTATGAAAAAGTGTTGCGGAGCCTTTGAAATGTCGAAAGTGAATTTGTAGGGCATAGTTCAGATGAATGAAGAGCCAATCTTAAAAACAATATCTTTTAAATTTGCTTTTGTCAGGGCAAATTGTTTTAGCAATTCAGCTCATGAACGCCACGTTTTCAACGGTTTAGAGCAAATGCAAAATGAACTGATAAAAGTGAAGAAGCAACGAGAAGCCGCGAAAAACCAGCTGTGAAACTAGAGAACTTTCACAAGCGTTTCTATATTAAAAACGGTGTTTGCACAGCCATTCTTCAACAGCGGCACAGCTTGCCCAGCCACATCCATGCTGTTTAGCAGCGGACTTAAAACTTTCATTTCTTCACCACAGGCAATTCCCACCACACCCTCGTAATGCGTATTTTTCAAGATATTCGGAACACAGGAACCGCCAGGCACAACGTAAACGTCATAGCCTTTGTTTCTGGCTAAGCTGTCAGCCTGGTTAACTAGGCAGTCTTCTGAGCAGTGAGCACATGAATAGGATGGGATTTGTGCGTCAAAAACTGCTTTGCAACGGCCGTCCAAATATTTTCTTGTGCAGTGGGAAAGAAAAAGCGCTCTTTTCTTGGTCTGCAAGAATTTGCCTCGCTCAATCATGTTGACCGCTTGCAAGTCAATGAAATCCTGAAGCAAAACTAAAGCGTCAGAAAGGTTGAGTCCTGTGGCTTCTTGGATTTTGAATTTTAAAATCATTTCCTGCAATTTCTTAATTAAAGTTCTATGCATGCCCTTCTGGTAACTTACCGCGGCGATTTCGGCGAAGAAGAAATGCGGTACCTTTGACAGGTCGAAGGTAAATTTATAGGGCATATGCATAGGTATGCAGTCAGGCTGCTTAAAAAAATAGCTGTGTAATTAAAAAGAATTCAGGCGAATTATTTTTTCTCGCCGTTAGACGCCAAGAAGTCTCGGATGGATTTAAGCTCTTCACGAAGCTGCTTAACTTCGGCTTCAAGACTGCTGGCTCTTGCTTCCGCGTCACGCTTTGGCATTCTCCAGTCGCGTCAACAATTCAGGCTCAGAATCCAACTCTTCAAGATTCTGCTGCAGGTCCGATAGACTTTGTTTAAGTCCAACCTGTATTTCCCTAAGCTTGCAAACCAACTCATCCATTTTCGGCTCTTGTGGCATTTTTCTGTTGGACTTGTTCGCCGTCTGGATTCTCACCGCTGCGAATCTAAATAGAAAAGGGCGGTTAGATGCTTATCTGGAACATCAGCCGTTCAACAAGTTCCTTGTACCTGTTCCGAATGGTGACTTCAGTTACCTGTGCGATTTCCGCGATTTCCCTCTGGGTTTTGCGTTCACCTGTCAGAACCGACGCGACGTAGCTTGCTGCCGCAGCTATTCCTGTTGGACCTCTACCTGACGTGAGCTTAAGTTCTTTGGCTGCCGCGAGGATTTTATGTGCGATTTCTTCAACTTTGCCTTGCATGGTGAATTGGTTGGAAAACTTTGTGATGTATTGGCTTGGTCTGAGCGGCGGGATTGAATAGTTTAATTCTCTTATTAGGAAACGGTAGCTTCTCCCAACTTCTTTCTTGTTAACGTTTGAAGCTTGAGCGATTTCATCTAAGGTGCGGGGCAAAGCGCATTGTCTGCAGGCTAAGTAAAGTGCCGCCGAAGTAACACCCTGAATTGACCTGCCTCGGATCAGACGCTCCTTCACCGCTTTTCGGTAAATCACTGAAGCTGTTTCAAGAATGTTTTTTGGCAGATTCAAGTTGTTGGAGATCTTTGTTATTTCTGAGAGGGCGAAACGCCAAGTTTCGCTCCGTTGCGTCTGAAACTCTGATGCGTCTCTGCCATTTTCTTAGACGATAAACCTGCGCTTTCTGCCCTGGCGAGAGGCTTTTACCGTAGATGTCTCGATCATGCCAATCGATTGTTGTTGACAACCCTTTATCGTGGATGGTGTAGGTTAAGGGTGCTCCAACCCTGGTTCTTTTCGACCTCTGCTCGTCGTCAAAAGCCCTCCATTCGGGTCCGCGGTCAGCTATTTTCTGCTGCACCACGAAGCCGCAGTCCATGCATACTATTTCAGCTTGCTCGTAGTCGCGCATCAGGCGGAGGCTGCCGCATTCAGGGCAAGGCTGGGTTTTTGGGGCTTCTGTTTTTGCAGATAGGTCGGGTTCTTCATGTATCTTGCTGTCTCCAATCATTCATTATAGCTCCTCTTTGTTTTCGAGAGAAGCAAGTACACTGGCTTATTCAACAGTTTAACCGGTTCACTTATTGTCGGTTTGACTACTGCATAAGGAGCAGACACTGGACCTATAATATCGAAAACTTTACCGATAACTTTGAGGTTCTCATCAACAACTTCTGTGCCGATTTTGGGGGCTTTTTCTGTCCTCACAATAATGTTTTTAGATGGAGTTAACGCCCGCACTCTTCCTAATTTTTGCAAACGCGCCATTCCCCTCTCGAAAACATTGTAGGTGACCGTAAATCTTTATTTAAAGCTTTCTAAAGTATTTATAAGGGCATGACAAATACTCAGGTTTTCGAGTCGAAAGCTTCTTAAAGAAGAACTGTGGATAAAACTGTGCCTTAAAAGGGTGAGGCCAATATGTCAAAACCGTTTTATGTAAAATATGAAGTACCGAAAGAAATCGTAGATGCAGCCTATGAAGCCCTATCAATTGCTTCAAAATCAGGAACAGTTAGGAAAGGAACAAACGAGGCAACAAAAGCTGTTGAACGAGCCCAAGCAAAACTTGTCGTAATAGCAGAAGACGTAGATCCACCGGAAGTAGTAGCACATTTGCCGCTTCTCTGCGACGAAAGAAAGATTCCATTCGTTTTTGTCCCGGAAAAAATCAAACTGGGAGCCGCGTTAGGAATCGATGTTCCGTGTGCAGCAGCATGCATTCTCAGGGAAGGCGAAGCCACAGGCTTAATCAAAGAAATCATCACGCGGATTGACCAGGTTAAACGAGGATCTCAGTAATGAGCAAAGAATCAGCTGAAGAACTTATTCCGTCTGAAGTTATCCAAATCATAGGTCGAACTGGCGTTACTGGCGAAATCACGCAGGTTAGAGTGCGAATCATGGAAGGCAAAGACAAGGGTAGAATCATAACACGCAACGTTAAAGGGCCAGTGCGAACGCAAGATATTCTGATGCTGAGAGAAACAGAAAGAGAAGCAAAGAAAATCACCAGGTAAATTGTTTAGGAGAAAAATTCCATGCCGAAAAATCGTAAATGTTCGTTCTGTGGTGCTGATTTCCCAGCTGGGACAGGCATGATGTACGTCAAAAACGACGGGTCAATCCTATGGTTCGATTCCGGCAAATGCAAGAAAAGTTCCCTACTGTTCAAACGCGATGCACGCAAGCTAAAATGGACCAAATACTTCGGTAAAGAAGAGAAAGGCAAAGGTTAAACCGAGTCTTCTCGTTCCACCCATTTTTTCATATTCCGTTTTCTATTCGGATTTCTACTTAAAGCTTATTTTTTAGTCTTTTTCATTTTCATTTGGGTGCTTACTTGCCTGTCTTCCGCACAAAGAAAGAAGCGTTCGAGTGGTTACGAACAGGTAAAAAAACAATCGATGTCCGAAAAGGCGAGCCTCGGCGCGGAGAAATTGCAGTTTATCTGTCAGGTCGAAAAGTTCTGCGCATGAAGATAACGAAACGGGAAACGGGAAGGATTGAAGAAGTTGTACGAGCTGATAATTATAGGCTGGTTATTCCTTCTGCCGCCACGGTGGAGGAAGCGGCTGCTTATTTGCGTCGTCTCTACGATGGATACGATGGCGTTTTTGCGGCTTATCATGTTGCGCCGTTGATAAGTTAAAATTGTATCTTTTGCGAAATCCGCCATATTTCTGAGCGGGTTGGGCGGTGGTGGGCATTGTTTTGCGATTTTAGTAAAAAATATAATTAAAACGTAATGCTTAAATAATATCGATGCTTGATTGATTCAACTAAATGAGGAATTCGAAATGGTAAGATTTAGTGGCTGTTACACCGCTTTAATAACGCCAATGACCCAAAGTGGCCAAGTCGATTATGAAGGATTACGTAAACTGGTAGATTTCCAGATAGAGCAGGGCGCAAAAGGAATACTTGCCGTCGGCACAACCGGCGAAAGCCCCACTTTAGATTGGAGTGAACACAATAAAGTAATCGAAAAGGTACACGAGTACGCAAGCCCAAGGGTCTTAACCATCGCAGGAACCGGAAGCAACTCAACCCAGGAAGCCATTGAAGGCACAGAACATGCCCAACGAACAGGCGTCAACTGCGTTCTGCTCGTAGACCCATATTACAACGGTCCGAGTTCATTGGAAATCCGAAGGGAATACGTTGAGCCCATCGCAAAGCAGTTTCCCAAAGTTCAAATTATCCCATACATTATCCCTGGAAGAACAGGAACCCAACTTCACCCACAGGACCTCGCCATTCTTCATCAGCAGTACCCAAACGTAAGCTGCGTGAAGGAAGCAACTTGCGACTTGAAGAACGCCGAGTTGATACGGGAATTCTGCGGTCAAGACTTCGACATCCTTTCAGGCGACGACGACAAAACCTACACCATGATGATTTCGCCAGACATATCGGCAAGCGGGGTCATTTCAGTCGTCTCAAATGTTGCTCCAAGCGCTGTTGTTGACATGGTTCATTATTTGCTGGATGGAAACGAGGAAGCCGCCAGCGTAATTGCACAGGCGCTCCAACCGCTCTTCAGCATTGTTACAGTGAAGACACAGGAACCTACACCTTACGGCGCAGTCTCCTGCAAAGCTCGCAATCCCTTGGCTTACAAGACGTTGATGAATGTGTTAGGGATGCCTTCTGGTCCATGCAGGCAGCCGCTTGGAAAAATGACTCGCAACGGCTTAGATGTGGTTCTTGCAAACGCCAGAAAAGTTTACGAAAGCAACCCTGAAATTCTCAAGCCCATAGCAGACACTTTCAACGTGGATTTGAAAGACCGACTTTACAATGAACGCTACCTGGAAGGGCTCTTCTATGCTTAAGCTCTGCATTGCCGGCGCCGCAGGCAGAATGGGCAACGCCATCATAACGGAAGCCACAGCCAAAGGGCACCAGATTGTCGGAGCCATCGAAGCCCCCAATAATCAATGCGTAGGCAAAACCCTAAGAGAACTCGGTATCTCTAATTCTGACACGCAAATTATGAGTTCCGACAGACTCAGAGAGGCAGTTCAAAACGCAGACACTTACATCAGTTTCACATCGCCTGCCGCCGAGGTAGTGAACATTCCGATTGTGGCTAACCTTGGAAAACGGGTAATCTTAGGCACCACAGGGCTCACGCCAGAGCAGAATCGCCTAGTCGTGAATGCGATGACGGGCAAAATTCCGGCCGTTTTCTCACCAAACTACTCCGTAGGCGTCAACATCCTCTTCAAACTGGCAGAATCGTTGAAGGCTTTCCCCGAAGGGTATGATTTCAGCATAAGCGAAATACACCATACAGGCAAGAAGGATGCTCCAAGCGGGACCGCCAAGAAGCTTGGCGAAATCGTTGCCAACGCCCGCGGCTACACCAAAGTTGTTACGGGACGCGAAGGCATAAGCCCACGTCAATCGGGCGAACTTGAAATCTCGGCGTTGCGTGCAGGCGGAGTTCCTGGAATTCACGACCTAATTGTTGCGGGACCCTACGAGATGCTGCGAATAGAGCATACGGCGTTTTCGCGAAACGTGCTTGCGCAGGGTGCTGTTTATGCGGCGGAGTGGTTAAGCAGGCAGAACGAGCCAAGGGTCTACAGCATGGCTGATGTGCTAGGATTATCTTAAAGGCGAGGCATCTTGGTTCGGGTCGTTGTCAAGTTCGGAGGCGCAGATTTATCTTCTGGCGAAAAAATCCAGCGGGCAGCCAAGCTTGTTGCAGACGCATGTTTTGATGAAGTGGTTGTTGTGGTTTCTGCCATGGGTAAAACCACAGATAGCCTTACTCAAACAGTTACTCAGATAGGCGTTGGTGACGCTGAGTGGGCAGAGATAATATCTACAGGTGAGCGGACAAGCGCCCGGATTTTCTGCGCAGCTCTGAAGGCTCAAGGATTAAAAGCTGAAGTCTTCGACCCAGCATACGATAACTGGCCAATCATCACAGACTCAAACTTCCTCAACGCTACACCTGACATGGAAAAAACCGCGGCTTTAACCTCACAATTCCTAACGCCACTCTTAGGCAAGGCCATTCCCGTTGTGTGCGGTTTCCTTGGAAAGGACCCTCAAGGTAGAGTTACCACCCTCGGGAGAGGCGGAAGCGACACGACGGCGATGCTGCTTGCCAGATGCATATCGGCTGACCAAATCATCCTTGTAAAAGAAACAAGCGGGGTCCTATCGGCAGACCCAAAAATAGTTCCAGACGCAAGACCCATTCAAAAGATGGAAATACATGAAATGTTTGATTTAGCCCAAGGTGGAGCAAAAATCGTTAAGGCAGGAGCCTTGAAATATAAACTGCCAAACCAAACCCTCAAAGTAGTGGACTTCAACTCGGGCAAGCTTGCAGAAGGCGGCACGGAAATCACGGGGTTTTTCAACCTTAATTCCGCTGAAATCTTGACTCAGCAAGGGTTAATTGCAGTGAGCATTGTCTGCGAAGTTAACGCACAGAACATAATGGAGGTCTTTTCGGTGCTTAGCAATAAGCCTGTTTACGGCGTCAGTTCTGGAAGGAAATCGGTGACCATCTTTACCACAGACGGCGACGTATCGCAAATCCTAAACCAACTGCACAGCAATAGAAACTTTAAGGCTGTGAGCCACAGAGAAAACGTTGCCATGATCCAAATCAGCGACCCCGACTTCATTGATTCGCCAGGAGGCATAGCGAAAATCGCTAATGTCTTAAGTCAGGTTGGAATCAACATTATTGAAGTTACAACTAGCAAGGCAACCATTAATGTTTTTATCGAAGAAAACGAAATCAAAAGAGCGAAGGAAGCGATAGAAAATGTCGTTTAAGCGTAAAGTAGCAGTCTTAGGTGCAACGGGAGCCGTGGGACAAAGGTTCATTCAGCTGCTTCAGGGACACCCGTGGTTCCAAATAGAAGTACTTGCAGCGTCAGAGCGGTCAGCAGGCAAAAAATACGGTGAAGCCTGCAACTGGGTCATGGAAACAGATTTGCCGAAGGAGATTGCGGAGATGCCGGTGGCAAATGCTGACGTAGAATCCGTCGAGAAGGCAGGGGACGTTGACTTGGTGTTTTCTTCTTTGCCAGGCGACTTGGCAGGTCCAGTTGAATCACAGTTTGCTGCGCTCTACCCAGTGTTCAGCAAGGCAAGTGCCCACAGAATGGAGAAAGATGTTCCGCTGCTTGTTCCAGAAATTAACCCTGACCATGCTGAGTTGATACGGGTTCAGCAGAAGCTGCGAGGCTGGAAAGGCTTCATCTCGACTGACCCCAACTGCAGCACAATCCAGATGGCGATTTCGCTCAAGCCGCTGATGCAGTTTGGTTTGAAGCAGGTTGTTGTTTCAACCATGCAAGCCCTAAGCGGAGCAGGTTACCCAGGTGTCGCTTCCTTGGACATTATCGATAATGTTGTTCCCTTCATTTCAGGCGAAGAAGAAAAAATGGAGTCGGAAGCGCGAAAAATACTTGGCGTATTCAACGGTGCAGCAATCCAGAACGCTGACTTCACGATTAGTGCAAGCTGCAACCGAGTTCATGTGAAAGATGGCCATTTGGAATCCATATTCGTTAAGACGGACAAGGATCCCTCAATCGAAGAGATTGAAGCCGCGTTCGCCGACTTCAAGGGGGAACCACAGAAACTTAAATTGCCATCCGCACCCAAGTATCCCATCGTAGTTCGCCATGAGAAAAACAGACCTCAACCCCGCTTTGACCGCGATACAGGCTGCGGCATGAGTGTAGTCGTCGGCAGGATACGTAAAGATCCGATTTTAACCTTCAAGTACATGTGTCTGGGGCACAACACGATTCGCGGAGCCGCAGGCGGAGGCATCTTAAGCGCTGAACTCTATGTTGCGAAGGGCTTAGCGTAAAGCCAAGAAAAGGCGCAGGTAAAGTAGGTGTGAAAGGTGGTAAAGGCAAAAAAGCTTCGTGAGCCATTAGAAAACCGAAAAGGCAGCTTATTCTTTGACGGCGTTTCAGTTAAGGAGTTAGCACAGAAATTTGATACTCCACTGTACGTGGTAAGCGAGAAACGCATCAGAGATAACTACAATCGGCTCGTCGACGCCTTAGTCAGCAACTACAAGTACCTACGAGTCTATTACGCCGCCAAAGCCAACTCGAACCTCACCGTTCTTAAGATTCTGAGGTCACAAGGAGCATACCTGGACACTGTTAGCCCAGGAGAAGTCTTCATGGGCTTAGTCAGCGGGTACACACCTGACCGCATCATGTTCACAGGAACCAGCGTACGAAACGACGAGTTAAAAATGCTTGCAGACGCTAATATAACAGTAAACATCGATTCGCTCTCCGAGCTTGAGAGACTCCTCAAAATCGGGGTTCCGCAGGTTTTGTCGATTCGAATTAACCCAGAAATCGGCGCGGGGCATCACCCCCACTGCGTAACGGCAGGTCCAGACTCGAAATTTGGGCTCTGGGAAGAAGAGGCGATTCAAGCTTATGCGATCGCTAAAAGGGCAAGAGTAGAACGCTTCGGCATTCACATGCATATTGGTTCAGGCATCCTAGAAATTGATCCCTACGTTGAAGCTGTTGACAAGTTGTTGAGCATAGCTAAGCGTGTTCATGACGAGGTAGGCGTGGGATTCGAGTTCATCGACATAGGCGGCGGCTTTGGTGTACCTTACAGCCCAGAAGAGAAAGACTTTGATTGGGCAACTTTCTCCAGCAAAGTTGTTGCGCCCTTCAAAAGCAAGGTTGCAGAGTACGGTTTAGGCAAGCCATACCTATGTGTAGAGCCAGGCAGATACCTAGTCTGCGACGCAAGCATACTTCTTACAACCGTTAACACAGTTAAGGTGACGCCTTCAAAGAAGTTCGTGGGCGTAGACGCAGGCTTCAACACGCTTGTCCGCCCAACAATGTACGGCTCCTACCACCAGATACTGGTCGCAAACAAGCTGGAAGCAGCAGCCAAGGAAACCTACGATGTGGTTGGCCCCTTGTGCGAGTCAGGCGACGCTTTAGCTAAAGACCGCGGGTTCCCAGTTGTCGAAGAAGGCGACGTGCTGGCGGTCCTAAACGCTGGTGCCTATGGTTTCAGCATGAGCTCACAATACAACGCCCGACCCAGAGCCGCGGAAGTTATGATTCGACAGGGCAAACCCGTGGTCATAAGGGAACGCGAGCAACTTGATAATTTAACTGCCAACCAACGGACGGACGAGTCAACTTGATACGGTTCTGGAAGATGCATGGCTTAGGCAACGATTACATAGTAATCGACAACAGAGAAGAAAGAATCGGTCACGCCGAAGCTTCAGATTTAGCCAAGAGGCTTTGTGAACGCCGCTTCTCTGTCGGTGCGGATGGTCTGCTATTGGTTTCATGCTCTAAAGTGGCGTCGGCGAAAATGCGGATTTTCAACGCAGATGGTAGCGAAGCGGAGATGTGCGGCAACGGCATAAGATGTCTCGCCAAGTACTGCTACGAAAATGGCGTCGTCCAGAAAACAGAGTTCTTTATCGAGACTCTTTCGGGACCCAAACATGTCTGGCTGACGGTTGAAGGAGCCGACGTGAAGGCGGTTAGGGTTGACATGGGCGAGCCGATCTGGGAAAGAAGCGTTCTAGCGATGAGTGGAAAAGGAACTTTCATCGATCAGACATTGGAGGTCGACGGCGAAATCTACAAAACAACTTGCCTCTCAACGGGCAATCCTCATTGTGTTACCTTCGTCGACCACGTCAGCGATTTTCCAGTTAACCAAATAGGTCCAAAAATCGAAAACCACAAGACGTTCCCCAAAAGAACTAACGTCGAATTCGTCCAAGTCCTGAGCCCCAACGAACTGAAAATTCGGGTTTGGGAACGCGGATGCGGCGAAACCCTCGCCTGTGGAACTGGAACCTGCGCATCCGTGGCTGCCGCGAACAAGCTTGGAAAAGTAGGGGAAAAAGTTACGGTGCACGTGTTGGGCGGGGACTTGCAGGTTGAAATAGCGGGGGGAAGGCTGTTTCTGAGCGGGGCAGCTGAAAAAGTCTTCAAGGGAACACTGTTTTCGGAGGCTTAAACATGACGTTTGAGTATGCTAACAGAATTAAGCGGTTGCCGCCTTACTTGTTTGCGGAAATCGAAAAAATCATTAAGGAGAAGAAGGCGAAGGGCGTCGATTTGATTTCGCTAAGCATCGGTGACCCTGACTTGCCGCCGCCGCAATTTGTTATTGAAGCGCTCAAGCAAGAGGCAGCTAACCCAAAAAACCACAACTACTCTTTCAGCCAAGGCGAACCAGACTTCCGGGAAGCAGTGGCAAGCTGGTACAAGAAACGGTTCAACGTTGATTTAGCTCAAGACCAGGTGGTGGCTCTTTTAGGCTCCAAAGAGGGAATAGCAAACGTTGCCCGAGCCTTCATAAACCCAGGCGAAAGCGTTTTGGTGCCTGACCCATCTTACCCAGTGTACGCTAACGGAAGCACAATCCTGTGCGACGGCAAAGTGTTGCCCATGCCTCTTTTAGCGGAGAACGGTTTCCAACCTGACTTTGAAGCCGTCAACGCCAAAGGAGCCAAAATGATGTTTCTTAACTACCCCAACAACCCCACTGCAGCCACCGTAGACAAGAAATTCCTAAAGAAAGCAGTGGACTTCGCCAAAGACAACAACATAATCCTCTGCTACGACAACGCGTACTCAGAAATAACCTACGACGGCTATCAAGCTCCAAGCATATTGGAGGTTGACGGCGCCATGGACGTCGCGATTGAGTTCCATTCTCTCTCGAAAACCTTCAACATGACAGGCGACCGCATCGGATTCGCAGTTGGAAACCAGCAGCTTGTCGGCGGCTTAGCCAAAGTGAAAACGCAAATAGATTCGGGACCGCCAGTTTACATCCAGAAAGTCGCCGTAAAAGCTCTAGCATCCTACAAAAGCAAAGAAGCACCTGACTTCCTCAGAAAAAACAACCAAATTCTTCAGGAACGCCGCGACCTACTAGCTTGCGACTCTCTGCAAAATCGGGTACAAATGCGACAAGCCCAAAGCAACGTTCTATGTTTGGGTAAACTGCCAAGGCGATTCGATGAAGTTTGCCACGAAGCTGCTTGACGCCGGGGTCGCTGTTACGCCGGGAGTTGGCTTTGGGAAGTTCGGTGAAGGCTACGTGAGGATGACGTTTACACAGCCGAAAGAGCGCATCATAGAGGCTTGTGACAGAATCAAGAGCCTTTAAAATTGGCGATTGGTTGCCGCTTGGCTTCAACACTACCGAACTAAATCTATCTACCCATTTTTACCCTTCCTAAAATAATTGGCAATCAGACACACAATAACGATTTACAAAAGCTATATTGTATTCACGGAAAAAGTGGTTTTAGTATTGAGCTTAGTTCATTTGATCTGAGTTCTCTTTTAGTACAATAGATCAACTATCATAGGAAAGGTAATGGAGTTATTTTCTATTATCAGGCATCAAGAAGGCAGAAAAGCAATTGAAAGCAAAGTTAATTTACATTTAAGTTGGGAACAATGTGAATCTTGGGTTACCAGGACCTTCATTTCAAATTTTGATTTCTTTTCTGCGAGAACAGTCAGATTCTTATTGTAAATCAAACATTATAACAACTGCTGGCTCGATTAATGATATCCTCGTTAGAACTAAACGAATTTAAAAGTATAAAAGAGATGAACATCGAATTAGCGCCACTTACAATCTTTGTCGGTCCAAATGGGGCTGGCAAGTCTAGCATTTTAGAGGCAATAGCATTAATGGCTCAAAGCGCTAAAAAATACCGCGGTGTTCCCGAGGCCTTGAAAGGCGATTTAGTCGATTTCGGAGAGCAGAAAACCATTTTTCCGAGAGGTTCTGAGGGATGTCACATGGGTCTCGGATTTTCGGCTTGTACTGACGGGCAAACCATTAAGCGTTTGGTTGAAAGAGAAATTACAATCATGGCAAAACTTGTGGAAAAAACCCCTGCGCTATCGAATTACGTGACACATTTAAAATATCTATCAAAAACCTTCTCTGAAGGACAAGAAAAAATTCTCTTAAAATATAAATATTCTTTTAACGGAAAGGGAACATTTCAATCCCACCGTTTTTTTATCGGTGAGGCGACTTATCTAAATGAGACTATAAGGAATAACAAAAGAAGTACTTCACCTAATGGTTTGACACTCAACGTTTGTGCACATGACGAAAACATATTTTTGCCATCATTCAAGATTTTTGATTTGGAAAGTATTCTTTCGAGCGAAATTTCCGATCTCTTAAGAAAAAAACTCTCAACAGTCTTCTACCTACTCAGCTGACAGAGGATTCATTCCTTGGACTTACGTCCCTTCACCGGAGAGAAAAGTAGGGTGGGTAGGACGAAAAGGCGAATACACTCTTGAAATTCTAGCTAAACTTATGGCGCCCAGATACCAAGATAAGCGATACCCATACGAAATTTTTTGCCAAATGTTCGGCATGAATAACGTATGGGCTGGGTGGGAGTACCCAAACATGCTAACATCTGGATATAGGGACCCATTAATTGATACTTCCTTTGAACTTCCTTCTTTAGGATCGGGGCCAAAACAGTTATTACCTATAATATCTCAGTTGGCTTTCGCTGGTCGAGGTAGCGTGGTACTCATTGAGGAACCTGAAATCAGTCTTCATCCGAGCTACCAGCGTTTGCTCCCTGCCTTGTTCGGCCAAGCTGTTCTAGAGGGGAAACAAATAATCGTAACATCCCATAGCTCCTACTTCCCGCTTTCACTTGGATCAATTCTAAGAGGATTCGACCTAAAAGGATTAACAACCGGAGGCAGGAAAAAATACAAAATCAAGCTCTCGCCAAAAGATATCGCAGTTTATCACGTCGATAGAGCTGAAGATGGATTATCTAAGGCTGACAGACTTGCTGTTGATGATAATGGGTTGAAAGAAGGAATTCCTTCTTTCATAGACGTAGAAAGGGAGATCCTTGAAAGGTTCATCACCAAGGAATAACCATGCCGGATATTGTTCTAGATACAAACGCTTTTAGAGTGCTCCTTGACCCTGAAATTATCGAGACAATAGCCTCTAGACAGGATCATATTTTTGTCAGCTAGATGCGCTTGGGCAAAGGAATTAAAAGGAGTTTACGGGACAGCAATCCAATTGCTCTACACTTCGGCCAGAAAACTTAGAACCTCGTTTTCACGAAAAGAGCTTGCCCCTACCGCAAAAACTAAATGGCGTAACGGGTGAAATGCAAGAAAATGGAGCCTCTGATTGTGACGTGCAGGTAGCCTGTCTTGCATGTGAACGTCAAAAAATCTGCCGGCAGAACGTTTATCTCGTGTCGAACGACCCCCATTTTCAGCTATCGAAAGTATGTTTTGAGAGGGAAGGAATCCTCCTGAGGACCTTAAGTGAGTTCAAGGAAGACTATTAGACGAGTCACTGCTCAGTTGCTTTGATGGCCCCCGATTTTTTAGGTTTTGCTTATCCTTTGCAAGATGGTATAAATCCTGTGCAGATACAACCTTCAGGTTGATAGAGAAAAAACAAATGAAACCCTGCAAAAAGAACTATTTGCGCTTTAACTTTTTCAAGTTCTGTTTCAATTTAACCAGTCTTGTGTTGTAGGGCATCAGAGCATCTTACCGCAATAAGGCGCACCAATGAAAATCCCATCGGCTAATACAGTATATATTAAATATTTGCGGTATTAACTTCATACAGTCAGTGATATGTCGGTGGCTTAGCATGGAACGCAGAATAATGTCTTTAGGCAGATCCTCAATGGTTATTTCTCTCCCAAAAAACTGGATGACGCTAAACGAATTAAACAAGGGAGACGTGGTTTCATACGCGATCCAACGTGACCGTTCATTGGTTGTTTATCCTGGTGCAGAGAAGAAGTCGCCGCCTAAAGAAACAACAATAAAGATCGGACACACCGATGATGAAGCATTAATCACCCAAAAAATCATCGGGTCATTCTTGAACGGGTACTCCGGAATCACACTCGTAGCAGAAAAAATCCTCTCCGTCCCCCAGAGAAAAGCAATACGGTACATCGCGGGCAGGCTTTACATGAGAATAATGGAGTCAGATTCAAGAGGAGTCTACCTTCAAACATTAACTGACGAATCAAAAGCTTCCCTTGACCAAGCAGTACAAAGAATGCATCTCATATCCCACTCAATGTGTGAAGATGTCTTCAACGCTTTGAAAACCAACGACATCACGCTCGCAAAATCTGTTTTTTCACTTGACGACGACGTGGACCAATTCCACTTCCTCATCACCAGAATACTGCGGAGCGCGGCTCAAAGTCCAGTTTTAGCTAATGAACTGCGTTTGGACCCGCTGGACTGCATGGACTACCAATACCTCTCCGTCTTGATCGAGCATGCCGCAGATTACGTGGCAGACATAGCCCGACACATAATTATGATTGATGGAATTGGAGAGAAAATCCCCAGCAACTTGTTGGAGCTTATGTCTGCTGAGGGGGAGGAGGTTATGGATTTGTACGTTAAAGCAGTTAACGCTTTCTTCCAACGTGACGCTGAATTGTCAGTTGAAATAATGAAGCAAACCAAGAGAATTGAGAAATTAGATCAAGAAATCGCCAGCACAACTTTCCTGAGCCACCAAAAACCCGAGTTGATCTGCGCTGTATGCTCAATTAGGGAAGACATAAAGAAAATTGGTTTCTATGCAGCAAACATCGCGGAAGTTACGGTCAACCACGCGTTCAAAGTTTCTACGTAAAATAAAAAAGAAAAGAAAGAACCCTATGCGGGTTTCCTTGTCGATTGATAATTCAACGTCATTGCCAGCTTTGATGGCAGCATGTCTTTTTCAAGCATCTTTCTTGCCATCGGTAGCGCTACGTTGAAGTTGTAGACTTCTTTTCCGTTGCTTCGTGCATCCCGCAGCATTTCCTTCTCAACTTTGTGTTTTAAGTCGCCTACGCTCAGAGCGCCGATAACGAATATTCCAGGCAGCATTTCTTTCATGTCGTCTTTGAGTTCGATTCCTTCTACGCCGAAGGGTGGAACCGCGTTTATGTCAAGCAGCAGCTTCATGTGTTTAACGTCTTTGAGCATTTCTTTGTCGATGATGCGAACGCCTTTGACTCCTGCGCACATGATTACGTCAGCTTTCTGTATAATGTCGATTTTTGAAGCGGGTGTCGGTGCGAATATACCTTGAACTTGTACTCCGTGGTCTTTAGCTAGAAGCTTCCCTATGCTTTCTGCATGCTCTTTTCCGTCTGCACGTTTCGGGTTCAGGCTGGCAATCATTACTTTGCAACCTATTTTAGCAAGAAGAACAGCTGCGATTTGTCCAACTGCACCTGTTCCCATGATGGCGCATGTTTTGTCTTTTAGTTCTCCAAGTTTGTTCTTGACCAATGCATCTTCTGCTTTGGCTACCATTGCTGCTGCAGTTGTGTAAGCGCCTGCGGGGTCAATTATTATGCTTGTTTTGAACGGTGGGAACATTGAATCTTTTACTGCTTGAAAGACTTCTTCGGATCTTTCTGCGTTTTTTCCTCCAATCATGAAAGCTGTGTGCTTAACGCCTTTGGGTCCACGAGAAAGCAATGCATCCTGAGTGATGTTTTTTGCGTCTTCCGGATTCACGTTTTCGTAAGGTATGACTGCGTCGTAGCCGACGTCGTATGCCATGCAAATGTCGAATGGGCTTGCTTTCACGTCAGTGTCAAGGTAGAAAAGTAGGTATGGTGCGTCTTCTGCGCCTTTTCCCATGGTTGGCTTAACTTGAATTTGGATTGACTCCAACCAGTTTTCCATCTCATGAGAGGACGGTACTTCTGTGCTTGCTGCGATGACTTTCTTTGAGAGCTTTGCAGTTTCAACTTTCACGTTCATTGATTCAAGTATCTGTTTTACTCCGGTCATATGCTCGGGGCTGCAGATGTGGAGGCTGGTGATTTCTTCTTTGCCTTTGAGTTCTCTTGCGTGGTTTAGAATGCCCATTGCTATCCAGCTTTCTCTAATTGAGAAATTGACTTCTTTTTGGTGATCTTCTATTTCGAATTGGAGGCTTTGGCCAAGAGCGATCAAATATTCTTTTTCCATTGAATCGTCTTTTTGTTTTGGCACGTTGTCCAAAGCTTTTAACAAGTCATTTAGTGAGTTTATTTTTTTAGCAATTACGTCTCCGATGTAGTCTTTTGCAGTTGCGTCGATGTCTACGGCGAAGTAGGGGATGTTGCTTTTGCTTAGAATGTCTGTGGTTATGCTTCCATCAAAGTCTGCCTTGGTACGGTTGCCTAGTTCATCGGTGACGAAATCCACGTTGACTTTGCTTACTAGGTTTTCGAGAAACTTGTAAAAACCTATTGATGGCTTAAGTAAGGCTTTGATTGAGTTTGAGTTTGCTGGTGGCTCGGTTACCCAGAATTGTTCGTTGTATTCCTTTTCCAGCAGTAAGACGTTGAGTTTCTTTTTTTCTAAAGGTTTTAATTCGAGAGTTTCCATTTTTGTTAACCTCTGTCCATCTGAGTATGGCAAAGGCAGATATATACTTAGTCGAAATACGCTATGTAAAGGCATATACGGTATATACAAACACCCATCCGACGATATATCGGCATATACCACATATACAATAAGCGATAAATTATAAGACTAAAAAAATTTTAAGAAAAAGAAATTAAGAAAGCCAATCAAGCATTATTTTGAGAGTAGCTTTCTTCGTCAAAAGTTGGGGCAGCCATCAGCTTAGTCTTGTATTTCAGTTTGCCATCCTTCGCATGAGGCTTTCTTAACAGTTCATCAGTGTATTTCTCAATTTCGCGAGCTTCTTCTGCCAGCCTAGCCGCTGCTTGAGCCACCTCGTGAGCCGAAGCCACTAGCGGGATGTATTTTTCACTTTCCTTCTCGATGAAGCATGCGAGGGTGTTTATGTCAGCGACTTTCTCCGCCATTCCGTAGGCGGCAATCGCTTTAGCTTTTGCATAGGGGTTGTTGAAGAAGATTTGGTCGCGTATGGTTGTGATGTCAATTACCAATTTAGGCAGTATAGGTGGCAATCCGGCTTCGACGGCGTAGATGACTTTGTCAATCTCTTGGTACACAATTCGGTAAACGCCCGTTATCGCGAGAACCTTGTTAATGTTCGAGTTGAAAATCGCCATCTCAATCGGGTCTAAAAATTCCTTTCTTGCCCCAATTAGCGGGTCACCTGTGATTATGATGTAGCCTAAACCTTGTTTTTCAATGTCTCCTTTGACTGCGTTTGCCAGGAGAATCAGTAATGACTACGCAGGGTATCTTCCTGCTTGCCACCGCTTCCCGAGCTTTAGAGGGACCAGGCAACGCGGTGTTGGGTGAGATAATTACCATGACTTCGGGATTAAACTCGAAGATTTTAGGCAAAGCTTCTTCGACGTCGTCGGCTCCCATTTTTGAACCCGTCGTTACGGTTCGAACCTTGATGTCTCTTCGATCAGCTAATTCATCCAATAGAAGCTCAAGACAAGGTGACGTCCCGATATTTCCACACTTGAAAATTCCGATCTTTCTCGGAGTCGGTTGTTGTTGCTGTTCTGCCAATCTAAACATACCCCTTAGTAGTTAGAATTTTATGCCCGCGGAGCATTTAAAATTTGTCATATTCTACATTCCTCAGACAGTTTTGAATTGATTTTCCAGTGGCAGGTGGTTTTAACGTTGGAAAACCCGAAAGGCAGGAACCCGAGTCGACGTTGAAAAAAGTAGGGACATTTTTTGTTTGGGGAACTAAATCTGGATGGACAGTTGACCGTAATTTTTTAATAACTTAGCTCTCAAAGGTGTAGTCAGATAGACTTTGAATGAGGTATGTGTTTGTCTTTAAATGAGAATTTAGAGAGGCTTTCGAACGCCTGCGGCGTGACGGGTAGAGAAAGCGAGGTTCGAGAGTTAATGATTAGGCTCATGACCCCTTACGTGGACGAGATAGTTGTGGATAAACTTGAAAACGTCATAGGCATCAAGAAAGGCAAAGAAAAATCGACTAAAATAATGCTTGCCGCTCACATGGATGAAATCGGATTAATGGTTAAAACAATCAATAAAGACGGCTTTCTGCAATTCGCGAAGATGGGCGGAATAGACGACCGCATTTTACCCGCGCAAATGGTCACGGTCTTCTCCAAAAAAGCCTCTTTCCCAGGTATAATCGGCTCAAAACCACCCCATATCCAGAAGGAAGAAGAACGGAAAAAAATCATCACTTCAGACGAGCTTTTCATCGATGTGGGAGCGGAAAACCGGAAGACGCATTAGCCATGGGAATCGCAGTCGGAGACGCCGTGGGTTTTAATGTCAAATACACGTCGTTAGGCAGAGACGTTGCCATGGGCAAAGCCTTCGATAACCGAGCTGGCTGCGCCGCCATGATTGAAACCCTCAAACTAATCGAAAAAACCGACTACACTGTCTACGCTGTGGGAACGGTTCAGGAAGAAGTGGGTTTGCGTGGCGCGGGTGCAGCTGCTTTCAACATTGACCCTGACTTGGCAATAGCGCTCGACGTGACCATAGCTGGCGACGTCCCAGGCGTTAGAGAATACGACACCAGTGTCAAGATGGGAAAAGGTCCAGCGATTTCGATTTCAGATTCAGGCTTGATTACGCATCCCAAATTCTACGATGGCTTTTGGATTCTGCGGAAGAAGAAAAAATCCCGTTCCAGATTGAAACGGGATTAATGGGCTCAACGGATGCAGCACGCATTTCCCTGACAAGACAGGGAATCCCAAGCGGCAACATATCGATAGCTACACGGTACATTCACAGTCCAGCGAGCATTCTTTGCTTAAAAGACATTGAAAACTCCGCGAAACTTACTGCCGCCGCAATACAAAGAACATCAAGGTACTTCTAAGAGAGGTGAACAACTTGTCATCGACAAATCAGCTTGTCGCTGAAAAAGGCATCAAAAACTTCCAAAGCGGGTACAACTGTGCCCAAACCGTTTTTCTAACGCTTTACGAGCAAATCGAACCCAACTCAAAAAACGAGTTGATCCCCAAGATTGCGGCTGGATTCGGAGGAGGCATAGGACGATGCGGGTCCTTATGCGGAGCCTTAACCGGCAGCCTCATGGCCGTTGGAATCAAGTATGGCTCCAACGAGGCGGGCGCTGAAAAACAAGCGAAAGCCTACGCCTACGCACAAAAACTTTACAGGCAATTTGAGAAGCAGCATGGAACAGTTTGCTGCAGAGACTTGATTAAATACGATTTATCTAATCCTGAGGAAGCAGCTAAAGCTCGGCAGGAAAAAGTCTTTCGAAAAAATCTGTGCCAACCTGATTAAGGATAGCATTACAAGTTTTCTTGAACTTGAAAAGTAAGCTTTGTTGTCTTTCAGCGAAAGTGTTTTTAGCTCTTCAGACACATTGACTATAGAGTGGCCTCTAAATGGGTGCTACTGAGAAATTCGCTGGAAAATTCGAGTATTTAGAACACACCGCTGACGTCTACATTCGAGCCTACGGAAAAACGATGGAGGAAGCCTACGCGAACTCTGCGCTTGCAATGTTCGAGGTTATGACTGACACGGACAAAATCGCTCAGACGCAAGCAGGAAAACATGCAGGTGGAAGCTGAAGACCAATACGCGCTGCTTTACAATTGGCTTGAAGCTTTGCTTGTGAAGTTTGAAACTGAAGGCATGCTTTACTCAAAATTTGAAATAACCGACTGGAAGGAAACAGAGGAAACTTTCAAGTTTAAAGCCAAAGTTTGGGGCGAAAAATATGACCCTCAGAAGCATCCGCAGAAAGTCGGGGTTAAAGCTGTCACTTACCATAGAATGATGATTATAAGAGAAAAAGAAAGTGCTGTCTTAGAGTTTATTTTGGATATTTAGACGAATTTTCGTTTTTTCAGTTCCGCTAATCATTTTGTCAACGACGGGTTCTGGCGGCTGATCGAGAGTTGTGGTTTTCGAGATGACGAAGGGCACCTTTTTCTTTTCAAAGTACTCCAACAGCGGTTTTGATTGTTCCTGGTACACCTGCAACCTCTTCTTTATGACTTCAGGAGTATCGTCTGAACGTTGGTACAGGGGTCCACCGCATTTGTCGCAGACCCCTTCAACCTTGGGCTTTAAGAAGCGGGTGTTGTAAACGGTTCCGCAGTTACGGCATATCCTGCGGCTGGATAAGCGTTCGATTATAAGCCAGTCGGGCACGTCAAGCAGCAGTATAACATCGATTTCGGTTATGGCTTCAAGAGCTTTTGCCTGCTCAAGCGTACGCGGGAAACCCATCTAGAATGAAGCCTTTCCCCTTCGGAATCTTGCTTAAACGCTGCTTCAGAACTTCTATTACAACTTCGTCTGGAACCAAAAGTCCCTTTTCCATGTAACCCTTGACTTTCCGGCCCAGTTCCGAATCTTGCTTGATTAATTCACGGAAAATGTCGCCTGTCGCGATTGTTTCAACGCCAAGTTTTTGATGAAGCCTACTTGCATAGGTTCCTTTGCCAGCGCCTGGCGCGCCAAACATGACTGCTTTCAATTTTCTCTTTACCCCTGTTAGCCTCTTCTTAGGCGAAGTTGCATAATTAAGTTTTGCGCGCTCCCCTCAGGCTATACGGAAACATTTATGCCAACACACTGCCCTATTTGACTTAGTAAGGTGCATGTATTTGCATACCCGAATGATCGGGAAAAACCTGTACCAGATCGAGTTGGAAACTGGCGGGTTCAAGAATCTCATCTGCAGCTATGTTTTAAAGGCTCCAAAGTTACGCTTGTCGAGTCAGGACCAACTTCTTCGGTGCCGAAACTTGTCGAAGGATTAAGAGAACTCGATGTGCCCTTCGAGGATGTCCAGTACGTTGCGGTTACCCATGTTCACTTGGACCACGGCGGCGGCGCAGGCACACTGCTAAAGTTTCTGCCTAACGCAAAAGTAATCGTGCACCCAAGAGGCATGCCTCACCTGGTTGATCCCCAGCGGCTCTGGGAATCCGCGCAGTCGGTTCTGGGGTACGTGAGCGAAATCTTCGGCAAACCAGAACCTGTCCCGAAAGACCGCATTTTCCCCGTCGCCGAGGGCTCTTTTGATTTGGACGGCGACGCCAAACTGAAGGTTTTTGAGACGCTTGGTCACGCTTCACATAACCTCAGTTTCCTGGAAACCTTAAACGGCGGAGTATTTCCAGGAGACGCAGCAGGCACCTACTTTCCCGAGTTTGACGCCGTAATTCCCACTACGCCTCCGCCTTTCCGCCTGGACGTGGCGTTGGCTTCTCTGGATAAACTAATCAGCCTCAAACCAACAGCTCTGTACTACAGTCATTTCGGCAAAGCCTCCGACGCGGTTCGGCGGCTAAAAGATTACAAGATGCAGTTTCAGCTGTGGGGAAAAATTGCGAATGAAGGCGTAGAGGAAAAACAAAGCTTTGACCAGATTTGCCAAAGAATACTTGAGGAAGATAAAGTCATGAATCGGATGGCAGGCTTCTTGAGTGCGCACCCAGTTTACTCGGTTACGGCGCTTGGAAACACTGTTCAAGGATTTGTTGAATACGCAAAAGCGCCGCACAGTTAAGATGGCTTGAATTCGGGTAGGCGGTCGCCTGAAAACTTCGGCGAATGAATTTTGTAAAAGAAAACCTATACCTTTTTGCCTGCGATGGATGGCTTTGAGTCACAACTGTTTTATTTCAGCAACGCCCTTTTTGAGTCTGGTGAAAGGTTTTGGGAGAAAGTGAAAGCAGAAGGACGCCAGAGCAAGTTCCGCTGGAAAAAATAAATGATTATTCTTGGCGTATTCCAAAATACAAGGCTGGGATGCGTGTTCCCGGCATCGTTTTTGCTAACGAAGCACTTTTAGAGAAAATGAAGACTGACCGGACGCTTTGGCAATGCTCAAACGTGACTCAACTGCCTGGAATCTACAAGCATGCAATAACGTTGCCTGACGGGCATGAAGGCTACGGTTTCCCAATCGGCGGAGTCGCAGCAACCGACTACGACGACGGCGTCATCAGCCCCGGCGGCGTCGGCTACGACATAAACTGCGGCGTACGCCTCCTGGCGACAACGTTGACGGAAGCAGGAGATTCGACCGAAACTTGCGCCTCTGGCTGAAGCTATTTTCCGCAATGTTCCGTCTGGGCTTGGAAGCCGCCGAAAAGACCTTTCAATATCCAGCAGCGAACTTGGACCACTTGGCGGTTGAAGGTGTGCAGTGGCTTATCAAACGAGGCTTCGGCTGGGCTGAAGACGCAGACCACTGTGAAGAAAGCGGACGCATGCCAAACGCTAACCCCGATAAAGTTTCCCAAACCGCGAAGAGCCGAGGTTTAACGCAGATCGGCACCTTGGGTTCAGGCAACCACTTCTTGGAAATCCAGAAAGTAGACAAAATCCTCAACCCGAAAACGGCGAAGGCTTTCGGAATCACGCAGGAAGGGCAAGTTACAGTTATGATTCACTGCGGGTCAAGAGGGTACGGGCACCAAGTCTGCAGCGACTACCTGCGAGTAATGGAGCATGCAGTGGCAAAATACAAAATCTGCCTTGCCCGACCGCGAATTAGCCTGCGCCCCCGGAAACAGCAACGAAGCCCAAGACTACGTGCAAGCCATGGCATGCGCCGTCAACTACGCCTTCTGCAACCGCCACGCAATCATGCATTGGGTCCGCCAAAGCTTCCAGCAGGTTTTCCATGAGCCAGCAGAAAAATTCGGGTTAAAACTTGTCTATGACGTTGCGCATAACATTGCGAAGGTTGAGACGCACAACATTGACGGCGCCCAAAAGAAAGTTTGGGTTCACCGCAAAGGAGCCACACGCGCCTTCCCAGCTGGGCACCCAGACGTTCCAGCTGACTACCGCAGCGAAGGGCAACCAGTTCTTATCCCAGGCAGCATGGGCACAAGCAGCTGGGTTCTGGTGGGTTCGCAGAAAGCCATGGATTTAACTTTCGGGTCAACCGCGCATGGCGCAGGAAGAATGATGAGTCGGTCATCAGCGAAGCGGCAGTTTTGGGGCGGAGACATAAAATCGGGTTTGGAGAAGCGTGGAATCGTGGTTCGCGCGGCAAGCACTTCGGTTTTAGCTGAAGAAGCCGACCCAGCCTACAAAAACGTGGACATCGTAGCCGACGTCAGCGACAAAGTTGGGATAGCAACGAAGGTTGCCAGGCTTGTTCCGATCGCAGTGGTTAAAGGGTAAGCTTTAACCTGCGAAATTTTTTCTTTTTCTTCATTTTTTGGGGTTTTCTTGGAAGAACTTTGGGGAATTATATAACTAGATGTTCTAATAATTCAGTATAAACTAATTCGGGAAAGCAGGAAAACGGGCATTTGACTGAAACTAAAGACATCAGGTTCCAATACAGCGGATACGTTATCTTCGCGGTTCAGATTTTCAGCGTAATCACTGGACTCATCTTCACTCTTCTGCTTACCAGAAACATGAACACTAGACCAATACGGCGTCTGGACCAACATTTTCGATTACGTCGCCTACTTCACGCTTTTCAGCGGCGTTTTCCCGTTCTGGGCAGAACGGTTCGTGGCGAGAGGCAAAACAGGAGCAATCAAAACAGGCGTCATCGCCCAGTTAATCGCATCCCTCATCTTCATGGGTGTCTACTTCCCCATAATCTATGCTAATCTACAAGGATGCTATCGCACCGATAATATCGGAACAATGCGAACTCGCTACCTATTTCCGATCTTTCTGATTGCGGGACTCTACATCGTCACTTTCTACTTGATAATCGCCTGCGAAGGCTTACTGCAGCCCAAAAAACCCCAAGCCCTCGGCTACGGCTTACTTATCGAGGAAATAGTCAAAGTAGGCGTTGCTTTGGTTTTGATTTTGGGTTTCCACCAGTTGTTTCTTGGCGCAATTTTGGCGTTGGTTCTCTCCTGTTTGCTCAGGTAGGCTACTACGTTTGGCTTCTGCGTGGATACTTTAAGGAAAAAACAAATTGGAGCTACCTTAAAGAATGGTTCAAAGGCTCCACAGTGATTGCCTTCAACGCCGTCGGCAACCAGCTTTCATCCTTCGTGTACATCCTGCTTTTCTTCTACGGTGGACCCAACACCAGAGCTTACTATCAAGCCGCGGGAAGCTTCACCGCCATAATTGGCTACTCAATATCCCTGTCCATTGCGTTGTACCCAAGGTTGCTGTCTAAAAGCTGCTCCAAAGAGCAAGTTGGCACATCTTTCAGGACAGTGATGATGCTCGGCATCCCTATAGCTGCAATAACAATCGCCATGTCCTACTCGTTCCTGACTGTTCTAAACGTTACTTACGGGGTTGCATGGCCAGTTCTCGTTGCGCTCTCAATTTACACCTTATTCGGTTTAGTCACCTCGTTTTACTCCAACTGCGTCATGGGTGTAGAGGTATTCGACGCTGAAGGCAAAATCGCGCTGCGACGACTAATCAAAAGCAAAATCTTCGTCGTTTTCGCACTTCCCTACCTTAATGCAGCAATCGCAATCCCGCTCACATATCTCGCCTTAACATTGCTGCCAGTGGCTGGTTCAGTCCAAGCAACACTATACGTTGTGGTAATACTCATAGCGGCTCAACTTTCAACCTTCACCGTATTGTACACGTACATGCGTCATTCAATCGGCATACCCGTCGCATGGAAAAGCATGGGCAAATACGTTTTAGCCGCCGCCTTAGCCGCATTCATCCTGTATCTGCTTCCGACCACGACAACGCTGCTTTCCACGATTGCTAAAGCGATTGCAGGCTTTGCCATGTACGTTGTCTTTTTGTTGGCTATTGACAAGCAAGCGAGAGAACTCATAAGGCAAGTGTTGGATGAAGTCAAAGGCACCGTTCGCAACCTACGGCAATTGGTTACCAAAAGAGGCAGCGGAAAGGTTTCCTCAAGCGAAAACACCGTGCAGCCAACTCAAAATTAATATGCCGAAGAAAACAAATGTTCTTTAGCGATTTTTCCTTCGCCATGCAAGGTTTGATTCGTCGTGAAGGATGAATGCGGAATCTGCGGCAGAGTTCTAAGAGTGTCGTACATGCGTAAGTGTCAACGCTGCCAGAAACTGTATTGCCGCGACTGCATGGTGCCCGACGTCGCAACAGGCGACCCGATGGCGATGCTTTGCCTTCACTGCGCCAGACGAATTGTCTCGCCGAGGACAGCCTCAAAATACGAGGGGCTTGAACGGCACCTAAAATTCAGAGACGCCTTCACAAACGTCGTGAAACTGCCTTTCGCACGAATCGACGGCTTAATCGGCAGCAACCTTCCGATGAGCGCCTACAGGGAAAAGGCATGGTGGAGCAACACGTCGTCTAGCGATTCACGCTAAGGCTTGGCTGGAGGCGGGTTGGGAAGTGCAGGAAGTAAACTTCAAAGAAGGCTACGCCGTATTCAAAAAAGTAGCTCAATGTCCCGTTCAAGAAAACCAGACAGCGAAAAGCTTGAAATAAACAAGCCGTTCACGCCCGTGCCCGTTCACATTCCAAGGTCAAAGGTGCCGTCTAAAACCAAAGTGTCAAAGCTCTACGCCAGAATCAAAAACATGGAGAGACAGAGAAACGAGCCCAAGCAAATTAGAGGGCTCAAAGGCAGACCCCGACGTTAGACAAGCTTTTTAGGTTTCAAACAAACAACTAATCACCAAACCGAATGGTGCACTGGTTGCTTAAACGAACCCTCAACTTAGAAATCGACAAAGCCTACGCAGAACTGAAAGCCTCCCTTGTTCAGAAAGGCTGCAAAATAATTTCTGAAACGCCCCCAAACACCTCCTTGTTAAGCAAGGCTCGCTTTGGGGAATGTCGCCCACCTCAGCCAAAAAAACCGTGGACATCGTTTTTACACCCGCGGATTCTGGAACCCAAGTCACCTGTCTCTTCTCGCCTCAGCTCGGACTGGAAAAACATCACCATCGTCGGCTGCGCTTTGGCGGCTGTTTTGGTTGGTTTGTGTCTTTGGATGGCTCTTGACTTAACCGCTTTTATGACACGGGCAAAGCACTTTTTGGAGTTGGCTAGCCTCCGTCAACGGCAACGTAGATGTTTCAGTTGCTCAAAGCTTCGTCAACCTGATGAAAGCTCTTGCGGTTTTCCTCTCAGTCATCATAGCTTTGGAAGCGGCAGTCGCCGTCTACGCCTACAAGAGGAATCGACAGGTTCATGCAGGAAACCTTCAACGCCCTCACAAACAAGGAAGCAACCGCTAAGGCACAAAAGCAGTAAACGCTTTTAGGCTTCAGCTATTTTTTTGCCGCAGTTCGCGCAGTACACCGCAACCGACTTGTTGCTTGAGCCGCAGTAAATGCAGAATTTGGCTTTGCTTAAATCTGCCTGCTCCGTCTTCGGGCTGGGTGGCTCTGGAAAAACCATTTGCAGAGGAGCGGTTTTCGCCCCGATTCTTACTGGTCTAACGACGACGGCTATGGAGATTCCGATTGCCGCTATGATTAAAACGAATAGTATGGGGTTGTCTGAAATCAAGTTTAGCGAGATGGGTTCAACAGGATGGATTGTTGGTCCAGCGACCGACGGGCAAAGGCTCCATGGTCTGGTCTGGTCCAACGTTAGGCGTGGTTTGCGGCGAGTTAGGGTTGTAAGGCGCATAGGATGGGTTAGGCGCAGCAAGCGACAAAGACTGATAATTCACAACGTACTGTTCACTTGTGTCGATTGCGTAGACGTAGGCGGCTACGCCGTTAAACTGGTCCGGCAATTGACCTACCGTGAATCCTTCACCTGTTGTTTCGCAGTAATAGTAGCTTTGGCCGTTGTACGTCCACGATGTGCCTCCAAGGTTATCGCCCAGCACCCCGACTGCCAAATGGTCTGGAGGATTAATGAACACTGCATCGAAACCCATCATCAAGGTTAACGTTGCAAAAAGAATAGAGTGGCTCTTGCAGTCGCCGACGTTGTCGATTAAGGTTTCCACGGGGAATCTTGGGTAATTTTGGTAACCTGTGCTGTTCATATCAGTCGCGTACGGGATGCTCTGCACGAAAGCCAAGACAAAGTTTACTGCCTGAAGCGAACTGTACCCTTCCTGTGCAACGCTCTCGTTAAGCTTCGCCGCTAAGCTTTGCAAGTATGGATCTTCGCGTGGTGACAAAGTACCCGAAGCCGCTGAAAGCGGAATCTGCGTCCGCACCGATTCTGGAACCGCAACGTATGCTTGAAACAACGCCGCAGGGATGGTTAGGTTCCAAGTCCAAGTTTCGCCGCCGTAGTTCCAACTGAACTGCCGATCATAATTTTGGGGTTGACTCGAAGATTGAGCGTTAACCACCACAAAAGGCTGGATGAGTGGGTAACAAGCAAGAAACGCAACAGTAACAGATTACGAAAAGGCTAAGCGGCTTGCCGTGAAGCAGTGGACCTACTCATTCATTCATCAACATCCGTTACATGAACCATCAATGTATTTTTAAAACTATTCCCAAATGCCTTTCAGCCGCGAACTGTCGAACGCGTATTCCAAGTCGCCAAGCTGTAGATGCCGACGACCAACAGGCAAAGGAGAACCAAAACCTTCAGAAAAGTGAAGGCTTGCAACATCGACAAAACCAAAATAGCCGCTGGAAGCGGAAGCAACAGAAAATAAACGAAACCCACTAAGCCCAATTCGGTTTCCAACGCTTTCTTTCTTAACAAACCCCCGCCCGAAAAACGCCCCCGCCAACCTTCCAAAACCGCTGGTGCAAGCTTTGCATTTGTAACAGCTGCTGCATCCGAGCCTGCGGAGAATAACGTAGATTACGACGGCTTCCAATATCAGGTATAGCCAACTGTAGATTATGGTGTAGAAGAGCACGCTGAAGAACGCTAAGAAAACCCACGCGACAAGCGCAAGATTCCCCAGAACGATAAATCGACGAGTGAACCCGATTTTTTCTTCGCTCAAGCGGGCTGCCCCAAAATAATCTACGGCGCATCTCACTTATTAGCTACCCTGTTTTTTCGGCAAACCCGTCTTTCGCACGGCCAAAGGAGGCTTGTTTGGCGCGGCGACAAGCTATTTTGTTTGATTATGCCGTAGCTCTGCTTTTTCCAGGCGTCCCTGAACTTGTTGTAGTAGTCTATCGGCTGAAAAACAGGCGCGTAAACCAGCGGCCACTCCAACCCGCATTTGCAGCAAGCATAAACCTTCTTTTTTGTATACGTTCGCCAAAATCTGCAACAGTTCCTTTCTGCATTTGGGGCAGTAATAGGGTCCGTTAACCATTTGTTTTGCGTCTTTCGTCAAAATCTTCATTCGGCTGCCGGGAACCTTATGTGTACCTTTCGCTGAACCCATCTTTCCAACCAATCCAACATATTAACCGTAAACCCACAAAGATATACTCTTCCATCTAACGCCAAGATTTTCCAACGGGAACACGCTGCCTTTTTGGCTACATTGTTGCAAATAACAGAAAAGCGGGTGGGAAAAATCTGGAACTTTTTCAGTTTGTGAATTTGAGTGTAGAGTTTTAGAAGGCAACAACAAAATAGAAACTTTGCTATCCTAATCTTCTTCTGGATTGTTTGGGTTTGATTTTCTTAGCTTTTAGGTGTCCTCTTAATTATTGCCACTGTGGCACAAATTCTACTTTGCTTTTAAGGTAGCATGCTTTGTAGATGCCTTTGTGGGAGTCTATCCTGTGTGCTCTTAGTTGCTCTGGATTATTACATGCTTTATCGCAAATTGGGCATTGAAGCTGTGGTAAAAGTTTCTGCATATCAAAAACCTAACCTAGAGTTATCGGTTGATTGACTATAAGAAAGGGTGTGAATGTGACTCCACAGCAACAACAAGCATACCACGGGGCATTCTCAATTATTAAACTCAGAAATTCGAAAAAAAATGGTGCTATCTTTAGGCGTAGTGTTTCAAAACCTAACAAAAGATATTGGCAATATCCTTAAATCAAGCATAGATAATGGAAATACAAGCAATATTGAGGGCGGCCGTTGTCTAGTCTGGTTTAGGACATTAGCCTTCCAAGCTAATGATCCCGGGTTCAAATCCCGGCGACCGCACCACCACCTCTTCCCACTCGGGAAATGCAACCCATTTTAAGCTCTGATTGTGCGTCTGTGACAATTCTCGTGGCCTTAAATCCAGAGTTTTTGGAAATAACGTCAACTAACTCGGAAAGAAGAAAAGAGAATGAGCAGCAAAATCCGCTCTTAAGACTCGCCATTTCTGCCAATTGTATGTGCTTTCCGTTCCTTCACTAAATCAGCAGAGGTATGCTTTTTGGCGTCGTTCCATCGAGTGCAAGGTGACTTCCATATGCAACGCCGAGGGAGAGCAGCCAAGCTTTCTGATTTTCTGTGAGTTGCGTGTTCTGCAATATTTTGTTGCCACCATAGGAAATCAAACCCAACGTTGCACCGCTGTGGAATAGGCTCCTATGATTAGGATTAGTGGCAGGCTCAAGCATGTCGGGAACTAACGCAACTACCGCTCCGCTTAATCCTACCGCTAGGACTTCCCAGAAGTTTATCGGCTGGTCTTTCGACAATTTGTAAAGCAAGTAGAAAGCACTTGCTAATACGCCCCCCGAAATTGCGTGACCTTTTGCATCCATTCTTTTTCACCTCCCTAACTATCGTCGCCTAAGATTTTCGCGATTGCCGCGATGCCAAGTAAGAGTAACAGGAAGCCTGCTAAGTTTCCGAGCGCTGTGTCGTTGTTCTGTTTTCCCGCCTTCAAATCTGCTAAGAATCCGCCAACTATCTTGTCAACCATTTCGCTTCTGCTTGATGCTGCGCCGTGGCTTACGAGTTCGTCAATAGCTTTGAGGTGTTCTTGGCGTAATGTCACAAGGACTTTTTCAGACATTGTAATCTATCCCATATCCAATGGATATAATAAGATATTGTTAGCCATCCAGCAGATAAACTTTTTTGACACCAATGTGTAAAAAAAGGTATCACAGGGAAACAATAGGGCCTCCTCCCTCCAGCCATAAGCCGCTGTGAGAAATTTTATTACTTTGATAAGCTAATACGAGACTTGTTCTGGGAGATGCTAAGAGTGAGTGATTTCACTAAAGGTACAAAGGATTTGGTGGAACAACTTTATGGAGAGGAAATAGCGAAAAATTTTCCCAATTACGGTGAATTTTGGGTTAAGTTTATTGGCGACCCAAGGAAGGACATTCCCGTTCCGTATGGTTTAGATTTTACAAAATCTCCGAAAGGAACGAATATTGCACAAATTAATCAGAACTACGAAGAGCTTTGCATGGCTCATTATTCGCTGTTTTGCCATTTAGCAGGGGCTCATTTCCAACAAGAGGTTTTAAGAGAAACACTAAAGCTCACTGACTCCAGCACAAAAAAGTTCAAACATTGGGAGGCTTTTGAGACAAGCTATCTCCATCTTGGCTCCGTCTTTTATCAAATGTATCATGTATGGGGAATAGTTTTTATTCTCAGAGGGGAAGCTCGGAAAGTCACAAACAAGAGAGGTAGAGAGCGTGTTGAGCCGAGCGTACAAAAAACGCTCGCACAACTCCTTGAAGCGAAAGGCCAAAAGGCAATAAACGATGGGAAGGCTAAGATTGACCTTAACATCACCGCTCTCAGAGACAGCATTGTCCATTTTTCAAGGTCAGCCTCATCTTACCAAAACGGGGAATTTCTCATTCCCAGACAAAATAAGCAAGTTGTTTGGTTAAAACAAGACATTAAAGAGGTTTATGAAGCATCTGGAAAGCTTCAAAACGACATCGCAGAGACCGAGAAAATCATTAACAACATTCACGTTTACCTCATTCAGCAATATGAAGATTTTTTAACCACCAACAAAATAGCTGTTAATAAATAAGGAGGAGATTTAGTTGGCAACATGCCCAGATTGCGATTCAACGCTTGTTGAGGAAAACATCATTATATCCACGGGGCAAAATAATAATTCGGGTTCTGCTGATGCCCGTTTAATCACATACACGAAAATTCTAAAATGCCCAAAATGCCCCTACAGAACATTTGGTTAAGTTGACCTGGCAACTTACAAGCCTATTTCCTACGAAAGCCCACTTCTAAGTTTAAAAAGATAATCGGCATATTTCGGATAGAACCCATCCGCCTGCTTAAGTAGCACGGTGTAATGTTTTGCCCCGATTTTCTTTTGGTACTCATCCCTCGATAAAATCCGCAACGCTTTCAGGAACGTTAAACCCTTCGCTAATCATCGTGTCAAAGGCGAATTTGCGGAGATATTTAGGAGTGGGGAAATCAATTTTGTACGCATAATGCGACCCTGCGCATTCTATTGCTTGTCAGCGCCAGTTTTCCCGACTCTGATCCAGTTCATGGATAATTCGCTTATACTCTTCTTCGCCAACGGCTTTGCCAGGTTCCAATCGAGGAATAGGTTTCATAACAATTGAGCCCTCAACGTCTTTAACCTCTAAAAGTGTCCCCTCGTCTAAGCAAAACTTTAGCCTAATCTGTGATGGTATCGTAACCTGTCCCCTCCGTTTGACACGCACTTGATGTGACTGACTCATGGTTAGGTCTATTGCAACACAAGCTAAAAAATTTTCAATAAACCGACCAGTTGCTGGGACAAAATTGTTGAGTCGGTATGGTAAATATTATTAAACGTGGTTTGCCATTAGGAGCCATGGGTGGTTTGGTTGGCTAGGAGAATCTTGGTTACCTCAATCTTGTTGGCGGCAGCTTGGGTTCTGATGCTGACCTACCAAATCTTTACCAAAACCGCACTGACCACCCTTGCATCCTCCCTCAATGGCGCCGATCCCATATTTGGCTTCAACTTTGAGCTCGAACATTGGCCTCGCCGTTTTCATCTGCTCCTTCGCATGGATGTTCGTCTTATCCACAGTTATTTCCAACCTAATTTTTGGCAAGCAAAGGCGGATTTTCATCCAATTCCTAATCGGCTTGGTGTTGACGTTGACGGCTTCAGGGCTATTTGACGCGGCGAAATGGTTCGGCTGGGACCTTTCAAACCCGAAGACCCTGCTCGCGAACAGGTACGCTCAAGTCTTCAACAGCGGCGTGTTCTCAGCGCTTTTCCTTTCTCTGCCTTTTGTTTTCATGATTGCGATGGATTTGCGATCGATGATGAAAGCAAGAAAATAGCCGCCTTCGAATTTCGCGCTCGGTCGGGAGCGAAAAGGTGAAAAGGCACAGTGAGAATAGAGACAAAACAAAGGTAACTATGAAAATGAGTGAGCAACCACCAAATATGGCGACTAGTACAGCTAAACGGAGAGAAAATGCAGTTTATTTTGAATCTGAAGAACTTTAGTACTGGAAGCAAAGGCTTTCACGCGACTGGAAAGATGCAGGTCGGCGAGAAGAGATACCAGATTAACATTCAACTAGTGGAGATTGGTTCTAAGCCGAAAGAGAAAGAAGAGAAGAAAAAATAGCTTCCCCAACTTTTTATTTTTAGCGCAAATAACGCCGACGTTTTTTCTCTGTTGCTTATTTGGAGAAAAGCGTTGAGGGCTTAGGGTAAGACTGAGGCGCTAATTATCGTTACGTTTTGTCGGGTTTATCGTTCTGGTCTGTTTTTACAGCTGCAATTTTGTCAACGACATCCATTCCCGATGTGACTTTGCCGAATGCCGGATGCTTGAGGTCTAAGAAATTGTTGTTTACTAGGTTGATGAAGAATTGGCTGCTGCCTGTGTTTGGACCTGCATTCGCCATAGCTATGGTGCCTCTGTCGTTGCGGTTGTTGGCTGTGAATTCATCTTTGATGTCAGGTATTGATGGGTCGCCGTATCCGGTTCCTGTTGGGTCGCCACCTTGAATCATGAATCCCTTGATGACTCGATGGAAGATTGTGTTGTTGAATGTTCCCTTTTGAACCAGATTCTTAAAGTTGCCACTGGTTATTGGCATATCATTTCTCAGTTCTATTGTTATATCACCCATATTTGTTTGGAGCAGAACTTTTGTTGGCATTTTGGTACCTTCCTTGTTGAGGTAGATGTTAAGAATGTTATTATGTTTATTGCCAATAAGCTTTTTCAAGGTTTCTGCCAAGGGAAAAATGCGCGAGGTGTTGTTTGCTGATTCCGTTGGGGTTTCCAGTAAACTTTTGTAATATTACAAAACCCCAAGCGGAAACCATGGTTTTCCCTGTTTCTTTAGCTCAAAATCTTAAAGGATTTAAGCCAAAACCCAAAAAGCAACCCATCCCAACCCCCAAGCAGAAGCCCCCGACGAAGAGGTTTCAGACCGAGGGAGGTCTAGTATTTACAACCAAAACCCACCACAAAAATAGGTCAAAAGGAACGGGAAAAAGCGCCAACTGGAAAGCCTTAAATCCCGTCAACGGCTTGTTCCCTTAACATCCCATGGTGATTTTCAACGCAAAAACAATTCAAAATACTTCGCCTTCGCAGGCAGCCTCAGAAAAGGCTCGTACAACAAAGCCTTGATCCGCGCGGCAGTTGAAGTTGCACCCGAAAACGTCACTTTCGAGGTTTTCGATTTAGAAGGCATTCCGCCCTTCAACCAAGACAACGAAAACAACCCGCCGCCGAAAGTCGCGGAGTTCAAAGAAAAAATCAGGAATGCCGACGCACTCCTCATCGCCACTCCAGAATATAACTACTCAATCCCTGGCGTGTTGAAGAACGCACTGGACTGGGCTTCAAGGCCATTTCGGCAAAACGCGCTCTCTGGCAAACCAGTCGCTATCATGAGTGCGTCAACTGGAAGGTTCGGTGGAGTTAGGGCGCAATACCATCTTCGCCAGTCGTTTGTTATGTTTAATATGTATCCGTTTAATCAACCCGAAGTCATGCTGGCTTCAGCCGCTGAGAATGTGGATGCTAAGGGTCATTTAACAAATGAGATGACGCGAACACTCATTAAGCAGCTAATTGAAGCGCTGGTTGCATGGACTAATCAGCTAAACCTCAAGCCCCAATGAGCCTCCACTGAATTTCTTTCAGTTTTCGCGTTGATTTAGCGAAGCCTTAAAATCTTTAATAGTCCACGTTAGGGATTGGGCGCTAACATTGAGAGTCATAGCTGACTTGCATATTCATGGTCGATACAGCAGGGCAACAAGCGAGCAAATGAGTATTCCGGAAATTGCTCGTTACTCGAAAATTAAAGGCTTAAACCTTGTAGGCACAGGCGACTTCACCCATCCGCTGTGGCTCAAAGAAATCAACGAAACCCTAACACCCAGACCAGAACACGGGTCTATTCAAGTTAGCCGGCAATGTTGATTCGCCTGTTCGCTTCATGCTTACATCCGAAGTCTGCACAATATTCGACTACAAAGGCGAATCCAAAAAGGTCCACCACGTCATCTTAACGCCGAGCATGGAGACGGCAACCCAAATCAATGACCGCCTAAAACGTTTCGGCGATTTAGCGTCAGACGGCAGGCCAATCTTAGATGTTTCTGCACCGCAGCTTGTTGAGGAAGTTATGGCTGTTTCAGGCCGAAAACATGGTTTTTCCTGCGCATGCTTGGACACCTTGGTTCAGTATTTTCGGGGCGTTCAGCGGCTTTGACACGGTTGAAGACTGCTATCAAGACATGACACGGCACATACACGCGTTGGAAACTGGATTAAGCAGTGACCCGCCGATGAATTGGCGCATAAGCGGCTTAGACAAGTACGCTTTGGTTTCGAACAGTGACTGCCACAGTTTTTGGCCGTGGCGCATCGGAAGAGAAGCCAATGTGTTTGAACTTGAAAAATTCAGCTACCAGCAAGTTACCGACGCCATAATCACCAATGACCCAGCACGGTTCAAATACACCATCGAAGTTGACCCCGCATATGGCAAGTACCATTGGACTGGACACCGCAACTGCAAAGTATCCCTCTCACCCTCCGAAGCCATGAAGTTCGGCAACGTCTGCCCCGTATGCCGACGAAAACTCACAAAAGGCGTGGAGCAACGGGTGGAAGAACTTGCAGATAGACCAGCCGATTTCAAACGCCTAAACGCTCCGGGCTTCATGCGTCTGCTTCCGCTCTCCGAAATAATCGCGGCTGTAATCGGCACCGATTCGCCCTCGACGCAGGCGGTTTGGAAAAACTATAACCTGCTTACTGAAAAATTCGGCGACGAGTACACGACGCTGATTGATGCGCCGCTGGAAGCTTTAGCCAGCATTGTAGATGCGCCTATTGCTCAAGCCATAGTCAAAGTCAGGAAAGGCGAAGCAAAGGTTACCCCGGGGTTCGACGGCGTCTATGGCCAGCTTGTTTTAGGAGTCGATGCCCCCAAAGCCAAGCCTAGACAGCCTGTTGCAACGGTTAAGCAGTTGAACATGAATGATTTCTGGTAGACTGCAGTCTGCTTTCCGCTGAGGGAATAAGGCGACAAAACGGTTTAAGTCCTACAGAAGAATTCCTAGTTAAATATTCAATTTGCAAGAGACAGATAACTTTGAAAGACCTTCTGACCAAAATCAACAACATCGCCACTCAAAAGTTCGGAGCACAATACGCCGAAGCCCGCGCACAGAAACTGGACAAAACAATGCTAACTATTAAGGAGGAGCGGGTGGAAGCGGCAAAACAGGGAATTGAAAGCGGAGTAGCACTGCGCGTACTTGTGAATGGGGCGTGGGGATTTGCGTCCGTCGGCTCTTTGGACCCTGCCATTTTGGAGGGCGCAGTTTCTGATGCTTGCAGAATGGCGAAGATGGCGAGCTTGCATCTGAAGAAGCCGATTAAGATTGCCGAGGCACCAGTGGTTACTGACCGCGTCAGGTCTAAGCCGAAGAAGAATCCAGCGGATATTTCAATGGAGGACAAAATCAAAACAGCCATGACCGTAAACAAGACGGGCTTGCGCTATGATAAACGGATAAAGAGTTTCACGATTGATTATTTGGATTTGATGGGCACCAGCTATTTTGTTAACAGTGACGGCTCAAGCATTGAGCAGGACAAGTTGTATGTTTGGGCAAGAATCGCGGGTTCAGCCCAAGAAGGGGGCGTCTTCACTTCCAGTCGAGAAGAAGCTAGGCTCCACTGCAGGCTACGAAGTGTTCGACGAGCAGCCTCCTGAAGAGTTAGGCCAAAAAGTAGCTAAACGCGCGATTGACCAGCTCGCCGCCAAATCTTTGAAGGGAGGAAGGTTCCCCGTTGTTTTGGGTCCGAACGTTGTTGGAGTTTTTGTTCATGAAGCGTTTGGTCACCTGGCTGAAGCTGACTTGGCTCTTTCAGGCGGCGTCTTAGCAAGCAACTTAGGTAGGAAAATCGGGTCTGATCTAGTCACGTTCTATGATGACGGCACAATAGAAGGTTCTTTTGGCGCCTTCAAATACGACGATGAAGGGGTTCAAACCCAGAAAACACTGCTTATAAAAAACGGCGTTGTCGCAGGCTTAATGCATAACCGTGAAACCGCCCAAACATTTAACGCTAAACCCACAGGCAACGCGAGAGCCGAAGATTTTCGGGTGGAACCAATCATCCGAATGCGCTGCACTTACATGGAGCCCAGAGATCATTCCTTTGAAGAATTAGTCGAAAACGTAAAGCAGGGCTTCTACTTCAAGAGTTTCAGGGGCGGACAAGCTAACCTTGACGGCACCTTCCAAGTCGGAATCCAAGAAGGCTACGAAATAGTCAACGGCGAAGTAGGCGGGCCAGTACGTGACGCCTCAATAAGCGGAAACACGCTTGAAACATTAAACAAAGTCGATGGCGTCGGGAAAGATTTTCTCATCGATCCAGGCAGATGCGGTAAAGGTCAGATTGCTTTCATTTGTGACGGAGGACCCCACATTAGCATTAAGGAGGTTGTTGTCGGTGGCAGTGCTTAAAAAAGACGTAATGGTGAATTTGGCTGAAAACGCGGTAAGTTTAGCCTTGAAAAAGGGAGCTTCAGAAGCCGAGGCTTACGTTTACGAGGGGCAAGCGACAAACATCGGCATAGAACTGGGGCAAATCAGCAAGACAAACAGGATAATTGACCGAGGCTTAGGCATCCGCGTAGTCGCCGACAAAGCGATGGGTTTCGGCTACACAAACGTAATCGACGACACAAAAGCAGTTGAGGGCGTAATCGCTAGGGCTTTGAGCGCGGCGAAAGCAAGCAAGCCTGACCCAGACTGGAAGGGGCTACCAGAAAACAAACCCTACGCATCACTCGAAAAAACGTTTGATGAAAGGATCGTGGAACTTGAGTCTGAAGAACTCGTAAAAGTCGCAGCAACCATGCTGGACGCCGCTGGACAAGTTGACAAGAGGGTGTTCCCAATCGAGGGCGGGATCGGCAGCGCTTACATTTCCAACGCCGTCGCCAACTCAAACGGAATCTCGGGTTTTGACAAAGGCACAGTTGTCGAGTGCAGCATAGCAACCTTAGCAAAGGAAGGCAACTCGGTTACGCCTGTTTGCTTCGAATTCAATGCGTCAAGAAGTTACGAGGTTGACCCAGTTTGGGTTGGCAAAGAAGCGGCGAAACTGGCTGTTTCAGCATTAAAAACCAAATCGGTTGAAACCAAAAGCACCACATTAATTCTAACCCAGTTTGCACTGCAGGACCTTTTTGCTTACACCCTAATTAACGCAGTCAGAGCCGACAGCGTGCAGAGAAATCAGTCTGCCTTTAAGGGGAAAATCGGCGAGAAAGTGGCTTCTGAAAAACTAACAGTTTACGATGACGGCTTGTTCCCTGGCGGTCTTCGCACTTGGGCCTTCGACGGCGAGGGTGTGCCTCACCAGAAAACAGCAGTCATCGAGAAAGGCGTTTTGCGCAGCTTCTTATATGACAGCTACTCAGCAAAAAAAGAAGGCAAAAAAAGCACGGGAAACGCAGGACGCGCAGGATATTTGTCAACGCCCAGCATCGACACTACAAACTTTCACATTTTGCCAGGAGACAAAACAGCAGATGAAATGCTAAGAGAAGTTGACGACGGCCTAATAGTCTACTACTTGCAGGGTGCGCATAGCAGTAACCCAGTCAGTGGCGAGTTCTCAGTGGTTGCGACCCCAGCTTGGAAGATTACGAAAGGCGAAATAACCCACTGCAGCAGAGGCGTCATGTTGGCAGGCAACATTTATGAAGTGCTCAAAAACGTGAGTTTAGTCGGCAGCAACGAGCGGCAGATGGGGCAACTGATTTCTCCGTGGATTCAAGTTGAAAACGTAAGGGTAATAGGCAAGTAGCGTTTAGGCTTCATGCCCAGAAGCTGTTGGAGTACTCGCCTTAAGCCTTAGTAATTTATTGGGTGTTGCTGTTTCTGTCATTTTACTTCATCTGTGGGTATCTTGTGAATGTGGCTAGTTATAAGTGTTATTTCTAAATTGTTTAATGGTTAAAGTGTTCTTCATTTCTACAGTTTGTTTTTTAGGTTGCTAACTGCTTAGTAAATTTGCTGTTAGGTTATTGGTCTAATCTGTTTTTTCTTTCTGTTAATCTTTCTTTGAATAATCTTCTTTTTGAAAGTAAAGATTGTGTTGGTTTCTGTTTTTGCTGAAAAATTGGCGTTGTGCGATTGGCGGGCTATTTGCGTTTGCGGTGAGCTGTACGCTTATTTTTTGGCTTAAGTTCTATTTGACTCGGCTCTGCGCTGTTAATCGTTGGTCGGCTAAGTTCCTATTGCATGGCTGTCTTTCCTCTGTGGAGTTGTTGCTGGCGTTTTAATGACGGCATAGCCTAATTGCCGATTTACGGCATTGGCTATTGCATGTCACGAAGAAAGGCTTCCCCTGGGCGGGAAAACGCCAAGAAATTCAATTTCTTGGGGACATTCGTTTTCCGAAGGGGTTAAGCCTTTCTGAAGCACAGGTGACGCCTGTGTGTTCCCATGTGCTTATTGATATTCCCCTGGGAATGCTTTACTCAATTTTTCACTGAAAAATTGCCGTGTGGGGTTCGGGTGAACACGGAAAGTAGGTAAGTGAGTCAAGGTTTAAAGGAGTCTCTGGTGTGGGGGTTTAGGTTCATAAAAAATGCTTGCATTTTTTTATGTGTCCAGTTCTTGAGGGGGCTATAGAAACTACGGGAGAGAACCTTCTGGGGGAAATGGTTCTTCTCCTGTTGGTTCTTGTGTCTCCTTTTAACAGGGAGTTTAAGAAATGTGGTTTCTTGGGGGTTTCTTCGGTATTTTGATTTTTTGATTGAATGATGTTGGTTATTTATTGAATAGCGTTAATTGTTGTTAGTGTATATTTGTTTTTGGCGCTATTTTTTTTTCGATGAGATTTCAAGTAATATGTTGTTAATCGTTGGCAATTTGTCAATTACTGCTGATAAAAATGCTAATTTTGATTTGAAAGTGAAAGCACCAGTTTTTTATTTTCTTTATATAGTATTTGGTAAATTTTTATGTAAAGTGTTGTTGATTGTTACCAATGGATTTTGGGTTTTGCGCTTTTCATGAGAGCTCCTTACATATAGTTTTTAGCGGCAACTTGTTTGCTTGAAGGTGTGGTGTGTTGGTTCAAAAGGTTGATTTGTCCGCTGCTGGAAAAAAAGTTTCGCTTTCTATGATAGCGTGTTTTGATTTGTGTGTTCGTTTGCGTGGCGCTCCAAACTGTCCTTATTTTGGTTTGCCGTGCCGTAATTTTTACATTAATTTGGCGTCTGGTGTCTGTTGTCAGGATGGTCTTAGGTGTTGTTGGTTGCCTTCTTGGGTTACTTCCGTTAAGGTTAGTATTTACGCGATTTTAAAGAAGGACGGAAAGCTTTATGTCTGAAAAGTTGGCTTCGGTTTTTCCAACTGTTAGGGGATTATCCGAGAAAGAAGTTGAAAATCTTTACTATGACTATGCTAAGTCTTTTGGTGATTGTGAGGCTCCAGAGGATGTTAGCGCTCATCATGGTTTTTGGTGGTTAGCTGGTCATGGGGTTCAAACTAATTCTTATTGTGGTGCTTTTCAAAAATTAATGATTTGTAATCGTGTTGAGCTTCATAGTCAGTCTAATTTGGATGGTGTTTCCCATGTTGGCGAGAATTTTGTGCGTAAGATTCATCGTTCATGTAATAATCCACTGTGTCCTGTTTGCTGTTTTTCGGGTTATGCTAAGCGTGAGGCTGACCACATTGCTCAGCGAATAGAGGTTGCATCTAAGCGGTTTGGTGCTCCTCAGCATATTATTGTTAGTCCGCCATATTCGGATTTGGGTTTAGCTGAATTTCATAACGATAAGTTTCGAGTTAAGGTAAAGAGAATTTTGTCTGAGGTTGGTGTTGTAGGCGGTTGTCTCATTTTTCATGGTTTTAGGTATGCGAATTATCAAGAGTCGATTGAAAAAGGCGTTTTGTTTGGATGGTATTGGAGTCCGCATATACACAGTATAGCATTTATTCTTGGTGGTTATGGTAAGTGTAGGTCTTGTGCCAAAACTTTAAGGCGTTTTCGTTCTCGTGGTGGTCGCTTGATTGAGGAGCACGGTAATGAGTTTGTTTGTGCTGGTTGTGATGGTTTCGAGGCGCGAGTTAGGGGTTCTTACACGAAAAATCATTATATTATTAAATGTGAGGCTGAACGTGCTACGGTTTTTGGCACGGCTTGGTATCAGCTAAATCACTGCGCTGTTAAGGTGGGGGGTTTCTGAATGAGTCAGGTTTTATCAGTTAATAGTGTCAGAAATCGTCATGTGATTGTTACTTGGTTTGGTAATTGTAGTTATCGGAAATTGAAGGTCACTTATGAGATTCGGAAAATGCTTTGTCCGCTTTGTCAGCATGAGTTAGTTGAGGCTAAATATTTGGGTAGTAAGGTTTTTGCGTTGGCTAAGTATGCGGTTGATTATGTCAGAGATAGTTGGATGCCTGCGGTTGAGGGTGGTGTTGAGGTGTGGCAAGTTGTTGCTGATAGTGATAGGCGTAAGCCCTATATTTCTCGGTATGAGTTCGTTTAAGGTTGATGTTTATGGGTAAACGTCGGCTTTCTCGTGTTAAATCTAATTCAAATATTGCCGAAAAACATAATGTTGTTGATGACTCTAATTTTGTTGAAGTTAAGCAATATTCGTCTAATTCCTCTATGGTTAAGAGTCAGTTTTCAAATACTGATTGCCCATATGATAAATTACATTGTAAGAGGTTTGACTATTTACTGAATGCTGGTGCTTGTTTCACCTATGATGTAAAGGGTCGCTTAAGGTTCATTTGTAAACGTTTTGTTGCACCTGCTGGATTTGTAGTTCCTAAACAATTGTCTTCGGAAGATAAGGGTTACATAGATGATAGTTAGCCTGTATAGGTCATGCGGTTTTGAAGATGGTCGGCTTTCATGTTTGAATAATCTTTTAAATCGCTGAATATTTTTTGGGGAGTGCAGCGGAGCGCAAGCGGAGCGGAACGGAAAAAAAATAAGGCTATTTTGGTTTTCTAAACTGCATGTAATTGTCTGGTGTAGTCAGTTGATATTCAAATCCCTGTGTTGCGAGTTCTTTAGCTCTTGCTCGGTCATTCGTTTGCTCGATAATCCATTCTCCTGTTTGGTTGATGGCTATATGGATGTATCTTTGTAGCGTGTTTAGTCTTTTGTGTCCTGTTATTTGTCTGACTATTTCGGTGTTTTGTAGTTTTCTAACTTTCTTGGTTATGTAATAGTGTCTGATGTCGTAGAGGCGTGTTTGTTCGATTGTTGGGTCGTTTAGTCTTTTTGCTAATAGTTTTTTGTGGTCGTAAAAGTGGTTTGATAGCGTTTCAGAGTCTCCTATGAACAGTTGGTCTGTGCCTTTTAGCTTGTGTTTTGTTATGTAGTTGGTGAGTGCCGTTAACAGTTCATCGCTCAATGGCATTGGTGGTCTTGGGTTGCATCCTTTCAAGCTTCTTGCAACCATTGTTTTTGTGTCTTTGTGTATGTCGTTTACTTGGAGTCCGTCTGTTCCTGTGACTTCTTTGGGTCTTAACCCTGTTTCTCCGATTATCATAATTTTTATGTTAAGGGGTTCTTTGGCTGTTGCTATTAAGAATTTTACTCTTTCGTCGTTTGGTGGTTGTATGCCTTTTTCTTCTGCTTTATAATATGGCTGTTTCCAGTTTTGGATGTTGTAATATTCGACGTATGTTTTGTAGGCAAATATTAGTTTGTCTTTGTACCCGTTGGTTACTTCTTTGTTTGTGTCTCTTCCTGTTTTGCGGTCAAATTTCTTGAATCGGGCTATGGCAAGGTTGACAAGTTCAGGTTCGTTTAAGTTTACTTTGCTTGCTAATCTTAAGAGAAGTTTCCTGTAGGTTTTTCTCGTAGTTTTTTCTTTGCCAAGTCCTTCTAAGTTTTCAAGAACTTTGGCTATTTTGGGTATTTGCTCTATCAGGCGAGTATCTGGTGTTTTAAGCCCAGAAACTGTTGGAGTACTCGCCTAAAACGCCCTCGTAAATGCGTTTAGTTTGTTGGGCGATCTTTTCCCAATCATACCTGTCCAATACTTTTTTGTAGGCGTTTTCCCTAATATGCCACCGGTAGCCGTCGTCAAGCAGAACTTTGTTTATTCCCCACGCCAACGAATCAGGATTGTTCGGGTAAACTTTTACTCCTGTTACGTCATGCTCTATGATTTCGGATAAGCCACCCGTGTCAGACGCGACAACGGGGCTTTTTGCTGCCATAGCCTCTAATGCGACGATTCCAAACGGCTCAAACAGTGAAGGCACAACGGATACGTCAGCGCATTGTTGAAGTTTAAGCAGGGTCTGTTCGTCAAGGAAACCTTCGAAGAGGACTTTGTGCTCCAATTTCATGCTGCGAACGATGTTCAGAAGCTGCTCTTTCATATAGCCGCTGCCGACAATGATGAATTTAGCGTTAACTTTGTCCAAAACTTTGGGGACAGCGTTAATCAATATGTGGATGCCTTTTTCATATACCAATCTGCCAACGAAAAGAACTATTTTTTCTTCCGGCAGCGCGAATTTGCTCCTGAAATCCGTCAAGTCTTCTTGAGAAGCGTTGTAATCCTTGGTGTTGACTCCGTTAGGAACCATGACTAACTTGTCATTGGGTAATCCGAAAGCCCATTTCACGTGTGAAATCATGTAGTCACTGCAGCAAACAACCTTCCACGCTTCATAGCTGAGCCATGCTTCAGTTTCATGAATCATTTTCTCGGTGTCTGTATGTAACCCGTCTCTTCTGCCTATTTCAGTTGAATGCATAGTCACCAAAAGAGGTTTACGAAAGACATGTTTGAGCCCTATTCCAGCGTTAGCTACTAGCCAATCGTGACAATGCAGCAAATCGATCTTGTTCCCGATCTTTCTGGTCAACGCTGCTGTTTCCTTTTGCATGTTAAGATTCATCAGATAAACCCATGTTGCAAAGTCAGGCGCTGGGTTCTTGTAGGAGTCAATGCGGTAAACCTCTACCCCGTTAATCACTTCATGCGTTGGTGCATCAGGAAAATCACATGTTACAACGTAAACTTTTACGCCCTGCTTCGCCAAACTCTTTGACAAAAAGAAGACATGAGGTGAAATTCCTCCAATAACTCGTGGCGGGAACTCCCAGCTAAGCATCATAACTGTTAAATCGTTTTTCATTCGGCATTTAAGCCTCCGGAGACGTTACTGTAGAGTTTAAGAATCTCTTTTATCCACGAACTTGAGATGGTTGGAACTACAGCGATTTTTTCTTGAGGAACCTTGTAGATTCTGACGATTTCGTCTCGCATCCACTCAGATTTAACGCTGATTTTTTGCGCTTCATAAAAACCCAGCCACTCAATACTTTTAATAGCCATGTTGTAGGGTGTGCTTAAGCCTTGGGATCGATGGTCCTCTAAGCTTTCGACGGAATAAACAAACGGTACGCCTAACCCGTTTTTTATGGTGACTGCGGCTGGGATAAAATGCCAGTCGAAAACGTCAATTAGGTCAATTTGTTTTTTAGCTTGATAGTAAAGGTTGGCTGCTGCTCTTTCAACTTCTTGGTTTAGCGTTAGAACCCAGGTTAGAACTCCAATGTGGGTTCGAACAGGATTTGACACTCGAACAGTTTGCACGCCTGTTGAGTCCTTAGCGGAACCCGTTACGGAGTCATCGTAAGTTACAACGTTTACTTCGACGTCATTGCTGGCAAGAAGACTTGACAAAGCCTTCACATACTCTGCGAGTTTACCTACGACCCTAGGCGGATACTCCCAAGAAAAGATGATGACACGCATGTTTCCACTACGTGAAAAGCGAGCAGACCTTGATTATTCCTCTTCCAGTGAGATAATATCGTTTCTTTCCTTCGTTGTCATAGAAGCTTTCAGCGAAGCCTTCAGACTTGTACTGATCCAAAATGTTTTCGATTTCGCTGGGGTCTTTCTGCATAAGCCTTGCCACTTCCTCGCCTCTTCTCGCCAAATCAGCGGCTGTTGCGCATAAGTTATGCAGTGTTTGCAAGACCTTGTCTGGAAAGGGAAGCTCGTCTCTCATGGATAATACACCATACTGTTTTAATTATTAGCAGACTTCGCTTATAAACGCGTTAGTTTTTAGAATAGCTTGGTTGCATCCTGCGTTTGCTTGTATAATGTTGCGTAACGTTTTTTTGCCAAATCCAACATAGCTTCTCTTAGTTCTTCGCCTTTTTCTTTTGAATCTTTAAGCTGTTTGAGTTGTGATGCCAATTTTTGGTCTTTAAGGGAGTTTTGTGTCCAGCTTTCAAAATCTCCGTTTTCCATGTGAAACTCGATGGCTTTCGCGTTGACTTCGCTGACGGCTTTGATGAATCCTTTGAGGCTCCAAGCCATTGTTCCAGTGTAGTATTCTTTTCCGACGTCTGTGTGGAACAGGAAGGGTTCGTTCGCCGCTGAGATTGACAGTCGAAGTCTTGCTTCAAAATCGTTTAGCAGTGTTTGCGCTACTGCGAAGGCATCCATCGGCGACTCGTAGGGGCTGAAGTATGAGTGGACTTCGCCTGGTCCTCCGCCTGCGGTGAACATGTAGTAGAGGTGGTCGCTTGTTTGGAAGTCACGCCACAGTTTAAGCCACTCTGCGTCGTCGGCTTCTTTGATGAGTGGTTCCAATCGACGAAGCGCCGTGTAATAAGCCCACTGCATGACGTTGCCTAACCAGCCAGTTTGATCTCTCTGCACGTCTGCCCATGAAACTGTGCCTTGGGCTTCAGGCACATCGATTTCGCCTGCGGAATCGTTCCTGGCTATTACTTCGGATGGGGTCGCCATCTGTAAACTGTCAAACTTCAGTATTTCATCTGGAAGATGCTGCAGAAAACTGTGGATACCAGTTTCGGGCCAATGATGTTCGCCGAAGGTTTCGTAATCGGGAAAAATGTTGATGCATTGGCCAGGCGCGTTAGCCAGCCAACCCGCGTATTTGTCAGCGGTCAGGGGCCACTCGGGCCACCATCTTGCCGAAAACCTAAAGCCGATGTCGTCGGTGAGTTTGTAGTTTCTGAGTAATACCCGAATTTTCTTTGCGCCTCTCGGAGTGTAGAGGTAGTTGGGTGATTTTTCGCCGAGGATTTTCTCGATGCCTTCTGTGAAGATGCCTTTGTACCCGAGTGTTTCGACTGTTTTGGCGATTGTGTTGTTGTAGAGTAGTTCGGTGTTCTCGAAGACGGTCGGTGTGTAGCCAAGCAGGTCCTTTACGGTTTGTTTATGCATTTTTGCTTGTTCAATGAATTCTTCTTTGTCTGGGTATAGGCTTGCGATTGAGTGGTAGTAGGTTTGGTTTAGGAATTCTACGCGTTTGGTTTCGGCGAGTTGCTTGAAGGTTTCCAGCAGGTTGGGGTCGAACATTTGGCATTGTTCTAGGAAGACGCCTGAGATGCTGAATGAGACCTTGACTTGTTTGTGTTCGTGTTTGTGTTTGTCTATTGAGTCGAGCAGGATCTGGTTTGAGGGGAAGTAGCATTTGCGTGCGGCTCGCTGGAAAATTTCTTTGTCGTTTTCGTTGTCGAAGTAATAGTTGAATAATTCGTTTTTGCCGCGGCGACTGAAGATTTGGCCCTCCCAAAAGAGCTTACGCTTGAGTCTATGCGGCTGATGAACCTCAAACGTGAAAACTACATCGGTCATGACGCATCGTCCAGACTACAACTATCACTAGAACAGTTATTTCTAACTTGCCATTACCCCCGCCCAAAAAAAGGATATACGCCTTTCTGCTCCATTTTTGTGGTGGGTTTTGGTTGTAAATACTAGACCCCTCCCTTCGTCGGCGGCTTCTGCTTGGGGGTTGGGATGGGTTGCTTTTTGGGTTTTGGCTTAAATCCTTTAAGATTTTGAGAGCTAAAGAAACAGGGAAAACCATTGTTTCCGCTTGAAGTTTTGTAATATTACAAAAGTTTACCGGAAACCCCAACGGAATCAAACAAACAACACCTCGCGCAAAGCAGGCTTGCGCGTCAACTGTTCTGTATCTGCGCCACTTTTCCCGTATCCGCCCAAACCTCAACAGTCAAGCTGCCGACGCCGCCCGGGTAGACCTTGTCAAGGTAGAGTGTGACGGTCCATTGGGGGTAGAGGGCTAACCCGTTTTTGGTGTTCGGGTGAAAAACAACTGAAACAGGCTGGGAGAGCACGTTGAAGTTCGAAACCGTGGTGCTGTTCGCCGTCCAACTGTAGCCTTTCACGGCGTTGAGCGCCAGCTGGACCGCTTGGCTGCTGGAGACATCTACGGTGGTGCTTCCGATGGTGAAGAGGTACCAGTCGTCAATCATGTTGGTTAGGTCGTTGCCCGCGAAGGTTAAGCTCACGCATTTAGGTGAAAAATCCACGCCGTTCTCGGTGTACAGCATCACTATCTGCGTCGTGGCACCCGAGATGGTTACGTTAAGCTTGATGTTGCCTTCGGTTACCTGCATGTTCTGCATAGCGCCGCTGACCAGTGACAGGGTGCTGCTCATGTTTTCAAGGTAAGAAGCGTTTTCGTAGGCTGCGAGCCTGCTAAGCAAACCTTTCGCCGCATCCAGGGCGCCGTACGGCTGAGGCTGCGAATAAATTGGTGAGCCGTTAAGCATGACGATTTGGTACCATGACAATTCGCCGCTTCGGAAACGGAAGTAAACATCCATTTTGCTGTCGCTGCTGCTAAGCGAATACATCATAGTCTGCTCCAGCACCCCGCCCAAATCCGAGGGTTGATCGACACTGTTGCTTTCCAGCGTCGCCTGGTAATGTGACGTTTCAATCTGGGGCACTTGCTGCAGGAAGTTGATGGCTGTGCTTGTTGAGGCACTCCACGAAAGCAGTTGGTTATATTTTGACTGCAGGTCGTTCTGCTTGATAGATGCTTGGTTCAAAGCGTTAAACTCCCATGCTACCGCGGTTGCCGTCAGAATCAAGGCGATAAGCGAAACCGCAAGAGCTGTCTTCCACTTAAACGATGAGGCACGCTTCTTAGGCTGAACCTCAGGCGCTTCCTCAACGATTTTCATGGTTCCCACGGCTGCGGCACCGAAAGTCGACAACTTGTAGATGCCGTTCTCCTGGGTCAAAAGCTCGCCTAAGCTTTCAAGGTGATAAGTCAAGTTGGAACTGGAGACACCCAGCAAATCAAGCATCTCTGAAAAAGTCAGCGGCTTCTCTGAAAGTACGCGAAGTATCTTGCGGCGTACAGGATGCTTAAGTGAACTGAACATTATTGAATAAATCTCTTCCTGAACATCAGGCACCGTATCTCAACCGCCCGATAATATGACTTTGAAACGCTTAAAACTTTGCTAATCCAACATAGTTTTTCCCGAAAAATAGTTTGTTCACAAACCTTGACTAAACCTGAACAGTTTTGTCAAGAAACCCTTACAAAAATCTATTTATTGACAAAAAAATTAGGAGAAACACGGGAAAAATGGGTGAAACACAAGATGAGGACAAAGCCTTTGTTAATGGCTCTGATTTTGCTTGTGTCCCTGTCTGCGAGCCAATACATATCCCCAGCAGCAAGTTGGACAGTTGGAGTATCCAAAGGAGACTACTTTTACTACAAAACATACGGCGCCTACACTTCCAACCTACCCAACTTAACACTGAAAATCCCCCAGTTCGAATACAACAATACAGCTTGGTTAAGAATCACCGTAGCCAACGTTTCAAGCTTAGTGGTTGACCAAGCTTACACTCTTCACTTCAAAAACGGAAGCGAAAGCACCTTCAGCTTCCAAACCAACCTAAACCCCCAGAATGAAAGCGCCCTCAAATTCACGCAAAAAGGCGTTCCCATCTGCGCAGCGAACCTCAAGGCGGGCGACCCGCTTCCAACCGTTCAGCTAACCATAAACAAGACAGTAATCTGGGCTTACCCGAGCGGGTCGAGAGAGACGAATTTGGTCACTTGGAATTGTTCTGACGATTGGGGCAGCTGCTATTTTGATAGGGAGACGGGAGTGCTTGTTGAGTTGTGTCGAACGCATGAATTTGTCAACAAGGCAACTGGCGAATTCGTGCAGAAGACTGATGTGTTAAGACTGGTCGGCACAAACCGATGGGTAGTCACCCAGAACCAAACGCTAACACCATAGCCTTCGGATTTTTCTCTGAAAATCTTTTTCATCTGCAATATTGTTTTTAAATGCCAGCGGGTATGAGAGTTTATGCATGAATGGGCGCTTGCTGAAGCAGTTTTAGCCTCGGCGAAAGAGATTGCTGAGAAAGAAAAGCTAAAGGAAGTTTTAGAAGTCACCATCAGAATCGGCGAGCTACAGCAGGTTGAACGACCCATTCTGCGCTTCGCCCTGTCAGAGCTGAAGACGCCGCTTTTCAAATGCGCGAAGTTCCGCATCCTCAAAGCCAAAAGCACACTGCGATGCAGGGTTTGCGCCGCCACGTGGCAGTTTGACGTTAAAAAAATGGATAAGGCGACGGCTGAAGCGATTCATTTTGTTCCCGAGGTTGCGCACAGCTTTATTAAGTGTCCGAAATGTGGCAGTCCTGACTTTGAAATCGCCAGCGGGCGCGGGATTTGGCTTGAGAGTGTGAAAGGAGCCAGATAATCGTGTCTGACCCGCGAACAAGCGTAATTAACGAGCGATTAAGCCGAATAAGCCACGTAATCGCTGTTTCAAGCGGCAAAGGCGGCGTAGGAAAAAGCATGGTCGCAACCGCACTTTCACTCGCCCTTGCACGAAGCGGCTGCAAAGTCGGCTTATTCGACCTCGACTTCACAGGACCCTCAACCCACATAATCCTCGGCGCCCAAAAAGCCGAGTTGCAAGAAGAAAAAGGCATCGTCCCACCCACCGTCCACGGCATGGAGTACATGTCCCTAATCTACTTCATCGGCGACAAACCCGCCCCCCTCCGCGGAGCCGACATCTCAAACGCCCTAATCGAACTCCTCTCAGTCACCCAATGGGGCACCCTTGACTTCCTAGTAATTGACATGCCGCCAGGCATCGGCGACGCCGTCCTAGATTTGGTGCGGCTCATCAAACGCATTGAATTCCTAATCGTGACAACGCCGTCAATGCTCGCTTTCGAAACCGTGAAGAAACAGGCGGAACTTCTCTGCGAACTCACAATGCCAATCATCGGCGTTGTCGAGAACATGAAAATGGATAAGTCAGAAAACGTTGAACTGGGAACCCGAAAACTGGGGCTACGGTACCTTGGCGCCATCCCGTTTGACCTGCAGGTGGAAGCAGCAATCGGAAAGCCCGAAAAGCTAATGCAGACATCGGCGGCAGAAGCCCTCCGAAAAATCACTGAAAAAACCATCTTGAAAGGGAAGAGCCAGCGATGACCTGCAAAGCCATCATTTTCGATTACGTCGGAACCCTCGTCAACTGCAAAGGCTACAGCATGGACGAATCAAAGAAGAACCTGTACCACGCGCTCCTCGGCGAAGGCTTCAACGCCGCCGAAAACAAATTTATGGCTGCTTACAGTGCGGCGCATGAAAAGTACCGCAAAGTCCGCTACGAGCAACTGCGGGAAGTCACCAACGCCGTCTGGGTCGCAGAAGCACTCCAAAACCTCGGCTTCAACGTGACGCCTGAGGATGACAGGGTGAAAGCCGCCTTGAACGTTTTCTTCCAAGACTTCATCGACACGCTTGAGTTGCGGGACTGCGCAAAAAAACTCCTCAAACAAGTCCAAGCCCAACGCAAAGTCGGGTTAATATCGAACTTCACCTATGCACCCGTCATCTACAAAAGCTTACGAAAACTGGGAATCGACGGCTACTTCAACGCAACATTGGTTTCCGAGGCAGTTGGATGGAGAAAACCCAGCAGCCACGTATTCCAAGACGCCCTCAAGAAGCTGCAAGTCCAAGCAGAGCAGGCGGTTTACATCGGCGACAGCCCGATCGAAGACATCAAAGGAGCAAAAGAGGCAGGGCTAAGAACGGTCTTTGTTGCTTCGCAGTTCAACACGCTAAAAGATCTATCAGATAGCCAGCAAAAACCAGATTTCATCGCAAACGACCTAAAAACAATTTCCCAAAATCTAAATCCCATTCTTTCCTTCAAAAACTCAGAAAATCAAGACCAAGCAAAAAGCCAGCTAACTCAACTTACTCAAGAAACCTGGATTAAAATTTAATACACAGACGTTTACGACCTACCTAACGTTTGGGTGCTAAATAGATGGTATGGTAGACAAGTGAAGAATAGTAATATCACGAGGAGTAAGAAACGAAGTAAAAATTACCCCCCTGCTAACTATCTAACAAATGCTATAAGGGGTAAAAATATGAGAAAAATTACACCTCGCAAACAGAAATTGCGGTTGGAATCGAGTATATGGATTTTGAAATCACACAGCATAAAAGTCTAAACGCTCACAGAGTTACAAAGGCGCAATAGTTGGGACCTCGACGAGACAACCCCGCATATTGTTCGAATAACGAGGCAGCCAGAGATAGAAAAAGGACTGAAGCATTCGTAAGAAGTATCACAGGAACCGATTATGCGGTAATCGAAATAGACGATATCCCCTAAAGGTCCAGTCTCCGAAATTCTATTCAAAAAATAACAAAGTCAGAGGCAGGACCCACGGAACTTACAGTAGAAAAACAAATTCTAACTATTATGTTAAATATACAAAAATTATAGGTGAAACTGACAATTTCGTAGTGCAGTTCAGTTATGAGCGAAGACTGATTGAAATCTGTGGCAAAGATTTCTTTTTCGGACAGCACTTCAAGTTAAATTTTAGTAAAGACGAGTCTCAGACTATCATCAACTTTTTAGCAAGAGCAAGAAATATGTTGGGAAACCATCAAGTTACAAGAATAGGTGACATAAACAAATTTGTTGTTGATTCCGATGGCGACCAAAGACTCGTTTTGCTATATGAAAAGACAACTCAAGAGTTACCCACAAAGCTGGGACTCAATGAAACCGAAACAACCGCAGTAATTGATTTGTTGGTGAAGGCAAGGTCTCTTTTTTAGGTAATCAAACCTAATACCCATAAGTTAGTAGCTCAAGTATTCATTAACTGTATAGTCTTTAATTTCATCTATAAACTCGCTAATAGCAGGTTCCCAGGTATAGATATTCAAATCTTCCTTAGCACGGCTCAAAGCTACATAAAACAGCCTTCGTTCTTCTTCTCTCTGACTTTGGAGAGGATAGTTTTCTCTCGCGGGTTCAAGAATAGTAGAATCCTCAATCTCACTTGGGAACCCATAAACATCCTTGATTACGTTTAGAATAAAAACTACTTTTGCCTCTAAGCCCTTAGCTTTGTGAACCGTCAGCACTCGAACTCCGCGTTCATCTTTCGCTTCATTAGTCAAATAGATGTTCCGTTCTTTTGATTCAGCAAGGAGGTTTTCAATTATGTAATGATAACGTGGCCTTCCATTACTATTTATCATCATAAATCTGCTCAATATCAAAATGTCTTTGCAAGCATAGCCTTTCTTTAGGTACTCTTCAACACGATTAATGCAGTCGTGTGCTATTTGGTCGTGATACTTCCTTTGATATTCAATATGATGGGGCGACAAGAGTATCTTTATTGATTTTCCTTCTTCACTCTTAGAAACAACAACCTTTTGACGTTGACAGCTTTCATTGTTTTTCATAAGGCAAGTTCCAGCATCAACAATTTTCCTCACGCTTCGGTAATTCGTGGATATTTTTGTGATGGCAGGATTACTATAGTGCTTCTCAAAGTTCACAAAGAATTCGAGGTTTGAACCTGCAAAACCCATTACGCTTTGCCAATCATCTCCAACACAGAAAAATTTGCAGTCAGAATTATTCTTCAGGAGAGCATTAACCAACTTATCAGTTTGATGAGTAATATCCTGGTATTCATCGACCAAGATATGTTCGTATTTATTCTTGCATAATTCTCCGTCGTTGGTCAGTTCATAAATTGCTTTGTTTATCATATCCTCAAAATCAATCTTGTGGAGTTCCTTCAATTTTTCTTCATACTTCAAATAAACATCTACAGCAAGTTTTGCAAATGTTTGTTGTTTTCGTGACCAGTCTCTCTCTTTGAGTTTTTGAAGAATTCGTTCTGGGGTAAGATTGTAAGTTTTAGCATTTTTTATGAAATTCCCAAGGTCTTCTTTTGTGCGATTTCCAGAAATCCAATCATTATCTGAGTTATGCACAACCTCGACCAATTCTTTGTAAGTCATTAGCTCGAAACTGAATTTGCTTTTTGTTTTTTCTTGGAGTTTAGTTTTGATTCTCTCCGTAAGTAGACGTAGAAATGTTTCTGGATGGTCGTCATCATATTCATGAGAAAAAGTCTCTACAAGCAATTTTCCATTTTCTTCAAACCACTGTTTCTTTTTTTCTTTATTTCTTTGATAGTCTTTAGTTGTTTGGTCAAACCATATTGGAACTGTGCCATTTTTTGTTAGACCCCAGTGTTCAATGTAAAGGTCGTATTCAGGTAAGTAAAAGTCGGGTTTTCCGACGTTTTCTATTTCATGCTCATATTCAACTTTTATGGGGCGATTATTCAGTTTGTTCGTTAGCAGGAAATCGAAAATCTGTTTTTCAGCATGACTTTTAACTGGTTCATTATTTATCGCTGTATAAGGAAATGTACTCCTTGTTCTAATGGAGCTAATTTCTTCTGTTGGTTCATTGTTTAAATCGTTTTCATGAATGGATTTAATATAATTTAGGAACTTTTGATAAAACTCCGAATTTACAGATAATTCGTTTTCGAATATCGTCTTTATGATTCCAGGACGTTCAGTTCGGCCTAAAATCTTGTTAATTATGTTGGCTTCTTGTAGAACATCAAGTCCCAAGGTGTGGAAAGTTTTTACGTTTACTCCAATTATGCCATATTGATTAAGTCTTCTTTCGATTTGTTTTACATCTTTGTTTTGGTAAGCGATAGCCAAGACTCTATTTGGATTCACACTATCAGGTTTTCTAACGGTAAGGTAAGCAATTCTTGTGATTAAGACTTCAGTCTTCCCAGAGCCCGCAGCTGCGACTACGAGGTTGTATTTTTCATCCGTTACGATTGCTGTTTGTTGTTCGTCGTCAAGCAAAATGTTGCCTTTGTTCCAAAGATAGCCATAGTCTTTCTTTCTTTGCGAAACAAAATTATGATTGTATGCTTGAATCACTCCATTGCACTCGTTTAAAACTCCTTTTGTTCTGTTGACAAAAGCTTCAACTAACATTTTTTTATTCGAGTAGGCTTCAATTTTTTTCAGCAGATAATTTATTCTTGAAATGATATTCTCTTTATTAGAATAAATCAAGTAAGTTCCACTGTTCTTTACTTGGTTGGTTGAATTGGAAATATCTGTTGCTTCTTTCAAAATTTCCTCATGAATTAGTTTGCTTGCAATTAGTTTTGATTTGTCAGAATATCGATGATTCTTCCAGACAAAAACGATTTCGCAAAATAAAAGTATGAATCCGCAAATCAAGAAGGGATATGCAAGAACTGAGAAATAGAAGGCAAAAACCACTGCAAAAAACATTGAAACGAGACTCAAAGATACCAAGAGATATCTTATGAGCTTGTAAGATTCAGCATTAGCTTTCACTTTAGTGACAGCCTATTCTTCCGTTGTTTTAAGATATAAGATTGTTTTAGCGTTATCACCTTTGATTTCACGAGCGTAAGCACGGTTACAATACATCCAAAAGGTAGCGGGCGCTGAATAGGTTTTTCGTTGGTATTCGCTAATGGTCTTCCTCGTAGATTTCCGTTCTTGTCTTTGTTCGAACAACTATCCTTTTGGACGGATTTGCGTCTGGCTTTCTTAGACCAGTTTTAATTGCCAACTCTTTGAATGGTGCGCTTTCACTAACCGGAGGCACGATTGGTTTCTTTTTTGACATTTAAACCATCAAACGCTCTTATTTGCGTTAAATCTATAAATGCTTTTGTCCCTCTGGTTAGAGCCACACAAATTTAAGGAAATTATTTTGCTGAGAAAGAGCAGATGTCTGAAATTCGCTATCTGATGAGCTAAATAAGCATATGAAAGACCGCAGATTAGCAGAAGTGAGTTTTAAAGAAATTCTGGAACGATGGGATTATTGTTTTTGTCGTTCCTGCTGGAAACGTATTCTTCGCTGAAGAAATAGATAAACTTAGAATCAAGGCATATTATGACATTAACACTGATTTCAAGAAAATACAAGATGTATTTCCAAGGTTGCAATGTATTGATTTAAAAAAATACCAAAAAATGGCGCTGACGTTGATAAAAGCGACAAAAGATGGAAACTCGGTAACTGATGAACATCAAAACCTTACAGAAAAAAGGATTTAGAAAACGGATTATTGTTTCTTCGCCCTGTGACCTCTCGCCTCAGCTAAACTTGCATTCGGATGATTTCTAATGTGGTTATTTGACTCTTTGTTGATATTGTGATGCCCAATTTGTTTTTCTTAAAAAAAATTCTGTAAAATCAAAAAGGGAAGGAATTTAGATTTTTTTGGTTTTTGTTGCTGTTTCGAGTGCGGTTACGCCGGGGAGTTTTTTGCCCATCAAAAATTCGATGAGTGCTCCGCCTGCGGTGCTGATGTAGCCTATTTTTTTGGTTAAGCCGTATTCCGCTATGGCTGCGATGGTGTTTCCGCCGCCTGCGAGGCTGAAGGCTTTGCTGTTTGCGATGGCTTCGAAGACGCCTTTGGTGCCGTAGTTGAACTGCTTGTTTTCGTAGACGCCCATGGGTCCGCTGACGACGATGGATTTGGCTTTGCTGATGATGGCGGCGTATTTTTCGACGGTTTTCTTTCCGAGGTCAAAGATGCTGTATTCCGTGGGCAGCTTGCTAATGGGGATTTCTTTGCGTTTGCCATCTACATCTAAGGCTGCGTCTACGGGCACGACTATTTTGTCGGGGTATTTCGCCATGAGGGCTTTGATGCCTGGGATGAATTGGGTGAGTTCTTTTTTGGCGAGGAAAGCCATGGTTTTCTTGCCGAGGTCGATGCCGTCTGCGTCGAGGAAAAGCTGCGAGGTGACGCCGCCGACGAGGATGTAGTCTGCGATGCCGTTGTCCAGCACATACTTGCTGATTTCTAAGGCGTCATCGGCTTTGGCTCCGCCCATAACGTAGACGCATGGGTGCTCGGGTTTCTCCACGATGCGGCTAAGCGATTTGAGTTCGCGCTCCATTATTCTGCCTGCGGCTGAAGGCAACACGGCGGTGAACCCGACCATAGATACGTGTCCGCGGTGTGCTGCGGCGAAGGCGTCGTTAACGAAAAGGTCTGCGAGGGGCGCGAGGTTTTGGACGAGTTCGGTTTTGCTTGCTTCTTCGGGGCTCATGCTTTTGGTTTCTTTGTCCCAGCTGCGCACGTTTTCCAAGACGAGGATTTCTCCGCTTTGCAAGTTTTTGATGGCGGTTTTTGCTTTTTCCCCGAATAAGTCGTCGACGTATTTCACTGGGCATTTGAGGATTTTCCCCAGGATTGCTGCGTGTTCTTTGAGTGATGTGTAGTCGGGGTCGCCTTTGCGTCCCTGATGCGCTAAAACGACGGTTTTGGCTCCTTTCTCCGCCAGTTCTTTGAGCGTTGATTCTGCATGCGCCCTTATTCGCACGTCGCTTGTAACTTTCTTGGTCACGGGATCGATTTCCGAGTTAAAGTCAACTCTGACTAGAACGACCTTGTTTTTTACGTCAAAGTCATCGAGTGTTTTGTATTTTGCCATATAGTTCACATCTCAGTTAACTTTGCTGTTTTTTTCCCAAAAGAAAGGGGTGGAAGAAATTTTGGTTTGTTTGCGCGTTTATAGTTTGGCTTTTTTGCCGATCATTTCAATGAATTCAACCATGCGGTTGCTAAAGCCCCATTCGTTGTCGTACCATGCGAAGACTTTAACGAAGTTGCTTTTCTCGCCGAGAACCATGGTTAATTGTGCATCGAAGACTGCTGAGTAGGTGCTGTGTAGTACGTCGGTTGAAACGATTGGATCTTCCGTGTACTGCAGAATGCCTTTTAGTGGTCCGTCTGCGGCTTTCTTCATAGCTGCGTTGATGTCTTCTTTGGTGACGTCTTTGCCCAGTATAGCGGTTAAGTCAACGATAGAGACGTCGGGTGTTGGCACCCGAAGTGAGTAGCCATTCATTTTTCCTGCACAACTTGGCAAAACCAGCCCGATTGCTTTTGCTGCACCCGTGCTTGTTGGGATGATGTTGATTGCTGCGGCTCTTGCCCTTCTGGGGTCTTTATGGACAAGGTCTTGGACTTTCTGGTCGTTTGTGTAGCTGTGGCATGTTGTCATTAAGGCTTTTTCTAAGCCGAAGTTGTCTTCCAATACCTTGCTGACAGGTGCTAGACAGTTTGTTGTGCATGACGCGTTGCTAAGAATATTGTGTTTTTCTGGATCATATGATTTGTCATTTACGCCCAAAACGAAGGTTGCATCTGGGTTTTCTGCTGGCGCGCTAATCAGGACTTTTTTTGCGCCTGCTTGGAAATGTTTGCTTGCGCCTTCGCGGTTGGTGAACAAGCCGGTGGATTCCACCGCTAAGTAAACTCCGAGGTCTTTCCATGGCAGAGCCACTGGGTCTTTTACGCTGAGGCATTTGAGGGTTTTCCCGTTGACAACCATGTCGTTGCCGACGACTTCAATTTTGCCTGGGAAATGTCCGTGGACTGAGTCATATTTGAGAAGGTGAGCGTTCGTTTTGGCGTCCGCCAGGTCGTTGATTGCGACGAAATCGATATTTGCGTTGCGTTCAAGTGCTGCGCGGTAAAGAAGTCTGCCGATTCTTCCGAATCCGTTAATTCCTACTTTTATTGCCATAATATCACCATTTTTCCGTTTTTGTACAACAAACTTGAGCCTTATTAGTTTTCCGACATAAAGTCAAACAAACCGTTCAGCGGCAACAAGCACTTAAAATTTGAAAAACCAGTGCAAGCCAACTGCATTGACCGCCAAATAAATGGCAGTCCACGTATGAACACGTCAAAACCGTCGGTTTTTTTAGCGATTAAAAAGAAATTCAGAAATTATAAAATTCCAGCTTCCCTAAAGTAATGGTTTTCCTCTTTTTTAGGACCAAAACTTCGCAAACCCTTACGCTTAAGCTGAGACCGCAACTCTTGCGCCTGCTCTTTTGTTATTTCCTCCCTCTTCTTTAGGTAAGCAATTATTTCCTCTGCCTGCGCGTCGGTGTCGCATCGGCGAATAAAATCTTCAGCAGACGGGTAGAAATGGCGGAGTTTGTCGGGTGTTTCAGTGGTGGGGGCTTCGGGTTCAATTTCTTGCTCTGCACACTCAGCTAGGTCTGCTTCGGCTTCCTCAGGGTTTTTGCGGAGGGCATCTATTTGGATTTTGGCGTCTCCGCCTTCCAGTTCCTTGCTGAGGTTTGGAAACATCTTTTTTAGAGATTCTTTGTCTATGGCCATTTGGCATCAGTTTAAGGTTTGAAATATACTATGCAAATTAGTTCTTTATTTTCTTTATTGAGGCAAAATCAGAATTTTCCCCGATTCAAGCGGGAATAAATTTTTGTGTCGGGTTGTCTTTGAGCAGTTTTTCAAGGTTTTTGGTTTTCAAACCCTTTATTTCGTCGCCGAAAATTTCACATTTCCTTTTTTCCCCTTGCTCCTCGCTGGAGCGGACCACAACTTCAAGCCCGTGCCCCGCCGAAGTTTGGGCGCGGACATTAAGCGACGCCAAGGTGCGTCCATGCTTATTCACGGTTGTCCAAGCGGTCTTCAAAACTTTTATCCCGCCCGCTTTGAGGATGTTGACGATTTCCTGCGGGTCGTCGGCGTAGGCTGCGATGTCTATGTCGCTTCCTCTGCGTATGTTGCCTCGCCAAACGCTGCCGATAAGAAGGGGACAGTAAGCGTCAAGAAGCTTCATCACGTGCAAGGCTTCGGTGCGCATTTCTATCAGGCGTTCCTTCCTGTCTGCTCCCTCGCTTTCCTCGGCAATCTTGTCAAGCTCAAGCGCAATGTCTAAGTTAGACGGCAAAAAATGCGTGCCCAAGGTTTGAGCTGCGCGTGTTTTGGCTTGTTTGTATTCTTTTTCTGCGCCAAAATAAAGTAGGGTGGCTGCTTCCCTTGCAACTTTAGACTTTAAGTCTGTGGCCAATTAACCCGCCAAGGCGCTGTCAACGTTTTTGTATGGTTTCGTAGAGGTCGATGGTTTTTGCGGCGATTTTGGTCCAGGTGAACTCGGCTAAGACGCGTTTTCTGCCGTTTTTGCCAAGCATCTTGAGCCGTTCAGGGTTCTCCAATGCGCTGGTTACTCCCCAGGCAATGTCTGAGGGGTTGTTTGGGTCAATGTGGAATCCGCATTGTTCTTCGCCGCAGCAGATGACGATTTCGCGCATTCCGCTTACGCCTGCGGCGCCGACGACAACTGCTTTCTCCATGCTCATGGCTTCAAGCGCAACGATGCCGAAGGGTTCGTAGAAGCTTGGGAAAACTGCAACGTCGCATGCCGCGTAGTGGATGATTCGTTCTTCCTCCGGGATGAAGTCGAAGCAGAATTTGACGTATTGGTCCAGCCGCATGGTTCTTGTCAGGTTCATCATGTACTCTTGGAGGTCGCCAACGCCTACAACCACCAGCCGTGCGTTCGGAATCTTGGTTAGGATGTGGGGCATAGCCATTATGAGTTTGTCGACGCCTTTGACGGCGACGAGTCTGCCTAAGAAAAGAATCATAAACTGGTCATCCGCGATGCCGTATTTGCTTCTGACCCGTTTAATGTCTTCCTGAGAAACGTTTACAGGATTGTATTTCTGCGGGTCAACACCGTTGTAGCTTACCTGGATTTTTTCGCGTGGAAAACCAAGCTGGATAAGCTCATCTTTCATAGCATACGAAACCGTCACAACCATATCGGCGGTTTTGCCTGCACGTAACTCGATGTTGCTGACGACGTTGGAGCCGTTCCCCAATGTGCGTCCTTTCTCGGTGGAGTGAACATGGAAAGCAAACGGCAAACCTGTTTCTCTTTTAACTGTGATTCCGCCCATGGCTGAAAGCCAGTCGTGAGCCACAACAATGTCGTACTTCATGTTTTCTTTCTTGATGAGTTCGTTGATGAGTTTAGCCGCTGACAGATAATTGTACACCATGAGTTTGCCGAAGAAATGCAGACCTCTGCCCCATTTCTTGATGTCTTCAGCAATCACGTCAGGCAACGAATCGGAAATGTCAATGTGGAGGGGACGATGAATCTCGATGCCGCGCCAAATCTCCCGCGTAGGCAAGGAGCCCGCGTCATCATTCATCGTGAAAACCGTCACGTCATGATCATCCAAAACAAATTTCCGTGTTATCTCAGCCGCATAAGTTCCTAATCCACCCACGATTTTAGGCGGGTACTCATACACAAAGACAGCCAGTTTCAACCCAACTTCACCATTTACCCATAAGCAGTAGGAACCACGGTACTAAAGCTTTCCTAAAACCCAATCAGCCCGCGACACAACAGAAACCGACAATTTTAACCCCATATTTTCAATCCACCCAAAAGCCGCAACCCGCAAAAAGATTCGAGACCCAAACCAAAAAAACGACCCATTTCTACCTCAATGCCTGATTTCAACCAGCAACCATGCCCAATCCAGCCGTCGCGAGGAATGTGTTGTTGGCTTACTTGGTTCCAAGAGTCTTTAGCAAATCACAATCTGAGCAGCAAAAGTATTTGGAGAGAAAGTGATGCATGTTCGCATTTGAAAAGAAACAAAAAAGAAAAAAGGTTTTTTGTTTTGTTGGTTTTCCGGGTTGTTTTACTTCTTTGGGCGGTTGCTTTGTCTTTTGTAGACTATGAGTGCTGCGAAGCATGTGGTTGTGGCGATGAGGGCTGCTAGTGGGTATTCTGGTAGGGCGAAGCTTGGTCCGTTGCCGACGCCTACTGGTGTTCCTGAGAGGGCGCTTGCGGGGATGGTTCCTGTGATTGTGTGGGTTGCTGCGTCGAAGTGTGTGTTAGTTGCGAACATCCATGCGGCTCCGTTCCAGTATGTTATGACCATGTTGCTTGTGAAGGATGGGTCTGTGAGGCTGACGGTGACGTATACGTCTGGTCCGAATGTTGTGCCGGTTGGCGGGAGGACTTGGACGTCAAAGTAGGTTGCTCCGACTCCTAGGCAGGTCTGTTAATCCGGCTGGCGGCGTCTGCCCATAGTTGTCTGTTGTCACTGTGACTTGTTCGCCTGAGCTGAGGCTTGGTCCGCTGATTGTTACGTCGACTCCTGTTTGAGCTGTTTGGTCAACCGTGGCTGTGTTGCCGGAAACGGTGGTTGTGGTTTGCGATGAAGGGTAGGCGATTACCGAGAAGGTTTTTTGGGCGGTGTTGGTGCCGTCGGTGACTTGCAGTGTGTAGTCGCCTGCTGCGGTGTTGTCTGGGACGATGTATAGGGCGCCTGTGAATGAGCCGTCTGAAGCGGATTGGACAGTTATAACTTGGGTTCCGGCGAAGGAGATGTGTAGGGTTGTGCTTGGGAGGAAGTTGCTTCCTGAAATGATAATTGTTGTTCCAATGGTTCCGCTTGTGGGCGTCATTGTAATTGATGCTGGAATAGTCACTGTGAAGGTTGCTTGTGCAGATTGCGCGCCGTCGGAGGCTTCAACGGTGTAGTCTCCTTTGCTTGTTGCTGATGGAATTTGGAGTTGGGCGTTTGTGATGGAGCCGTCTGATGCAGCTGTGACGGTTGTGATTTCTTGGCCGTTGAAGAAGAGATGGACTTGTGCGTTGGCTGCAAAGTTGCTTCCTGAGAGTGTGATTGTGGTTCCAGCTTGTCCTGATGCTGGGTTCAAAGAGATGGTGGGTGTTTGAGGTGTGGATACTGCGATGCCGCCGAGGTTAACGATTTGGCTGTCGCCGATTGGGCTGGAATCGCCTGCGCCGCCGTCAGTAAGTTGCAGTGTCACTGTATTTCCGTTTATGCTTTGAATCGGCACTTCTATCCAGCCTTGGGTTGAACTGTACATCCAGTACTCTGCGTTAGTCGGAACTGGTGAAGGCAACGTTATGCTTAACGTGATGGTTTGACCCCAGTTGAAATCCCATTCTGTGTTTCCAGTTAGGGTGTAGCTGAATAAGCCGTCGGGGAACGTTAATCCCTGCGGTAGACCTGTCGTTGGCAATGTGCTTGGTAGAAGTGCTGACAAACTAGTTACTTGCCCAAAGGTTGGGGTGAATGAGGCTGTGCCTGTGCCGGTGGCTGTTTGCACCTGCGCGGTATTGAGTGGCTGCAAGTAAATAGTGCCGTGTGCGTCGGCTAAAGGCCAGTATGCGTAACTTACTGCATTGTAGCCCCAATACATGCCTGGTGGCTGGTACCCTTGTGCCGTCACACTCATTACGGATGGCAGTTCTGAGGCAGTAAATGTTATCGTTACGTAGCCGTTGACGTCGGATGTGTACATGCGTGGTGAACCGTTGGTGGGCGTAACAACTATGCTGGCACCTGCTATGGGGTTCCCTGTGGTATAATCTTGAATTTGGTAGGTTATAGGGAACGTGTAACTAAGCGGGAAAATCAGTAGAGCCCCGTAGCTTTGCGTAAAGTCAAAGTCGTTACCGTCATAGGTCCAGTAGGTTTGGCTGTAGGTGGCGTAGCCTGGCGCAGTGATGGTGACGTAGATGGGCATGTTGCTTGCGTATTGTGGAATGTAGTAGGCTGTTGTTTGGAATTGACCGTTGGCGTCGGTGGTTAGAGTCTGAGTGGGCTGGGTGCCGCCGAAATCCAACGTGACCGTTGCATCCGCCACTGGCGTTGGGTTCACTCCGAAATCGTATATGGTGGAGCCGTCGCCTACCATGCCTGTGATTTGGAACTGCTGCGGCGGAACAAGCTGCAGTTGAACAGTGGTGCTTACGTAGTTGTCTCCAGCTGAGTTATCAACGGTGACAGTCTGGGTAACGTAGCCAGAGGCCGAAACCTGCACTGTCAAGGGGAAATCGCTGGTCCAAAGCTGAATCGTAGATGTGCCTGAATAGTCTGTGTTGGATCCTTGTAGCCACCAGTCTGGTTGATTGCCATAGTAAACTTGGGCGTTCGGGATGCCATTGCCATTGGAGTCTTGAACTTGTAGATTAAGTGTAACCGGTGAAGGTGTGTTAATTGGCTGTAGAGCGATGTTGATTGTTTCAACGGTTCCTGGTGTGGGCGGCGTGTAGATGGTAAAGGAGGTTTGGAGGTCTTGGTATCCGCTGGCTGTTGCATCCTGAATTGTTATGGGAAATTGGTCTGCAGTTAAGGTGCTTAAGCCCCAATAGTTGTCGCTAGTAACTTCTGGAATGTAGGTGGTTCCGTAGCTGTCGGTGAAAGTAACTTCTGAAGCAGGGATTGTGCGTCCTGTTACTGCGTCGGTCACGGAGAAGTTGATCTCCATCGTTGGATCAAGGGTGAAGTCACAATGAATATTTCCGTCTGATCCTGGTGCTAAATCGTTTTGTACTTTATGTCCGTATCCATCGGCTGAAGCGTCAATAATTAACGGCGTGTCACGTAGAGGAATTGTTGTCGAGTATTGGCCATTTGCATCTGTTTTTACGACCTTCAGTTCGACAATGCCGATTTGTTGGTTTATTACGACAGCGGCGTTGCCAATGGGTGCGTTAGTGTCGCTGCCTGTAACCGTGCCAGAAACCGTGCAAACTGCGGGTTGTAGGCTGACGGTATATTGAATGCTGCCATCAGAACCCGGAGCAACATTGGTTACTGTAGTCGATTGATACCCGTTGGCGGTTACTGAAATGCTGATTGGCAGAACTAAGTCGGACACTTGCGTCTGGAAGTTGCCGTTCGCATCTGTCTGTACTGACTGCATGATTGTGTTAGTGCCAGTTGAGATGATATTGACGTTTGCACCTGCTATTGGTTGGGAAGTGGAGCTGTCGGTGACAGTTCCTGTTACCGTGTGCATTGTGGGGTTGGTTAAGGAGAAAATGTTTACTGCGCCATTGTCTGTAACGTAAACGTTGCCATTGCCGTCGGAGGCAACGCCCATTGGACCGCTGATTTGTCCCGGTGCGTAGCCGCCGTTTCCCCATTGAAGCTCATATACGCCGCTGGAGGTGAATTCCGTGATTCTGTTGCTGTCCATGTCACTTACGAATACGTTCCCGTTTGAGTCTACTGCAATGTTTGATGGTCGTTCAAATTGTCCTGGGCCTGTTCCGACACTGCCCCACTGGGTAATGTAGGTTCCGTCGCTGGTGAATTCTTGGACGCGAGCGGCAATCTCGTCTACGACGTAAACGTTTCCGCTGCTGTCGATGGCGAGGCCTCTTGGGTACTCAAATTGCGTGTTGCCGCTGCCGTATCCGCCCCACTGGGTTATGAATGTACCCCCTGGAGAGAATTCTTGTATGCGGCTGTTTTGGTAGTCTGCGACGTATATGTTGCCGTTTTTGCCGATGGCGATGCCCATAGGCTCATTGAACTTGCCCGGATTATGGTTGTAGGAGCTGTCGTAGTAGCTCCAACTTATTCCGTAGGAGCCCCACGTGCTTGTTCCGCCCGTTGCCGAGTATACGACTATGCGGTTGTTGTCGGTGTCGCTTATGTAGACGTTTCCTTCGGAGTCAACTGCGGCGCCGAAAGGATTCGACAGCTCGTTGCTGGCGCTGCCGTAGCTGCCATTTCCAAACTGGGCCAAATGAGTGCCTGTTGAAGAAAATTCGTCGACAGTTTCTGCGCCTTCGTTTGCGACATAGACGTTGCCGTTTGCGAGGGTGATGCTGTTGGGGCTGATGAAGTGGTCGTTGCCTACGCCGGTTCTGCCCCATGTAGCGATATAGGCGCCGCTGCTGGTAAATACTTGTACTCGGTCTTGGGATGCATATGGATAGGTGCTGGTATAACCTGGGGATGAGACGTAAACATTGCCATATTGGTCTATTGCAATGCCTATGGGTTCGGTGAAGTTACCGTTCTGCGGACCATAATGTCCCCATTGTGTTACATAGTAGCCTCCACTGCTGAATTCCTTAACGAAGTTGCCGCTCATGTCAACTACGTAAACGTTTCCGTAGCTATCAACTGCAACTCCGTAGGGCATGTATAATGTATAGACGCCTATGCTTGAAGTGGTGCCAAATTGTTTAAGAAAGCTTCCTGAACTCGTGTATTCCATTATTCGGCCGTTTAATGCATCTGCTACGTAAACGTTCCCAGACCCGTCAACTGCCAGTCCTTCAGGTGAACCGAAACTATAATGACCCGCATTAGAACCGGAGCCATAGCTGCCCCATTGAGTAATGTAGGCGCCGCTGCTGGAGAATTCTTCGATTCTGTCCCAGTCAGCAACATAGACGTTTCCCGTAGCCCCGTTAATTGCTATTCCGCTGGCTCCTACAAATTTGCCGTTTCCATAGCCCCAGCCGCCCCAACTGGTAATTAATTGGCCGCCGCTGGTAAACTTCTCTATGTTGTTTCCGTCAACCACGTAAACGTTTCCAGAAGCATCAACAGCAACACCTGATGGGTGATTCATTGAACCGATGGTGGGATTTACATAGCTCCATTGAGTTATGTAGGCACCAGTGCTGGAAAGCTCTAGTATTCGACTGTTGTCTGAGTCTGCAATGTAGACGTTTCCAGATGGACTAATGGCTATGCCGAATGGAAACTTAAGTTGGACCTGCTGTGGAGTCCATGAAGTCCATTGGTTAACGTAGGTGACTGTGTCTGCTTTTGCCAACGGCATTGCATGAAAAACGGTTGCGCATGAGAGAAGCATTACTACTATGAAGGTTAGGCTCAGTGTTTTTTTGAATGTTAAGCGAGTCGCTATGCTGCTTCTTCTTAGCCTTATGGATTTTATGAAGTCTCCTGTATCCCTATTTAATCCATGTTTAATCGTAATTTGTACTCTCCTTTCCCGACAAAATTGACATAATATTCATCCGTCTACGTATTTAAGAGGTGTGGACAAGTTAGCGATGTTTTCCATAGTCACCACTTGCTAGACCTCCAACCAAGAAAACAATCGAAAGTCGGAAAGCGGGAGAAAAAAATTGTTTCAGTTAAAAAAACGCGTGATTTTCAAAAGCCTTTTCACCGCGAATCTAACTGCAATTGCTTTTACGGGTTGTTTGCCTCCCACGTAACCTAACACTTAACCCCCGAGCTAGGCGTTGCCTTTTGCTTTTGGCAAAAACAGCCCGAACATGGATGTGCACAAAAGCGCGATTATGAAGACAACAAAAAAACGCTTCATTTCAATGCCTCTGCCTTCCCTGCAATCAAACAACTTATCGGTCTCAACTATTAAGATTTGTGGAAAAATGCTATATCACTTTCAGGCAAAGGGACGAAGCGTCAAACATGGGGTTGCGGCAAAGAAGTATGGTGAACCTCTTTCATAGATGAGTCTCTATGGACCTTTTGCAAAATGCACGGTGCATATTCATAATCTGCCAAGTTTCCTATAATGTAATTTTAGGAAATAGAATGAAAATGGGCATCCGACGATTTTTCGCATGAACCTCATTTCAACTGAATTTCACAGAACAGCCAATAAAACTCTGCACCATACCCCGCCGAGAAAGCCGTTGTGCCCATAACCGACAATAACTCCAACATAGCGTCAACATACAAAGTCGCATCCCGCCCATCCCAAAGTCGCAACGTCCAAACAGAAACCAAGCCTAAACCAAAAAACCAACCCAAAACACAAACTCCGAAAGCGGAAAGTCGCAACTTTCACCAAAACAAAAGTCGCAACTTAAAAAAATAGAAAAAACACAAAACCAAAAAACCGCGCAAACCGATGTTAAATAAGTTTAAGTGTGCAAGAACAGTTTTATTATAGGATGTTCCAGTATTGTAGGTGGGGAACATTAGGTTATGTTATCGACTATTGATGATGCAACCTTGATGAAGGTTGCTGTGGCACTAGGAGAAGAAGACGCCGTCAAACTTATCGAGTACCTCAAAGGCGTAGACGAAATAACCGACGACGAAATAGCAAACAAAATAGGCATACGCCTCAACACAGTACGCAAAATCCTCTACAAACTCTACGACCACAGCCTGGTAAGCCTAAGAAGAACACGCGACCCCAAAACAGGCTGGTTCATCTTCCACTGGAAACTTCAACCCGACCAGCTTGAAGGCTTCATCTTAAGCCAAAAAAGACGTGTACTAGAAAAACTCAACGTCAGGTTAGAGTACGAAAAGAACCACGACTTCTACTACTGCGGCAGCCCAGAATGCAAAAGGGTTCCCTTTGAAGAAGCAGTCGAAGTGGTTTTCCACTGCTCAGGCTGCGGCAAACCTCTTGTACATTTCGCAAACGAACAAATGATAAGTAAACTTTCCGAAAAAGTTGACACACTAAGGAAGGAACTCGGTGAATAAGTCGCTTCCCACAAGGGAGCAAGCCATCGAACTTCTACGAAAAAACAATTGTTCACCTCAAATCATCAGCCACTGCCAATCGGTTGCAGACATATCAATGGAGATAGCGAACCAACTCAAACGCCGCGGCTTGAAACTGGACCTGAACCTGATTGAGGCGGGCGCTCTTTTGCATGATATCGGCCGTTCAAAAACAAACTCCGTTGAGCACGGCTTGGTGGGCGCGCAAATCGCAGAGTCAGAAGGTCTTCCCTTGACAGTTGTCCAGATTGTTAAGACGCATGTTGGCGGCGGATTCACGGCAAAAGAAGCGGCTGGATTCGGCTGGCCAAAAGGCGTCTACTCGCCGCTTAATTTGGAGGAGAAAATTGTTTCGTACGCTGACAAACTGGTCGACAACTCTAAACGCGGACGGGTTCCAATAGAAGTCGAAATTGAGCGTCTTCGGGCGGCGGGGCATAAGGATGCGGCAGAAAGAGTTAGAAAGCTTCATGAAGAAATAATATCGTTGTTGGGTAATTGACTATGACCGTTTTAACTTTGCTTGTGAAAGCCCGGGGTTCGGGGCAGCTCAAACAGGTGGATGACCTGCTGAAGGCTGAGTTTGAAAATTTGGATTTGGACTTCAAGGTTTTAGGCACTCCAGTCAACAAGTGGGTTCAAGTTTCCCTTGAAGGAGAAGACGAAGTCATCGCCACAAACTACATCAACAAAGAAATCGGCACCTGCCCCATAAGCATAAAAAGAATCGAAAAAGGCTCCATCTTCAAAGGGTACCTAACAAAACTTGACGAGGCTAAAAACGAGTTTACTGTTGATGTGGGGGTTTTTGAACCAAAAATAACGTTGGCAACCGTCCCCTTAGCGCATTTGCAGGCGCAGCTTGCAGACGGCAAGAAAGTGGATTTGAAAAGAATTGCAGAAGTTTACGGGCTGCATGAGAATTTGCCTCTAACCATCAAGGTGGTTGACTTAACAGGTGAAGACGGAGCTGAGGTTCTGCAGGCTGAATTGTCAACGGCTCAATTGGAGAAAATGCATATGTGGCAGCAGTCTTTTTTGGACAGGTTGATCGTTTTGGGATCTTCGGCTGGAGAAATCGAGGCGGTGCTTGAACGAACAAGGCTTAACCGGGATGTTATTGACGTTGAACGGCTGGGTTTGTTTGAGTACGCATTAACTTGCAAGTTGGGTACTGACGCGGCAGGGTTGATTCCGAGAATGGGAAGGTACATGCGGCATGGCGTTTTTGTTGTTTTTAACCCTAAATCGGTTTTTCGCCTTATCGGTGAAATGCCATTAACCTTATAAGCGGTTTACATTATTACGTAAATAATCTGTTATCCGATTAAGGTTAATGGGGAAGGGGGAGAAGAAAATTATGAGTCAAGGGGAAGATAGAGGCGACAGGAAGAAATACAGAATCGACATAGGCGCCTATGGAAGCATAGGCATTGAGGCGCCGACTAAAGAGGAATGTTTAGAACTTTTCATGGAAGTCACGAAGACAAGACGTGACTCAAAAATCGACGAAGCCATCAGATAAACAAAGGCAACTGAGTCAGGCGTCAGCGCGTTTCTAAATTTATCGCCAAAAAAATAGAAGCTGAAGCTGGCGTTTTTTTTATCTTTTAAAGCACATCGTGCTCTTCTTTGCAGTGAGATTCGTAGTCTTCTTTGTTGTCGTAGATTTGCTGGTCCAGCGGGCACTTGTATTTTTTATCGCTTGTCATCTCAGGCTCAGGCACGGTTATGCTTGAATCCCTACGTGAACGATTTTCTGACAAAAAATCACCTCACCGCGAGCTTTACATGAAACTCGCCGTGAAAACTAATAACGCTATGTGATTGCAGATAGGCTACAACAACGCGATTGAATTCCAAGAAAAGCCTTGAGAGGTCACAGGATTTCTTTTAAGGCATCTTCAAGCTGGTCAAAACCTTTCACGACCCTGTCGGAGTGCGCTATTATCCATGGGCTAAGGCAAGCGATTTCGGAGAGCACGATGATTTTCTTTCCTTTACGTTTAGCGTAGAACATCTCCATGCAGGCTCCAGCCGACAGAATCGGCATGTAAACAACCATAACGTCGCAGCGGTCAGCGTCATCTAAATCCCGCTGAATAAAATCAAACGTTGGAACTTTATCCCACCAACACCGTTCATCGCCCTTGTAGAGGACTTTCTCCCGATTCCACGGGTCGATCACTTCAAACCCCGCCTTGAGCAGAATATCCGTGATTTTTAGCCTGTAATCCTGGCTGCTCTCCATGCCAAGAATTGGACCAGCAATGAACACTTTTTTCTTCATCCGCAACACCGAGGAATGTTAGATTATTCAACTTGCGTTTTTCTTAAACTTTCCCTTCGCCGACATCCCCATGGCTTTTTGTGGTTGGTTTTGGTCACAAATACTAGACCCGCCCATCGGTCTTTCGGACCCATATTTACATTGGTTTTTTGATGTAAATACTAGACCCCCTCCCGTCGGTCTATAATCCATTTTTACCTTGATTTTCTGATGTAAAAATGGGGTACCCCTGTCAACTAAGCAGGTTCAAAAAGGCTTATTTTGGGCTGTTTTTTTGGTTTGGGGCTTGGAACGTTTGAATTTGTGGTGGCTGAAATGCGCGAAAAAGGCGATTTCCGCTGAAAAAGCATATTTGGAGCATCTAAAGGATCCAAATAGACAAGCAGGCAAGCGTTTCTGAGAATGCATTAGAGTCGAAATGTTTTAGTTTTATATTCTGAACGCACTTAGAATACAGCTTGGGCTTGAAAATGAAAAAAGCGGTCGAAACTAAGCCAAATCAAGATGACCTACTCAAACTTGCTCTCTCAATGGGCGGCGTTGAAGCAAAGCTCATAGATGCAAAAGACATTGTCGTCGCGGATTGGGTGCGGCTGAAATGCCAGTTTGGCTGCGGCGCCTACGGAAAAGTGTTAACTTGCCCCCCATACAGCCCCACGCCACAGCAGATGAAGCAGATTTTAAGCGGCTACTCAACCGCCATCCTAATGCAGGTCGCCGACGAATCAACCGCAACTCAGGACATGGTTGCGAATCTCGAAAGAGCCGCATTCCTGCAGGGACACTACCGAGCCTTCGGCGTTGCCCTTGGACCATGCCAACGCTGCGAAAAATGCAACCTCAAAAACTGCACCTACCCACGGCTCGCAAGACCCTCAATGGAAGCCTGCGGCATCGACGTCTATGCCACCGCACGAGAGAACGGCTTCACGATTGAGGTAAGAAAAACGAAAGAAGAAAAACCTACATATTTTGCTATGCTTCTATTGGAATAGAATAGCCGTTCAGGTCGGAAAGGCGAGACGGTTAGGTAGTTTTGAGCACAAATCTTTAGTCAAATAAATTTGACTAACCGTAGTCAAGAAAGTTTTACGAGAACTCTTATAACAGCGATCCATAGAGGTTGAATTATGGGCGCAATAAAGAAAAGTTTCCCATTTCTCTTAATTTTGATCTTAGCAGCCCCAAACCTAACAATCCTGCAAGCGGCATATGGACAAACAAGTGAACCGGCCGTTCCAGAATTTACCGTAAAATACGTAAACCTTTCCTATTATGTTCCACCAACGTACGGAGTCGACCAATATACAGGAAACACCATCGTCACACAAGACGGCTACAACATAGACAACCGCTCACTTCAGTTTACCATCAAAAACCAACCCTTCACCCCCTACACTGACTCAAACGGTAACCAAGCCAACCTATACTACAACTTCAGAATAAAAGGAGCTTATGGAACGGATTGGGATTACACTCCCTTTGCTCTCAATGGAGTGACCACAAGTCGCTACGGCGGAATGTTTGGCGGCAACAGCACCGAATCTCCCGCAGACTTGGGCCAATCCCACTCAGGTTACACAACTATAACAATCCAAATTCCAGGCGTCTACAGGGTTCCAGCAGGCGCAAAACTGGAAGTTCAGGCGCAGGCAATAGTTGGGTCTATGGAACCATCTGATTACATGATGGCAGGGCACGTCTACGTATTCGCAGGCCAATACAGCGAATGGAGCAATACTCAAACAGTAATCGTGACCGACGGCGAATCAACCACACAGATTCAACCGACCCAAACAACACCAACAACAAACACAACAATACCCCCAATTTCCGAGCCAAGTTCAACATCTACTCCAATGCCTCAGGCACCCAACAAAAACACCAACCCAACTACAGTGCCCCTCGCCACGTTTGTTGCAGTAACGGCAACCCTATCCCTAATCATAATTGCCATGTCACTGCTGTATCATAGAAAACACCGAAACACCCAAAATCCACCGCCACCGCTCAGCAACTAATCTAAAGAAGACATTTTGCCCGACTAATACTGCCTAAGTTAAAGCATAAGGGTTGTTTCATGGCAGAATCTTGCTCTGACGGTTTGGGATGAAAATAGGTTATCATATAAAGCGAGTCTTTGCTTGCCAAAGTACAAAAAAAGTTTGAAAAGAATATACAATAATAGGTAATTTGAGCGAATTTTTATCAAATAAAAAGGTTTAAATCTTGTTAGCCATAACACGCTTATACGGTGAAAACGAATGTTTGAACCTAATAAAAACAGAAAATCAAGCAAGTTCGAGTTAGAAAAAACAAAGAATTCGGAGGAAACCTAAAGAGTATTAAATCGTTAGGAGTGAAAAATACATGAGTTTGACCCTATCTTGGAGGAAGACAATGACAGCACATAAGTATTGCGAGCGGTTCTTTTCCGCACTAGTTTTAGAAACGGTTCTGGTAGCCGTCTAGGCTATATTACCGACAGCAGGTATACCTGCGATAAACGAGACACTTAGTTATAATTGGATGTGGCTGCGTTTGCATAAGCACGTCCGAAAGGACAAGCGAAACCTTAGGGATGAGTATAAATCCTTAGCGCAAAAATTCATGCAGGCTCTATTGACGTTATTTGCATTTCTTTCGTATACATTAGAAATCAGACTGGCCATTCTTAGCAACTATGGCGCCTATTTTGCAGGAGCTTCAGATACGATAGTGGTAACATTGGCAGTGCTGGTAGCAGTATTCTATTTTAGATCCTCGAAGGGGGCATGAAACCAGAATTACATTTGATTTGCAAGTTTTGAATTAAACTTCATGGGGGCTCACTGGCTCCCATTCATCTTTCTGTTTTGGGAAGGTGTCTTGATGAGAATTAAATTCATTATTTATGTCAAAAACTATTTTGCGCAACAGTTCCTTTGAGGAGACCGATACTCTGCAAATTCCATTTGGATGTACACGCTTTCTTGAGCTTCTACCTCTTGGCTTTAACCAGGATTTCGTAAAATTATCTGGCGATATCTCTAGGGTTGATGACCAAAAATCCTTTGCCGCTTTCTCATCAGCGGTTGGCCATAAATGAAGCCTAATCTTCATTCGACCTCTCTCAACGCCATAATACTTTTCGAGCCATTGGACAAACAACGCCAAGATTTTTGGGTCAGCGGATGTTAGGGCGGCTCTGTATGTTCGGCTTTCCTCAGACCTGTCCCCTTCACACCAATACATCACCAATCCCTCTCTGTGGGTAAGCGGCATTTCGGATCACAAAAAAGGATTGTTCCTTTTTCTTTTTAAAATATATGTACAATTAAGAAGTTATTTTGGTAGCGGGGAGTAGATTTGAACTACTGATCTCTGGGTGTCTCACAGCCAATTTGGCGGTTATGAGCCCAGCGGGTTAATCCTGGCTACCCCACCCCGCTATATCATGCGACAAGTTGGTTTTAGCATCCTAATACGTGAAGCGTCAAATATTAATAGTTTCTTTTCCAGCTTCCGCTTACATCCATGAAGCCTCAGTTGGGTTTAGGACTCATGGCTAATGTGTCTAAAGTTTTTTCAAACTCATTATTAGATTATTGAAAAAATAAATACAACCACTTACCTCATTACTGCTTGTGGTCACTTTGGAACTTGATTGTTTAAAAAACAAATTGGAGCCGCTCAAGCCTGAGCTTAAAGAAAAGTTCAAAGTGAAGACCATAGGCTTTTTCGGTTCATATGTCAGAGGCGAACAGAAGAGCTCAAGCGACCTTGACATTTTAATTGATTTCTATGAACCAATAAGTTTGTTCAGGTATATTGAGCTTGAAAATTTTCTCAGCGAGATGCTGGGTGTTAAGGTTGATTTGGTCATGCGGGATGTTCTCAAGCCTCGGATAAAAAATAGCATATTAAACGAGGCAATTTACGTTTGAAAAGAGATTCCCGATTATATCTCGACGATATTTTTGACGCCATAGAAAAAATACAGAATTATGTAGAAGGACTTACTTTCGAACAGTTTTCTGAAGATAGCAAAACCGTCGATGCGATAGTAAGAAACTTCGAAATTATCGGTGAAGCAACCAAACGCATCTCTTTGGAAACGAAAGAAAAATATCCCCAAGTCCCTTGGAAATTGATGGCGGGCACCCGAGATAAACTGATTCATGAATATTTCGGCGTAAACTTGCAGGTGATGTGGAAGGCTATAAAAGAAGACCTGCCGCCCTTGAAACGCTCGATTAAGCAACTGCTTCAAAAATTGGACAAGGAATTCCCACCAACCTAAATATTATCTCAATACGAATAGCCTTGTGAAATTGAATAGCTATTGACAAAACATTTTAGTGTCGACCCTTACTGTATGGTGCATTGGTGTTTGCTGATGGATAAGGCACATATACGTAAGCTGTCTGAGCCAACGTTGGAGAACCCCATTTTCGTTCAGGGGCTACCTGGCTTCGGCAACGTCGGCCGCATAGCGGCTCACCTGCTTATAAAATTCTTCAGCGCCAAGCCTTTCGCCGAGCTGTACTCGCCGAGTTTTCCCGATTACGTCTCCATAACTTCCAAGGGCATTGCTCACCTGCCCCGCTACGAGTTCTATTATGCTCCTGTGGAGAAGAACAATTTGGTTATCATGACGGGTGAAATTCAACCTTCGTTTGACGATGTGGTTGCTCACTACGAGGTTACCGAAGAAGTGATTGATTTCGTTGAATCTTTAGGCTGCAAATTCATCGTAACAATGGGAGGGATACCGATAACGGAGGAAAAAGCGCAGGTTTACATCGCCGCGACCTCGCCGAGGCTGGCAAGGGAGTTTATGGAAAAAGGCGCCGTAATTTACAGTAAAGGCAGAATCGTCGGTGGCACGGGTCTTACCTTGGCGATGGCTAAAGAGCGGAAGCTTGAGGGCGTCAGTTTGCTTGGGACAACGACGGGTTTTAGGGCGGATCGTGAGGCTGGGTTTCTTGTTTTTAAGTTTTTGATGAAGGCATTAGGAAAAGAGATAAAAGAAGGTTTGGTAGAAAACAATGCACCAGAAGAACAGTGAGTTGGGTGTCGAATGACTGAAAATGAAAACTTGAAAGTTACCGGTATATACAGTAAGTTCTGGAGAATAACTTTAGTTATTTTTTCTATGCTTCTAATCTTTGTCGGTCCAACTTACTTTCCATACGCGCTGACTAAACTAAAAGTAGGCACTTTCACGTCAGACGGCATTGGCCTTGTTGTTTTCTTAGCAGGCATGGCGCTGATGGCGTTTCTCATCCGAAAGAAACTGATAACCGTCTAAGTTTGCCTCAGATACCCTAGAGTGCATCATTCAGTCAGCTTTTTAGTTTCTTCATCGGCAAGCATAGAGACTGCACCTGTTTTATTTAACTGTTCATCGGGTTTGGCGCGTAAAACTGATCTTGAATATTCTTCCTCAATACATAAGACATATTAAATATGCACATCGAAATAACCCGTATGCAAGAGAACAGCCGACTCCCTCCATCTCTACCCAAAACCAAGAGCGAAGAAACCAAAAGAACAACAATAATTCTTGAAAAAAACGAACGCGAATTCATCGAATCACTAATCGCCGAGGGGAAAGAGTCAGGAATCAAACCGTTAATCTCAAAAATGCTCGACATCTACAAAACCATGATGATCTACGACTGGCATTTTCCAGGCGAATACTACTGTGGAATAAGCCGCATGGCGCTTGTAAACGTGGAATTATTCAATTTGCTGACTCAGCAGATTCCTAAGGAGCAGTGGCGTGAGGTTGGAAAGAAAATGGGTGAAGCGCTCAACGTTTCAATTGGGTCAACGCTCGGGGTGGAATCAAGCGAGCAGGCAAATTGGGAAAAAGTGTTTGAGCGGCTTAAAGCCCAGGGCTTCGGCGACTTCTACCTGAAAGACAAATTTCTGCTTCTCAAAACACCATTCATCAACGAATGCGAAATTTGGAAAGGCATAATGGAAGGATTGCTAAGCGTCGAGTTGGAGACAAGGAATTCGTCGCCGCCGCTGGTTTTTGAATTAAAAAAACGCAAGCTGCCTTCTGTTTAGCGCTTTTGCCTTTTTGACAAGTTAAATATTAGGGTACGATTTATTAGGAAGACAGTTGTTCAGGTGTCTTTCAGTGGTATATGATGAGGGATTGCGTTCATACAAGGCGATTGCGTTCATTAGAAGCAATCCAAAATGCCTAACTTTAGAATCGAATAGTTATTTGACATTAGGCGCATTCCTTTCAGGTACCGTTCTTGCAAAACAAAAAACCCTTAGAGGTTTCTATAAAAATTTAGGTGAAAATTATGGATAAACTAAAATTTGCTATACCAAAAGGCTCCCTGGAAAAAGCGACAGCGGAATTCTTCTCTAAATCAGGCTTTAAAATCGGCGGAACAGAACGAACATACCGCCCCAGCATAAACGACCCACAAATCGAACTTAAGGTTCTCAGACCCCAAGAAATCCCCGTGTTTGTCAGCGAAGGATTACAGGATCTTGGCATCACAGGTGAAGATTGGGTTAAGGAAAACCGCGCCGACGTCGAAGTCCTACAGAACTTGGAATACGGAAAAATCAGGCTTGTAGTAGCTGTTCCAAAAAGTTGTGAAAACACCTCGATCGGCGAGTTCATGGAATCCATCTGGAGCCAAGGCAAAAACTTCCGAATAAGCACAGAGTACCTCAACATAGCTTCCGACTATCTGAAGAGCACCCCTCAATACAAGAAGCGTTTCGGCGACGCCGACCCCATGCTTGTTACGCCTTGGTGGAAAAAAGGCGACAACCCGAAAGCCAAAATCTTCCTTTCCTTCGGCGCAACCGAGGCGAAACCGCCGGAAAACTCCGACGCCATAATGGATGTAACGGAAACAGGCACAACTATCGAAGCAAACAACCTGAAAATCATAGACACCGTCATGCGGTCTGCGGCAATTCTTATCGCTAACAAGAAGGCGATGGAGGACCCTGAGAAACGGGAAAAAATCCACGATATATTGGCGTTGCTCAAAGGCGTCGTGGATGGGTCGAAAAGAATTCACATATTCGTTAACGTCAAAAAGTCTAACCTGCAGAAACTGCTAACGGAGTTGCCAGCATTAAAGAACCCCACCATCTCGCCGCTGGCGGATGACACATGGGTCAGCGTCAACACAGTCATCGAGAAAGACTGCCTAATCGAGCTGTTGCCAAAAATCCGCAAACTAGCCCAAGGCTTAGTGGTGTACGAGCCGAGGCAGGTGCTGGCTTTAGATGAAATCAGCAAAAGAGAGGAGAAATCGTGCAGAAGCAAAGCCAATTGAAAGTCTATAAATCGGAAGAGTTGCCTGCAGACTGGTTTAAACGGCAGAAAGCCGACGAAAAGGTAGTTCAAGAACTCGAAGCCAGCGTCAAAGATATCATAAAGCAAGTTAAGGAAAACGGCAATGTTGCGTTGGTGGAGTTTGCCCAAAAATTTGACAAAGCCGACTTATCTCTGCGAACCCTCAAAGTCAAATCAGAGGAAACCAAGGACGCCTACAACAGAACCAGCCTTGAACAACTCTCTGCTTTAAAATTCATGAAAGAAAGGGTAACCGCTTTCCAAAAGCAGTTGCTTACCCAAACTGAAATCAACTCTTCGGCAGATGGCCTTTGGGTTCGGACTGTTCTGCGTCCAATCGAAAGCGTCGGCTGCTACGTTCCTGGAGGGCAAGCCGCTTACCCAAGCACACTTATCATGACGGCGGTTCCAGCAAAAGTGGCAGGTGTCCCAAGGATTGTAGTTTGTTCACCATCAGACACAAAAGGCAGAGTCAACCCGCTTGTTCTTGTCGCCGCCGATATCTGCGGAGTCGACGAGGTTTACAAGGTTGGCGGAGCCCAAGCGATAGCGGCTTTAGCCTATGGAACAAAAACCATAACGCCAGTGCAGAAAATTGTGGGTCCAGGCAGCAAGTACGTGACGGCTGCGAAGGTTCAGGTTTCACCCGATGTGGCGATTGATATGCCTGCTGGACCAAGCGAAGTGCTTGTTTTGGCTGATGAGGCGGCTAACGCGCGTTTCATCGCCTTTGACATGGTTTCGCAGGCAGAGCATGGCGGAGACAGCGTGGCTGGACTCATAACAACTTCCGAAAAGGTTGCGTTGCAGGTTCAAGAGAATCTGGCAATGCTTACGGCTTCAGCAGAAAGGAGCGAAAAAGTGTCAGAGGCACTAGCCAAGTACGGCTTCATAATCATCTGCAAGAGCATGGACGAGGCTATTGGTTTAGTTAATCAGTTTGCTCCTGAACACTTGGAAATCATGACCGCTCAACCCAAAGAAATCGCAGATAGACTGACCGCGGGCTTAATACTGCTGGGTCCATATAGCCCTGTTGCCCTAAGCGATTACGGCAGCGGAACCAACCATGTGCTTCCCACAGGAGGCTTCGCTCAGGCATTTTCAGGCTTGTCCGTTTTCGACTTTATGCGTCGGGTAAGCTTAGTTGAGAGTTCAAGAACGGGTTTGGAGCGGGTAAGAGACAGCATCAAGGTTATGGCTGAAGCGGAAAATCTTCCAAATCACTACAAAGCAATAGAGGCAAGGTTTGAAAAATGAGTACATCATACCGAAAATGGCTAACAGACAAAATAGCGAAGCTTCAAGCAATAGACTGCTACACAGCTGGAGCGTCACCCGAAATGGTGGCGAAGCAGATAGGTGTCTCCACAAGACAAATAATCAAGCTAAACTTCAACGAAAACCTATTCATCCCCAGAATAAAGCAAGCCAAACTTGTTAAGGAATTAGCTGACGAGATAGATTTGCGACTGTACCCTGAAGACGAAGAAGCCAAACTGCGGGAAAAACTTGCCACGTATATCGGGGCTCCAAAAGACCAGCTTGTAGTGGGTAACGCAAGCGACGAGTTAATCGACCGAATAATTAGGCTTTTTGTGGAGAAAGGGGAAAGTGCAGTTTCTTTTGCGCCGACATTCAGTATTCCGAGGCTCTGCGTTAAACGGCAACAAGGCGAATACATCTCGGTTCCGCTCCTGAGCAATCTGCAGCTTGACGTTGAAGGGATGCTATCCAAATTCTCCGACAAAACCAGACTGCTCTACATTTGCTCGCCTAATAATCCGACTTCAACCCAATTCAATTTGGCAGACGTTGAAACTTTAGTCAAGGCATTCCCAGGAATCGTCATTTTAGATGAGGCGTATGGCGAATTCGCCGATTATTCTCTTGTGCCTCGGATACGCGAGTTCCAGAACATGATTATCCTCAGAACCTTCTCCAAAGCCTTCGGTTTAGCTGCTTTGAGGCTTGGCTACGCTGTGGCAAATCCCGAATTGGCAAAAGTTTTGACGGAAAAGGCTCCGTTGCCTTATCCAGTGAGTGCTTTCACGTTGAGGATGGGGTCTAAAATGCTGGACAATGTTGGCATGATGATGGATTCTGTCAGGGAAATGAAACGCGAACGGGAGAAACTGATAAAGGAACTAAACGACATCGAGGGCGTGCAAGCATTCGATTCACAAGCAAACTTCCTGCTGGTTAACACGCGGAAACCCGCCGACGAAGTTAACAATGAACTGCTCAAGCGGGGGATTATGCTTAAGAAATGGGGCAAAATCCTGCAGTACGAGAACTGCTTCCGTGTCACGGTGGGTTTGCCTGAGATGAACGCAAAGTTGGTTTCGGCACTTAAGAAGATTCAAGGTGACACACTATGAGGACAGAAGAAGTTGTACGTAAAACCAAAGAAACAGAGGTTCATGTGAGGTTGAATCTTGACGGGGAAGGAAAAGCCTCAGTTGCCACGGGCGTGCCGTTCCTCGACCACATGTTGACCTCTCTTGCCACCCACAGCCTAATCGACATAAACGCATCCGTTAAGGGCGATTTGGTGCACCACTGCGTCGAAGACCTAGCCATAGGACTCGGCGAAGCGCTCAACAAGGCCTTGGGCACGCGGGAAGGCATCGTGCGATTCGGCAACGCGGCGGCACCGATGGATTGCTCTTTGGCGTTTGCAGCCGTAGACCTCGTCAAGCGACCCTACTTCAAGATTGACCTAAAACTAAGAGGCAAAAAAGTGGAGAACATGCCAACAGAAGACATAGTCCACTTCTTCGAATCATTCGCGACCTCCCTTGGGTCAAACGTCCACGTCTACGTCGAATACGGCAGCAACGACCACCACAAAGCAGAAGCAGCAGTCAAAGCCCTCGCCCTATCCCTGCGCCAAGCGGTCGCTTTGGACCCGAGACGCAAAGGCGTCCCAAGCTCAAAAGGAGCCATGTAGCCGTGGCGAAAGCAGTAATTTTCGACTACGGCGTCGGCAACCTGCTCAGCCTGAAGACCGCGCTGGAAAAAGCAGGGTTAGAAACAGCCATTGGCACCTCTGCGAAAGATTTAGCCAAAGCAGACGCCATCGCTTTGCCCGGAGTCGGAGCCTTTACACCTGCAGCAAAGAAACTCAACGAAGTCAAAGAAACCCTCAGAAGCAAAGTTGAAGATGGAACGCCGCTGATCGGCATCTGCCTTGGTCTGCAGCTTTTCTTTGAGAGCAGCGCAGAAGGACCCGGTAAAGGCTTGGCGCTTTTCAAAGGCAAAACGGTGCAGTTGCTTAACACAGTTAAGGTGCCGCACATGGGCTGGAACACCCTCAACATCATCAGGCAAAACGAGCTTTTCGACGGCGTAGCCGAAGGCTCATACGTCTATTTTGTACACTCACTCTACCCAGTGCCAACCGACAAGTCGATAGTGATAACGCAAACCGAGTATGGCACTACCTTTACTTCAGCAGTCGCCAGCAAAAACATCTACGGCACCCAGTTTCACCCAGAAAAATCAGGCGACCTCGGCTTGCAAATCCTCAAAAACTTCGCCAAAACAGTGGTCAGGTGAACAATTTGCAGTTGATTCCAGCATTAGATTTAATGAATAGCAAAATAGTTCGGCTCACAAGGGGCGAAGCGAAAACCGCCAAATTCTACGATACCGAATTCGGTACACCTGTTGAAGCCGCGAAGCGTTGGCGGGATGAAGGCGCCGGCAAACTGCACATTATCGATTTGGATGCAGCATTTTCCTTGGGCGACAACCACGAAGTCATCGCTGAAGTTGCGAAAAATGTGAAATTGCCGATTCAAGTCGGCGGCGGAATACGCAGCTACGAAGCAGCGGAGAAACTTTTCCAAACTGGCATAACCCAAGTTATCCTCGGCGCCTTAGCATTTAGTGACCCTTCAGCTGTCAGCAAAATCCAAAGAAAATTTGGCTTCGACTCAGTTATCGTTGCTTTAGACAATAAGGAGGGGCTTATCATGGTTGAGGGGTGGAAAACCGCAACTACCATGACCGTGGATGAAGCGCTTGAAAAATACACTGCTATGGGCGTTCGTCACTTTCTGATAACGTCTATTGCCCAAGACGGCATGATGAGCGGTCCAGACCTGCAAACTCTTAGCCAAGCCACCCTGTACCCCAACGCCAAAATCATTGCGGCAGGCGGAATCGGCAGCATAGGCGATTTAGCCGCTCTCAAAGACATCGGGGTAGAGGGCGCAGTCATCGGGAAAGCCCTTTATGAAGGCAGATTCACCTTAAAAGAAGCCACACAAAAAATAGGAGCCTAAAAGATGCCGCTTGCCAAACGTATCGTTCCATGCCTTGATGTTGACCACGGAAAAGTAGTGAAATGCATAAACTTCGTCAACCCGAAGCGGGCAGGCGACCCAGTGGAGATGGCTAAACGCTACTCTGACGACGGCGCAGACGAACTGGTTTTCCTAGACATAACCGCATCCTCCGAGAAACGCGACATCCTGCGCGGAGTCGTCGAAGGCGTGGCGAAAGCAATCAGCATCCCCTTCACTGTAGGCGGCGGAATCCGCAACGTCGCAGACGCCAGACTCGTGCTCTGCAGCGGCGCCGACAAAGTCTCAGTCAACACCGCAGCAGTCGAAAACCCCAAGTTAATTACTGAATTAGCCGATGTTTTCGGCAGGCAATGCGTAGTCACCGCCATCGACGCCAAAAGAAACCGCGCGCCGAGCGACGGCAAAACCTTTGTTGACACAGCCGAAGGCAAAGTCTGGTTTGAAGTGGTGACTTACGGGGGCAGGAAACCCACGGGAATCGACGCTTTGGCGTGGGCGTTGCAGGCTGAGCGTCTTGGAGCAGGCGAGTTCTTGGTGACTTCGATGGATCGGGACGGCACAAAAGACGGCTACGACATCGAGTTAACCCGAGCCATCTCAGAACGCGTCAACGTTCCAATTATCGCAAGCGGCGGCGCCGGAACACCACAGCACTTGTTCGAAGTCTTCACCGAAGGCAAGGCTGACGCTGCCTTGGCAGCTTCGATTTTTCACTATAACGAGTACCCTGTGCCTGTTGTGAAGGATTACTTGCGTAAGATGGGGGTGACTATTCGACAATGACAACAAATCAAGACTTGATTGACAAGTTGGATTTCAAGAAAGGCAACGGACTCATCCCCGTCGTGGTGCAAGACGCCAAAACCAAAGACATCCTAATGCAAGCATACGCCAACCGCCAAGCCGTCGAGCACACGCTAAAAACAGGCAAAGCCACATATTGGAGCCGCAGCCGAAACGAACTTTGGATCAAAGGCGAAACCTCAGGACACACCCAAAAAATCATCTCCGTCTCAACCGACTGCGACTACGACGCACTCCTCTACATGGTAGAGCAAACGGGACCCGCATGCCACACAGGACAACACAGCTGCTTCTACAACAAACTGATGTAAAATCGGATTTTATCGGAGAGCAAAATTCTCCCCAAATTCCTTGCTTGATTCACGCATCGCTTCAAGGTCCTCGTCGGAGAGAAGCCTTCGCAGACTCCTGAAAAGCTGTCTTGCCCCTAAGCTTGTGCCACTCAGAAGCTGACTCAAGAAGAAAACAGCTCCATGTTTTATTTCCCTTTAAGATTTTTAATTGCTCTTTAACTTCCACGGGAACCGAGATAGTTGTATATTTGCCCATCTTTGGCACAACCGACAAAGGATAATTTGCCAGCAACCCTAAAATGCTTTTTCTAAGCAACGAATAGACAGCTGAAAAATTCAGAAAAGACTTAAGTCTATACAATTCGTAATAGAGAGTTATGGAAATTCAAGTTCAAAAGCTGCCTGAAGCACTAAAAAGGAAGGGGTTGGAGGGGAAGCTATCGGAGATTTGCAAAGGAAACGACATTGTATTTTTGGCAGTGTTCGGGTCTTATGTCCGAGGCGAGCAACACCGAGGAAGCGACCTTGATATCGCCATTGAATTCGACCCGTGCAAAGAAAAAAGCCTCTTAGACCTGATCCATATAGAACATGAACTAAGCAGGATATTCAAACGCAAAGTTGACCTTGGAATATTTAGCAGTTTGCACCCGTATGTAATTGACGATGTAAAAAAAGAGATGCGCGTCATCTATCGAAAAAATATATTTTGCTTGGAAAGGGGTAAAAACTCTGAACTCCAAGTTAGCAACACTGGGTGCGAAAATGACTACCATTAGTGAAGCTCTGAAAGAGATATTTTCTGAATTTAATAGAACAATGTCCGCGAGGGAAGTTATCCAAATTATAAATCAGAGGTACCCTGATAAGTGGAAGGAAAGCGCGCTAAATGCTCACTTATACGGTTGCAGTGTAAACAATCCACCAGCCTACACTCAACACGCGTCAATGCCAAAATTTCTTTTTGACCATGGCCAAAGAAGATACGAACTGTACGATAGCGCGAAACACGGCAAATATGTCAAAGGACATTTGGTTGGTGATGGGCCACAGGATGAAGAGGAAAACGATGGCGAGGATTCAGATCAAGTAACTTTCGGTCTTGAAAAAGACCTCGAAGAGTACATTTCAAGAAATCTGGAGCAAATAGAAGAAGGACTCAAAATTTATTCGGGTGATGGAAAAAACGGACGACAATATTCTACGGATGTTGGACGAATAGATTTGCTTGCTGTGGACAAAACCGGGTCTTTTGTGGTTATTGAATTAAAAGTTGGAAAAGCAATAGATCACGTAATCGGACAAATTCTCGGCTATATGAGCTATATACGGAAGAACTTGGCTAATGAGCGTGAGGTGCGCGGGATTATTGTTGCCGATGATTTTGATGAGCGACTAAAATATGCGGTGACCGAGATACCGCGGCTAAAACTCAAAAAATACTTGGCGAGATTTGAATTTGAAGACATTTAAACTTGAGTGGGGAGAAAGTTGAACAAGGAAGAATTGCTTCAATGGAACAAGAGATATGATACTGAACATCCTTGGTGGACTCAGAAAGAAAAAGAATTAGGCGATAAACTGCGGAGAACAAGGAAACTAACCAAGGAAGATCTTATCCAAGTAGTCGAATGGAAGTTTAAAGAACTAAAAGGCAGGAGAATAAGAGTCCTCGGGCTTATTGAGAAAAATGACGATGAGAAATTCAAAAAAGTTTCCAGTAAGCTCTTTGAATCAGGACGCACTTCAGACTCCTATAAAATTGAGAATCTGTGCGACCTTGACGGAGTAGGTCCCGCTTTAGCAAGCACTATTTTGACTTTTTATGATCCAAAAAACTATTGTGTTTTCGACATCCATATTTGGAGAGAGCTTTTCGGCAAGGAGCCTAGTAACTTATTCGCTGCAAAAAATTATGTAAAACTGTTATGGGAAGTTAGAAAAATAGCTACCCAGCACCAGCTTGATGTAAGAATTGTGGAAAAAGCATTGTTCAAAAAGAATCTCGAAACCGATTTCTATTAAACACTCAGCAATTAAGAAATCGCTGGGCTCCCTTTTTTCGTAGCAACCTCTTGTAGTTAATGCTTTTAAACAAAACCGCAGTTCTATTGTTTGAGGATAAGTGAGTTGTATGTCGCTTCATGAAGCTATGCTTTATGAGAAGCAGGAAGAAAGCAAAGTAAAATGTTGCCTGTGCGCCAGACGCTGCGTAATAAGTGAAGATTCAACTGGGTTCTGTCTGGTGAGGAGAAACCAAGGCGGCGTCCTCTACACGCTCAACTACGCCAAGGCAGTGTCGGCGGGCGTTGACCCCATCAGCAAAAAACCGCTTTCGCATTTCAACCCAGGAGCGCTGGTCATGTCGGTTGCTGCGGCGGGCTGCAATTTTCGCTGCCAATTCTGCGACAACTGGATGATAAGCCAAGACAGGGAAGTCGCGGGCAAACCGTTCCCGCCTGAAGAAGTCGTCAAATCGGCGTTGGATAGCCAGTGCCAAGGCATAAGCTACACGTACACGGAGCCAACCATCTTTATGGAGTACGCCTACGACACCGCAAAGCTAGCGCACCAAGCAGGCTTATTCAACACGTTTGTAACCAACGGCTACATGACCCCCGAAGCTGTACGAACCATCTCGCCGTATCTGGATGCAGCAACGGTGGATTTCAAAGGCGGCGGCGACCCAGACTTCTACAAATCCGTTATGGCAGTGCCAAACGTGGAGCACATCTACGAAACCCTAAAAGAACTCAAACTCGGCGGCGTCCACATCGAAATCACCAATCTGGTCGTGCCGAAAATCGGGGACTCCATGACCAGAATTTTTCAAATGGCAACCTGGATTAAAGATTATTTAGGCGCGGACACGCCGTTTCATCTTCTGCGGTTCCACCCCGACTACAAGCTGACCACGGTTCCGGCGACAGACATTCAAGACATGGAGAAAGCCTACATGACCGCAAAACACGCAGGGTTAAACTACGTTTACCTCGGCAACGTGCCAGGTCACGCATCCGAAAACACTTACTGCCCCAACTGCGACGAAGCAATAATCAGACGCGAAGGCTACGACATAACACAATGGAAACTCACAGCCGACATGAAATGCCCCGTCTGCGGACAAGCAATCCCCATAAAAGGCAAACTATACCAAAACAACCTACGGTACCCCTACGCCCTGTTCTAAAAGATCCTGAGGACTTTCGTTAGACGTAGAGTAGTCCGATGCCTGCCCATTTTTGTTGGGGGTCTTCAATGATTTCGGTGTGGCGATAGCTGTTTTTTATTTCTGCCCAGTATCGGTCTACTTCGCTGACGCCGAGGTGGTGACCACAGATGTCATGAAACGCGACCAAGCCGCCTCTTCGCACCAGCGGACTGTACATTTCAAAGTCTTTTTTGACTCCCTCATACGTGTGGTCGCCGTCGATAAAAAGAAAATCCAGCTCCCCCTTCAAAGCAGATTTTACTTTCGCAAAGCTCGTGGGGCTGTGGGAGTCGCCTCTCACAAGCGTCAACTGTTGGCTTTTCTGGATAAAGTTAGATAGGTAAGATGTCTTGAAGCGGTCGTAACCACGTTTAATCGACTGTTCACTGGGTAAATCTAAACTAAGCATTTTCGCGTCGGACGGCAACGTCCAGCTGAAAAGAAACAGCGTTCCCCCATTCCGAGTGCCAATCTCCATCATCGAATGAACATTTTCTCTTCGAAGAATCGACAGCAAAGTAACTATTTCCCGCTTAACCTGCTGAAGACTAATCGACCAGCCCAGCGGCTTCAAGGGGGCAAAAACGTTGGAGATTACGCCGATTAGCTCCTCTGTCTTTACGGTTCCATGCGCCCTCACTTTGAGCAGAGACCCAGCTGCACTCCCCAACAACTCGTAGACGAACGGGTAATCATGCATCATGTAAATTACGATTTTTCCGTATTGCCCCATGCTTCACTAAATGCCCCATTTTTTGCTTCAAAGCTTGTTTTCTTGGGTTTTAAGATTTTCCTACGTTAAGGGCAAAAAAAGAGGGTGGCATCTCGGAAGCTGACGGCGACCTAACTAAAGAATGTGGCAATTGGGTTTTTGGGGGGTTTGAGACAAGACATTTTATTAAGTGTGAGTTGGAACTGCATTGTGAACGTGCCGAGCCGATGGTTAAGTACTACGCCCTGGCGGTCTGTACCAGTTACTGGAAACCCAAAGACGATTACGTCGCAAAGGTAATCGAGGCTTTAGATGGGAAACTTGAAAACGACGACTTCGTAGTCATCTCCGAAAAGGCAGTTTCAACGGCAAAAGGCAACATTGCAGACGAACAAACCGTGAAACCCACCTTAGCCGCCAAGGTTTTAGCTCGTTTTTGGATGCGAATTGCCTGGGGGTACCCCGTCGGCGTAATGTGCCATTTTGGGCAGCGACTGTTGGTTAGGCTGAGGAATTATCCGTTTGAATCAGGCAGCCGACATAAACAGTTGACGCTGGAGCAGACGGGTGTTTTGCAGGCGCTTATGTTTGGGTCTGAAGGCGGAATCGATGGCTCCAACCTCCCCTATGCCTACGTGTCTTTGCCTTTAGAAAACGCCGATGCGGTGGCGGATGAAATCCAGCGGCGGATACTTTTGAAGCTGAAGCGAAACGTCTGCGTGGTTGTGGCTGATACTGACAAAACTTACAGGTTCAGAAACTTCTTTTTTACGCCAAGACCGAAACCGATGAAGGGGATATACTCTTTCGGCGGCCTTGTAGCCTATGTTATTGGCAGGGTCCTTAAGCTCAAGAAAAGCTCGACGCCTTTGGCGGTCGCCGGTTGCAGTCTTGACGCCAGTCAAGCGTTGACGATTACCAACATAGCTGACAGAGCCAGGGGTGCGGGTTCAGGCGCGACGGTTTGGGATATGGCTTCCAGGTTTCAAGTGGATGTAAACGGGGTAAGCTGGGAGATGCTGTCAAAAATCAAGCATAAGCCACTGGTCGTCGTTAGGAAAAGCGTAGTAAAGAAGGTTAATAGATGAGCACCGATAATGTTGTAGTAGAAAACCTGATTTTAGAAGAGTAACAGATAAAAACAAGACTTCAGAGGCAACATACGGTACAGGTACAAGGTGAAAAGTGACATGGAAGAAGCATTAAGGAAGTTGGATGCTTTCTTTAATCCTCAAACAGTGGCAGTCATCGGCGCCACAAAAAAAGTCGATAAAGCAGGGCACGTTATCTTCAAGAACTTCTCAACAAGCAAACTACGTGGCGTCTACAAAGGACAGCTTTACCCAGTTAATCCAAACGAAGATTCAATCTTAGGCTTCAAATGTTTCAAAAGCTTAAGCGACGTTCCAGGCGACGTGGATTTAATCGTCATCATCGTTCCAGCAACGGTTGTTCCGAGCGTAATGGAGGAAGCCATCGCAAAAAAAGTCAAAGCCTGCGTCATAATCAGCGCTGGCTTCAAGGAAGTTGGGAACGTAGCGCTTGAGGAGCAAGTGGTCGCAATCGCAAAGAAAGGCGGAATACGCGTCCTAGGACCTAACTGCCTCGGAGTCTACTATTCAAAAACAGGCATCGACACCCTTTTCCTTCCCGAAACCAAAACCCTCACCACCGGCGACGAAGTAGTCGCGACGCCAAGACCGATGCCCGGCAACATCGCGATGATTACGCAAAGCGGCGCCTTCGGATCCGCAGCTCTTGACTTCTTGACAGGTCGCCAGATGGGTGTAAGCAAATTCGTTAGCTTCGGCAACAAATGCGACGTAGACGAATCAGACATACTTCACTACCTCCTCTACGACAAAGAAACCCATGTGACGCTCATGTACTTGGAAGACGTCAAGAACGGGCGCGAATTCATGGAAATCGCAAAGAAAGTAACCCTCAAAAAACCTGTCGTCGTTATAAAAACTGGAAGGAGTTCCGCAGGCGCCCGAGCCGCAGCGTCACACACAGGCGCTATAGCTGGGTCAGACAAAATCTACGACGCCGCCTTCGAGCAATCTGGAGTCATAAGGGCGCAGGACATGGATGATTTCTTCGGCATGGGAAAAGCCCTCGCTATGCAGCCTCCAGCCGTCGGGAGAAACATGGGCATATTGACCGACGCAGGTGGACCTGGCGTCATGACGGTGGATGAATGTGAGGTTTTAGGCTTAACCGTCAACACATTCACCCCCGACATACTGGCGGAGTTCCAGCAGCTCAAAGACACTAACCAAATTCTCAAAATTTCCGCCACATCAAACCCCGTTGACCTTACTGGCTCAGTGACTGATGACCAATTCGTTATCTCAGCGGACGTTATGTTTCGGGACCCAGAAATTAACGGCATAATCTTGCTTGGGCTCCATCATATGCCTGGACTGCGTGAGAAGTACATTGACGGCATCGTTATGATAGCCTCAAGATACAACAAACCCATCGTTATGTGCGATATCGGCGAAACAGAAATGGCACTCTACACCCGCTCACGCTTCGACAGACTCAACGTTCCATCATACTCTTCGCCTGAGGCTGCTGCCCGAGCGATGAAGGCACTGGTGACCTACGGCGAATACCTTGAGAAGTACGGCGCTGCAGACGAACGCATAGCATTCATAAAAAAGAACTGCAACTCAGTCACACAGTAACCGCGACGCAGACCTCTCTCCCGTCCCCCAGTTTGAGGCGTTCCCGCAGATTCCAAGCGGCAACAACCTCCAAAACATCTTGAGGATAACTAGGCACCTGCGGAAGCACAATCCCGCAAATCAAATCCCCCAAGCACGCTTTAATTAGGAATCCAGTGCAGAAGCCTTTCTCGGGAGAAATCTCAAATTTTTCAGCTTTCTCAAGCATCCCTTTCTGCAGGGCGCTCTCTTTTGTTAGGCGGATGTTTAGTGTTCCAGCGTATGGGGTAAACCCGAGTTTTTGCTCTATCTGCCGCTTAACCCACGGTAAAGCGATGAATTTTCGTCCTTCGCCTCTGCCAGAAAAAACCGTGCCCTTGAAGGTTATCTGCGGCAAAAATCAGCCTTCAACAGGCTTACTTCGGCTGTTCTTTTAGCCAAATAGCAACCTGTTTCAGAACAGGATCAGATGATATGTCTACGACTGGAACAATCATTCTTTCTTTAGTTTCAATCGTCTGCGCATACTTTGGCATAAGCGAGTAACCGACAAACGTCCAGAAAACTTTGCGGTTCTCCAGCAGCTCTCGTGCCACGGCGGTTGTTGATGCTGGGAGGGGGAAATATAGGAAGACTACGCCTTCAACCCAGTAAAGCCCCGCAAGTTTGCCCCCTGCTATGACGGAGGTGAATCTTGCTATGTCTTCAGGCGTGGTGAAGAAGGTTTTCTCCATAACAACAATTTCTTTGAATGGCGAGTAGGAAATGTTTACTTCAGGTGCACTCATAACACTCATCCTTAGCTGGATATTTAAGGTGTAAGCGGTTCCCTTTTAATATTACCGTAAACCCTTGTTTTCGCACGCTGAACTGGTGTGCTACTTTTCGGAATAGTATTCCCATTAAGTTTAAGTATTACTGGTTCAGATGTTATTACTTGGAGTTCGTTTGGATGGTTGAAGTTGTTTCAGTCACAAAAAAGGGGCAGGCGACGATACCTAAAAAATTAAGACAGAAATATGGCATAACGAACAAGGTCATCTTCGAAGAAAACGAATGCGGAATCGTTCTTAGACCAGCACCTTTGCCCAGCCAGGAACGAGGCTCGTTGAAGGAGATTTTCAAAGGAAAAACCGCAAAGCAGCTTCTTGAAGAGGCGCGAAAAGAAGAATATGCAGAAGAGCGGAAGCTTGAACGCCGTGCCCGAAAACTACACATTTGATGCAGAAGCCTTACTTGCCTTCTATTTGAATGAAGAAGGAGCAGAAGTTGTTCAAGATATCCTTGAACAGATCGGTGACGGCTCAGCCGACGGCAACATAAACATAATCAACCTAGCCGAAATCTATTACATCCTCAGTCGGAAAGACCCGAAATTAGCGGAAGAAAAAGAGAAGAAGCTCCGACAAATGGGCCTGAAAGTCGTTCCAATAGAAGACGACGGACTGTGGAGAGAAGCTGCCCTTCTCAAATCAAAACATTCAATGTCTCTAGCAGACGCCTTCGCAGTAGCCACCGCCCAAGCCAACAAAGCCAAACTAGTAGTCGGCAGCGACAAAGAATTCAACGGCGCAAACATAAACCTACTACGAATACGAAAATGAAATCAATGGCTCACAATTTTCCAGAAACTGAACTTCATCTTCAGCTGGTCAACTAGTGTGTCGGTGGTTCCCTTTTAATTTTGCCATGAATTCATGCACCATAAAAAATACATCGCGCTTTGACGGACTGCACTTAGTCAAACTTTGTTTTCTTTCTAATGCTTTTGCTTTTAGTTAGTGTTTCGTGGTTCACTATCCTTTCCAATTCACCGTTTTGGATGAGCAAATGAATTTCCCCAATAAAATAATTGTATTCCGACACATCCATATTGAGTTTTTTAGCTGCTTTTTTGCTTTGGCCCAAAACTTTCTGAGCTGCTATTTTGCCTGCTTCATCCATGAAGCTGCCGCCGAAGCGGGCAACTAAATACAGGGTGACGGCGACAACCCCATTCACTAGCAAAAAATCAATTGGCAAAAGTGAACCTACTGGTTTGATCTCTTCAAGAAGTAATTTCGTATACTTTTGCTTTGACTCAATGCCATCCTTGTCCAATAGATAACGGCTTAGTAATAGCCTTTTTATTTCCATAATTTTAAAAACATTCTCAGTTGAAATATCGAAACCGCACTCAGACAAACCATTCACAATTATCTTTGCTTCGCCATTTAGTCCTCCTTCGATATCTGTTTCTATTGAGAATTTTGGGTAATACGTATCTTCAACTTTGTAGACTTTTACGAGTTCTGAGACAATTTGATTAAGCCCCATTAATCAGGTCTCCAAAGGGAAAGGGCACTTCACCATAGGGTATTTTTTCCCTGACCGACATCAGTTTCTTGAAAATGCCCATTTTTCCAGTGACACATTCGTTATCGTCGAACTCCAGAATTTGCGCATCGACTAGTTCTCTAATTATGGTAGGATAGCCATACCTTAATTTGGGCGGCGTTGGTGCTCCCTTATAGTACTCTCGGATATTCTCACAGAGAGTATTTTCTCGCATGCCGATTAATCTACCAAACTGGATGGCATTGCCATAGTAAGCTGTACTCGCTCTAACGTAAGGAATAAACTGTGCAATTCTTCTTAATCTCTGCAAATCATAATAGAATTCTGCTAGAACCAAGCCAAAAACTACATCGACGGTTTTCTCAATATTCCTCTTTTCCTCGTAGAGTTCCTTTAGTTTGTTCGTGGCAATTAGTTTTCTTGGTTCATCGGTCGTGTACTCAGCGTAACCAATGTCAACCAAAAGGTCAACCTGTCCTGGATAGTTTTTACCCGCGTTAACTATTTCATCGTAAGACGGATAATCCTCCACTATTAGTCTGTTAATCGTGCGGTAAATCGGTTGTAAGCCACTGAAGGCGAACTTGAGCTGCCCGAAACGAATACCGGTCTCTCTGTTGCCCAATATTTTGATTAAATCCTCTTCAACAACTCGCCTAATTTCGCTCTTCTTATTAAAAATGTTCTTTCCTAATGACCACAAGGGTGTGGCCTTACTTACTCGCATGGTTGATTTTTTTATCGTAATTTCTCCGACATTGCGGAAGTTAAGCGTAAATACTCTTTCTTTTTCAGTTTTCTCGTCAACCACATTAGACTGCAGATATGCTCCGATTGGAACCCGCCAGTATGTTTCGTTATCTTCTGGAGTTTGGGCATAACAGCCCGATCCGTAGTGTCTTAGAATCCTGTCGTAAGCAATGAGTTCAGGATCATCGAGTTTCTGAACGCGCAGTTTTAGTTTCATTTTCTATCTCCTGGATTACTTGTTAAGTATGGCATAAGGCTTTTTGTCTGACTGGGAATCTTTCTTTCTATGATACTATCAATTTTCGGAAGAAGGATAATCGTGGCATTATGATCCAACTTCCATGCTTCCTCAAAATCAGTTTTGGCAGGTTTAGAATAATACTTCGGTCCTAAAGAGGGGTCAACGGATATAAAGAGCTCGTCAGTTTGGTCAACAAGTATAACAGCATGTCCAGGACCTCTAACGTTTTTTAGAAAATATGTATGGTCGTAAAAAACTATCGGCGGAACCATTGTGTCGATCAAATTCCTTAACCCGTACTTGTCTTCAAGAAGGACAAGTTTGGCGCTTAAGGGCAGTTCTAACTTGCTCAGAAAACGTTTAATGTTATTGGCTGGCATTCCTGACGTTCGTACATAAGTTAATCCTTTTTTGTAAAAATCCTTCCATTTCTGATGTTCAAAATCTAACGGCAACTTCCAGTCTAAGTCTTGCTTCCTTTGTCGCCAATACATGCAAACCATGGTGACCGTTGCCACTACGCAATCGTTTCCCACTGCATTAATCATTTTTGGAAGATTAATCAATGTTTCAAACGACCAACATATCGCTTGTTTGGGAAGCAATTAATTCACATTGTTGCTTACCGTATTTAAGTTCTTTGAATTGTTTTTTGTTATTGAATTTCCATGGGCGATTCAGTCAAGCCCCATTACAGTTAAAAGATTGCGCCTCAATCAACAACGGATAACTTCAATCACTTAGCAAAAAGACGAAAACAAGCCCAAGTCCTAATTTTTCACCGAAGTTTTTAGAAAAAGTTATAGCGTAGGCGAACATTAAGGCTAAACTACATAACAATCTCGGATGGTTACCTTTAGATGCCTGAAATTCGTGTAGCTTTGGTCGGCGTTGGCAACAGCGCTTGTGCCCTGGTAGCGCAAAATTAATAGCTAACATGTGTATTTAGGTACATAATATTATGTACTTAGAACCATTAACTAAGACTTCAATCGAAATTCTAGCTTTTCTGAGTTCAAGAATTCGGGAAAGCTTCACAGTGAGACAAATAGCCGAAGCAATCGGAAAAGACTACAAAATCACATACACCATGACCATGCGGCTAGCCCAGCAACATTACATAATTGCGGAGAAGAAACGTCCAGTAACTTTTTGCAGACTCAACCTAAAAGGCACTTCGACGCTTCTTGCCTACATAGAAGGAGTACGTGCTAGCCGCTTCTTTGAGAAACATAAAGACATAGAAATCCTCGTTAACGATTTAACCTCCAAGATTTCATCGCCCTTCTTCACCCTCATACTATTTGGGTCCCATGTAAAGGGCACTGCTTCAACAAGATCGGATTTAGACGTGCTCTTAATAATTCCTGAGGACAGTTTCGAAAAAGAGGTAGAGGCAGCGGTAGGATCTGTGCAGCGTGTTAGCCCACTAGGGATCCATGAGATTATATTAACTAATAGCGAGTTTATGGAGCTCCTCAAACAGGAAAAGCCTAATGTTGCTTGGGAAGCAATAGACAACAGAATAGTTCCATATGGGGCGGAGATTCTGCTTAAAACATTGGAGGAAGTACTATGATAGAAAAGGCGCGGTTAGAGGAAGCCAAAAGAAACGTCAAAACTTACATTAAAGATGACTTACTAAGGACAGGTGATAAAGATGCAGCCCGATTTGTGGATTTTTTCATGGCTAACGCTGATTTTTCTCTGCGGACTGCCTCAATTTTGCAGGAAGTATCAGACGATAACTCCCTAAAAGATACGTTGAAAGTCGGCGCAGATTTTGAGTCTTACCTCTGGGTAATCGTTTCTTCATACTACTCCATGTTTTATGCGGCAACGGCAATACTGGCAAAACAGGGCATCCGAGCCACGGGGCAGATAGTGCACAAGGTCACAGCTGATGCACTCATACACTTCTTCGCTTCAAACGAGAAACTGGCAAAACTCCTCGAGCAGTATGAAGAAGCCCAGACAGTAGGGTTAGAGCTTGTCGGTCGAGAAGAACTGATGAAAAGGATGCAGAAAAAGGCAGACGAACTGATTATTTCTTATGAGGGCGAACGTAAGAAACGGAGCAAGTTCCAGTATGATATTGGAGTGCAAGCAAAAAGAGGATATGCGCAGACTTCCCTTCAGCGGGCAAGGGATTTTGTGTTTGAAATAAGAAAACTGCTTAAGACTTGATTGTGTCAACTGAGGAAAAAGTTATAGCGTAGGTGGACATTAAGGCTATTCTAACATAGAAAACTCTTGGATGGTTGCAGTTACATGCCTGAAATTCGTGTTGCACTTGTGGGCGTTGGCAACAGCGCTTGTGCCCTGGTTCAGGGAACTCAATATTATAAAGATGCAAAAGAAGACACAACGGTTCCCGGCTTGATGCATGTCAATTACGGCGGCTACCACATAAAGGACATACATTTTGTTGCCGCTTTTGAAGTTAACAAAAACAAGATCGGCAAAGATCTCTCAGAAGCCATCTGGGTTAAACCTAACTGCTGCGAAAAATTCAGCGACGTCCCCAATTTGGGCGTGAAAGTGTCGCCTGGCATCATTCTTGACGGCGCAGCACCCCACATGCGCGAAACCTTCAGCGTGTACGATGACAGCAAAACCACCAAAGAAAGCATCGTCAAAACCCTCAAAGACGCCAAAGTTCAGGTTCTTGTTAATTATCTTCCTGTGGGAAGCCATGATGCAGTCCGATTTTACGCTCAATGTGCCATCGACGCGGGATGCGCTTTAGTAAACTGTATGCCTGAATTTATCGGCTCAGATGCGTCAAAGGAGTGGCCAAAGAAATTCGAAGCGGCAGGCTTGCCCGTTTTGGGTGACGACATTAAAAGCCAGGTCGGCGCCACCATACTGCACCGAACCCTCGTGCGCCTCTGCCTAGACCGCGGCGTCATCGTCGACGAAACTTACCAGCTTAACCTTGGCGGCGACACAGACTTCCAAAACATGACCGTAGAAAACCGCCTCACGTCAAAGCGCATCAGCAAAACCGAAGCAGTCACCAGCCTTGTTCCCTACGCTTTGCCCACGCGCATCGGTCCGTCAGATTATGTGCCGTTTCTTAAGAACAAGAAAATCTGCTATATCTCGCTTAAAACCCGCGCTTTTGGAGACCGCCCCATTAACATGAGCGTTAAACTTGAAGTTGAAGACAGCCCCAACAGTGCAGGCGTAGTCATCGACCTTATCCGAGCAGCCAAAATCGCTTTAGACCGCAAAATCTCAGGTACCCTCATCAGCATGCCCTCGTATGCATTCAAACATCCTCCAGTCCAAGTTCCTGACTCCCAAGCACGCCAATGGACAGAAGACTGGATAGCAGGCAAACGGGAACGCTAAATCCTTTTCTTTAAATTTCAAAAAATAGTTGCGGAGGACCTTTTTTGGTCTCCGTTTTTATTCTTGTAGTTCTTTCTGTAGTGCCTCCACCTTTTTTGTTAGTTCAATTATGGAGTTTTTCAGTTCGGTAAGGTCGAGGGATGCTTGGGTTTCTGCTCTTGAGGGTGGACCGTACCTTCGCATGCCTTCCAATCCGAAGCCGACGGCAAAGGTGATGCCTGTTGCGAGGAGAACGAGTAAGGCTACGATGATGTCTGTGCCGAGGTTTACGCCTCCAACGTAGATGTACATGGCTGAGATGACGGCGATGGCGATCCAGCAGGTGCCGATTATGGCTGATCTACTGTCCATTGTTTTCCACCTCCTTTCGGATGGTTTGGGGGTTGACGTGTAGGTCAAAGTTTTTTAGTTGGTAGTATCGTAGGGCTTTTGCTTCGTTTTCTGCTGTGACTATGCGGCTTGCCACTATCCCTGCTTTTTCGAGTTTTTTTAGGTGGATTTTTGCGAGGGCGCGGCTGACGCCGACTTTGTTGGCTATTTCGTTTAGGTACATTTCGCGGTCGGTGAGGGCGGCGACTATTTTGAGGCGGAGGGGGTGAGATAGGGCGTCGAGTTTTTTGGCGAGTTCGATTGTTTTGGACATCAGACCCCTCACGTAGTAAATTGATTACATGTAATCAAAAAGTTACATAAAGGCTTTTCGCTCCCAACCTCCCAAACCCACACAAAAACCCAACCAAACCCGCCTTCCCCTGGTGCCAACCCATTCAAGCCGCTAAACTTTTGTAATATTACAAAACCCCAAACAGAAAACCCACCCAACCCAGCTCAACCCGACCAAAACCCACAACAAAATCAAGCCCCAAACCAAAAAAACAACCCGAAACAAGCCCCACGCAGAAGCCGCCGACGAGGGAGGGGTATTAGTATTTACATCAAAAACCCAAAACAAAAATGAACCCCGAAAATTCACCCCTTTTCAAAACCGCTGTGAAACCTTTTAATCTTTGAATCTGAAATTTGTTATCTGTCAAAAATCTGGAAGGTTCATGTCATGGTTAAAGTTGAATCGTACGAAGTGCCGGAAGGGCTCTACTACTCTAAAGATTTTGCGTGGATAAAGGTTGAAGGCGACAAAATCCGCATGGGCATCACCGACTACGCGCAGAAGGCTCTACGAGAAATCGTTTACGCGGAGTTGCCAAGTGTAGGCACCGAAGTTAAGCAAAGCGAGCCTTACGGAACATTGGAATCTGTTAAAGCCGTCTCCGACCTTGTAGCTGCGGTAAGTGGCAGAATCGAGGAAGTGAACGAGGAAGTCCAGTCCAAACCCGAAACCCTCAACGAAGACCCATACATCAAAGGCTGGCTGATAGTTGTTAAACCCTCCAACTTGCAGGCGGAGCTTGCGAATTTAATGGACTTTGACAAAGCCGTCGACTGGCATAAGTGTCAGGTCCAACAAAAATAGGTGAAGGCGTCGCGATGGCAAGGCGCGTAATCGTCATCGGGGCAAACGCTGCCGGCGTAGAAGCAGCCTCAGCCGCACGAAAAAAAGACCGAGCAGCCGAAATCACCCTCATCACACAGGAAAAAACCGCTGGGTACTCCCGATGCGGCTTACCCTTCGTAATCGGCGGACAAATCCCCAGCTTCAACGACTTAATCGTTTACCCACCAGCATACTTTCAAATGCTGAAGCTGAATTTACGCAGCGAAACAAAAGCCACAGCAATCAACACCAAAGAAAAAACCGTCACCATCGCCACCAAAGAAGGAGCCACCGAAGTTCTCCCATACGACAGCCTAGTTATTTCAACGGGCGCTGACTCTTTCACCCCGCCGATTAAAGGCAGGGAAAAACCTGGAGTGCTAAGCCTCCGCGGCATAGAGGATGGCGAAAAGATCGATGCGGCAGTTAAGGCAGGCGCGAAATCCGCAGTTATTATGGGCGCTGGCTTAATCGGGTTGGAACTCGGCGTCGCTTTAATCGAGCGTGGCTTGCAGGTAACGGTTGTAGAGATGCTGCCTCAGATTTTGCCTCAGCTGCTTGACGCGGACATGGCGAAGCTGGTTGCGGATCACCTGCAGGAAAAAGGCATGCGTATCCTTCTTACCAAACCCGTTGAAGAATTCGTCGGCGAAACCAAAGTCACAGCTGTCATGGCTGGAGGCGAAAAAATCGAAGCCGACCTATTCGTTAGCTCCTTTGGCGTGAGAGCCAACACCAAACTCGCTGTGGACGCGGGCATTCCGTTGGGGGAAACCCGAGCGATAAAGACGAATGCACGCATGGAAACTGACGTGAAAGACGTTTACGCTGTGGGCGACTGCGCGGAAGCCCCAAACATCATAACGCATAGGGCAACCTGCGCTCAGCTGGGCACGATTGCGGTTCGCGAAGGCAAGGTTGCGGGGGCAAACGCGGGCGGCGGCTACTCGCAGTTCACGGGTGTTCTGGCTTCGGCGGTAACGCGGCTTTTCGAGGTTGAGGCGGGCGCCACGGGCATAAGTGAAACGTCGGCTGCACGCAACCGCATCGAAGTGGTCGTGGGCGCGATTAGCAGCAAGACAAAAGCCGACTACTACCCCACAGCTAAACCCATCAAAGTCAAACTTATCGTTGAAAAAGAGTCGGAACGCATAATCGGAGCCCAAATAATCGGCGGCGAAGAAGTCACCCAACGCATAAACGCACTCTCCTTTGCCATACAGAAGCAGATGACTGTTCGGGAACTAGCGAAAGCAGACACAGCCTACGCGCCGCCGCTATGCGAAACATGGGAACCCATGGTACTCGCCGCAGAAATGGTCCTCATGAAACTCCGCTAAGCCGCTTTCTTTTCCTTTTCATTTTTCTTGGTTCTTTCGGAATGGTTGGTTTTGGGTTTTAGATGAGGTAGGCTTCTGTGATGTATCTTCGCACAACCCATTGCGTCTGGAAGTAGTAGGCGATTTTTGCAATGGAGTTCTTCATCAAGTTTATCCAGGCGTCTTTTTGGCGGTAGAATGTCGGCACGATTAGGTATTCGAGTTTACTGTAGAGGTCTTGCAGTTCCAGTTCCCGTTTTTCGTTTTCGCTCAGTAGCTCTTTGGGGTGCGGTCCGATGGCCCAGCCTGTGACGCCTTCGATGCAGCCTTCCATCCACCAGCCGTCAAGGACACTGAAGTTTACGACGCCGTTGTGGGCAGCTTTCATGCCGCTGGTTCCTGAAGCCTCAAAAGGCGGCAGAGGCGTGTTAAGCCAAACATCCACGCCCGATGTAAGCTTCGCCGCGATGTCCATATCATAATTCTCCAAGTAAACAACATCCACCTGACCCTCCAGCGTGCGTGCGTAGTCATGGATTTGTCTTATAAGCCTTTTGCCGTCGGTGTCGTTGGGATGGGCTTTTCCAGCGAAAATCATCTGGATTTTTTCTTTCCGATTAATATCAGTTAACCTGTGCAGGTCGCTGAAGATTAGGGTTGCGCGTTTGTATCCTGTGGCTCTTCTCGCGAAGCCAAGTGTCAACGCCTGTGGATCCAATGTTTTTCCGTTGGTTTTCTCTATGAAAGCCAGCAGATCTGTTTTTGCTTTTATGTGGGCGTCCCAGACTTCTCGGTTAGGAATCTCGGTGGCTTTGGCGAGAAGGATTGGTTCGTTTGCCCAGCCGGGAATGTACTTGTCGAAGAGTTGACGGAAATATAGGCTTGTCCATGTGGAGGAGTGGACTCCGTTTGTGACTGCCCTTATGTAGCGTCCTGGGAAAAGTTTTCTGGAGTAATCCACATGCGCCAACGAGACGCCGTTGATGTATTTGCTTAAGTTAAGCGCTAAGAAGGCCATGTTGAGGTTTTCTGCTCCCGCATACTGCTTCATCTCAGCCAACGGGTACTCTTTGCCAAGCATCTGCTGGACAAGCTCGTAGGAGAATTGGTCAAACGCGGCTTCTACTGGGCTGTGGGTGGTGAAGACGCAGAGGTTCTGGACTTTTTCCGCATCCATACCGTTTTCTTTGAGCAACTCAAGCGTTAGCAGGCTGGAGTGGCCTTCGTTCATGTGGTACTTGCGGATTTTGAAAGGCAAATTCTTCAGCAGCTTCGTGCCGCCTATGCCCAGGACAATCTCTTGTTTTAGCCTGTAGCTTTTGTCGCCGCCGTAAAGTGAATCTGTTATTCTTCGGTCTTCAGGAGCGTTTTCTTCCATATCCGTATCCAAAAACAGAATCGGCACCATGCCGCCTGTGACGCTCTGAAACTCGTAAAGCCACGCCTGTACTTTAACGGGGCGCCCTTCAATGGTTAAAGTGACGACGTTGGGCATGCGGGTTAAGGTTTTGGCGGGGTCCCACTCGTCAGGAAACTCTTGCTGGTCGCCTAGCGGGGTAAGTTTTTGCCTGAAGTAGCCTTTTCTGCTTGCCAATGTGATGGCAACCATCTGGAGCCGCAGGTCTGCGCTGGATTTCACTATGTCTCCTGCTAAAACCCCTAAGCCGCCGCTGTACGAGTGCATAATGCTGGAGATGCCTATTTCCATGGAGAAATACGCGATTCGGCGGTCCTCCAGAAAGTGCCGTCGGCAGTTTTCGCTGCAGAAACAGTGTTTTTTGCCCCCGAAGCTTTCGCATGCTGCTTCGATTTTTGTTGCCGAGTTCTCTACATCTATCTGGATTCCGCAAACTGGGCATCTTAAAAACACGGGGCTGTCCAAACTTGGCACCAATGAAGAAAACCCATCTGCCCACGTTGATATATGTGTTTGCTATAAAGGCGGAACGCTTGAGTTGCCTTAAAGCCGTTTTTCTTTGTTATCCCGTTTGTGAGGTTTCAGGCTGGGTGAATGGCTCAGTCATGCCGACGAGCAGTTTGCCAAATGTGTTAATGTGCCGTTCCTCCTCCGCCAGAATCTCTTCCAGCAGCCGCCTCGTGGTGTAGTCGCCTTCCTGCGCCGCCGCCTGAATTGCCTCCTTGTAAAGTTCAATAGCGTCCTCTTCATCCCGCTGGTTCTGGGTAAGCATCTCGATGAGGCTGCCGCCGACGAAAATCGGGTCAGGCTTAACCGTTGGCACTCCGTTGAGGTAGTCCAGCTGCTCGGCTAGGCGTTCGGCATGCTTCATTTCGGCGATGGCTGTCTTGCGGAAGATGTCTTCCACCACGGCGCCGTCCATCCCCGTGACTTGAATATGCTGCCACATGTACTGTATGCTGACTTGGAGCTCGCGGGCTATAGCTTTGTTGAGGGAATCTACGAGTTTTTCAGAAACCAAAATCGTTCACCTTAAAAAGCTAAGTTCAACTCGATATATAAATCAGCCTAAGCCAGAGATGTGCTCATTTGCCTTTTCATGTGAAATTCGTTTGAAGGCGGGTTTAACGCTTAAAAGGCAATTGGCTGTATTTTGAGGCATGGCTTCCCAGTCAATCAGTTCTTTTCAGGTTTTCTTAATGGTTTTGCTGATTATGTTCTGGGGAAGCTCCTTTGTCGTTGTCAAGCAGCTTTTGGATGTCGGGTTGACGCCGGTTGCCGTCGCAACGTTTAGGTTTCTTGTGGCTGGAGCATTCTTCCTCATCGTGCTACTGGTAAAGAAACGTATGAGCCCAAACTACAAGCTTAGCGTTGAGAGAAAAGACCTCTTTGCCTTTTTGGTTTTGGCGCTTACCGGCGTCACCTTCTTCTTCACCATCCAATACACGGGGATCCAGTTGGCAGGCTCCACGATAGCAGCCATCATGGTCTGCCTCCTATCGCCCATACTCATCACCGTTTTTTCCACGCGGCTATTCGGAGAGCGCCTAAGAAACAAGCAGTTCATCGGCATCGCCGTTGCGGCTGCGGGGACTTTGCTGGTTGTTTTAGCGGACCTTTTGAACCTTGAGGGAAATATGACGTTTCTGGTCGGCACCCTGATTTTGCTTTCGACCCCTTTGATGTGGGCGGGTTACAGCTTGCTGGGGCAGAAAATCATGCAGAAATACGATGCCTTCCTCGTAGTCGCCTACGTTAGCTTGATCGGCGGCTTATGCTTGATTCCTTTTTCGCTGGCTGAAGGCTCCTTCATGCAGCTCTTCACCATGACTCTTGGCGATTGGCTAAGCGTGCTTTACCTGGCTTTAACATGCTCGCTGCTTGGGTACTTCATCTGGTTCTACGTGCTCAAGAAGGCAGGAGCAACAGCAAGCACCTTCCTGTTCGCCGAACCCCTGATAACCGCGGTTTTCGCGGTCATGTTCGTCGGCGAAGTGCTCTACCCCTCAGTCATCGCGGGCGCAGTTCTGATTTTCATAGGCGTCTACCTGGTAACCTTCAATAAACCCAAAAACAAAACCTAAAGAAGGCTGCGTAGAGAAGGAAAATTCTAATATGAACCAACGCATTTTCTTAATCCAAACAGCTTAAATCAAGCAACAGATAAGCAAACTGTGCGGGCCGGTCGTCTAGCCTGGTTAGGACGTTGGCTTTACACGCCAAAGGTCGCCGGTTCAAGTCCGGCTCGGCCCACCACCAAAATTCCAACTAACCTAATTTCCAATTTGGCATGAGAGAAACTTAAAATAAAAATTGCATTTAATTTCTAATTATTTTGAAAATATAATGAACTGCTAAGTGTCTATTCTTTTAGTTTAGGCAGAATCTTTGTTGCCCATTCTGTTTTGGTGGCGTAGATTTGGCGTAGTTTTGCACTGGGGGTTAGAATCCAAGGTTTAGCTGCTGCGCGTCTTTTGGCTCGTCCAGCCGAGTTTCTTGATTTTGGCTGTCCCTTCCTTTTTGTTTTGTAATTCTCTGGGTTCATTTTAGATCGCTGCTAGTTCAAATCCTGACATCTAACATATAGACGTTTGCCACAATTTTTCAATAACATATGCGAATTAGACTATTTTTCGAGAATTGTTTCGTGTTTTTCTGATTTCGCGAGAGCTTTGAATCTCTTAAATTGGTTCGGCAGACCAGCTTTCCCACTTCAATTTTTTGGAATCAGGCTTTTTAGGCTCGCAAGCTACTTCGGTTTACATGAACAATAGTCTGTCTTGGGAGCGAAAAGTCCTTTCAAACGGGTTAACCATGTTGCTTTATCCGCGTCCGTCGAGGATGACGGCTCAATTGTCTGTTGCCATTAAATACGGGTCAAACGATGACGACGACGAAGATTCAGGCATGGCTCATTTTCTGGAGCATGTGCTAGTAGGCGGCTCCGAGAGAAGAATAAAGCTCCATCATGAAATAGAGAAGTTAGGAGGATGCTCGCATTTTGAAACCTCTGACGAAGTTACCTTTAGTTCCATGGATGTTTTGTCTGGAAAAATCGTTGAGGCTTCCAAGGTTCTTTCAGGGCTTCTTTTCGATTGCACGTTTGAAAAAGACAAATTTGAGCTGGAACGCAAGGTAATAATTAATGAAATTGCTGAAACCCATGATAATCCCCCAGACCTGATTGGAGAAACTTTAGTTAAATGTCTTTTCGAGAATCACCCGCTGAGAAACCCAGTTCTAGGTTTGAAAAAAACAGTTAATCAGGTCACAATCCAAGACTTAGAGCGGACCCACCAGAATTATTATGTGCCAAAAAACATGGTGTTGCTGTTGACGGGGAACTTTTCCAAGGAAGAGACAGAAACTGTGCTTCAAGACTTTCAAGACAAGGGCAACAAAGGTACAGTTTTAAGAAGGAACCGTAAGCCTGAAGATAGCGTACCCAAAAAAGAAGCAGTAATCAAAAAATCAGGGTTATCTCAAGCCTACCTAAGTTTTGGTTTTAGAACGGCTCCAGCGAAAGATCATGATACGCCATCTTTGGATTTGATAGAAGCACTTTTGGGAATGGGCGAAAGCTCCAGGCTGTTTGTGGAGTTACGCGAGAAAAGAGCCTTAACCTACGATTTTGGCGCCGAGAATGTTTCAGGTTTGGATTACGGCTACTTCTCCGTAGGCTGTGCAGTTAGAAACAAGTCGCTTGATATTACCCAAAAATTGATTCGGAAAGAGCTGAAAAAAATCAAAAACCAACCCTCGGCAAAAAACGAACTAGATAAAAGTAAGAATTTGCTGATTGGAAACTTGTTCAGGGTAGTTGATAGTTCTCATGAATTGCCCAGACTTCTCGCCTACGAAGAGATTCTCTTCGAAAACCAGAATTCATTAGTGGATTACATCGACAAGATAAATTCGTTGACCGCGCAAGACCTTACGGCAGTCGCAAACAAATATTTCCAAGACAAAAACTACGCAACCGCAATCCTTACGCCCAAGAAATAGAGACCGCAAACAAAAAACATTGAGGTTTGTCTCAGAGCCTATTGCTACTTGTTGAACATGGGGCTGGAAATTATCATGTCAGCTGTCGCTCTGTTGCAAGCCGTGGGAACATTGTACAAAACTGCCAATCTGAGAACCGCTTTTACGTCAACATCGTGCGGTTGAGATTCCAAAGGATCCCAAAAGAAAATCAGAATATCCAGTTTGTTGTTGGCAATCAAGGCTCCAAGCTCCATGTCTCCGCCGTAGGGTCCGCTTTTCAGCAAACTTATCTGCAACCCTGTTTTGTCAATTATCTGCTGACCCGTGGTTCCAGTTGCGTAAAGAAAGTGGCTTGACAGCGTTCCCTTGTTGAAATCGCACCATTCAACAATATCCTTCTTCTTATTGTCATGTGCAACCAACGCTATACTTTTCATAAAAGCTCCCTTCTGAATTATATCGAAGCCTAAATCAGGCATCAGATAAAAACATGCCCGAACTTGCCAACCAATTTTGTTGGACTCTTCCATGTATTTTGATGCCAACCACGCCTAAATGGGTTCTAAAATTGGGAATTGCATGGAGAGAAACCGTTTCTTAGGTTACTAGCCTATATACTAAAACAGCACATATCACTTGTTTGTGGGGAATTTATTGAAGAAGGGTAATCCCTACGCCGAACTTTGATTTACCATAGTTTCTGGCAAAATACAATCATGGAGTCAAGAACTTGAATCAGAAAAAGACAACAATAATGGAGTATCTCGCTTCTCTTTCAGTAAAAGAAGGTGTCTACCTTCCAGAGCTTCATCGCGCCATGGTTGAAGCCAAAGAAAAAGGAAAAGCAAACTGCCAAACTTTAGCTGTAGAATATCGTGGTACCATAAAGGGCGAAGCTATCTTCCTAATCACCAAAAACACTAAGGTAATTGTTCAGTTTCGGATTGCTGAGGAAATTCTTCTTAGAAAAAACATCAGTTTTGAAAGCTGGATGGACACCGACAAGATACGTCGGCAGATGAACAAACAGAACACCTCGCCCAAAATGTCTATGGAAGTACAAAACCTTCGCCATGGAATGAAAAAAGTCAACTTGGAAGCCAAAGTTCTTGAAACTCAAAAGCCCTCGATAGTTCAAACGCGCTACGGAAACAGCGCCAAAGTAACCAATGCTTGGATAGCTGACGAGACCGGGAAAATCAAGCTCTGCCTTTGGAATGAGCAAGCAGACAATCTTGCCGTAGGAGACACTGTGCAGATTAAGAACGCTTCAGTTTCCACATTTAAGGGCGAAAGACAGGTGCGTCTTGGAAAAACCGCGACTCTTAACGTTCTGCAAGCTCCACTCGTACTGTAAATTGACAATGCTAATCGTCGATAAAACAACACCAAGAAAACTGTGTGTCCAGATAACCCTAAATAGGTTATTTACTTTTTTGTTTTTAAGCGCGAAGCGTAGGGCTTTCACTGGCAATAATTTCGGTTAAGGTTGACATTTTTGGCTAACAAGGCTATCAGGTATCAAGAAACCTTTCGAATTGGCTTGAGATTGTACCGTGGGTTAATTCTAAACTCGATCGGAGTAAAAACGCCATTATTTGGTGGACATAAATTAACCTATAACTGTAACCTTAAATGCAAAATGTGTCCCTTTTGGAGACGTTCCAGCGAAAATTTAAGCACTAAAAAAGAAAAAGAAATTCTAAAGCAACTATACGATTCAGGTGTCTGTGCCGTTGCGTTTGAAGGGGGAGAGCCACTCCTAAGAAAAGACCTGCCTGAAATTTTGGCCTATTCTCGTTCTCTGCCTTTGCATACCAACATTATTACCAACGGCACGCTGCTCAAATCAAGGGTAGATGAAATAGCCCCATTTATCAGCGGCATCCTCTTTGTTTCTTTAGATGGTCTGGAGAAAACTCATGACATGATTAGAGGTGTTGACGGCTGTTTCAAAAGAGCGGTAGAAGGCATAACTGAAGCAAAAGAGAAGGTTTCGATAACCATCAACACGACCGTTATGGCTGATAACGTCCAAGATGTGCCGGACTTGGTGAGGCTGGCTAAGGATTTAGGCGTGAAAATAGTTTTGTCGGTTGGGCACGAATACCGTAGCGCTGATGCATCTGCACCTCAAACCGCCGAAATCAGAAAGGTCGCCAAAGAGCTTATTGAATTAAAGAAAAAAGGCTACCCGATTATGAACTCGACTGGTTATTTTAAAGTGATAGCTAAGGAAAAGAACTGGAAATGCAAACCCTGGTCCATCATTAATATTGGCACCGACGGACGGCTGGTTCTGCCATGTTACGTTCATAATCAGTATGAGACAGGTGTTTCTGTTTTTGAGAACAGCATTAAATCGGCAACTTCAAATTTTGATTGGAAAGCCATGCAGGATTGTGTAAAATGCAATCTTCATTGTTACGTGGAGCCTTCTCTGGTTCTTTCATGGGATTTGCGTAGCTGGGCAGATTGGGTTTTCCCAAATAAAATAAAACCGCGAAATTTGAATTAGATTGGCTCCGCTTATACTAGCTTCTTATTAACGTCAATGTATTAACTGTTATAAAATGTGTTAAGTCATTGTTATTTTAGTGCCGTTAGTGATATAGTGTTATATAGCAATGCATACAATATTATACTTAGTGAAATAAATGTCTAATCCAGAAAAAACCATCAATAAAAAAATCGTCGCAAAAGCCACCCCCGTAAAAGAAATACCTGAAGGAAGAAAAAGAGTCAAAATTCCCGAGTACGACACCGTTTTCAAGCAGATTATTGAAAGCCCAGAGGAAATGTTCAAAGTCGAGGTCGAAGGCAAAACAGTTAGGTCACTGTACGCGCCATTCTCGTTCAGAGTTAAGTCATACAACAAGCTGCCGAACAGAAAATACAACGTAGCCCTCAGAGTCCGAAACAGAGAAGTCTACATCGTCAAGCAGAAAAAATAAGCTGAGACTTGCAAAATTTACTTTTGCAATTTCTCTTATGTTTCCGTAATGCTTAACCGTGACGTTTTACGTATAACTCTACTTAAAAGTTCCTGTTGCGAGGTAACCACTTGACGACTGTAAGAAACGTTTGGAAAAATGAGTACTTCAAAACTGCGGTCGCCATAGTATTGGTTATTGCGGTGGTTTTCGGCTTGTTCTTCGGTTTGCGGTCAGCTTTGAACACGCCTGATCCAGCGTTGACTGTGGTAAGCGGCAGCATGAGTATCCCTTATGACGCAGCCGACTACAACTTCTGGTTAACCATCGCCACGCCGTTTGACAAAACCCTGAGCGTGGGCGACATCATAATCGTGCAGGGTGTCAAACTTCAGGATTTAAAAACGAATTACCCCCACAGCGACATAATAGTCTTCCATGACCCTGAACCTGGCCAGTATGACACTTTGATTGTGCACCGCATCGTCCGCACCGAAACAGTCGACGGCAAACTTTACTTCATCACAAAAGGTGATGGCAACGGAAACCCGTATCCGCAGACACCACAATCAGGCTACGACGTGTGGGACAGCTACAATCCGCCGGGAGTACCTGCGAGTTACGTGGTTGGCAAGGTGGATATGCGTATTCCATGGTTTGGGTGGGTAACAATCTTTGTGCATGATAACAAGTGGGGTCTGCCAGTAATCGTCGCACTTATTTTGGTGATTGCAGTGGTAGAGTTCGTTCTGCCGCAGCTGAGAGAAAAGAAGCCTAAGCCAGACGAGCAAAACCAAACGCAGCCGCAGAGTCCTCAGGAGCCTCCGCAAACTCCTGCCAGCTTTTTCCATCTTTCTTATGCGTTCACCTTCTGGTAGCTTTTTGCCATCTAACCTAAACCAGATTCAAGCTCTAAACTAGGAAAAAGCAACCCTAAACGATTGCTGCTTTGCGCGAGATGTTGTTTGATTGATGCCATCAGGGTTTCCAGCAAACTTTTGTAATATTACAAAACTTCAAGCGGAAACAATGGTTTTCCCTGTTTCTTTAGCTCTCAAAATCTTAAAGGATTTAAGCCTAAACCAAAAAAGCAACCCAAAACAGACCCCACGCAGAAGCCGCCTACCGAGGGAGGGGGTATAGTATTTACAACCAAAAACCACCACAAAAACTACAAGTCAGCCCAATTTATGCCTCAAAATCTTCGCGGGTCGGTTTCTATGTCAACGATGGCTGGCTTGTCAGATGCTAATGCCTTGTCAACCGCTGCTTCAAGGTCGCCTGGTTCAGCAACCCTGATGCCAAAGCCCCCTGCATGCTCTGCAAAATCGGCGAAGCTGAAGTCGAATAGGTCGGTTTGCCAGCTTTCGTAGCCTTCAACTTTCTGTTCTTGCATGATCATGCCGAGGCGTCTGTTGTTTATGACGAAGACTTTGATGGGCAACTGATACTTCAGCGCGGTCAGGAAGTCACCTAAAACCATCGTTAAGCCGCCGTCACCTGTCAAACAAACAATCTGCTTGCCAGGGTAAGCTAACGCCGCAGCCAAAGCCCCAGGCAACCCGAAACCCATCGTCGCCAAAGTTCCAGACATCACCATCTTCTGCGACCTATGCATCCTGAAGTTTCTGCCGAACCACCAGCAGTTCTCGCCGACATCCAATGAAATCACGGCGTCATCGGCAAGCTTGTCGTTTAACACTTTCATTATGTAGGGGGGTCTAATCGGCTTCACGGTGGGGTTAGCTTCCTTCTCCACTTGGCTGAGCCATTGCTGCTTCAAACGGGCAACTTCCTCGAGGTAAGCTGCGTTCTTCTTCTCTTGAACCCGCACCGTCAACTTCGGGATAAGCACAGCGCTGTTGCCAAGCAAAGATGCCTCCACAGGGTACCTGCGCGCAATCATAAGCGGGTTAATATCAATCTGCACCGTGCGTTTCCGGGGAATATGGCTCAAATCTGAAAACGACGAACCGATCGCAATAAGCAAATCTGCTTTCCCCATTAGTTCTGCGGAAGCGGTTGATCCGAGGTCGCCGTGGCAGCCGATGCTCAGCGGATCATACTCATCCACGACGCCTTTAGCTCTGAATGTTGTCATGATGGGCGCTGAAATCTTCGTTGCCAACTTTAGCAGTTTGCTGCCTTGGCCCCGTGCGCCGAAACCTGCAAGAATCACAGGCCGCGCGGCTTGGTCGACAAGTTTTGCTGCCTTCTCAATCAGCCATTCTTCCTGCCCATAGGCGAGATTAGGCATTCTGCCTTCAAACGGCAAGATGTCGGCTTCGTACGGCAGCTTCTGCACGTCGTTTGGGATCCCGATGTGGGAGACGCCTTGATTTAAAAGTGCGTGCTTAATCGCCAGAGTAGCCAGCATGGTGGTTTGCTCTTCAGCCATAAGGATCTTGTTGAAGACGCATATCGGCTCAAAGTAGGCGTACTGGTCAATCTCCTGTATCGAGCCGGGACCAATCATTTGCCTAGCCACCAAACCAGTCAACGCCAGAACAGGCGCATGATCCAGCTTCGCATCGTAGAGGCCAGTAGCCAGATTCGTCGCGCCTGGACCAGAAATACCTAGGCAAGCCGCAACATGCCCAGTTAGTTTCCCATAGGCTGAAGCCATAAACGCAGCGGTCTGTTCATGCCGAACTTGAATGTACTTGACTTTTCCGTCGGTTTTGCGGATGGCATCCACGACGCCCAAAGTTGAAGTACCGGGGATACCGAAAACGTACTGGACGCCCCACTCGGCAATCTGGTTTATCAGAACTTCTGAAACAGTGTGTTCAATCTTTTTCTCTGTTTTCTTCTCAATGGTCTCCGTCAACATGACAAAAGATGATTTGGGGGCTCCGCAAACTGGGCAAACCCATTCTTTAGGCAAATCGTTAAATTTCATTCCTTCTTTTGCTTCATCATAAATGTAGTTGCAAACAGTGCACCTGAACCTAGCCAAAACCACACCTCAAAACACATTATCTAAAACAAATAAATCTACTCACCTTTATCAGCTTATTGGCAACGGCAAAAAAGAATCGAACAATTCATAAACCGCCCTAAACCCTTATTCCTTAAAGAGATGCGTGTTTATGGCGAACTGGGATGTAATAATAATCGGCGCTGGCTCCGCGGGGTTATCCGCCGGAATCTACACTGTAAGAAGCGGACTCAAAACCCTAATTTTAGATGAGAAACTTCCGGGAGGAACAATCGCCGATGCATCCACGGTTGTTAATTACCCTGGGTTTGCTGAAATCAGCGGAGGAGAGCTTGCTGAAAAAATGGCTTCTCACTGCAGAAAGGTCGGCGCCACCATCCACGAGCTGGAACCCGTAAGTGAATTGGAGTTGCAGGGCGAAGAGAAGACAGTTAAAACCTCGGCAGCAACATACAAAGCCAAAGCAATCATCTACTCAACAGGATCACACTACCGGGAGATCGGTGTTAAAGGCGAAAACGAATTCAAAGGCAGAGGCGTCAGCTACTGCGGCATATGCGATGGACCTTTCTTTAAGGGCAAGCGAGTGCTAGTCGTCGGGGGCGGAAACACTGCTTGCATAACGACTCTTTATCTTTCAGGGTTAGCGGCCCAAGTCGTCGTGATTCATAGACAGCAAGCCTTCCGGGCGGAGGAAAGCTTAGTCACGGACATATCTTCCAAGAACAACGTTACGGTTATGTGGAACACTGAAGTTCAAGAAATCAAAGGCGACAAACAAGTCAGAACTGTATCCCTACTCAGACAACATGACAGGCAAAACAAGTGAGTTGGCGGTGGACGCGGTTTTTGTACAAATCGGCGAAGCACCAAATAGCCAGCTCGCTAAAGCAGCCGGGGTAGAGACCGATGATCATGGGTACATCAAAGTCGACGTGAAACAGCAAACAAATCTTTTAGGTGTGTTTGCCGCCGGAGACGTTACGGACCAGCCGATTAAGCAGGTAGGCACAGCGGTCGGTCAAGGCATCACTGCAGCCCTCGAAGCCTACAGCTACATTCGAAGACCGTACTACAGAAAATAGGTGAAAACAGGGTTCTCCCTCAAAACGCACCGACTTAGATTAAACGCCTAACGACGCAACGGTTTGCTCAGTTAACTGTATGGAAAGGTGTAATCAGTCTCAACTTCCCAGAAAGAAGGCTCTGAAGAGGGAAATGATGGCGGGAAAAATATATTGAATATTGCGGAAAATTCGGGGAAAGGATTATATCATTCTAAAACCCTTTGCATGCGTTTAATCAGCTTTAAACGATCAGTTTAAAGTAGCAGCGGTGTATGAAAAGAGGCTTCAGAATGAGTGAAAAATGTCTCGCTGTAGTAGAAATCGACCAAGACTTGTGCAGCAGATGTTACGTTTGCCAGTCAATTTGCCCCTATGATGCAATAAAACGCGACTCAGCTGGGAAAGTGGAAGTCAACAGCCAAGAATGCCAAGTCTGCGGTATATGCTACAGTGCTTGTCCAAGTTCAGCTATCAAATCGCAATATTACACTTACGATAACCTGTCAAACTTCGTTAAACAGGCGCTTGAAAAAACCAAAAACGTTGACACCCTTGTCTTGATGTGCCGCGGAAACTCACCTTCAACGGGCGAAGTACATGATATCTTTAAGGAGCAAGGATTGAAAGTCGGCAATTACATTGCACTGCGTTTACCCTGCGCAGGTAGAGTTCCAACCGATTTTGTTTTTGAAGCATTAAGCTTAGGCGTAAAAAATATTGTTTCGGTTCAATGTGAAGACCAGTTCTGCAGAAATAAAGAAGGTGCAAAAATCAACACTCGCCGGCTTGTTTTAGCCAGAGACGTTCTAAAACAACTGGGCTTCGACGAGAACGCAGTTAAGGTCGTGAAGTTCTCTCGTAAAGCAGTCTACGATGTGCAGGAATGCGTCGGATGCGATAAATGCATCTTCATCTGCCCCTACAAAGCAATTGAATTTGAATCCTTCGCCACCCCGAAAGTAAACGTTGAGAAATGTGTAGGCTGCGGCGCATGCCAACTGGTTTGTCCACACCACGCTATTCAAGTAAAAGGATTCGAATTTGAAAAGGTTGTTAACCGCTACGCTGATTCACTTGCAAAGTTAAAAGCCAAAAACCAGAGTCCAGCAGTCCTCGCATTCGTCTGTCAATGGTCAAACTTTTCAGCTTTAGACAACCCCAACAGCGTCTTTGCAGGCAAAAATGTGTTAGCTCTTGAAGTTCCATGCTTCAAATCTTTAGACCCCGTTCACGTCGTTAACGCGTTAAACTGTGGGTTCGACGGCGTCATGGCAGTAGTTTGCTCAGCACAAGACTGTAAGCTTCAAGAAGGCAGAGCAACCGCAGAGCGCAACTTAGCCGCGTTATTCACCGTGCTGAAAAAGAACAATCTGCTTGAACGATTCACAATATACGAGGAGTCACCCAGATGCGCTGACGAATTCAATCAGAAACTGGATGATTTCTACAAAAAAATCTCTGCGTTACCAAAACGTGAAATAACCGTGGAGGCGAAAGCAAAACGTACAAAATAGTTACTAAAAAAGAACTTGCCCCGAAAATAAAACTGTTCGAAGTTGAAGCTCCAGATGTTGCAGCTAAATCGCAAGCTGGGCAATTCCTAATAGTTATAAACGGTAAAGAAGGCGAACGGATACCTCTGACAATCGCTGGATACGACACGACGAAAGGAACGGTTTCGTTTGCTTTCCATGAAGTCGGCAAAACCACCAAAGCACTGGGCTTGCTAAACCAGGGCGAATGCATCGACAACGTCACAGGCCCACTTGGCAACCCATCTGAAGTCAAAAAATTCGGCAAAGTTCTCTGCGTCGGCGGAAGCGTAATGATTGCACCCTTGCTGCTGCAAGCTAAAGCCATGAAGGAAGCAGGCAACAACGTAACAACGATTCTTGGTGCGCGAACAAAAGAGTTCATAATGATGCAGAATGAAGCGAAACGTTACAGTGACAAAGTATACATTGCAACGGACGACGGATCAGCCGGTTACCAAGGGTTAGACTTCCTCAAAGAGTTGCTTAAGAAAGAAAAGTTTGACCGCTGCGTAGTTATGGGTCCAGTCATTCTTATGAAGGATGTTAGCGAAATCACCAAACCCTACGGCATACCGACAATCGTGACTTTAACGCCTATAATGATTGACGGTATGGGGATGTGCGGTGTATGCCGAGTTACAGTCGGCGGCAAAATGCTGTTCGGCTGCGTTGATGGACCAGAATTTGACGGTCACCAAACCGATTTTGACGAGTTGATTCTGAGGCAGCGCACGATGTTGCCTGAAGAAAGGTTAAGTTCAGTACTGTGGGAAATGCGTGGAGGTTGTAAGTGTGGCAGAAGTTAAGCCTAAACCGAAATTAAACAAGAAAGCAGTTGAGATGGCTAAGCAAGAGCCTAAAGTTAGGGCTAAAAACTTCAGTGAAGTTGCTTTAGGTTACAATGAAGCGGAAGCGCAAGAAGAAGCAAGCCGATGTCTGCAGTGTCCTAAGCCTCAATGCATGACTGGTTGCCCAGTAGAAGTCCCAATTCCCGGCTTCATAAAACTGCTCAGAGAAAAGAAATACGATCAAGCAATCGCATTGATAAAGACCAAGAACGCTTTGCCAGCTGTCTGCGGACGTGTTTGCCCCCAAGAAGTACAATGCCAAAGTAAATGTGTCATAGGCAAAATGGGCGATCCGCTTAGCATCGGACGTTTAGAACGGTTTCTAGCAGATTGGGAACGAGATAACGGCTATGCACTTCCACCCAAAGCAGTACCAACAGGCAAGAAAGTAGCAATAGTCGGTGCCGGTCCAGCCGGTTTAACCGCGGCAGCTGACCTTGTAAAGCTCGGTCACGAAATCACAATGTTTGAAGCGTTGCATGTCGGTGGCGGAGTGTTATCTTACGGCATTCCAGAGTTCCGTTTACCCAAAGCAATAGTGCAAAATGAAGTAGCCTACATCCAGAAACTCGGCGTTGACTTGCGGCTCGGCAACCTCGTTGGTAGAATCCACACGATCCCAGAACTCATGAAAAACGGTTACGACGCAGTATTCATCGGCAGCGGTGCAGGGTTACCACAATTCACAGGCTGCGGAGGAGAGAATCTGGGCGGAATCTACTCAGCTAACGAGTTCCTAATTCGCGTCAACCTCATGAAAGCATTCCAATTCCCGGACTATGATACACCAATACGCATCGGTAAACATGTGGTCGTAATCGGCGGCGGAAACGTCGCTATGGATTGCGCAAGAAGCAGCATGCGCCTTGGCGCTGAAGTTTGCTTACTCTATAGGCGTTCGCGTGCTGAGTTGCCTGCAAGACATGAAGAAGTCGAGAATGCCGAAGAAGAAGGCTTGGTCTGCAAGTTTCTCGGTGCACCAGTCGAATTCTACGGCGACGAAAGCGGCTGGGTCAAAAGCATGAAATGCATAGCGATGGAGCTCACCGAACCCGACGCAAAAGGCAGACGCGGAGTCCGAGAAGTTCCAGGGTCAGAGTTTACAATGGACGTTGACACAGTTATCATCGCCATCGGTCAAACACCCAACCCCATCATACAGCGAACCACCGACGGATTACAAAGCGACCCCAGACACGGAACAATATGCGTTAACGAAGTAGGCAAAACCAGTTTAGACGGCGTTTACGCAGGCGGAGACGTAGCCACAGGCGCAGCAACAGTCATCAGCGCAATGGGCGCAGGCAAACGCGCAGCAAAAGCAATGCACGAATACCTAACAAATAAGAAATAAAAAAGTGTAAAGACTCTCAATTTCTTTTGTTTTTTAACTTATTTGCGCTTATTTGCGGCACACCATAGCGTTTAATATCAAAAATTTGAGTTGAAGCGAAGCTTTTCTTATCATTTCTATGTTAAAAAAGTACAAAATACAACATTTGGTATAGTTTTCTGCGGGAAAAGAACAGGGGAAAGAGCAGTGAAGAAGCCACTAGCAACGTTTATTCTCGTAGTACTTTGTGCATCAATGCTAATAATACCAACTTCTAAAGTTATAGCAGATACAGTCCCATCTTCAGGGCTATTTGGTTATTGGAAATTTGATGAAGGCTTAGGAACTACCGTGAGTGACAGCAGTGGAAATGGGAACACTGGGACTATTGGCTATGCGCCTCATTGGGTTAAGGGAATTATTGCGAATGCCTTAAGTTTTGATGGCTCTCAAGACTACGTTTCTATTCCAACTTCTCCAAGCGTTGCTGTTCAGGGGAATGCAATATCTTTAGAGTGCTGGATTAAACCGACAGTTACTTTGGACGGCAGCCTAAATCGAATTACGAGCATTATTGATAAAGGAGATGAGTACACTTTTCAGGTCAACCCCAATGACGGCAGAATATGGTTCGCAGTTATTCTCCAAGGACTAAACTGGCAGGGAGTCACCACAACTACTAGTCACTGGCAGGCAGGTGTATGGCATCAACTTACAGGCACATATGATGGAAGTAACCTCAAAATCTATGTTGACGGCTCTCTGCAAAATACCAAGGCCCTCTCAGGCAATTTAAATTACCCAACCAGTTTCCCTCTTACAATCGGCGCTCATTCATTGGGGTATGATAATAACTTTAATGGAGCAATAGATGAAGTTAAAATCTACAATTATGCAAGAAGCCCAACGGATATTCAAAATGATTACGCCAATCCCAATGCAGGACTAGTGGGTTATTGGAAGTTTGATGAAGACTCAGGCAATGTGGCTTATGATTCCTCGGGAAACGGAAACAACGGCATAATTTACGATGCAACGTGGACTACAGGAAAAATTGATGGGGCACTACATTTTAACGGTGTTGATAGCTGGGTTGAAGTACCGAACAATCCGACTTTGACTGGGTTTTCACAGATAACATTAGAAGCTTGGGTTCAAGAAGATAGTATCCCATCCCGACCAAACGGTATAATCAGCAAATGTGATGGTTGGGCTCCTCCAACAAACGCGGAGTATTTCCTTGGAACTGTTGATAGTGGTCGATTGTTTTTTGAGACTGACAACGGAGTAGCAATTCTTGGCGGACAATCTTCTCAACTAATCACGCAAGTAGGCAAATGGTACCATCTGGCTGCAACTTGGTCAGGCAATAGTTACGCTATGTATGTGAATGGTCAACAGGTTCTTACTGGCAGTTGCACTCCTCAAACGACCCTTAGCAATAGCCTTCCAGTTCAAATAGGTCGTCACGGAGATTGGTCATGGACATACTTCGCTGGAATAATTGACGAAGTTAAAATCTATAACTGCGCTAGAACATCTGAGCAAATTCAAGTTGACGCTGAAAGGGGTCTTGCTTCTAAGCTTACCACATGCGATATAACTGGTACGCAAAAAAACATATTCAATTCAGGCGAAACTGTATACCTAAAAGGTGTTGACTTTGAAAAGTCCGAAAGCTATGCGATGGATATTGTTCAGCATCAAACAGATTGGACTGACTGTGAAGCCGTTACTCCAACTGTGCCAAGTACAGCAACCAGCGTGACGACCGATATTTCAGGCAATATTGCCATCACAAGCGTCTATCCTAATGCATCACCCGGGCAATATGATATTCTAATTGACATAAACGGCAACGGCAGATATGACGTAGGCATAGATGTTCTCGTTAATAATGCCGTAACCGTAGGAGGCGGTTTCCTTGTCCTTCCTGAATATACCTATGGTGCATTCGCCGCGCTTTCTGCATGCTTTATAGCGCTTGTAATATTTTGTAGTAGAAAGAAAATCTCATTACCTTGGAACCACAAAATTCATAACTTTACAAATATCGGAAATAATCGAACGCAAATTATCCAACGCAAAAGGCGAACCGTTTCACGTCGGATGGCGAAATCTTCTCCTCTACCATAGCAGGTCTTTGGGTTTGCTGTCATGCGTTTTTTGCATTTCCAGGGTGATTTCTGGGTAAAGCGGCTGTCCGCCTGCTCATATTTGGCTTAATCTTTATCGCTTCAAGCATAGAAGCACTCTATACATTGCGCTTAAGCATTCTTTTTTCTTCCTTCTGACGATTTTATGGATTTTTGATTGGTTCTTTGACTAGGGTTATCCAGATAACGGAGCCAAGCACGCCTAAGCCGCCGAGAATCAACGCGAGGCTTTGGTAGCCGTATAGGTCGAGGGCTACTCCGCCTGCCAGGGACGCCAGAAGCATTCCGAGATTCATGAAGGTCGTGTTGAGGGACATCATGGTTGAACGGAACTTGGGTAGTTGCTCGATAACTAAGCTTCCGCCTGCGGTGAACGACATGCCCGCGAAACAGAAGCGCAGAGCATTAAGCACCCAGGACAATTCGAATGTGGGCATGAAAGAGAATGTCAACGTGAGCAACGCCGCAAGCAGGCAAGTTACGGTTCCCAGGTTTTTGCGGCCTACCCTGTTCACGAAAAGTCCAGCCACAACCCCACCTGTAGCCGAAAGAACGTTTCCAACCAGAATAACCATAGAGCCGAGCTCTACTGATATGGCGAATTGTGTGCGGAAGAACGAGACGGCGTAGAAGGCGATTGACCCCTCAGCCATACTGAACATCGTGACGAACAACGCGGCAACTGCCGACCTATTTAGAATTGCCTGCTTGCACCCTTCGAAGAACGGCTCTCTAGTGGCGGGTAACGTCTGGTTTGTCTTGTTTGGAATCGCCACGAACGCTAACAGCAGACTTGCCAAGCTTACGGGCAGCGAAAACCAGATTAGAGTTGCCTTCCAGTCGCTGAGGCTTGCAATCACCCCTATTATGGGGGTTCCGATGATGTATGTTAGGGCGGTGGCTGCAACTATCCCGCCGATTGCTCTTCCCCTCTTTTCAAGCGGGTAGAAATCGCCGATTAACGAGTAAGCCATCGCGGTGGCCATTGCGATTCCAGCGCCCACGGCGATGTTGGGAACCAGCAGCAAATCAAAAGTCGGCGCTAGGAAGAATCCGATTGCAGCCAGACAAGTGCAACCTAACCCTGTCATGAGCAGCAGCTTATGGTTTACGCGTACGCTTAGGACGGACAGTAGCAACCCAGCGGCGATGCCTGAGATGGAGCCGACTGCGGCGGTGAAGCCTGCTATGCCTACTTGGACATGGAAACTGTGAGCGATGTCGATTAGGTTGAGTTCAAACGTGACTGTGACGAGCCACGCAGAGAAGACTGCAAGTCCCAAAGCGGGAAGGAAAAGCTTTCCATGAGCAGTTTTTCCTTTTTCAGCGGACATGCTTGCTTCATTGAATGCAAGCGATTATAAAGATTGCTGATTGTACCCATTTGACCTGCGAGAAATGCAAAGGTAATATAGCATTAGGACGAAAAGGTCATGGAGCGGTGGATTCGTTGAGGAAGATGAAAGGGTCAGGCAGTTACCTGAAAAACCAGGTTAGAAAAAACTTGGCGAAAGCAGCCTTGTGCCTATTCGTGTTCTTCCTAATCGTTTCCGCCGTCTGCTTAAACGTGGTTTACTCCTTTAGCCTAAGCCTTCTAGATGCGGCTGGGCTGCTTGTGTCCCTTGCGCCTTTGCCTGCATTCTACTATTACCTGCGTAAATACCGAATTTACAGCGGCGGCTGGGCAGGCGAAAAACAAGTAACCAAACTACTCAGCAGCAAATTGAGCGACGATTATATCCTTTTAAATGACTTGCATCTGCGTGGGGGCGGCGGAGACATCGACCACATCATTTTGGGTCCAACAGGCATCTTCGTGTTGGAGACGAAGAACTGGAACGGCGAAATCACCTGTTACGGCGACGAGTGGCAACGGGCAGGCAAACCCCACTTCAAAAGCAGCCCAAGCTTGCAGGTGAAGCGGAACGCCTCCAAAATAAAACATCTAATTCATTCTTCCCCGTCTCTGAAGCTTGGCGGGGTCTGGGTTGAAGGCATAGTGGTCTTCACAAACAACCATGTCACCCTACACTTGAACAACCCCACCGTTCCCATTATTAAGCTTCCGCAGCTTCCAAACCACATAGCTTCACAAAGAAGTGCTGTAGCCTTCACAAAGACGCAGCTTGAAGAGATAGGCAAAGAAATCGTTAAGCAAAAAGACTAGTGTTGGCAAGCTTCTGGCGGCGTAATTTTAAGCCATGATTTTCTTTTCACGCAGGCAAACGACGTGATGCTCGTCACCAGCAGTGTGCCCATGGTTAGATAGTTGGCGATGTTTGTGGACGGATGATAGACTTCAAAGACAGCTATGGCGATAACGATGTAGAATGTGATGGCTCCCGTGATAAACTGCAGGTAATGGAAGACTGGACGTACCCTGCAGGCTTGAGATTTCACCCTGTTTAATGCCGATTCAACCCGTTTTGACACGTCGGGTAAGTCGTCGAGAACCAGCGTGAATCCCGTCAACATGAAGAATCTTCCTGTGTTAACAGCTATGCTTGCATTGTTGGTTAGAAAGAGCATGACCAAGCCGCTAATTGATGTGAAAGCTGTAAACGCCACGACATAAAAACTTGACAAGAATAGCACAAAGAAGCCGTAAACGTAGTGGTGGAAGAGGAATCGTCCCGTGTGCAATTTGCGCCCGATGCTTGCGCTTGGGAAAATGTTGATGAGTGCAGCTATCACCGCGATCAGGAAAATGTTGCCGCTGATTAGGTCAGGGAAATATGGTTTCCAACCTGGCCAAACAAAGTAAAAGCCGTAGAGGATGCCTGCTAACGTGGTTATCGTTATGAGTGCGTTTAGAATCAGGGTTAGACTGAATACCTTTTTAGTCATTACCCAAACGGCTTGGCGCTTTGTCAAATCTCAGAAACTACCCCTTAATTTTCTTCCTGCGCTCGTCTTGCTTTTATGGATACTTGCAACATCCCTTTATTAAAATTAACGCATGTTCGGTGGCAAAAAATGCCTGACCGCTGCCCCAAAATGCAGCGTTGCCCTTGCTTAACCTCAAAAGCCGACGGCTGGGCGTTGTCTTTGTAGGGGTTTGGGCTAAAACTTATAGGCGTTCAAGCCAGCTTTAACTTGTAAGGTTGAATTAATTTGGGAAGCACAGGGTTAGGCGCTTTCGTCGGGTTCCTGGTTATACTGGCTATAGGCTATTTCATTCATGGAGTGGGTCTTGTCTTGGCTATTTTTGTCGGCGGTCTAGTTGCTGGACTTATCGCGCGAGGCATCTTTAAAGGGTTAGCTGCAGGCTTCCTCGCAGGCATCTTCGGCGCTGTGATAATCGCGGTCGTTGCCTTTGTTGGGCTTGCGTTTGCAGGCGGCATTTCAGGCGGGTTTTCAGGTGCGTTCTTCGGAGCCCTAAAAGGCGTAGAAACAGGCGTAAAAGACATAATACTGGCGGTTTTCGCGGGTATAATTGCAGCTGTCGGCGGCTTGATAGGTGGGGCAATCACAAGATAGAAATTTGCTGTTTGTGTTTTGGGTTGCTTGACTTGTTTGGGGTTGGGCGCTTTGGCAGGTCACGTTTTTTCCCGTTGAATCCCGTTCCTTCTCGTTGTTCCCCGTTCTTTCCCGTTCCTTTCCGTTCCTTTTGACCCTAAGCGACCCTGCGGCTATCGCTGGCGGTTTTTTTTCGACGGGGCTTTGGTTTACCTGTCTAGGCTGAATGTTTTTTCGTGTGCAAGCTTCTCAGGCACCTGGTCTAGAATCATCTTCTCGGCGGGTTTGGTGGTGAGCAGAATAGGCGGCAACGTCTTGGCAAGCTCCAGCGCCGACGTTAACTTGCTGTTTTTCTCCGCGTAAATTTCGTAGAGTATGCTGTCGCGATGCACCGCTTCTCCGAGTTTGGCGTGCAGAATCATGCCTGCGCCTTTCTCTTTAGGCGCCCCGGCTTCCCTCGCGATGCGTACGATGTTGTCGGTGCTGAGCCAAATGACTTTGCCCGCCCGCTCCGACTTCACCTCAACATGCTCACAGCCCACAGGCAAGTCGTCAGGCATCACCTTAGGGTTTCCACCTTGAGCCGCAATAATCTGCCGCATCTTCGCCGCCGCCTTACCCGAATCAATCATCTCCTCAGCTTTGGCGCGCCCATTCTCGGTTCCAACCATCTCGAACAGCATCCCTGCAAGGCTGACGGCTTTGTCGCGCAGGTCGGGTGGTCCGCCTCCGAGGAGGGTCGCTAGGGCTTCTCGGGCTTCCAATGCGGGTCCGATGCCGCAGCCCAAGGGTTGGTCTCCGTAGGTTAAAGCGCATTGAATGTTGAGTCCGAGGCGTTTTCCCAAGTCCACGAAATCCGAGGCTATCGTGTAGGCTTCGGTTCGGGTTTTGATTTTTGCGCCCATGCCTGTGGGGATGTCGATGGCGACGTGTGTGGCGCCCATGGCTTTCTTTTTGCTCAGAATCGAAGGCAGCAACATTGGGTCAATTCCCAACGGGTACTCAACTTGGATGAAGAGGTCGTCGGCTGGCGCAAGCTCCAAGGCACCGCCCCAAACCAAGCACCCGCCCGTCTTCGCCACCACCCCTTTTATCTCGTCTACGCCGAGGTTTACTGGGCACAGGGTTTCAACTCTGTCTGCGGTTCCAGCGGGAGAAGTGATTGCCCGCGAAGAAGTCTTAGGAATCGTGTATCCCGCAGCGGCAACGATGGGCACAACCAGCATCGAAGTTTTGTCGCCAGGAATCCCGCCGACGCTGTGCTTGTCAAGGATGGGACCTTCTCCGAAACTCATCGTTTTCCCCGTAGCCACCATAGCCCTGGATAGCGCCTCGTTTTCGCTGGAACTTAACCCGTGAATGCTAAGCGCGGTTAAGAAAGCGGATATTTCGGCGGTGCTTAGGTGCCGCTCAACCACGTCCCTAACGATAGTCACGATATCGTTCTCGCGCAGACGTTCTCCATGCAGCTTAGCCCTCACGTTGAAAAGCGACTCAGGAAGCGGAGCCAACTCCACCGAAACCGTTTCATCCTCCTTTACGCCAAGCGCCTTAGCGGTTTCCTCATAGAGCCCGATGGTTTTACGTGAAAAAAACTCTGCGATGTTCGCGATGGCAATCAATTCTTGGTTGCCGCATTTTATCCGTATCCTATCGGAACTGTGCACGCCTAGGGAGCTGGCGCTTTCTTCGCTGAGGAGGGCAATTCTGCTTCCGCCCGTAAATATAGGTAAGAGTTCAACCGTTAACTCCATACTAATCACACCTACAATTGATGGAGCCTAGAAATAGTTAAAGATTTAACAATCCTGCTATGGCGGGATTGGGTTTGCCGAAGCCATTTTTACCTTGTTTTTTTGATGTAAATACTAGACCCCCTCCCCTCGTCGGCGGGTTCTGCGTGGGGTTTGTTTTGGGTTGCTTTTCTGGTTTAGGGCTTGATTCTTTGGATGATTTTGAATGGGTAAACGCAAGAACAGTGGGTTTTTGCCTGCAACTTTTGGAATATTCCAAAAGTTTATGCCTGTAGCTTGCAAGTTAGCTGTTTTTTCGATGCCTAACTATCACAGCAACACAGAAGACAGAAAGAAGCAAAGGCACAATCACCAACCAAGAAAACTCAGGAACGGTTGAGGTGGAGCTCGGCATGGAACTTGGGGTGGCTGTTGATTGAGGCATTGTTGGGTTCGGTAAAGCGGAGGCATTGCTTGCGATTATTGTTTGGGTGTTGCTCCAATCACTTGAGGCTACGGCTGTGAAAGACTGAAGTGGGCTTTCCAGTAGAGAACTTTGCGTCTGAGTGATGTATCCTACGATTGCTTCTACTTGAATCTCTACAGGATTGCCAAGAGCTTGCCAATTGATTTGTCCAGCATAGCCATATCCGGCATCGTCATAATCGTAGGTGTTGCTAGTAAAACCAAGCGATATGTTAGTGTAGTCGCTATTTGAAGCCTTAATACCCTGAGCGCTACCTTCCCAAGCAACGGTGTATTCCCCTTTCCACCGGATACCGTAATACAATTGTACAGTGTTATTGTTAGTATCGATATACGGAGTGAAGGGCTGATTTGTTACTTTTACTGTAATTGAAGCGTCATGTATGTACGCGCCAATTGTCGAGCCTACGACTGTTTGGTTTCCAGTGTAAGGGTTAGTTGTGGTTACGGTTGTCGGTTGAATAATGTATGAATTATCTTGGAACATCAATGTGAACTGTGGTATAGACGGCATAGGAGTTGATTGTGCATTTATGGGTTCAGCAGTTAGCACGGTTAGACATGACAAAGCAACAATAAGAGTTAGGAGTAATGCGGAAGTTTTGCCGATTTTACCCATGCTTACTATTAGGAATGTGCAGAGGATAAAAGGCTGTTCGTAAAGATTCCTTGACTGAGCTCAGTCAAAGTTTCTTGACTAAGACATAAGGTTGAGGGGTGGATATACACAGGGCGTGGAAAATTGTTTTCAAGTATTGTTCTTTGTTGCTTTGTTCCTGCGTTGTGTTAAAGCAATTATGCCTAGCAGGACAACTATGATAGCAACCAGCATAATGACAATAGAGTAAAACCACGTCGGCACAGATTGAACGATGACTTGTGTCGGAGGGGAAGTTAGGATGGGTGAAGACAAAGGATTTGAAGAAATAGTGGACGCGAGCGTCTGAGAATTCTCGGGGCTACTTGAAGAATGGGGATCTATCGAGTTGCCCGGGGTAGTTGACGAATCCGGTATGGTTACCGAAGAAACAACAGTTGTTGGATCATCGGGAATAGTCAAGGTTTGTACATTGCTCCAGTCGCTTGATGCGATTTCGGTCCAAGTTGCTTTATAGCCCACGTTGTCTTGCTGAAAGACAGCTGGAAAGCCTGGGAGTAGATTATTGAAGTAAGTTACGGTCTCATTCTGGAGAACAGCTTGCACTTGGAACTCTAATGTAGTGCCAGCTGATGAATTATCGTTATCACGTATGATTGTGTATTCAAAGGGCGACTCCTGTAAGTTGTTATTGTATATTTCTGCCCAAGTTGAATCAGTGCTGTCTTTGACTCTAAGGTTGTAGAAGTAGTAGGTGTTATTTGACGGCGAGTTGATAGGCTCGTTTTTTATGATGATTACTGCTGTTTGGTTGTTGGAAAAGTGATTAGGCATAATGAATCCTGCCATATTGCCCATTATCAGCGGGTAATCACTTGCATTTGTGTCATACTTCACCGTGAACTCTGGTGGCGAAATCGTTGGCGCTGCCTGAGAAAAAGCAACCTTAACTATCGTCAGGTTTGAAAACGCAATAATTAGAACGACGATTAAGGCCAAACTCTTGCTTATTCCATTCATAATCAATCATGCTTTTGATTAGTGATAAAAGGTTATTCGTGAAGGATTCTTGACTAAGCCAAGTCAAGGTTTCTTGACTGAGCTCAGATGCGGGCTCGAAAAAGGATAGTTAAAGATTTTAAGGAAAAACCCGTTCCAACTAGCCAGAGTGGACGCTTTGAAGTACCTTGACTTTATTGACCCAGCTTATAAACCTAAAGAAACCGATTTGGTCTGCACCTTCTACGTTGAACCCGAAGGCATCAGCCTCCAAGAAGCCGCAGGCGGAGTCGCCGCAGAAAGCAGCGTGGGCACATGGACAGAACTCACCACCGAAAAGCCCTACGTGAAGCGTCTGGCAGCCCACGTTTTCAGCGTAGAAGGCAACACAATCAAAATCGCGTACCCGATTGACCTTTTTGAACCTGCCAACATGCCCAACATCCTGAGCAGCGTGGCAGGAAACGTCTTCGGGCTCAAAGCTCTAAAAAACCTGCGCCTCCTCGACATCCAATTCCCAAAAGCCTTGCTAGGCAGCTTCAAAGGACCCGCCTTCGGCATAGCGGGAATCCGCAGCCTCCTAAAAGTCCCCGAGCGTCCGCTTGTCGGCACAATAATCAAGCCTAAACTCGGATTAAACACCCGAGACCATGCGAAGGTGGCTTATGACGCATGGAGCGGCGGCTGCGACGTCGTGAAAGACGATGAAAACCTGAGCAGCCAAACGTTCAACCCCTTCGAAGAACGACTCGCGCACACTTTGGACAAGCGTGACAAAGCGCAAGAGGAAACGGGCGAACGCAAAGTCTACCTGATCAACATAACAGCTGAAACCGACCTGATGCTCAAGCGCGCAGAAGCCGTCCTCGCTCAAGGCGGCGAATACGTTATGGTTGACATCTTAACCACGGGTTGGTCAGCCCTGCAAACGCTGCGAGACCAAAACTACAAGCTTGTCATTCACGCTCATCGGGCAGGACACGCGGCTTTCACAAAGAACCAGCTGCACGGCATCGCCATGCGCCCAATCGCGTCGGTGGCACGCTTAATCGGCGTCGACCAGCTCCACGTTGGCACGGTAGTTGGCAAAATGTCCGAAACAAAAGCTGAAGTGCTCGAAAATATCGATGCATGCAAAAACCCGCTCGCCAACCTAAAACCTGTTCTGCCCGTCGCGTCAGGCGGACTGTACCCGACACTGGTTCCTGCGCTGCTTGAAACCTTCGGCAACGACGTAGTCATCCAAGCGGGCGGCGGAATCCACGGTCACCCAGACGGAACAGTGGCGGGAGCAAAAGCCATGCGGCAAGCCGTAGACGCAGTCTTAAAAGGGGTAACGTTGGCAGAATACGCTAGAACACATGAAGAACTCAAAACTGCGTTGGAACACTGGAAAGCCTAAAGTTGCTTAAGGACCCATGGGTAGCTTCGGTTTACTGTTTCAACTATTGATTGGGGCGGGATTATGCCTTCTTCGCAGATGATGCCGTGGATGTATCGGCTTGGCGTAACGTCGAAGGCTGGGTTCCGCACCGATAAGCCCTTTGGCGCTTCGCTCCAGACTTCCGCTGGGTTGCGGTGCTCAATGCGCTCGTAGGCACCGCCGAGTGTTTCTGGGTCGAATTTTAGCAGTTCCGAAACGACGTAGAATGGTTTTCTGGCTTCATGCGCCAACACCGCTATGCTGCTGGTGCCTACCTTGTTAACCACGTTGCCCTCAGAGGTGATGGCGTCAGCGCCGACAAATACGACATCGACGTCGCCCATGTATGAGCGGGCTGCGGAATCAACAATGAACATGGTTTGAACGCCAAGCTCAACCATTTCCCGCGCCGTTATCCTCCCCTGAAGGGCGGGTTGGGTTTCGGTGCAGATGACGCTGAAGTTTTTGCCGTCCGCCTTGGCTTTGGCAATCATGCGCGTCACGGTGGACGAGTGGCAATGGGTGAAAATCAGCATGCCGTCGCGGATGCGTTTGGCGCCTATTTCCGCGGTTCGTTCCCTTGAAGCCTCAAGATTCTGCAGGAAAAGAGCTACGTTGGACGCTACCAACTCGCTTAGGGCGTCGACTTTTTCTGTGCTGCTGTCTTGGGCTTGCAGGATAACGTATCGCAGGGCGTTTCTCATCAGCGGCTCAGTTTCCCGCGACGCGAAAAGGACGGCTTGGGCTTCTTTGAGTTCGCCTAAGAAGGCGTTTTTGGTTTTTGCCTTCGTTGTCTCCGCTGCCGTTTGGATGGCTTTGAGGGCAGCTATCGCGACGTTTCGAGCGCCCTGAACTTCCAATTTCCTTATCCTTTCAGCCGTTGCTTGAACTGCTTCACTCATAATTTTAAACCCCGAAGTTATGCCGATTTCTGACTGATTTATTATTCAAAATAGAAGCATATAAGCAGATTTGTGACGCCACCGCTGCAAAACCTTGCGAACCACTCTCTGGTATTTGGAAGACAAAACTATCTGAGCGCAAGACGGTTGGCAAGTCAGCGTTCGGTTTTGACCCCGTTTTCCAGCCAGTTGGAAGCCACATTTCGTTTGCTGAAATGACGATTGAAGAGACGAACAGGTTTTCGCATAGAGCAAATGCCATTCAAAGGTTTGTTGATTGGTACAGCAATAAGCGGTAGAAACGCGGTCTACCAGATTATAAAGTCAGTTGCTGAAAAAGCGGGTTTGCTGAGGTTCTGGCGCATCTTTTTTTAAGGAGAAAGAAAAAATGCTTCAAATTCACATTATTGCAATTGAAATTTTGTGATATTGACCAAAGCCTTCTCAGCCCCGTTTGTTTTCCAGGTCTGTTTTTGAACCAAAAAAAAGGAAGGTGTTGTTGATTTCATATGTTTCACCTTATTGTTTTTTTCTGACTGTCAGCATTGCCAATATGGCGCCGATTATAACGATGACGACGATGATGGCGGCTATTCCGTATTCGACGGTGGTGTTGGAAGCTATGTTAGTGGCTGGTGTAGCTGTCGGTGCGCTTGTTGCTGGCGCGTTCATTATGTTGAAGAAGGTTTCTGCGTTTGATCCGTAGTAGCCGTTGGTTCCTAAGAAGTTAGCGTAGACTGTGTAGTTGCCCGTTATGTCTGGTGTCCATGTTAGGTGGAATACTCCGTTTTCGTCGGTCGTAGTGGTGCCTACTACTCTGGTGTTGTGGTTAGAGTCTGTGACGCTGATTGCCACGGGTACGCCTGTGAAGTTGGTTGGTTCTGCTTGCTGCTGGTAGACATAGCCCATCCATGCTGTCATGCTTGCGTCTGAGCTGACTGGAACTCCGTGTGGAAAGTCCGCTGCTTGCTCGCTTTGCGTTGTGCCTGTTGAAATATCCATGACTGTGCCGCTTATGATTACATTGTCTCCGTATGTTGTAACGCTTGGTGAAGCCGTGACTGTTGTGGCGCTGGGTCCTCTGCCGACTGTGTAGATCGAGTCGTCATAGCCGTTGAACCATGTGTTGTACCCGTCTGCTGCCGCATAGCTGAACGCGTCGAATTCGCCTGTGTAGCTTGATACTGACCAGACTGAGTTTGCCGGTTGTTGCGTTGATGGCACTTGCAACTGCGCCTTTGAAGAGTGGTGTTTCAATGGTATGTTCTGTGGTGACAAGGTACACTAGATCGTTGCCGATGGCGTTAATGAAAGTTGGATAGCGAGCGAATGGAGTTTCAATTCCCGAGTTGGTGCTGTTGTTATCTGTGTTGCCGTTGCCGTAGGTCCAGAGTAAGTCGCCCGTCTTTGTATCATAGCAGTAGACTATGCCTGCGTATGCACTGGTGTACATTTTGCCGTATGCGAAGGCGTTTGCTAAGGTACCTGAAGCTGGGCTGCCATAGTAGTCTAGGTATGCTTGCTCAGCAGTTGGGCCCCAAAGTTTCGCTCCAGTTGTCAGGCTGTAGCCTACATATTGCGAGGTTTCTCTCCAGTACTCAACGAAGACTTTGTTTACTGTGTCAATTCCAGCCTCCATGACGGTGATGTTTCCTGATGGCGATGTTTCGGTCTGGTGCCATGCTATCGAACCTAACGAGCTTGAGCCTTCGGCAATGTTGATTGCAGCGTATCCGTATGGGGCACTGCTTACTGGAGTCATAGCGAATATGAAGGTTCCTGGGTTCGGCAAACTGCCATTTTCGATGAGCAGCACATCATTGTAGATGGCTCCGACTGCAGTGATTGATCCAGCAGTGTTTAGGTATGGAACGGAAACGTTGAAGTCATACATGCTTGGGAGATACGTCACACCGGGCATTCCATAGGAGTAGGTTGTGATATTGCCGCCTGCCCAGTCTGCTGAGATTCCGTTTTCTGTGCTTATCGGTGGAATTACTGGTGGCGATGTCGATGAACCAGAATAGTTATTGCCCCACAATCGTGATGAATTCCACTCTTGTAGATAGTAGTTTGGGTTGGCCGTGGTGCCATAGTTGTGGAGGACAAGTATCAATTGTTCGCCGTTAGGACCGAGTATGGTTGTGCCTGATGGGACGCCGCTTTCACTGAACATGTACGCTCCAGTGTATGCATCATAAGCTTGGGCAAAGTTGGATGTGAACAGGATTGGTGGGTAAACTCCGTGTTGGTTAGGGTCTTGAACATCGTAGATGTAGGCGAATGATATCTGTACTTGAGGACCTACCCAAAGTACTTTTCCCGTAGTCAGGTCCACGCATGTGAGGTTTCCAGAGTTTGCGTTGGCAAATGATACTGGTGGATTGTAGTAGAGCATTCCGTCAACTATTATCGGGTTGACGTATCTCTGATTGTATGCAGAGCCCTCAAAGTAGGAGTCTCCAGCAATTGAGGTTTGGTTTCCTCCGACGATACCGCCGCTTTCAATGGGTTTAGTCCACATTATGTGACCGGTCATTGAGCCTGCAACATCGCCTGCTCCAGCTAATTGTTCACCGTTGCCGCCCATGTCGTATGTGCCTACGAAGCCAGCGTATCCTGGTGCGCCGTCACCAAGCCAGTTTGACGAAACAATGTACCAGTTTGGATTCTCGCCGTAGATTGGCCGTGTCCAGTATGAAGTTGGAAGCGGAGTTGTGGGTAGTCCGGCTATTTGAGTTGATTGGACAGTGAGGTTGCATGAGGCTGAGCTAGCTTCATACCAGTTGCCTTCGTCGGCAGCGTTAGAACTAAAGAAGCTGCCGGTTATTGGGAAGCTGTAATTTTGTCCTGGGAAGCTGAAAGTCAGGGTGTACGTGCCGGTTTTAGAGGGTGTGAAAGAGTAGTCTTGTGCTGATGTTGTGTCCCAGCAAATTGGCCAGCTCTGTGTTGTGTTTGCGCCGTCAGGGTCCGTTATGGTGAGTTGGTAGTTGTGCCACCGAATGGTATTTGATAAATCCGCTGATGGACATACAATGTTAAGCCACATGATAACTTCGACTGATTGGCCGACGCCGTCGGGGTTAGTTGAAACCGCGATGTAAGCATAAGTTGGTTCGTTTTGTACTGTGGTTGCTTTTGCGTTCGGGATGAGTAGCAATGAAGCAGACATCGAAACAATTAACAGCATACCGATGACAATAGCTGCAGTCTTATTTTTGCAAAAGTTCATTTTATTTTCCATGTTTTTATTCTCCATATTTATGGTAAACGGCAATAGATTAGGAAAAGTGGTTTAAGCGTTTGTTAGAGTACCCCACTCTTACAGGTCACCCACTGCCCCATCAGACAGCTAACTTGCGACGGGCGGGTACTGGGTCAATCATTTCTTGTTGAGAATTTTGATAATCGTTTGTCCGCACAAAAAAATCGACGTCAAGGATTGGTTGCAGGCAGCAAAAAATCCTGTATTTGCCGAAGATTTGGGAGACGTTCGGGAAAAAACAAATAACAGTCCAATTCTTTAGAGGAACCGAAAAGAATGCGCATAGTCGCAGGAGAGATAAGATGAGCCAAAAAAACAACACTTGCGTTCCCGCATTGATTAACTTGGGACTTACCCGTTTGCAGGCGACAACTTACATCAACCTTACCATACTTGGAACGGTTGGAGTGAAAACAATCGCCAAAGCTTCAAATTCTTACCGCTCAGACGTGTACCGAGTAATGCTGTCGCTTGAAAAGTTAGGGTTGGCGGAGAAAATAGTGGGTGACCCTATAATGTACAGAGCTACCCCCCTGCGAGAAGGATTCTGGTTTCTGATGCAAAACAAGAGACAGGAGTACCTGAACCTGCAAGAAGAAGCAACAACTGCTCTTAAAAGCATTCAGGACAGCAACCTTAAAACGCCTCCACAGCAGGTTGATCCCCAGTTTGTCATCTGCTCGTCTGAGAAACTTTTTCTCAGATCCTTCACAGATAGGCTTCATAAAGCTAAGAGAACTATAGACGGTATCGCGAACTGGCGAGCATTTAGTGCAGCAGTGGTTGAAGCCCAAAATGACCTGAAGCGAACTTTCGGCAAAGGTGTGAATATGCGAATAGTTACAGAGAAACATGAAGATGACCCGTCGACACAGAAAATCATTGAAAGTCTACAGGCGAATCAAATGTTCGAGATTAGATATCTTCCTTCTCCCGTGCCAACTGAGGTCACAATCTACGACGGAACAGAAGTGGATTTATGCGTATCTTTAGCGGCGGGTGTACCTATACCGAGCCTTTGGTCAAATCATCCTCAACTCTTGAAGGTAATGAAAACATACTTTGAAGCCATCTGGGATCAATCAGAAGATTCATCAACTCTGACAAAGGAAACGTCAGAGACAAAACTTGTGCAATAACTAAGACAAAAGACCTTTCTATCCCGAACAGCTTCTCAACAGGATTACTTTTAAATATTGGCGCGGTGTGGTTTAGGTGCAGTTTAAGGTGTAACATTTGCCAAAGCAGGAAAAAGGAAAATCCCATTCTATTCGCCCAGTCAGCAGGCGTCCTCCAAGCTGGTGCAAGTATCAGCCTGAAGAAGTTGAATCATTCATAATAAAATTGGCTAAAGAAGGCCATTCACTGAGCAGCATAGGCACGATCCTTAGAGATCAATACGCGATTCCCCTAGCAAAGCCAATCGTCGGCAAAAGCATAAGCGACGTTTTGGAAAGCGCAGGGTTAGCCCCAACGATGCCTGAAGACCTCACGAACCTCATGAAGAAAGCGCAGAGCCTCGCAGTTCACCTCGACAAAAACAAGAAAGACCTCCACAACAAACGCAACATGCAAATCATCGAAGCAAGAATCCACAAGCTTTCAAGATACTACAAACGCGAAGGCGTCATCGCCAAAAACTGGAAGTACGAAGCAAAAATCGCCTCCGTAACCTAAACGCCTCTTTCCTTTCTTTTAAGCTGTTTCTGTTTTAGTTTGATGCCTAGCTTTAAATCTAATCACGCATTTTAGCCAAAGAGTGAACCTTGGATGGCTGCGCAGCAAGCATCAATAGATCGGTTCTTAGCATCTGCAGCGGAAGCCTCTAAACCCCTCTTGGAAGCAGCCAAAAAAGACGGGTTCATCCATGTCTTCTCACATTTAGACGCCGACGGAATCGCAGCGGCAGGCGTCATGGCGAAAACCCTGTTCAGGCTAAACGCCAAGTTCAGAATCAGGATCACTCAGCAGCTGGATGAAAAAATCATCGAGCAAATAGTCGCGGACAAACCGCAGCTTGTGATTTTCACGGATTTCGGCAGCGGCTACCTTGACATGCTAAACCAGAAGATTCCTGACATCAAAGCATTGATTCTTGACCACCATCAAGCAAACGGGTCATCCAACAACCCTAACTTCGTTCAGGTTAACCCGCACATGTTCGGGATCGACGGAGCCTCCGACGTCAGCGGCTCAGGCGTCGCCTACTTCGTTTCCAAAGCGGTAAACCCAGCCAACGTGGATTTAGCCCCTGTAGCTTTAGTGGGCGCGTTGGGCGACATGCAGGACAAGTATGACCAAAGAAAACTCTGCAGCCTCAACGAAATAATTGTTGACGACGCGGTCGCAGCTGGCTTGGTGAAAGTTGAGAAGGACTTGACTTTTTTCGGTAGGGAAACCCGTCCGATTTACAAGATGCTGGCAACCACCACTAACCCGTTTATTCCAGGTTTAAGCGGAGAAGAAGACAAGGCGTTAGCTTTTCTGGCAAGCCTAAATATTCCCCTTACGAAAGAGGGCAAACCGCGGGCTCTGAGCGACTTAAACGACGAGGAAAGAAAACGGCTGTGTTCAGCTCTGGCGGATCATTTATTGTCTAAGGGTTTGCATATGGATGTTGAGAATAACCTCATCGGCTACATTTACGTTTTGACTAAAGAAGAACCCAACACCCCGCTGCGTGACGCAAGAGAATTCGCCGTCGTTTTGAACTCGACGGGACGCATGGATAAGCCAAGCTTAGGCATAGCCATATGCATGGGCGACCGCAAAGCCGCTCTTGAAGAATCAAACAAGATACTCGACGACTACCGCAAAAACATCAACAAGTACCTCGGCTGGATAGGGGAAAAACCTGACCGCATGCGTGAACTCGAAAACATCTACGTCATCTACGGCGAAAGCTTCATCAACGAAAAAATCATCGGCACCGTCTCATCCATAATCGTCTCAAGCCTTATGAACAACGAAAAACCCCTCATCGCCTTCGCCAACGTGGAAAAAGAGAACGCAGCTAAATTTTCAGGCAGAACAACCGAGGCAGCGATTCGAAAAGGCGTAAACCTCGGCGAAGTTATGCGGTTAGCTTCGGAAGCCCACGGCGGCAAAGGCGGAGGTCACAACATCGCCGCTGGAGCCCAAGTGCCGATTGACGAAATTAACGGGTTTATTAAAGATTTTAATGAACTAGTCGGTAAACAGTTGAAGGGAGAAAAGATTGGAAGCAACAATATCGCTTGAGTACGCTGACCCGAATCAAGCCGAAGCGGTTGCCAACGCTGTTTCACCTGACAATTTTAAGGCGCCGCCTAAACTTCGCGTGAAAACCACGGTTGAAGAGAACAAAGTGGTGACTGTGATTCGCTGCGAAAGCAAACTTGCCACATTTACCGCCACAATCGACGACTTGCTTTTCTGTGCATCCACCGCCGAGCGGGCGCTGGCGGCAGTCAACAAGATTTAGCGACTTTTGAAGGCTTATTATCCTGGTTTTTATGCTCAAGTTCTAAATATAACCTGCCTTACTGTAAAGTAAATAAATAAGCTAACACAACATTAAACAAACTTCCACTTGGGTGAATTTAATTGAAAAGAACAAATGCAGTATTGATGATTATTGTTTCGTTGTTACTAGTTTTCGTGCCAGTCGCCATGTCTGGCTCGGTTTCTGCCCAAACCTCAGGCTACACCATCACGCAGGTTAACCATCAGGTTAATGTCCTGTACACTGGGCAAGTCGTCCTCCAAGACACCGTTTACGTTTCCGGGCAAGTAGCCGACGGCTTCACAATCGGGTTACCTGCACAGTACAGCGCAGACGTCCTCAGCGCAGTAGCATACGACTCTAACCACGTTTACCAAGTAAACTTAGGAGTCCAGTTAGGTGACCATTTCGGATTTTACGGTGCAGCAGTAAACTTTAATGGACAAGCACCCAGCGTCTTCACAGTAGCATTTGTTCTGTCCAACATCGTTACTGAAGTTAACACAGGCGCCTACACCCTTAATTTTCCAGCTTACCCCGGTCTAACTCAAACCATCGGAAGCTGCAACGTCACCCTAACCCTTCCAGGCACCCCTAAATCCATATACATCACCAAAACTGACGGAACCGTGTACACACAGAACTATATCACACCAAACCTGCCAGCCTACACATCTTCCACCGCCACCGCAGGTATTCAGTTTTCTAACCAAACCATACAGATGGCAGCCGTCACAAATTTGAACCGTCAAGTAACGGTTGACCCAACAGGCAAAGTGTCTGCTTCAGACACATACAGAATCGTCAACAACTCTACCTCTTCCATGCAGTCTTTTCTCCTGGATTTACCCACTAACGCGAAAGGCGTTGCGATAAAAGATGAAACCGGCACCGCGCTTACAATCGCCGGCGCCTCACATGTCTACGGCGCTTTAGTGGAGAATTTCACCTTGATAACGCTGGTGGGAACTGGCCAATCAACCACGATAACAGCCAGCTACAATTTGCCAAGCGCAACCATCAAAGGCGCACAGTACACGCTTAGTAACTTCATGCTTTTCCCATACTTCAACTACTACGTCGAAAAAGCAAGCTTCACGCTGAACCCGCCTCAAGGAGCAACAATCACAACGCCGCAGTTATCATCGATTAACGTGCCCAGCACCCTTACAAGAACCGGCTTCCAAGACACCCTAACATTAACAGGAAACGGAATAACCTTCCTCAACTACATCCTGCCCCAAAGCAACACAATCCAATTCTCCTACACTTACAACCCAATCTGGGTCTCTTTCATGCCTACCTTCTGGCTTTCACTCGTAGCGGTCATCGGATGCATAGGCGCCGTAGTCTACCAGAAACGCAAACCAAGCGAAAGACAACCATCTGCCTTCAGAAAAGTAAAGACGACAACTCCAAAATCCAATGCTGAAGAAGCAACCGAACAACCAGCCGGGCAACAAGCGCCAATTGCTGAGCCAAGAAATGTACCTGCTTCTGGTCAGCGTCCAACTGCAGTTAACGTTAGAGAATTCACCGAGTACTATGAAGACAAAAAACGGTTGCATGCTGAAATCAGATCGTTAGATATGAAGGCGCAGAAAGGAAAGATTCCAAGACGCCAATACAAAGTTCAACGGGGAGCTATGGAGACACGGTTAGAAACAATCTCGCGGAACACTGCCAAAACAAAGGAAACCTTGCGAAACTCAGGCGGCGTCTACTCAGACTTAATTAAGCAACTTGACTCTGCCGAAGAAGACCTATCTGAAGCTGAAGAAGACATCAAGAACCTAGAAGACCAACAGAGCAGAGGCGAAATCTCCATAGAAGCCTACAAAAAAGACATCGGGGACTACCAGAAACACAGGGACAAAGCTGAATCAACTTTGAATGGAATACTGCTCAGATTACGTGAAAAAACACGCTAGAACACCTAAAACCTTTTATTTTACTCACGAGCTTTTCAAGAAAATTAGAGGTAGACAAAAAATGGTAAAAATAGTTGTTGACCCTAAATGCACCGGATGCGAAACATGCGTAAACACTTGCCCAGTCGGCGTCTACGAAATCAAAAACGGCAAATCAACACCAACAAAAGTAAGCGAATGCTTGGTTTGCAGAGCATGTGAAGCCCAGTGCCCTGAAGGCGCAATTCAAGTAATAGAGTAAATCTGAACACTCAAAATCACTTACGCATGTGGCTCTCAAACAACGAAAATGAGAGATTAATTCCTTCTTTTAGTTAATTTTTGTTTTTTCATCCAAAATCGCAAACACGTTATCTTTTTGTTTTAGGTGTTTTTGCGGTTAGTCTTCAATGTTCCATAAAAACCTGATGACTTTTGAAATCTGCTCCACTGTCGCGCGGTCGCTTTTCTGTTCTTCTTCTATGTTCTTGAGGGGAATTGAGGTTACCATGAAAGAAGCTATTGGCTGCATTTGTTATAACAATTATGTAGGCGCCTACTTCGAACTTCGAAGTAACCCAAAAAGCACCGCGAAGCAATTTGACATTTTCATGCCTATTTCCCGAGGCAAGTCAACTCTGAATCATGGCAAACTCCAAATCTTGATGAACTAAAGGGCAATTGCCTGAATTCGCGGGTAACAGTTATATCTCAAAAGGGCGAGTAATGCGGTTATGGCAGACAAAGTCCATTGTGCACACATACTCGTCAAAACAGAGACAGAAGCCAAAAACATCAAAGCGCGGCTCGATAAGGGAGAAAAATTCGGCGCCCTAGCCAAAAACGTTTCCCTATGTCCATCTGCAAAGAACGGCGGAGACCTTGGCACTTTCACAAGGGGCAAAATGGTTAAGGAATTTGAAAAAGCCGCTTTTGCGCTTGAGAAAGGGCAGACTTCTGAACCTGTTAAGACACAGTTTGGGTACCACATAATTAAACGGGTAGAATAGGCGCTCTCTCGGTTAGCGTGCTCTTCTGAGCGGTTTATACCTTGGGTTATCCGCGCTGGGGGAGTTTTTTGTTGAAAGTTAAGTGGCGTCTCTGTGGCTCTCCGTTTGCCTGCTTTGACGTTTAAAAGATATATCTTTTTCAGACACATTTATATGGTTATAAACACCAACTATCCTTAAACTTAAGCGGGAAAAAATATGGTTACAGTACGAGACCCCGTATGCGGCATGGATGTTGACACAGAAACAGCCCTCAGCGCCAAAATAGGCGACCGAACCTACTATTTCTGCAGCCAACAATGCCTCGACGTCTACACGGCTCCAGAACGCGAACTCAAAGCGATGCAGCGCCGAGTAGCCTTCACGTTGACTGGCGCAGTGGCAGCCCTTGCATTAAAAGTGATTACGCTGTTCGGTCTTATCACCGCAATAATGTATTTTGATGTTGTCGGAGGCCTAAGAATCTACGATATTGCAGTGCTTATTGTGTCGACACCTATTGTCTGGGTTGCCGGTTACAGGATCTACAAAGGTGCGTATCAGTCGCTTCGAAACCGCAACATAAACATGGATGTGCTGGTGACTGTCGGAGTTCTCGCAGGCTGGATTTACGGAGTAATAAGCGTCTTCATTCTTCCCACAGCCTGGACAGCCGGGCTCAGGATACATGGAAGTTGCCATAGGCATCTTGGCTTTCGTGCTGCTGGGCAGATACATCGAAGAGTTAATTCGACGCCGCAGCGCCGCCTCAATACGAAAACTGCTCGAACTTCAACCGACAATGGCGAGAGTGGTCAGAGATGGAAAAGAATCCGACATATCGATTGATCAAGTACTGGTTGGCGACACGATTATCGTCAAGCCGGGTGAAAAAGTCCCAGTTGACGGCAGAGTAACTGCAGGGTACTCGTCGGTTGATGAAAAATTGCTCACGGGCGAAAGCATTCCTGTTGAGAAAACTGTCGGAAATGAAGTTGTCGGAGCAACAATCAACAAAACGGGGCTCCTCACAATTGTGGCGACACGTGTCGGAGACGAAACCGCCCTTGGCCAAATTGTTCATCTTGTGGAAGAAGCGCAGGCTTCAAGCGCACCCGTTCAAAGATTTGCTGACCGCATTGTCAGATGGTTTGTTCCCATAATTTTGACCGCCGCAGCCCTTTCATTTGCCTACTGGTTCGTCACAACCGGCAACTTTGCAACAGCGTTCCTTGTGCTGTTGGCTGTGATATTGATCTCTTGCCCCTGCGCTTTGGGAATAGCAACCCCGACAGCTCTTCTTGCAGGCATCGGAAAAGGCGCCGAATATGGTGTTTTGCTCCGCAGCGGCGAATTTGTCGAGAAAGCAAGAAAGCTGACGACAGTCATATTCGACAAGACCGGGACTTTGACTAAGGGCGAGCCAAGTGTAACCGACATCAAAACCTACAATGGATTCAGCGAACAATCAGTGCTTGAATATGCAGGCGCAGCAGAGAAAGGTTCTGAGCACCCTCTGGCGGAAGCAATACTTTTGAAGGCTGAATCCGACAAAGTGCATATTGAACAAGCCGACAATTTTGAGGCGTTACCCGGCAGGGGGGTGCAGTGCAGTGTCGGAGGAAGAAAGGTTCTGCTTGGAAATCGCAAGTTGATGCAGGAATATGGCGTGCCAATCAGCGAGGTAGACGCGGATTTGGTGTCGTTGGAATCGCAGGGAAAAACCGTCATGATTCTGGCTGTTGACGGCAAAAGTGTCGGATTAATTGCTGCGATGGATACTCCAAAGCCGAGTGCTGCCGAAGCAATTGAGCAGTTGAAAGATTTGAATTTGGAAGTTGCAATCCTAACGGGAGATAACGAACGAACAGCCCAAGCCATCGCTAATCAGTTGGGGATAACGCAGGTGATTGCGAACGTTTTGCCTTGGCAAAAAGCCGACGTCATTAAGAAGCTGCAAGCGCAAGGCAAAGTGGTAGCTATGGTGGGAGACGGAATAAACGACGCCCCCGCCTTGGCAACCGCCGACATCGGCATCGCCATCGGCAGCGGAACCGACATCGCCAAAGAAACAGGCGGCATAGTGCTCATAAGAGACGACCTGCGCGACGTAGCCTTAGGAATTGAACTCAGCAAAAAAACCATGCGTAAAATCGACACGAACCTGTTCTGGGCTTTCGCCTACAACTCAATCATGATTCCAGTTGCCGCTGCTGGACTGCTTGGACCACAAGGACCCATGTATGCGGCGAGCGCCATGGCGATAAGCAGCTTAACCGTGGTCAGCAACTCGGCGCTGCTAAAGTTTGCTAAATTTAAATCAAAGAAAAGTAATTACTAGGATGGACGTTTGGAGGTGAAAACGGACATGGTTAAAGATCCAATCTGCGGCATGATGGTTGACGAGAAAAAAGCCAAATTCAAATCCGACTACAAAGGCAAAACCTACTTCTTCTGCGCACCCACATGCAAAGCAACCTTCGACAAAAACCCCGCAAAATACGCTGGCGCCTAAAAGCAGGGAAACTGCCGAGCTTTCAGGTTTAGGCGTTTATTTTTTTCGTTTTCTTTTGATCCGCTATTCTGCTCCGTTTAGAAGGCGCCTAAGAGGACGTGTTCGGCGAATAGGTCTTCGTTGAAGGCTCCGACAAACTCTATTTTCTCGTTGATTATGATTTTGGGGACGCCTATTACGTTGTATTTCATGGCTAGGTCGGGGAATTCGCCGCTGTCGATGACGTCTGCCTTTATCAGTTCGCATTCAACCGCCAATTTATGCGCGACCGCCGCGGCTGTGGGGCAGTGGGGGCACGTTAGGCTTACGAAGACTTGGATGTGGACTGGGTTTTTTACTTCTTTAAGAATCGATTTCGTTTTTTCTGACAGGTCCGTTGTGCCTTTTGAAACGGTGATTAACGCTTCAATAAGTGTTTGCAGCTCGTACCCGTAGGGGATCCCGTAGATTCTCACGCCATAATCTTTCTTGCCGACAATCGCCAAAGCAGGTATCTTGTCTACTCCCAGTTCCTTGGCTCGGGCTGCGTTCGCCACAAAATCAAGAACCTCCAACGAAATCTTATCGCTTAGAGGCGGCAGTTCCTGCACCAACGCTCTTGTTTGAGAGCAATATTGACACTCAACCTCTTGGGTAAACATGATGATTTTAACTGGGTCAACCAGTTTCTCGTTAAAGTCTGCTTTAAGCAACTCTTTCTTGTCGTTCGGAATCATACTCAAAAGCTAAACCTCCAAAACCTCTGGACGATTATATTATCAAACAGGTTATTCAGGCATATATTGATTTTTGAATTTCTCGTGGGCGCATGCAAAGACTTGCTTGAGAAGACAGATAGCGTGGTTTACCTGCCTGACCCTTTTGGAAAAAACCGCAAACGCAATCCATATAAACAATTGTAACTATCAGACCTTGATTTTTGCCTGTGTTATTTGGAGATGCAGAATTTGACAACGAAAATGTATGGAAACGCCAAGTTGATCGAAGGCTTCCAAATAATGCTTGACGACGGCGAAACCCACAGCACCATCGTAGATCTTGCTCCTGACCTTGGAACTGGGTTGGGACCTAGCTCCCTTGAACTCTGCGTCATGAGCCACGCAGGCTGCTACGCTACAATCTTTGCGTTGACGGCGAAGAAAATGCGGGTGGCACTCAAAGGACTTAGCGTTAAGGTAGAAGCGGTGAAATCTGCTGAAACTGGGACAATCAGCGAGGAAACCTTTGACATAAGCATCAAGATAGATGCCCCACAGGAGAGGGTTGAGAGGCTGCATAAGCTCACGCTTGAAACATGCCCCGTTGGCATACTTTTCGAGAAGGCAGGAGTCAAAATAAACTATAAACTAAACGTGACAAAGGAGTAAAAAATATGCCGAATGTTGTTTTGAAAGAAGGAATAAACTGGGTTGGCGTCATCGACTGGAACCTACGGGATTTCCATGGGTACATAACCCGCCGTGGCACCAGCTACAACGCGTACTTAATCAGGGACGAGAAAACCGCGCTCATCGACACAGTGAAGTGCAACTTCGCTGAAGAACTCGCGCATAACATAGAGGAGTTGGTGAGCCTTGACAAAATCGATTACATCATCGTTAACCATGTAGAGATGGATCATTCAGGCAGCCTTCCCGAAATCGCCAAACTGTGCAAGAACGCCAAGATAATTTCGTGTCAAAGAGGAAAAGACGCGCTTATCGAGCATTACGGCGCCGAATTCAACAGGGTCGAAGTCATCAAAACAGGCGATGAGCTTAAGCTTGGTAAGCATACGTTGCGTTTTCTTGAAACACCGATGCTGCATTGGCCCGACAGCATGTTCACATACATCGTGGAAGACAAAATCTTGGTATCCAACGACGCATTTGGAGAGCACTACGCAACGTCGGGGCGTTTCGACGACGAAGTTGACCAGCAGGAGCTTATGGAGGAAGCCCGAATATACTTTGCGAACATTTTGATGCCTTTCGCTCCGCTTATCACACGCAAGATTCAGGAAGTCGTGCAGATGGGTATCCCAATCGAGATGATTGCGCCTGATCACGGCGTAATCTGGCGGAAAGACCCCTCGAAAATCATCAACGCCTACCTGCAGTGGAGCGCCTTTGTATCCAAGCAGAAGGTTGTGGTGGTTTTTGACACGATGTGGGGAAGCACCAACAAGATGGCGCGAGCTATAGAAGACGGCGTAGTAAGCGAAGGCGTCGAAGTCAAGATTCTCAAGCTCCGAGCCACTGACAACACCGACATCGTAACCGAAATCCTGGAGGCAAAAGCCGTCATCGTTGGTTCGCCGACTCTCAACAGCGGAATGTTCCCGACACTAGGCTCATTTCTGACATACATAACAGGTTTGAAGCCTCGGGGCAAACTGTGGGCGTTCTTCGGTTCCTTCGGGTGGGGCGGCGGCGCGGTGCGAGGCATGGTTGAAATGGCGAAGAAAGCAGGCTTCGAAGTCTACGAGCCAACAGTCGAAATCAAATACATCCCAGACGATGAAGACCTCAAAAAATGCTTTGACTTTGGCAAGCAAATAGCCCAAAAAATCAAAGCCTAACCCTTCCCCTCTTTCATTACCTGCTGTTTTACTTTAGGAAAAACAGAAAAAGTGAAAAACAAAATAGGGTTGATACGCCTACTTTATCGCCATGAATTTTTCTTTCGGCGTACCGCAGATCGGGCATTTGTCGGGCTCTTTGCCTTCGAACGTGTTTCCGCAGACGGGGCACACCCAGTAATCAGCTTTCGGCGGCTGCGTCTTGCTTTTGAGGGCGTCAAGCGCTTTCTGGTACATGGCTGCATGGATTTGTTCAACCTGGTTCGCGTAGTTGAAGCTGACTTCGGCTTTCTTGTTTCCTTCCTTCTTAGCTTCGGCGATGAACTCTGGGTACATTTTCTTGAATTCGTAGGTTTCGCCGCTGACTGCTGTGCCAAGGTTGTCGCTGGTTGATTTCACTTGCCCCATAACTTTGAGGTGGTTGTGGGCGTGCACGGTTTCCGCTTCGGCTGCGGCTCTGAAAAGTTTGGCGATTTGTGGGAAACCTTCTTCGTCGGCTTTCTTTGCGAAGGCTAGGTACATTCGGTTGGCTTGGGATTCGCCTGCGAATGCGTCCTTGAGGTTTTGATCGGTTTTAGTCATAAAATTCACTGCAACTAATAGATGAAAAGAAGGTAATAAGTTTAAGCCACACTGGATTTGCCTGAATCTCGCTTAAGGTAAAGTATATTAGTTGTTTACTCCTTTGGTTTGGTTTGATTTCTGGTGAATTTTATGGAAAAAGTAAAATCATTTAGTCTGCCCAAATTGCCCTACGATTACAACGCCCTTGAACCCTACATTTCAGAGACGCAGCTTAAACTGCACCACGACAAGCACCATCAAGCCTACGTGAACGGCGCAAACGCGGACTTCGAAAAACTCGACAAGGCACGCAAAGACAACGCCGAAGTCGACATGAAAGCCTTACTCAAAGACCTGTCCTTCAACGTCGGCGGTCACCTGTTGCACTCGATTTTCTGGGAAAACATGGCGCCAGCAGGCAAAGGCGGCGGCGGACAACCTGGAGGAGCATTAGCCGACGCACTCAACAAGGAATTCGGAAGCTTCGAGCAGTTCAAGAAAGAATTCACAAAAGCTGCGGCAACCACTGAAGGTTCAGGATGGGCTGCCTTAGCCGTTCACCCATGCGTCGATAGGCCGCTGATACTGCAGATTGAGAAGCACAACGTTAACGTTTACCCGACGTTCAAAATCCTGATGGTTCTGGATGTTTGGGAGCACGCGTACTACGTCGACTACAAGAATGAGCGACCTAAATTCATCGAAGCCTTCTGGAACGTCGTCAACTGGGACAGAGTAAACAAGAACCTAAGCCTTTAAAAATAAAAACAAAATGATTTTCCGCGTTTTTTTGCGGATTTCCCAACTCTTTCCTTTCCTAACCAAAATTGAAAAAACGTTAGTTTCCACTTTCTAGGCTTTTAAGCAGGTCTTTTTGCCTTTTGCTATAGATGGTTGATAACCCTTTTTGTAGGTAGATGGATACGGCGGCTATGCTTTTTGTGGGTTCGTTTCTCATTTTGATGGCGTACAGGTGCACGAGCTTGGTGCCTACTTCATCTTTGGATATCTGCCCCGTAGTCAGCCTCAACGCGAGTGCGACGGCGTCGTTGATTGAGCCTCCTGCAGCGACGATTCTGATTTTTTCAAATTTTGCAAGCCTCAAAAGACCAATAGTGAGCAGTCGCTCCATAGTTGCCGCTCTGCTTACGCTGACGGTTTGCTCCTCGACATCTTCAAACCCTTTCTCCTCTTGCTCTGCCGCTTGAGCGTAGTCCCCGATTTGTTTTTGCCCCAGATGCACGGAGATGGCGGCTGCTTTGCCGAGTTTTGGCGCTTCCAGGTTTCCAATGTAGATGTCTTCAACGTAGACTTTGGCGATTTCCGACGCCATGTTCACGGCTGAACAAGCCAGAAAAATCCCGTCGCCTACCCCTACAACGTCAACTTCGCCCGATTCCATTATGCAGGAAATTATTTCTTCAACTACATCGGTGGTTTTTGCTGAGGCGTCAGCTGGCAGAACCGCAATGACCTTGCCTTTTGATTCGTTACTCATAGACGGTGCCCAATGCACTATTTGGCGCGTTTGCTAATATAATACTTGTTAATCTAAAACAAACAGGGCGCCGCTTAATGCGGCGTAATTTTTATGGCTTGAGCTGGACACTGCATTTCGCAGGCAAGGCACTGTATACAGTCGTTTTCACGGGCGGGGTCAGATTTGCGTTCAGAGAGCGGATGCCCGGGCGATTCAGCCCAATCATACAGCGAAACGGGACAAACGTCGATGCATACGCCGTCTCCAACGCAGCTATCCCAATCCACCGCACTTGTGGTTCCATGAATTCCCAGTCTTTGAGGAGCTATTACGGGTCCCCAAACTTTATGTCCATTATGTTCGCCGACAACTTGGCGTTTTGTTTGAAAATCCGGGTCAATAGGCAAAAAATTTCACCAATAAACAGCATTAAAGCGCTAAATATTAGGGTTTCTGAAGGGGGTTTGCATAAAACCTTTTTTGGTCGGCTGCCAATTTGTTCAGTGGTTGTTATGGTTCAATATTCTTTGCCTGCTGGCATGAGATACGCCTCTTTAGAGGAGAGAAAACAGTTTTACACTTCAGAATTTAACCTGCAAGCCGTCTCGCAATGGCTCAGCAACCAACCGGGCAGAGTCAAATTTGCAGTCATCATGGGCAGGCACACAAAAATTTACCCTGAAAAATACAAAAAAGACGCCTCCACAACAATAATTGTCGACGAGTACTCAAGCTTGGAAGATGTGCGCCAGCAAATCCTCGAGTTTCTACCCGAAGCCGTCTACTACGACCGCAACGTATACGACAAAGGCGGCGCCAAAACGGGACAGGAACTTGCCTTTGACCTTGACCCAGAAAACATCACGTGCCCAATCCACGGCAGCTTGGCGGATAAAATGAAGAGGAAGCAGGGTTTGAGCTTCTGCGATTTGGAGTTGCAGATGGTTCAGCAGGAAGCGGTAGGGCTTTGGGATTTTCTTTCTGTGCGTTTCTCAGATGTTCGGGCTGTTTATTCAGGCAGAGGCTTTCATCTGCACGTTTTAGATGCGCATGCTTACGAGTTAAGCCCTGCGGAAAGGCTTGAGCTTGCGCAGCAGGTTAAGAAGGCGGGCTTTCACATTGACGAGTGGGTCACTTCTGGGGAAATGCGTCTCATACGACTCCCCTACAGCCTAAACGGGTTGGTGTCCAGAGTCGTGTTGCCACTAACAAAAGACGAGCTAACGGTCTTCGACCCCATCTACGACAAGAGAGCCTTACCGAAATTTCTTTAGGGCTCAGCAAGAAATTAAAATAATCAGTCAAAGATTGCTATTGCCACTATGTTGTAGATGCCTGGCTAGCCAAACCTTGGGTCTGAAGTTGATCTTTCTTGCATAAGTGAGCAGCAAAACCAAAGAGTAAACAAACGTTAAAATATTGATAATGATAGCCGATAAATCAACCCAATTCCTGTTCGGAATACGCAGATGACCGTTGAGGAAGTACAAAATGTATGCTTGATTAAGATAAAGGGTGCCTGATAAAACGGCAAAGATTGGCCAAGTTTTCTTCTTCATGAATGGAAGTGTTAAAGCCAACATGGTTATAGCTGGAAACAGATAGCGCTCATGAATCCTGGTTTCCAACATAAAGAAACCGAATAAGAGTAGGAAAGCGCTGAACACGGCGAGCGAGTCATTCAAAGCATTATCGCGTTTATTGAGTACATACAATATGAAAACTGCTAATGCTGCAAACAGCCCCCAGCCTAAGATGAAGAGGTTTCCATCGGGCTTGTAGAAGCCGATTAGAGCCCAAATGTTGAAGGCGTTTACTGAAGTGTATTTGAAGCCGCTGTATGCCCCAAAATAGATGTGGGTTAAGAAAGTTGCAGGATTGGTCCAGTTAAAAGGCAAAATAACCTCAAAAACACTCAGAGCAAACACACCCAACGAGAAACCAAGATTCTTCAACCCATTCCTCTTGTAAATCAAAAAAGCAATGAGAGGTGCTAAAGCGATGGCTTGCGGCTTAGTTAAAACAGCCAACGCAAAGACAGCTGCGGAAAGTTTGGGTTTACCTTTAAGCACAAGCATAAGCGACAGGACCAGAAAGAAAGTGTATACCGCATCAAACTGCCCCCACACTGCCGAGTTAAATATTACTGCTGGGTTAAAAGCGTAGAGAGCCACAGTTGCCAAGGTGAGTTTGAAACTCAACTGCTTTCTTACAAAAAAATAAATCAGACTTGCTGTTGCCAAATCGAAAAAACTAGGAATGAACTTTACTACGCTGTAGATGTTTGACATCGTGTAAAATCCAAACACCTTCGCCAAGTTTCCAAAGCAACAGAAAACGTAAATGCTAAAGGGTGGATAATCGCACCAACTCACAAGGTCGTAGAACGGTCTTATTCCGCGGTCAGTAGCAGTGGCAATCCACGATGCAAATGTTAACATGTCAAAGTCGTAACCAGGAAGAGGAAACAGCACAAACCTGACTAGAAAAGCCGCGAGAAGCAGCACGACTAAACATATTATCTCACGATAATGAAGCGAAAGTTTTACCGCGTTTCCACCTGTTGGCAAATACTCCTGATTTACATAAGAGCTTTTTCAACAAAAACCAAAATCACGTGTTCAGATACTTCCACGGTTTCTCCCTGACGCATCGTGAAAGATGGTTGTACCTAACCAAATGCGAGTTAAATAGCATCAACACTATCCAAGACGAGAAAGCTCTGCCAAAGTTCTAAGCTAAAAAGCTATTTCTTAACTTCTTTAGCTTTTTTCTCTTTCTTAGCGTAGTAGGCTTTCTTTTTCTTTTCTTCTTCTGCCTTTGTCAATTTCGCTGGTTTTGCTGCTTTTGCCATGAAAACCCTCAATCATGTTACCCATAACTCGCATAAAAGCTTTCACAGCTCCTCGGAGCAAGCTTAATCTTCAAAGACAAAAACGTCTTCTATCTTGGCATCTAGCACTTTGGCTATATCGTAAGCCAGCTTCAGCGAAGGATTATACTTGCCTTTCTCCAAAAAAAGAATCGTCTCCCGTCTCACACCTACTTTCTGCGCCAGCCGCTCCTGAGTGAGATGGTTCTTTTCTCTCAGCTCTTTCATGCGAGTCTTAAGCGGTATAGCTAATCTCCCCTCAGATCATAGTAAACAAAGAAAGCAGCAAAGCCCAACAAAGCTGCAATAGGCGTGGCTTCTATCGCTAGCAGGAAGTAATTGGTGCTTCTGAAGAATGCAATACTTATCATCAGCGGGATTAGAAGAACAAAAAATGCGTTGCGACACGCCTTAGTAACGTTTGTAGCCCATCGTTCATCGCTTAAAACTGTTCCCTGCTTTGTTTTGGGTCTTGCAAAGGCAAAGAAGAAAAATAACATAAAAAACATGTAGTAAACTGAGTTGCCGCTTATGAATCCTGCGAAGCCAGCGAACCCAAGAAAGCCAAAGTAGCGTTCATTGATTTTTATTGCCATCTTACAAATCCCCTCTTAAAGCCTAAAAGCGCCTATCGCCCAGAGGGCTGGGGCTAACAAGCCTGCGATGCCTAAGACGCTCAGGTACTTGAGTTCTTCTTTCCAATATTGAAATAGCCCGAAGAGGCTGAAGAAACCGAACATAAACAAGAATAGCGGGTTGTGGCTTGAGACCGCTCTGAACGCTTCAAAACCGATGAAGCCCAAGAATCCGTAGCAGCCGAGACTCCATCTTCGGCGCCAACTTTTTTCGGGAGTGCTTTGGCCATTGGGGATTCCTAATGGGATGTTGTTTGTTGGGTTCATTTGTTTTTAACCTTCTCAGTAATGTTGTGTATTTCTAACGTTATATATTTCTAACATTTGCTTTTAAAGTTTCCGTATAAACAACTCGACAGCTTTCCACGTTACGAACAGAAAAAGACAACTATCACGAAACCTAACCTGTCCTCAAGGCAGCAACCTTGAGCGCAGAAAAACAAGATGATTTAACGGTCTTCAGCGAATTGAAAGGCAACACCCTGCGCGTTTACCTCTGCTTAGTCGAGAATCAAAGAGCCATGGGCGCCAGGGAAGTCCAGAAAAAACTCGAGTTTTCCAGCCCCACCCTGTCAGCATACCATCTTGAGAAACTAGAGAACCTGGGGCTTGTCGTCAAAAACTCTGACGGATACGCACTTGCTAAAGAGGTTAAGGTGGGTGCTCTTTCTCAGGTTATTAAGTTCGGCTCTTTGCTTCTGCCAAGATACATCTTCTACACCGTCCTTTTCTCTGCAATGCTGACCTGTTATCTTGCCGCTGCTTGGGTCGAAGGAAATTTCGTGGTTAACCTTGACAGCGGATTTGCCATCCTACTCGGCGTTACAGTCATCGCAGTTATGGTTTATGAATGCCTCCGAATAGTCAGGCAAAAGCCGATTTAACGCGTACAATAGTCTTGTACGACTGTACAAAAACATTGGATTATATCACCCGCACCCGTTTTATGGTGAAGGTGCAATTAATTGTCGACTGGCGTAAAAGCAATCCTACAAAACATCATCATTGCCTTGCTTGCAGCGGCAGGATTGTTCTGTTCAATTTTGTTGCTGAGTAACTCATGGGTGAAAATCGTCGCCGTCGCCGCCATCTTGGTTCCAACAGTTATTCGGCTGGTTGCCCATGGATATACTAAGAAAATATTGAAATACATAATTATTGGCGCCCTGATTTTTGCCATAAGCTTCACGTCAATTGAAAGTTACATGCTTTGGAATGCAGGCTACCCAGCAACGGGCGTAGCGGCTCCTTCAGGTGTCACGATCGCGTATCCCAGCGTTCTTAATGTTTCGTTAGCTCAGTTGATTGATGGAATTGAAAAGAGTCCAACTTACGCTTTACTTACTTCAGAGCACGGCAAGACAAACCCTGAAATGATTTGGCTAAACACAGAATTCACTGGTGGAAGCATAAACGTCGGCTTTTACGGTCAAAACTCCAACACCTATTATGGTTATTCAGCTAGCGCAGGGTACCAGTACCACGTACAGGTTGGAACAAATCAAGCAACACCATCGTTTTCAACTCCTTACAGGCAGTCCTCGGCGCACCAAGCAATCCAACAAATCGACACTTTAGGACTACAATGGTTCTATAACCGGGCTTTAGGAGCTAGCGCAAAACAAAACGGGAACTGTGCTGCAAATCGATGCTTTATCATTAACTGTAGGTTTGGAAGGTGGTGATGGTATTACGTTGCAGTTGATCGGTTCTAATAATGGGCAAAGTGTTTTGATTGCTGATTTTGAGCCGAACGGCGATTTGAACTATATGTCTCAGCCAGAATGAGCGGCTCGCGTTTTCTACGGTTTTTTGGCTTGAAAGATTTATTTGATTCAGTACTAAATTCTAATGTAGCTTGAGGTTCTGTTATGGAGCAGTTTGACGTTATCGTTATCGGTTCAGGTTCTGGCATGCTTGTTGCTTCAGCCGCCGTTGACTTAGGGTTAAGGGTGGCGCTGCTTGAGCATGGAAAAATGGGCGGCACATGCATAAACGTGGGCTGCGTCCCGTCTAAAATGCTGATTTACCCCTCCGACGTCATAGCCGCCATCCATGATGCAGGAAAGCTCGGCGTTCACGCATCGATGGAGTCGGTGGATTTTGGCAACATCATGGCTAGGATGCATGCGTTGGTTGAGGAGGACTCTGGGCATCAGGCTTTAGCTGTGGACGCCACGCCGAATCTTGTTTGGCTCAAAGAAAAGGCAGAGTTCATCTCCGACTACACATTGCAGGTCGGTCAACGCACGATTACAGCTCCCAAGATCTTTATCGTTTCGGGAGCACGGCATGGGCTGCCGCTAATCAAGGGGATAGACAAAGTAGATTACCTGACAAGCGACACGGTTCTGCAACTGCAAAAGCCGCCTTCGAGCCTGCTGATTGTGGGCGGAGGCTACATCGGCATGGAGTACGGTCACTTCTTCGCAGGAATCGGCACAAAAACAACAGTGCTGCAAAGACCCAACCGTGTCCTGCCTGATGAAGAACCCGAAATCAGCGCTTTACTTTTGAAAGAGATGCAGGAGCGTATGGAAATATTCACGGGCTTTGAGGTTTTGGAAGCCAAGCAAGACGGTCAAACCAAAACGCTTGTTGCAAGAAACCGCGCGGACGGAAGCCAACGCGAATTCAGCGCAGAAGCCGTGCTGGTTGCCACGGGCAGGGTGTCTAACGCTGACGTTTTGAAGCCTGAAAAGACAGGCGTGCAACTTGACGAGCACAACTTCATCAAAGTCAACGAGTACCTTGAAACTAACAAGCCAAACATTTGGGCTTTCGGCGACGCCATAGGCAAACAAATGTTCAAACACGTAGCCAACTTCGAAGCCGGGATAGCTTGGCACAACTCCATCCACAACCACAAAGTCCCCATGGATTTCGCAGCGGCGCCCCACGCAGTTTTCACGCATCCGCAAGTTGCCTCCGTCGGCTTAAAAGAAGCCGAAGCCAAACAGCTGCACCCCAAAATTGACGTTGGAACCGCTCTTTATCAGGATACGGCGATGGGCGCTGCAATGGGTTTTCCAGAAGGATTCGTAAAAGTAATTGTTGACGCCGAAAACGGCAAAATTCTGGGTGGGCACATCATTGGGCCCGAAGCTGCTATCCTGATTCAGGAAGTCGTCAACGCGATGGTTTCTGAAACTGGAACCTTCGCTCCCATCGCCCAAGGCATGCATATTCACCCTGCCCTGTCAGAGGTTGTTCAGAACGCTTTTGGCAACCTCAAGCCAGCCTAAGCCTCACAGTCAAAACTTGTGTAAAATGGCGGGAACCGAGTGTATTTGGCTCTGCTAGATGAGGCTATTTGGATCCTATAAGAAACCGTAGGGGTAGCCGGGACGAAAAAAGAAAATCTGCGAGAAATCTAAGCTAAGCGGTCTGTGCAGTTGTTGTTGATGATGAAGATGATGATGGAGTATTTTCCTACTTTTCAAAAGCAGCAAACTATAGGGTTCCTTAAACACAGCTAATAGAACCAAAATGTGACTTTGGATTTGAAGTTGATATAAAAAGTTATATTCCCCCTCAAGCAACTGTTTATAGGAGTTGTTTTGACATGAATATTTCTAAGGTTTCTGGTAAAAACAGTAAGCACAAAGTTTTCCTCTATGCTTTAAGCACCTGCGTTTGGTGCAAAATGACAAAGCAGTACCTAAGCGAGAACAACATCGAATACGAATACGTTGACGTTGACTTAGCCGACGAGAAAGACAAGCAGAAAATCCATCAGACAATCGAGAATATGGGCGGCATGCTTAGCTACCCCACTACGATCGTGGATGACAAGGTTTTGATTACGGGTTTCCGCAAAGACAAACTCAAAGAGGCACTTGAAATTTGACCAGCCTTGAGGAAGTCCGCAAAAGAGCCGAAGCAGACGCAAAAACCTACGGGTACTACCTGACCCCTCAACCCGATTTGCGCCAAGGCTTCCTTGAAGGCTTAAAAATAAACGAAGACCGCTACGGCTACCCGCTGTGCCCCTGCAGGCTAACTTCAGGCAACTTCGAATTCGACCGCGACATCATCTGCCCCTGCGACTACCGAGACCCAGACGTCGCACAATACGGCTCCTGCTACTGCCGACTCTACGTCAACAAACAAGTCTACGAAAGCCAAAACCTGCCCGACGTCCCAGAGCGAAGACCCCCAGAAAAGATGGCAAGAGCCTACGCATCCCAAGCAGCCCCATCCAAACAAGTATCTGCCGCAAACCAAGAAAAACCCGCGACAGCCACAGCCGAAGCAGCGAAAACTCAGCCAGCGGTCAAAAAGAAACTTTGGTACTGCAAACAATGCGGCTACGTAGTATACAGGGAGGACCCGCCATACGTCTGCCCGATATGCAAAGCCAAAAAGGAAATGTTTGCCGAAATAGAAAGCTCAGTTGAATTCAAAGGCTAAACTATTTCTGGATTTCTATCTCGATTTTTTTCCAATCATCTTTTATTCCGCGCAAGGAAGTTACCGCGCCAATTATTGTTCCGTTCATGATTTTTTCCACGAACTCGTTTAGAGGTATTTCTTTTCCGTCAACTTTCAGTTTTAGACTCAACCGTTTCCACCTGCTTACTGCTAAGTAAATTGAAAGTAAAAAGCTTGCGCGAAAGAGGACCCTATATTCTGGGCGAGGAAGGCTTTATGGTAACTCGAAGCTTAGTTAGGTTTTCTTTTATTTCCGCTTTGACGCCCATGGCTGAGAAATACTCTTCAAGGAAAACCCTGATGAAATCCTTCGACATCTCAGAAACCAAAACGAGCGTGTAGTCGTTTGGCGCGTTTTTTGTGAGGCGGTAAAAGTTGCAGACTTCAAGGCGGGTTAACATTTCTTCGGGAGAGCGGACCTTTGTTTTTAGCTGTTCCCAGTGAGCTCTGGCTAACTCTCTGTGTTCGCTCCAGAACTTTTCTTTTTCAGGGGAGGAAGCAATGAGGCTTAGGAACATGAGCCAGTGGTCAACGTCGAGGATTATGTGTTCGCCGCCTAGAAGCATATCCATGTAGCCGTGGATTTTTTTCTTTACTGCGGGGTCTTCGAGCGCCATGTTTTCGTTGTAGAATTTTAGGGCGCGCCGCATGATTTCGCTCTGCGAGACTTCTGATTCTTTGCTTATTCTTTCCAACAGGTCGGCTGTGGTTTTGTCGAAGGCGACTGTTACTCTTGTCGGGTTAACCATGGATTTCACTTCAGGTGAATTTACGTATTTTCAGATTATTAGAAATCATATAAACATTGCGCTATGATACCCGACTGACACTCGTCAAATTTAAAGAATAAACAACAATTACTAAACAAATGTTAAACCGTCAAATGTTTTAGTTGTCAAAAATCTTTTATTGCCGCCCCCGGTAATCTCATATTGCCAACTCCCATTTCTTCTGAGAGGCATCAAAATGAAAAAACCCGAAATCTACCTTGACCCAAAAGCCCGCGTCGCAAAAATCATCGAGTTACTTGAAAAGCAGTTTCCCGACGCAAAAACCGCCCTCAACTACTCCAACCCGCTGGAAATGCTTGTCGCCACCATGCTTTCCGCCCAAACAACCGACGCACAAGTCAACAAAGTAACCCAAAGCCTATTCAAAAAATACCACACACCCGAAGACTATGCAAACGCCGACATAAAAGAGCTCGAGCAAGACATACATTCAACAGGCTTCTACCACAACAAAGCCAGAAACCTGCAAAACTGCTGCCGAATGCTCGTGGAAAAATTCCATTCTCAAGTGCCGAAAACAATGGAGGAACTGGTGGAGCTGCCTGGCGTGGCAAGAAAAACAGCCAACATCGTGCTAAACAACTCATTTGGCATAGTCGCTGGCGTAGCGGTTGATACCCATGTCCACAGGCTTTCGCAACGGCTTGGCTTAACTGAAAACGATGACGCGGCAAAAATAGAGCAGGACCTAATGCAAATCACGCCGAAAGAGAAATGGATGAAACTCACCGACCTGCTGATTTTCCATGGACGGCAAGTCTGCACTGCAAAGAAACCTAAATGCGACGCATGCGTCTTGAACAAGATTTGTCCATGCGCTTTCGAGTTTGGCTAAGAAACACTATCCATTTATACGCCTCTTGTTTCCTAGAATTTAGGACTTGAATCTTATGGACACAACAGTCAAAGTTGGCGATATGGCACCTAATTTTACCCTTTCTGACACTGACAAGAAGCCAAGAAGCCTTAAGGAGTTTTTAGGGCGAAAAGTTGTTTTGGCTTTTTTCGTCGGAGCCTTCACCGCGACATGCACAAAAGAGATGTGCGAATTCCGGGATTCGATGACTCGGCTAACGGACCTAGAAGCGCAAGTTGTCGGGATAAGCGTTAACGACCCGTTTAGCAACAAAGCTTTTGTGGAGAAAAACAGGTTGCCTTTCCCAGTTCTAAGCGACTACAGCCGCGAAACCGTCAAAAAATACGGGTTAGAGCTTCAAGACTTCGCAGGGCTCAAAGGGTACACTGTTGCGAAACGCTCCATATTCATCTTGGACAGCAAAGGCGTGGTCCGCTACGTTTGGGTTTCAGACGACCCATCAGTCGAGCCCAACTATACGGAGATTCAGAAAGCTCTGGAACAAATTATTTAGACACAGTGAAAAATCGGCTGAGTCCATTATTGAAATTGAATTGGCCCATCCAAAAGGGGGTAAATTCGTTTCTTTACTTTTGTGGGAGTTTTTTGTATTTGCGTTTGTATGCGGTAAATCCTACTAACGCGATCACAGCAGCAGCAAGAGCTAATATTGGTGCTTGGTCAGAAAGCTCGAAAGGCGGGTCAGGAGGGGCGTCAGGATAAGCGGGTGCGTCATAAAAATAGTAAGTGACGCCTCTAGGTATCGTCGGTGATGGATCAGTGGCAGGAAGCCAAACGCAATTCCATTGATTTGGGTTCGAAGACGTTGGATCTGGGTATATCCAGACTTTGTATCCTTGCGATTGATAATTGAGTGCAGCGGATGCTGCGGCGCTTTGGTTTGGGTATTCTGTTGATAAAGCTTTGGCTTCATGGAAAAATGTTAGTGGGGCGAGTAAACATAGTAATAACAAGAAACTGATGGCTATCACGCCTTTTTTTAAGTACAATTCTACCAAATCCACCCTTAAAGTGGTAGCTGATTCTATTTGTATATATTATTTTATGTTAATATCATAACATAGAGCATTTTTGTATCTTTGTGCACAAGAATGATTTCTCGGGTGAACTTAACCTCAAATAATCGTATTTATCGCTACAGTTGTTCCTTAGAACTTGGCGCGATAAGGAAAATCCAGCCTATACTAAATGATGATGTTCAACCATCAAGCACCTATCCATAACAACAATCAAACCCGCACGTCTGCCCGCTTCAGCAGCTTCTTCGTTGGCTATTCCAAGTTGCAGCCAAACCACGAATGGTTTTCCATTCTTCTGCTTAAGCTTGATGGCTTGCTCCATTATCGATGGCACATCTTCTGCCCGTCGGAAGACGTCGACGATTTCGATCGTTTTCTGGATTTCAGGCGGGATGTCAAGCAGACTCGGGTAGCTTTTTTCTCCAAGAACCTCTTCTGCGAACGGGTTGATGGGTATGATGCGGTAGCCATGTTGTTTTAGGTAGGCGCTGACTCTGTGGCTGTCTTTCCCAAGCTCTTTCGATAAGCCGACAACCGCGATAACTCTGTATTTCTGCAGGATTTCCTTGATTTCATTTTGACTCAAAATATGCACCTCAATTCTATCGATGCGCTAAGGCGCCTCACTCAGTTTTAACTCAAACAAATGTTTCCTGCCGTTACGTACCGCAAGGATTCTAACGACTTCGCCGACTCTCTTCCCATGAATCTCGTCGACCAAATCTTCGATTCTCCGCGTTTCAGCGTTGCTTATTTCCAAGATGATGTCCCCTTCAGCCATTCCAGCGGATTCCGCAGGGCTACCCTCGGCGACCCGGGCAACTAAGACTCCGTGGTCCACAGGCAGCCCATAGTAACCTGCGATCTGTCTATTCAGAGTTAAGCCAACTATTCCAAGCCATGGCCTTTTCACGGTGCCTCCTATGACGATTTCGTCGGCGCATGTCTTTGCTGAGTTTACGGGGATGGCGAAGCCGATGCCTTGGGCAAACGGGATAATCGCGGCGTTTATTGCTATCACTTTACCTGTGACGTCAACAAGCGGGCCGCCGCTGTTGCCAGGATTAATTGACGCATCAGTTTGAACAAGGTTCTCTATCAAGCCGCTTTGGGACTCTATTGTTCTGTTGATTGCGCTGATGACCCCTGAGGTTACGCTTGGACCTCCAGCCAACCCGAAAGGGTTGCCGATGGCGTAGACTCTTTGCCCAACCCTAATCTTATCCGAATCGCCCAGCTCTGCCGCCTGAAGATTCCGTCCCTCCCCATCAACCTTAACCACAGCTATATCGTGGACAGCGCAGGACCCTACGATTGTTCCTTCAACCACTTCGTTGCTGCCCAAAGTAACATTGATGTTTTGGGCGCCGCCTACCACATGATTATTCGTTAAAATCAGTCCCGACGAATCAATTATGGTGCCTGACCCCGTCCCAGCAACCGGCACCGCCTGATAGAAAATGTTATGCACCAGCTTTACCGTGCTTATGTTAACTGCGGTTTTGCTTACCTTCGCAATTGTGTCTAAAATGGCGTTTTCATCGTAGGCCATCTGGGTCCCCAAAAATCAAGGGGCTTCGTTTTTAATAAATATTGATTAAGACGGGTTTAACGGCAAAATAAGCAGTTTTCCGCCCATTGCTTGGGCATTTCTTTTTGGCAGCTCGGGCACATTAAACCTTTTTTCCTGATGGCTTGGCATGTTTGGCAGAAGAGCTCGAGGACTTGTGACTTGTTGTTGGGCTCTTTGATTAGGACGGAGACCATTTGATTTATTAGCGCCAAAACTTCAGTTTGGCTTTCCAATGAAACCAAGGTGTTTCCTCTTTCTTTGTTCACGTACCTGCTGACTGCTGACTGGGACAGCCCCAGAAGCTCAGCCGTCTGCTGTTCGTTGTATCCGCGGTTTGTTACGATTTCTCTTGCCATAATGGCTTTTACTGATGGCAAAACGGTTTTTACCCCTATCTCGCATGGAAGTATCAAGTTTGGCACCAATTAGGGTTATTTTTGGGGAAAACTTATTTAAACATGACGCTTGTCATAAGCTATGACGCGTGTCATGACGAGCCATCAAACGTAAAAAACAGTGCTACAAACCAAGCTCACACTAATCACCCGCATGACACACGGCGTATAGTCGCATAAGGAGAAAAAAACAAATGGGCAATGTCCTAACTTCAACCCGGAAAACAGAAAACACACGCGACCTTTCCGGGATGCTAAAAACTCTAAACGCTGAATGCAGAAACTGCGCACCAATAAGCGCCTTAGAATGCATAAACCGATGTCAAGTATACAAACTCAAAAACGAGCTGCGAAAACTTCGCGAAACAATGGATAATCCAAACTACATAAAAGAACTCTTCAATGTACTGAAAAACGCGACGAGACTCCACATTCTTCAATCAATCGTAAACGGCAGATACTCCGTTAGTCAACTACAGCAAGAGCTCAAGAAAACGGGACACAGCCACAGTCAAGATACCATAAACGAAGAGTACCTTCAACCGCTAATGTCGGTGGGGCTCGCAACCGAATTACGGGACGAATACTACGCAACCGCATTCGGCGGCCGACTAACAGAACTGCTTGAATCCTTCCCAGAATTCGCTGAAATGCTGCCGGCGCACTCAGAATGCTACGAAGAAATACTGCTGCAATCGTTGTTGTCGGGTCCGAAAACGTTTGAAGCCATAGAAGCTTTAATTTCGCCCAAGATTGCCTCACGAATCCTTAAACGACTGCGTTCCGTCGGCTTGATAGAAACCCCCGAGGAAAGAGACTACATTTTCTTCTTCAAATCCAAGCGGGATCCAAACAAGGAAACCTTATCAGAAACCGAACGGAAAATGTATGAATCAATCCCGAATGAAGGAATTTCAGCTGGAAAACTTGCGAAGGAAACTGGTCTTTCCACGAGAAGAACCTACAAGTACCTGAGAGGGTTGAAAGGCAAAAAACTCATATTCATACGAAGAACTCCTAAAGCCTACGGGTTAACCTGTAAAGGTGAAATGTTGGCTTCCGTGCTTCAGGAGCTTCAGAGCATAGTTGAAGACACATGGAACTCTTCTGAAGAAGTAATTCAGGGAAACATCAACTCTTAAAAAACTAGGGTTTTCCCGGTTTATCCTCCGCCGGGAGCTCCATGGAACGGCGCGTTTTCCCAGAGCAGTTTCCACCAGTCGTCTTCCGTTATGGTTTCTCCGTGGACAATGATTTCTAATACCATCTTCAGCATCTCGTGGTGCCTGCGTTCGTCTGCCAGTATGGAGTTTAAGAGAAAAACGACTTTGCTGTTATCGATCGAGGGAATCATGACTTCCAGCTTCTTAATCAGTTCAGATTCGATCTCTATGTGCTTTTCCACTAGCTTTCTCTGCTCATCCAAGTTATCCTGCGTTAACGCGGTAGATGCCCCCGTGAGAAGGGTGACGGCTGACAAGTAAAGTTCAGCGTGCTTTATAGAATCAAGCGAGACCCCTTTCAGGACGCCTTTCACAGCGGGATTCTTCATTTCACGCAACGGTTTTTCAAGGGAAGCCACTATGTCTCTTTCAACTTTCATCTGGTTTTTCAAGAATTCAAGCAGATTATCCTTAGGTTTTTCCATTAAAATTCTCCCAATCCGCTAATGTTAAGCCTTGCTCATCAAGTTTTCGGAAATTCTTTTTCCAAGGTCCTTACAGTCGCCCAATGTTTTCTGATCTGGCAGGTACCTTGCGAGCAAAGGCGGTTCATTTACCTGCATTTCAAACTTGAACTTCATGATTTCCACAACAAGCTTGGGTGCTTCGCCAGTCCACCCGTAGGAACCGAAAGCCGCTCCAACTTTGCCTTTCAAGCTTATGCCTTTCGCTGCTGCTTGCTCGAAGAGGTTCTTGAATTCGACGGCCATCTCATGATGGTAAGTTGGTGTTCCGATGAGCACTGCATCAAAGGCGGCTAAGTCTTCTGGTTCTACGTGGAAGCTTAATTCTACTTTGACGTCATCGCTGATTTTTGCGCCTTCAGCAACGGCTTTTGCCATCCTCTCAGTGTTACCTGTTCTGCTGTAGTATAAAACGAGAATATGCTTCATACAACCTAATCCCGCTGGAAACTATTTCAACATTTTGCCCAGCGATTTCTACTTTCTCACTTTGCGTTCTCCACCCTTCCGTCCTATCTCCCTGAAGAATTCGGAACCGCGCTCCTTAGCGACTTTCTCGCAGCCCTTCCTCCAATTTCCCTATAACTCGATTCCTCTCTCTTGAGAAACTTTTTCGTCCCCTATTCGCCAGGCTTCTCTACAGGTCATCTTCCTTTTCCGTAAGCTTCCTACCGCCAAAACGCATCCACTCCGCTTCCACATAATAAAATGTCTTTTGTTCATCGGTAAATTCGCGCATCCGTTGCACGGCTTTCTTTAGCCGTATGATGCCTCGCCTCAACTTGGAAACGCTAAATTAAGATTAAAAGAAAACAGGTTTTAGGGTTGATATTACTCGATTTTTCCTATTTCCTTGGTTATGTCTATCGGCGACTTGTAGGTTTTGCTTGGAAGCTTGTTGAGCATGTCCATCACGTTTTCAGGCGCGTTTTTGTCCGAGGCTCTTTCTATGAGGTTCTTTTTTTCAGCTGGGAAATGAATGCCTGCAAGAAATTTCTCCACGATCGCAGGGCTTACGTGACCAGATTTGCCTGCTCTGCTAGTGTATTGATGCCTTGCTCCTTTGCCTTGACCTATTCCTTTGCGTTTTGTTAAGACACCTTGACTACTCGTCATTTTCACCTCCCATATCCCTAAACAAGTTACCCACAAAAAAAGGCTAACCGTTCACCGTTAATTCTTCTTCCCGCGCTTTTCCTTCCTCAATCAACAGGCGAACCCTCTGACCGCCCTTGCTGCCTATCTCACTGTAGAACCGGCGCCCATGGGTCTCTGAAGTCTTCTCTCCGCCTATTCGCCCAGCCTCCTGAACCGTCATTTTTCCCTTCTTTTTCTCTTTGGCCAAACCATATCACCTCCAGATACAGGAAGAAACTTGAAAAATCAAAACGCAGTCACCATTAACAAAATCCTTGTTACATCATTTACGTTAAAGAAACGCGAAACGCCTCTCAAAGCAAAATTTGGGAAACTAAACTTACTCATCTTCATGTTCTTTGCCCGCTTGAATCAGCCTGCGAACCTTTTGGCCTCCCCTGTGTCCTGCTTCTTCAAGGCTTGTCTTGCCCCTGGCTTCGGGAGAGCCTTCATGCTGTTTGGCTCGCTGTGACCCGCCTTTGCTGCCTATCTCACTGTAAAATTCAGGTCCATGGGTTTCAGCAGTCCTTTCTCCGCCCAAGCGTCCAGCCTCCTCAACCGTCATCTTTCCTTTTCTTTTGCTTTCGCTCAAAAACATGTCACCTCCAAAACTTGCGTCGATGTTTTTCTCAGCGACTTGGTCGCTTTCTCATTTTTCTAGCCCTAACAAGACTCTTAAAGATATGTGGCTGTCTTAGCACAGCAACATGGAAAGAAGCGCCTCTTTGAAACTCAGGTCCAAGCTGTAAATTGAGCGAAAAAGCCACGACTTGAACTCGAAGTTAATTATGAAGAATCAAAAGCTAGAACAAGCACGGTCTATTCTCGCTCATGCTCCTTTCCTGCCTCAATAAGCATGCGGACTCTTTGCCCACCTTTCGGCCCACCTATCTTGCCGCCTTTACGGCCTATTTCACTGTAGAATTCTTCGCCATGGGTCTCGGATGTTCGCAGTCCACCTTTCCTGCCAGCTTCTTCAACAGTCATTTTACCCTTTTCTCGGGACAACTAGTTCACCTCCCTAAAATGCTAGAAAGACTAGATTTTTGCCACGGATCAAACAAAAAATAATCCTAAAAAATATGGGCTTTTATTCTTCTTCGCGTTCTTTGCCCGCTTGGATCAGTTTTCGGACTCTTTGTCCGCCTCTGTGTCCTGCTTCTTCAAGGCTTGTCTTCCCCATCGCCTCACTTGTGCCTTCATGCTGCTTGGCTCTCTCAGACCCGCCTTTGCTCCCTATTTCACTGTAAAACTCTGGGCCTCGTTCAGCAGAAACCTTCTCGCCGCCTTTTCGACCTATTTGCTCATAAAATTCGCGGCCATGGGTTGATGCGGTTTTTTCTCCGCCTTTCCTTCCTGCTTCAGCTACGGTCATTTTGCCTTTTCTGCCTTCGTCTCGCATACTCAAAAAAAGTCACCTCCATTTAACTGCCTAAAAGTTGACAATATTAAAAGTCGAATAACCGCTTATGAACTTATGTGGTTGTAGTATAACAATAACATGCCAACTAAGCCTTTGAATCCGCTAGCCGACTATGTAAAAATAAACAGAAAACAGATAATTTCAAAAATGTTCTAGATCAATTTAAGCCAAGAAGTTAATTTAAATACCCCAAAGAAGCAACTCTATAATCATTGGGTACCCTAATGAAGATACTTCTCATCAACCCCCCGCAGACATTTTACCCAGGCTCGGAACCGCCAGCAGGCAACTTGCCTCTCGGCTTAATGTACATAGCCGCGATGCTTACCAAAGCAGGCTACCCAACCGAGATATTAGACGCCTTCATGGCAGACAGCTTACCCCAAAAAAACGGCGAAACCTTAAGCGTGGGAATGCCCTTTGACCAGATAAAACTGGAAATTGAACGGCGAAAACCAGACATCCTCGGCATATCGGGGCCGTTCACTTGCCAAATAGAAAACTCGGTTAAAGTAAGCGACATGGCTAAACAGGTTAATCCAAAGATTTTAACGGTTGTAGGTGGACCACACGTCACCACGGTTCCTGTGGGGTTTCTTGAAGAAGCCAAAAGCGTTGACATTGCCGTGGTAGGCGAAGGCGAATTCATCATGCCTGAGTTAGCCGCGTTTTTTGAAGGAAAAAAGGCTTTAGATGAAATTTTGGGCATTGCCTTCCGCCAAGATGGAAAAATCAAGTTGAATCCTTCGAGGGATTTTATCAAAAATCTGGATGATCTTCCTTACCCCGCCTATGACTTAGTGGATATGGAGAAGTACCTCAACTCCAACATGGGTTACCGTAGCTTCAGGAAACGAGCCATATCGATGATTACCAGCAGAGGCTGCCCGTTTAACTGCTGTTTCTGCTCGGTTCACCTGCACATGGGCAGAGGATTTAGAGCAAACTCGGCAAACTACGTTTTAAACCACATCGAGTACGTTGTCGAAAAATTCGGCGTCAAGAACATTTTCTTTGAAGACGACAACTTAACCCTTGACTTAGCAAGATTCGAAGCCATATGCGACGGGTTAATTGCGAAGAAAATCAAAATCGGCTGGGAAACTCCAAACGGGGTACGTGCAGACTGCTTAAACCTGAATTTGCTTAAGAAAATGAAGAAGTCAGGCTGCAAAAGCGTCTTCTTCGGCGTCGAGTCAGGCGACCAACAGATACTAGATAACGTAATCTGCAAGAGCCTAGACCTTAACCGTGTAGTTGAAGTTGCAAAAATCTGCAAAGACATTGACCTGAAAACAGGCGCCTTCTACATAATCGGTTTCCCAGGCGAAAAAAAGGAAAACATGCAGAAAACAGTTGATTTCGCCTTAAAACTCAAACGCGACTACGACGTCGGCATGCACCTCTTCATGGCTACACCATCCTACGGCACCAGACTCTACGAAGAATGCAAATCCAAAGGCTACATCCAAGAAAACCTGGACTGGGACTCCTTCGCCGCGGCACGCCAACCCAAAGGGATGCCACTGATTTCTACACCTGACTTCGTCCCTGAAGACGTAAAGGAAATTGCCGCCAAAGCACTTGAGGAATACAAAAAGTTGTCGCTGAGGAACCACCTGAGGAATCCTCGAAGGGCACTAAAAACGGCGTTTGAGCAGCCGCAGCTTATTTTGAAATATATCCGAAATCTTTTCAACTAAAATTCAGTGGTTTTTGGGTTTTTCTTGATTTTTTACGTTTGGCTGGCAGGTCATTGAGCAGGCTACCCAGTCCAAATCAAAACCGTCCTCGACAGGCAAACCAAGCGGCAGATTCAAGCCCTTGCTAAAAAACATGATTCAACGCTGAAGCGGGAAAACGGAAAAGTAATAATTTACAGGCCAAAAGCAAAAGATAAAACCGTTTAGTAGGCTACCTTGAACTTGAAGCCGCACCTGTCACAGCTGTAAAGTTCCACGCAAAAGACTTTGTTCTCAATTTTTCTTTCAGGCTTGGTAAGGTTCTTACCGCAGTTTTGACAGCTAACCATGCAGGCACACTTTCTAGGGTTTATCACACCAATCGCTAAGGTAATATTTCAAGACTTGTTGTCTCAAACTGCAACAACATCCGAGCATAACACCTAAGACTTGCAAAATTATGGCGGGCAGACTTTGCCTTTGAATTCCAACTACTTTTATATGGTCTTATAGCGGTGTCTTGTAAGGATAGCAATGCAGAAACGCTGTTGGCTGATCATCGCGCTGATGTTTTTTATTCTAATTCAAGCCTGTAGCATGTCGGCGGCTTTAGGGAACTCAGCCAACGCAGGTTCCTCTGGCGGGTGGCCGATGTTTCGCGAGGACCCAACCCACAGCGGCTTCACAGCTGAGGCATCCTCGGCGAATTCTGCCCAGTTGCTTTGGAATTATACAACTGGTAGGATGGTTCAGTCTTCTCCCGCTTTTGCGTATGGCCTCGTTGTTGTCGGGTCAAGGGATAGCCAAGTTTGGTGTTTCAACGCTTCCAATGGAGCGGTGATTTGGAAGTACCCAACTCACTATGAAGTGTGGTCGTCACCAGCCATCTACAACTACAGCGTCTACGTCGGCGCCGACGACGGCTACCTCTACTGCCTAAACATCATGACTGGAACCCTGCTTTGGCGAACACCAATCGGAAGCACCGTGCGGCCTTCCCCAACAGTCGTGGACGGCGTAGTCTACATAGATTCCTACAACAACCTCTACGCCTTGAACGCTACAAATGGAAACACGATTTGGAATGTTGCAAATCTGAACCCGATGAATTCATCCCCTGCAGTCGCAAACGGAGCAGTATACATAGCCAGCAAGGACGGCCACATCTACGCTTTCAACGCGTCCAGCGGCGTCAAGATTTGGAGTTACCACGTTCGAACGTCTGACTCTTCTTCCCCCGCTGTCGACAACGGCTACGTCTACATCGGCTCCTACGATGGCTACATCTGCGCTTTGAACGCTTCCACAGGCGCACAGGTTTGGAAGTACCGAACAGCCGACGAAGTTGAATCTTCCCCCGCGGTCGCCTACGGCTGCGTCTACGTGGGATCCGATGACAGTTACGTCTACTGCCTCAACGCGTCAACAGGCGGCAAAATCTGGCAGAGCCCAACTGGCTACTGGGTCACATCTTCCCCGGCGGTGGCAGGCGGCAACGTTTACGTGGGCTCCCAAGACGGCATCATCTACTGCTTCAACGCCCAAACAGGAGCCAAAGAATGGCGTTACCAAACGGGCAACATCATAGAATCCTCACCCGCGATCGCAAACAACATTTTATACATAGGTTCCGACGACGCCAAAGTCTACGCCTTAGCCTTAACAAACTCGACAAGTCCCCTTCAGCTTCCATCATCCGCCAACTCGATATCTCTGACGACGGTTGCGTTCGACGCCATCGCCTGCGCCATAGCAGCTATCACCATTTTTGTCTTAGTGCGATACGTTTATTTTGATAGAAGGCAAAACCAAAAAAATGAATCGAGTGGCATCTTTAAGGAAAATCAGTCTTGGCTCCAGAGACACACTGACGCCGTTTTCATTTTGGCAATTCTCGCGTTTTCAGCGGTTTTCTTCATTAATTTGGGAAGCGGGGTTCTTCAGACTGCTGATGAGCAGACGTATTCGCAGTGGGCTTTTCACATGTTGAAGACTGGCGATTACTTTACGCCTTGGGCTTACGGCGACCTTTCCTTCGTGATTGGGAAGCCGCCGTTTTTGATGTGGCTGATGTCTCTTAGCTACCAAGCCTTCGGCGTCACCAACTTTGCCTCCAGGATTTGGACCGCTGGATTCGGCGCCCTATCCCTAGTTCTCATCTACTATTTGGGAAAGAAACTCTACAACCGCCCCGTCGGATTCATGTCGGCGATTGTTTTAGGCACCTTCCTAACCTACAACACTTTTGTAAGATACGCCATGACTGATGTCCCGTTAACCTGTTTCGTCGTAGCAAGCATCTACTTTTTTGTTTTAAGCGAAGAAAAAGAAAACTCCCTTCGATACGCGGTTTTAGGCGGCTTGTTTTTCGGGTTGGCGCTGATGACAAAACAGATTGCAGCACTTCTAATTCCGCTAATCATTTTCGCTTATTTGCTTGCGACAAAGAAAAGCCTGCGTTTTCTATTCACGAAGACCTTTACCCTTTTCTGGGGAGTGGGAGTTCTGCTCTTTTCACCTTGGCTAATCTACATGGCGTCCCGTTTTGGGAATCAGTTTTGGCAGTGGTACTTCATCTACGCCGACGTTACACGGTCAGCCGGCTCCATTGAGGGTCACGTTACAAGCTACCTCTTCTACCTGAGCTACATCGTTTACCACGAAAACTGGCTATGGCTCGCATTGTTGCCCTTCGCCGCAGGACTTTGCGCCTACGGAGCCTTCATCAAACGCAGAAAACAGGACACACTGGTTTTCCTGTGGATGGCAATCGTGCTTTTGGTGTTCAGTTTGGCGCAAACAAAGATTTACTGGTATATTATGCCTGTTTTTCCAGCGTTCGCCCTAGCCATCGCCGCTCTTCTGTACCTAGTGGTGGAGAAAACCCTAAAACGCTACCCTAAACTAAATCCCAAAAATGATTGAGTTAGCCGCACGTTCAATTAACCAAAAATGCTCCATCATCAACAACAATTGCTTAGCCCGCCCTGTGAGTTTTCTTTTTTCGTACCCAGCCCCCTACGGTTTCCTATAGGAACCAAATAGAAGCATCTAGCAGAGCCAAATAGACTTGGATTAAGCGTCTCCCAGAAAAGTTTTGGTTGAGGAGGAGCTTAACGCTGGGCTTGAGGCACCTTTCTAAAGTAGTAAAATAGAAGTTCCTTTTCATCTAAAAGCAGGTGGCGGGCCCGCTGCTGGGATTCGTTTAAAATATTAAGCGAATCTGTCTAGAAATAGGGACAAAACGAATGGTGAAGCCGATTGGGTCACTACACTTTTTAGGTTTCTGTTTTTTGCGGTTTAATTTGGGCATAATTTGCCATTGTTCTGGACGAGAGTGGGATGCAATGTTGGAAAATTCCTTAATAACATTTCACTCAGGTAAGTTTGGATCAAAAACAAAAGTAATGGGAGGTGCAAGAAATGGAATCAACACCCGAAACACAAACCGAAACTCCACAAACCCTACAAACACAGGAAGTTACAGAGACCTCGCCAGCTCCGCCAGAGCCATCAACTCCAGAAAATAGCCTAACTATACAAGCGCCACCAACGCCACCAGAACATTCACCCGCATACACAACAACACAACCACAGCATAGCCCCACAAAACAGACTCGCAAACACGCCCTACCAGCAATCCTGCTGATAGTACTCATTAGCTGCAAGCTTCGTCAGCGCAATTAGCATATACAGCGTATACACCCTAAACGTGCAAGTAACCTCACTTCAAAGCGAAATAAGTACCCTGCAATCCGCAGCAACCGCAAACGACGTCACAACCGCTGCATACGTAAACACCACAAGCACATCACTTTCAGCCCTATACGCAGAAGTAGAAAACGCAGTCGTTACAATAAAATGCACTATCACCGAATCCACTTCCATTCCATGGGGCGGACAAACAGCAACAACCGAAATAGTACAAGGGTCAGGATTCGTCTACCAATATAACGGAGAAATGGTCATCATCACGAACCATCACGTAATCGAAAGCGCAACCACCATAACAGTAACATTCACAGACGGAAACAAGTATAACGCCAAAGTCCTAGGCGCAGACTCAACCACAGACATCGCAGTACTCTCATGTAGCGCCCCCGAAAGCGAATACCATCCACTAGAAATCGCAAGCTCATCAACTCTTGAGGTAGGCGACGCAGTAGTAGCAATAGGCAGCCCATACGGACTGACAGGAACAATGACAACAGGCATAATCAGTTCACTTAACCGCACCATAACCGTCACACAAGACTCAGGCAGCGCCTATGACATGACAGGTCTCATACAGACCAGCGCACCCATAAACTCAGGCAACTCAGGCGGCCCACTAATGACCTATGGCGGACAAGTAATCGGCATGACAACCGCAATCGTTAGCAACTCAGACGGACTCGGCTTCGCAGTACCCTCAAACACAATCCTCACCGTGATAAGTCACTTGCTTGCATAAAAAAGACCAAATAGCCCTCAACTATTACCTTATTTTCTTGGAAAACGGTAGTTGGCGAGCCCGCTGGGACGAGCTTAAGCGAATTTTTGACTCAGTTTTGAGCGCTTAAGTTTTCTGTGCCTTTTCCCAGTAATACAAGAAAAGGTCTTTTACCCAGTTCATGAACACTGGGTCTTGCCCTCCGAAACCCGCGTAATCTACTTTTCCCCCGACCAGAGGGAAGCATATGCCAGCTCCTTTTTCAGTCAATATGATACTGGCTGGGAGGTCTTCGACGCTTCTCCACTCAATTGCTGCTGCCGTTTCGGGCTTTCTTGCGGCGATGAATCGTTTGGGAAAAAGGAACCTGTAAGTGGCTCCTTTAGAGATGTTTTCAAGAAGTATCGGTCTTAGGTTGAGGGGCTGTTCGGGGCCGCCTCCCCACATGTACTGCCCCGCTTTCGTTAAGTCTAAAACCGTGTTTATGTTCGCTACAGTGTCGCTGAATAGAGCCGCCGAATTAAGTTCTCCTATTCTGTAAAGGTATTGATATGGAAGCCACCTAAAGTCATGGGTCACAAAGTACGCCTTATTTTTGAAGATGAATTCGTAGGATGATGAAAGCTGCAAAACAATTCTCCCGTACTCTGTGATGCCGTACGTGCCTTCAGGTTTTTTCTCAATGAGCAGAGCTTCTTTCAAGCGTTGCAGTTGCCGAAAAGTCTCAGTAGTGTTCAAATCGAGTTTCTTAGCGAGCACTCCCTCATTTTGCTTTCATGTTTGTTTATCTGTCGCAGTACGCTTAGTCTGCTCTCGCTTGCAAGCTCAAAGTAGAGCTTTTCTATTCCTTCTGGATTTTCCATCACTGCCACCTGAAAGTGTTAACATCGCTGTGTACAATTGCACATTACGAGCAAATAAAACTAATCTGCTCTGTCGAAGATAGGAAAATAGATGGCGAAGAAAAATGGAACCAGTTGAACAGGAACGTAACTTCTCAATTGAGCTCAAATCAAAGGCTCAGCTCAGAAATGTCAACTTGTCCAACGGCCCTTCAGATACCGTTCTCTTGGAAGGGACATTGGGCAAACTGGCAGAGGCTACTTTTGCTGAAGGCGAAATCTTGGAAGTTCTTGGAACAAAAGGTTCGTTGAGAATAAACCTCCATGAGGAAGAAATCAAGAAACAGTTCCACCTGTCGAAAAGGAGAATCAAGAATGAAAATAATAAAAGGCATTCGACTTGAAAAAATGGATAGCCCGCCAGTTGATTCCGAGTGGAGAAGCCTCTACAAAATTGGGGCAATAGCCGCCTTAACAATATTTGTTTTGTGGCTAATTGAAACTATCGGCTTTTCCATTTGGTTCCCTCCGACGACAGTAATAGGGTACTTTGCACTCTTTCAAAACAACAGACTTCTCGGGCTTTTCGATTATTATCTCTTGGATCTAATTGGTTTTGTCTTTTTCATCCCCGTCTTCCTTGCCCTTTACGTTGCCCTTAGACGAATCAGCCGATCATGGATGACAATAGCCACCGCTGTTGCCTTCACGGGCAACACCATTTACTTGGTATCAAATACCGCGTTTTGCATGCTTTCTCTAAGCAACCAGTATGCAGCTGCCACGACAGAGGCGCAGAAAACCATTTATCTAGCTGCAGGGCAAGCCCTGTTCACTCTGTTCAACGTTACGAATGATTATTTGGGTTACATCTTCTTCTCGGTCTGGGGAATAATAATTTCCGTTGTCATGATACGCAGCGGCATCTTCAGTAAGCCAGTCGGGTTCGCGGGAATCATGGCGAACACAGTCGCGTTAGGATCAATTGCAGTGGCGTTCCTATCGGACACAGCCGAGATCGTAGCCATTGGTGTCTCTTTCTTGTTTTTGGAGGCTTGGTTGATCTTGTTTGCGCTGAGACTGTTCAACCTGAATCGTGAGGGCGAGGAAATCAAGAAATCGGCGACGATCAAGGCAGAGGTGAAACTGCAATGAAAAAACTTGAAGAAAGCAGACTTAACGATGAATGTTTTGAAACGGTTGATCCTCGGCGGCAGGGGATATATTTGGTTGGGGGAGTTGCAGCCTTTGGTGCGGTGGCTATAGTGATATTCGAATTCGTCGTTGTGACGATTTGGCCGCCTCCCACGACAGTGCTCGGCTGGTTCACGCTTTTCGAGAACAACAGAATCTTAGGGCTGCTGGATTATGCAGTCTTGGATGCTGTCATAGTAGCTCTCCTCGGACCAATGTTTGTTGCACTCTTCTTTGCCCTAAGAAGAACCCATGAAAAACATGTTGCCGTCGCTGTACCCTTCGTGTTTGCGGGTATAGCCTCATACTGGGCAACGAACTCAGCCCTCGCCATGCTTTACCTCAGCGACCTGTACGCAGCAGCAACAACTGAATCTCAAAGAACAGCCTTTTTGGAGTCGGGGCAAGCGCTAAATTCAGTAAGCCAGTATGGCCTTTTCTATAGCATGGGTTTCTTCCTCGTAGTCATCGCAGGCTTGATCGTGTCAGTTGCGATGCTTCGGGGCAACGTCTTCAACAAAGCAACCGCTTACTTGGGGCTTGCCGGGAACATCCTCGTACTCGGCAACTACATCAGCTTAGCCCTCGCGTCAACGAACAATGCGTGGCTGGCAGCGTTTGCTATTGTCGGCGGGATATTGCTGTTCGCATGGTGGGCTCTCACTGGACTGACGCTGTACCGACTTGGGCGCAAATTTGCGAGCTAAAACGCAAAAATTCATTCGAACAAAGGATGCGTCAGTGTGTTAAGCGGCTCCAAATTTTTTGCTTAAAGAAAAAGCTGGCGGGCCCGCTGGGATTTGAACCCAGGATTCTCGGCTCCGGAGGCCGATGCCTTAATCCGTACTAGACTACGAGCCCACAGCCACACACAACCAAACGAAACATTCAATTAATTTAAAGGTAACCGCGGCTATTCCTGGATTAATTCTTCGTCTACCCACCAAGCCTTCTTCTTGCCCGAGCGTTCCCCCGCATAGTACTCAATGACGGATTTTCCAGCTTGTTTTCTTGAGGTTTTCTGGATTCGCCTCAGATGGTTAAGCACGAGCCACCGATTAGTTTTCAGGTACTCCGCCAGCTCAGGCGTGGTTGCGCCTTTGTAGTGCGTGAGGTACTCCATGATTTTGTGGTCTACCTCGTCGAGGCAGAAGCTATGCGGGTTGGTTTTTCCATGCTGAAACGTCAGAAGCTCCAAGTCGGCAAGGTACTTTTTTATTTGCCCAAGCTCCCCCTCGATCATACCCATCCGCTCTTCCAAAGCCAAAACTTTGTCTGCTTTGGGGGTTTTTTCGAGTTTTTCGCTTATGGCTTCCCTGATGAAGCTGCTTCTGTCTCCTTCTGGAATCCGCAGAGCCATCTCCTGGTAAACTTGCTCTGGTATCTTCACCGAAATCGTTCTAACTTCACTCAACTTGGCGCTCCCTCAGCTACCTCATATTTGCATCTGCATATTTCATATTTTCCTTAGTTAGCCTTGGATTTACGAAAAAATTGAATTTGCAGCCAAGAGTACACAACAATTCAGCAGGTACACCAGAAACTGGAGAAACGCTTAACTGCAATAGAGAAAAAACTTAGGGCAAGCTTACTCGGGACAGATGGTTTGGCCTGCCAGCTTTGCCTAGTTCTATGTATCGTTGCTCAACGGTTTCGTGAAGTTGGCTGCGAAGCTCCTCTCCAACCACGTTTTTCTCTTTCAGAGCAGCAATTTTTTTGGCTAGGTCCGCGTCTCCGAGTCCGATGAACCATGCTTCAAAGTCGCCGCGTCTCATGTGAAACTGCACGGATGCTACGTCGGCTCTTTCAACTTTGTTTGCGAAGTCCCGAAGGTTATGAGCATGCAGATTGAGCGGTTTCCCAACGTCCGCGTAGAAGTGGAATGCTTTTTCATGCGGTGCATAAGAGAGAATCGCCTCAGCTTTTTCTTTGCTGGTTTCTGGGTTCTGCAGAGCTTCCCTGCCCTTCTGAGTTACAGCGTATAGTCCCTTTTCAGGTGAGTTTACGTATCCCATGCGTACGAGTCCCAGGATATGCATCATGGTTGGCTTGAAGTCTTTGCCGCTTTCTTTGGCCACATCTGTAGCTTTCACTGCTTTGTCGTTACGCGACAGGGTTTCCAGTATTTCTTTTTTGATAGGGGATAAACTCATTTGAAGGCACCTTGCCAATTAGTGGTATGTGTAACTGTCCCTAATCAAAGTTTGCTTCTGCAACTGCTTGGAAGGGTTTTTCTTGGGTTTTGTGGTTTGGTTTTTCTGTTTTTTTTAAGTTGAGACTTTTGGTTTGGTGAAAGTTGAGACTTTCCGCGTTGGTTTTTTGTGTTTTGGGTTGCTTTTTTGGTTTAGGGCTTGAATTGTGTTGCGGGCTGCCCATTTGGGATGGGCGGAATGCGACTTTCAACATGGGCGCTATGTTGAAGTTATTGTCGCGTATGGGCGCTGCGACTTTCTCGGCGGCAGGTTAGGTTTTTTGGGCTTGGTTTTCTACTCAATTTGGATAGAGCACCATTCGTCTGAGTTGGGGTCGAAGGTCCAAATCCCTCCCCGCCCGCCAGTCATTGAACATCACGCAGTTTTAGGCGTCAAATTATGTCTATTTTCGCTTTGAAAATTCTATCATTGACGCCGAAAACTTGAGCATTTCAAGCAAAAGTCTCGTCTATAGCGTTGAGATAGGTTCTTATCGTTCACAATTGATGTTAATGTCGGTGGAACAGATGGCAACTCGTAGATATGCCGTATTGCTTGAAGCCGCCGAAGAAGGGGGCTTTGTAGTTAAATCTACTGAGCTTCCAGTTGCGTCTCAGGGCGAGACACGGGAAGAAGCGTTAAAGAACATTAAGGAAGCGATAGAAGGTTACTTGGAAGTCAAAGCTCAACTTCTCAAGAAGAAAGTCAAAGTTGAAAAGGCTGAAGTAGTTGTCGAAGCTCCCTATGCTCTCTTGGCAGAAAATTGTTAAGACCCTTGCCAAAAAGGGCTTTCGGCAGATTAGGATGCCTAGCCTCCATTCGCCTAAAAACATTGGAACTTCGCTTGAAAATTGAAAAGGACAAATTAGGGATCCGTGTCGCTTTTGATCTCTTTTCCTCTTGCTTTTGGAACAATCCTCATTTTGGCTTTATCAAAATCCCTTGTTAATTCCTCACCTTCAAAATAACGGTCCAGAAAAACGGCAAGCGCGGCACATTCTGAATGCGGCTGGTTCCCAACAGAGACGTTGAAGTCCGATACATCGCTTGAGTAGAAGTCGCCCGGAACCTTCTGGCTACCAACCACGACCAAAATGTCCTTGCCTGAACTTTTAATCCTGCTTAGCACATCGCTTCCCTGAATGTTTTCCCCATAAGCCGTTAAATGAACGATTGCCCCGCCTTTGGCTTTCCAATCGCGGACGGCTTTTTTCCATGGAGTTCCCATTTCAAAATGGAATGTCCCTCCCCAGCGGCTGGTTATTTTTCTGACGGTTTCTTCTATGTTGGGGTCTTTTGCGTCTGAAAGAATAAAGCCTGAAGCGCATAGTGCCCGTGCTGTTAAGGCTACGTGGGTGGTTAGTCGCACGTCCCGCTGGGGTCGATGGCCCCATCTTAACACGAAGACTTGAGGGGTGCTATTGGTTTTGGGGTTGGTTTCGAATCTGCCATTTAATTCTGCCACTTTTCTTCTCACATGGTCAACTAACTCGGGGGTAGCCTCGAAGACTATTTCAACCGAATCGTTAGTGAAGTTTTCTTTTTTCACGTCTGTTTTCCCGTGAACCCACGAGATAAAAGGCATAGTTTTTTCGGTTAACGGGACAGAAAATTGGGCTTGAACATATTTTTCAAGAGTCGCTACAATTTTCCGTTTTAATTCATCAAGGTTTGTATGGCACTTGGCGGATAGGAGAATCGGGTTCTTGGTTTTGTCTTTGAGGGCTTCGAATTTTTGGTTTCTTTCCTCTTCAGTAAGCAAGTCGATTTTGTTTAGAGCGGTTATGGTTGGAATCCCTGATGCGCCCAAGCGGTCGATTGTTTCTAAGCAAACGTTATGCTTCTCCTCGATTTTCTCCATTGGCTCGCTTAAGTCTAAAATCAGTATGATTAAGTCTGAAAAGATGGTTTCTTCAAGAGTAGAATGGAACGCTTCAATCAAAGCTATAGGCAGACGGTCAATGAAGCCAACAGTGTCCGTTAAAAGAAATTTTCGGTTAGAAAACTCCAGCTTTCTGGTGGTCGTTGAAAGCGTCGTGAATAATGCTTTGTCAACTTCGACGGTTGCTTCGGTTAAAGCATTAAACAAGGAGCTTTTTCCAGACTTTGTATATCCAGCAAGCGAAATAGTCAAGAAACCAAGCTCTGTTCGCCTCTCCCGATGCAGAACCCTTTTCTCTCTGATTTTTTCAAGTTTCTTGAGAATTGTTTGGACTTGCCGTTTTATGGCATCACTGTAAACGTCTGCTTCATAGGCTCCAAGACCCATAAAGCCCGGTTGCTCGCTTCCTTTGGCTAATCTGACTTTTTCTTTGGCGTGTTTGAGCTCATTTCGCATGGTAGCCAATTGAATCTGAAGTTGAGCTTCTGTTGTTGTTGCTCGTCTGTTGAAGATTTCAAGTATAAGCGCGAATCGGTCGATTACTTCGACGTGTGTGGCTTTCGCTAAATTGTATGTTTGGCGGGTTTTCAGTTGGTTGTCAAAAATTACTTTGGTAGCGCCTGTTTCCTGCACGATTTGGGCAAGTTCTTCCACTTTTCCCGCGCCTATCTGATAGCGTGAGTCAGGTAATCGTGTTTGCTCCATTTCAGCGACTACAATGTACCCTGCGGATTGTGCTAATCTTTTGAGTTCAGGTAAACTTGATTCTTCGCGGTTCAGTCGACGCTGAACTATGACGGCTTTCGTTCTGCAGCCGCCTCCGCGTCTTTCTCGTCTATTTCGATGAGGTCGCCTAAAGTCATTTCTTGGTTCCCGGACTTAGGCATCTGAACAGCTTTTTCTTCTGAGATCGGGATAAGCAGCTTGATTTTTAACATATGTTCAAGCTTTGAGGCAAGCTGGTTGTTCGGCTCCATCTTGCCTGTTTCAAGGTTCCTTAAAACGGAGGCTTTTTCATTTATTTTCTTGCCCAATTCCTCATGGGTTAACGCTAGTTTTTCCCTTGCCACCCTTATCATGTTCGCGTAGTCTTGAGTGAGTTCCTGGGTGATTTGCACGTTGGCAACCATAGGTTTCTTTTGGACTAAAGCTACAGATCCCTGCGGTTTCTTTTGGGTAGCTTGCTTTGGAAGGACAATTTCGTCCTGATGGACTATTTTTCCATGTTTTGCGCATTCAACGCAGACCGTTAGTCGTGCTCCTTCAATTACTGCCGTTATCGGGTCAGTGTGGATTTTGTGTCCGCAGACTTCGCATCTCAATGTAAGCTTTTCACCTTTCACACTGTTTATTATCTTGTTATCTTTATACTTGTCGAAAGACCAAAAAACATGTTGACGGTGAACACTTGGAGAACGAGCTTTCAAAAATAAGAGCCATTGCCGACTACCAATTTGGAAAAAACGTAGGCTCAAAGTTGTTTCCAGAAAATGTGCGCATGGAGCATTCTCCGAGAACAGGCAGAATACGCTTTATCAATTTGGACGGCGAAAGGTTAGCTACTCTTCGCCCAACCGACGGATTGCTTTCGTTAAGCGTCAAAGCCGCTAAGGTCATCGCGGAAAACGCTGCTTTTGCTCATTGTTTTGTCACAGTGAAAAATGAGGTTTCAAAATTTATCGCCGCGGGCGGAGACGTTTTCGCAGTTCACGTCTCGAAGGTGGACCCTGAAATCCGTGCCAGCGACGAGGTAATTGTAGTTGATGAAGAAAGGGGCGTTTTGGCTGTTGGGAAAGCTATGCTTTCGAGCGTGGAGATTACTGCTTTTAAGAGTGGTGTCGCAGTTAAGGTGCGGCATGGAACAGAAAAGTAGTTGATTTCTCCAGTTTAATGCAGGTTTACCTTCACTGAAGACGTGGCGTGTGTAACTGTCACTTCTCCTTTTGAGTATGTCCAGCCTTTGGAAGTCTGTTTGCCGTCTATGTCAACTGAAAGCGGAGCCGTGTTTAGCGAGAAGGTTTGGCTTCCAGTTCCGCTGACTGTGTAGCTTATCCCGCTAGTAACGTCATATTTTTCTATCGTTATATCTGCGCCTGATGCGGTGAACGTGAAGTTTGAAGTGGCTCCGTTCAAATTCAAATCCCTGAACGTAAGCGAGTTACCGTTCTGACGAAAGCCCGTCAAAGTCGCTGACGATGCAAAGCCGACTTTGAAACCGTTTGCCCCCAAAAACCCTGTGCCTTTCGCAACGTCAACGGTCGCAGGCACGTAAGGCTCGAGGCTGGCAGTAAAATTGAACTGATCTAACCTGTCGCCTATGTAACCTGGGTTATCGTAGGTTTGATATGTGTAAACTTTTATCATCACGTTTCGCGTATTGCTCATTTCGAAAGTGTAGATTCTTGCGCATGCTGCACCTTGGCCATTAGCCAAATTTTGTCTGTTGAAGAAAACCTCTTCTCTGTTCCCTACTTTCTTGTTGAATGCCGTACCCGTGCCTTGGTCAGCGCAGTGCCCGTTTAGGGTCATGAAAACGCTCGGGTAGTTGCCCAGCAGTTTTTCAAAGTTGTAACCCCAGGTTTTATCTGCAGCCTTTGAAGTTCCATAATTTCCAGCTCCGTTAAGAAAATTATGAGTCGCTATGATCACGTTTGTGTTTGGGTTGGTTTTGATAAGGGTTTGCATCCAAGCCAGGACGGTTTGGTTTGCGTTGTATTCGATGTTGATGACTATGAAATGGTAGTTTCCGTAATTGAACTGGGCAGCTGTGTTTTTTCCATCATAGATATCTGCCAGCCAGTAAGGCTTCTGCCTCATAGCGTCAACGTTGAAGGCAGAGTAGCTTCCGCCATGCCATGAACCGTCGGGGCTTCCACTTCCAACTGTTTTGTTAACGTCATTCTGGTCATGGTTGCCAGCATCCCAACAGTATGGAATTCCATTATTGAGAAGAATCACCGTGGCTTTGTTGGCATTTTGCCAATCACGTGTTGAATTAGCAACTTGAACGATGTCGCCCGTGTGGACAACCATCGTAAGATTTAGCGGGTTCGCTTTATCCACAATCCAACTGGTCAACCCGTCGTACAATTTTGGATACAAATCGCTGAGAAACTGCGTGTCCGTAATCTGGACAATGCTAAATCCATTGATGATTCTATTTGGATCTAACGAGAGTTGTCCCTCCATGTTTAACATGGTTGAATTCATTTTTGTAATTGACGATTTCAGAGAACTAATTGTTGATTTATCGGACGAAATTTGACTTTGAAGACTTCCAATTTCCCCTTGAAATATCCCGGTGAACAAAACAGTTAGAATTATACATATAACCCCAACTGTCAAGGCAAATTTCCTGTGTATACTCTTTTTCTCGCCCAATCAAAATCGCCCCTTTCTTTCCCTGCCCTTTCCCGCTAAAGAGACCTATTTATCCTGAATTCGTTTTTTAATCTTGCCTAAAAAACCGATTTAAAGACGAAATTACCCAAAAGAAGCCGCAGAGAAAGTTAAAGTTTATATCAAGTTCTACTGCAGATAGTTCTGGGAAGTGAAGATCAGTGAATAAGCGCATGAATCCTAGAGAGCAAAGACGCATGATGCAGCGAATGGGCATGAACATGGATTCTGTCCCAGATGTTCAGCAAGTCATAATCAGAACAAACACCAAAGACATCGTTATCGACGAGCCTCAAGTGGCTATTTTAGAGGTGCAGGGCCAAAAAATGTATCAGGTCATCGGCGGCGAAGTTTCAGAACAAGCCCCCTCTCAACGTCAATCGGCAAAGGCGGCGCAGTCAACGTTTTCTGAGGAAGACGTAAGATTGGTGGCGGATCAGACTGGCAAAAGCTTAGAGAAGGCAAAAGAAGCCCTTGAGGAATGCCAAGGCGATTTGGCGAAGGCTATACTTCTGCTTCAATCGTAACTGTAAAAGTTGTTTATATCTTGGTTGACCACATACTAACTTGAAGGGGCTTTAGGGTGTGCTTCAAAACGTCGATGTAGCAGTTATCGGTCATCTATCGATCGATAGAATTTTGCTGCCCAGCAGAACAGCCCCGTTTACTGTTTTAGGAGGAGCCGCAGCCTACACTTCACTTGCCGTTAAACGCCTAGACGCATCGGCTTCAGTCATTTCGAAGGTCGGCGGGAACTTTCCAGAAGCGTATCTCTGGTGGCTAAGGCAGGAAGGCGTCGATCTTTCAGGCGTGGTTAAAAAGGCAGATCAACCTTCAACAAGCTTTGAGCTGGGCTACAGTAAAGACTTGTCTGAGCGAGCGTTGAGTTTGAAGGGTAAGGGCGCTCCAATAGAGCTAACCGATTTGCCAGAGTATTTTAAGGCTAAGGCAATTCATGTCGCGCCAATCGCCAACGAAGTATCCTTCGAAGTGATTGAGCATCTCAAGCAATGTGCCAATGTCCTGTCGTTGGACCCTCAGGGTTTGCTTCGAAGCTTCGACGAAGCTGGAAACGTCGCGGAAAACGCTTCGTTTGACAAACGAATACTGAGCTTAATCAACATCTACAAGTCTTCCCAATCAGAAATCTTAGCGTTAACAGGTCAAGCTGACCTTAAAGCGGCAATTAAAACTGTTCACGACTTCGGCGTCGGAACCGTCATAGTCACGTTGGGCGCTAAAGGAGCAGTGCTATCCGTTGAAGGCGCACAATTCAACATCGCAGCCTGCCCTTCACAAGTTCTTGTCGACCCAACAGGAGCAGGAGACGTTTTCATCGGCGGCTTCTTAACTGAGTACCTACGGCAGAAAGAGTCAATATGGTGTGCCTGCGTCGGTTCAGCTGCTGCTTCGGTTGTCGTCGAAGGGATAGGTCCCACTTACTTTGGCAAGAAAGAAGAAATTTACCAGAGAGCCAAGGTTTTGTATGAAAAGGAACTTAAGCAATAGCGCACATTACAGCATAAAAACAGCGTACTGAGGCTTGACTGTGGGTCGCATAGAAAAAGGAGTAAAATGTAGTATATCAGGCTGTAGCAGAGAAGCTGCTCGCTCTATCACAGCTGACAAAGTCAAGGCTGCTGGCTTAAAGGTTAGCAGCGACGAAAAACGCGCTTTCATCTGCAAAGAGCACTACAAAGAATTTAAGAAGAAAACCAAAAAGGATAAGACCCTTGACAAGTGGCGTTGGGGTCACTAAAAGAGTGAGTTGCCATGCGAATACTTCAGTTACATTCTGACTTTATAGTTTTCAAACCTATCCAAAAAGAAATCGCCCTCGCTGAAGACGCGGAGCAAAAAGAAAACCGCATTGAAGAAGTCGTCGTGCTCTTCACGGCGGTTGAAGAAGGCGACAACGGCGCGGTAGCGCAGAAAGCCATAGATGACGTACGCGCCTTTTTGGGCAAACAAAAAACTAACCGAATCCTCATTTACCCATTCGCCCACTTGAGCAGCAACCTAAGCAATCCAAGCCAAGCCCTAAAAATCGTAAAAGACATGGAAGCCTACGCAAAACAGAAAGGCATCGAAACCTATCGGGCTCCCTTCGGATGGAACAAACAATTCACCATCGCCATTAAGGGGCATCCGCTTGCCGAGCAGGCACGCAGCTACGGACCCGCAGCAGTTGCGACAGAGGGCAAGACGGAAGAGGTTTGCAAGAAAGAGGAGGAGCCAGTTTCTGCGGCGCTTAAAGCCGAGGAGAAGATGAAGTCGTTCTGGCATGTTCTGATGCCTGACGGTTTACTGGTGCCAGTCGAGGAGTTCAAGTTCAAAGGTCATGTTAACCTGCAGAAGTTTTCGCAGTACGAGATTAAGAAGGCGAGGGCGGTGACTGTGATGCCTCCGCATGTAACCTTGATGAAAAGGCTGGAGATAGCTGATTATGAGCCGGGAAGCGACCCTGGAAACATCCGTTGGTACCCGAAAGGACGCATGATAAAGTCGCTTCTTGAGCAGTATGTTACTGCGCGGGTGGCTGCTTACGGCGGCATGGAAGTTGAAACCCCCATCATGTACGACTTCAACCATCCAAGCCTAGCCAGCTACCTCAACCGTTTCCCTGCCCGCCAATACACGCTTAAATCGGAAGACAAAGAGCTCTTCCTACGCTTTGCCGCGTGCTTCGGGCAGTTTCTCATGGCACACGACGCCCAGATAAGCTACAAGCAGTTGCCTATCAAATTGTACGAGTTGACGCGTTACAGCTTTAGGCGCGAGAAAAGCGGCGAGGTCGTCGGTTTGAAACGCCTCAGAGCGTTCACGATGCCAGATTGCCACGCCCTGTGCGCTGACCTAGATCAGGCAAAGAAGGAATTCATGGTGCGCTTTAACCTCTGTATAGATGTCTTAAACGACATTGGGCTTGTCAAGGATGATTATGAGGTTGCTATGCGTTTCACAAAAGGCTTCTATGATGAGCATAGAGAGTTTATAACTGAAATCGTGAAGGCTTTCGGCAAGCCGATGCTGGCTGAAGTGTGGAACGAACGGTTCTTCTATTTTGTCCTCAAATGGGACCTCAACTTCGTGGATAACCAAGACAAAGCCGCCGCCCTTAGCACCGACCAAATCGACGTTGAAAACGCTAAACGCTACGAAATAACCTACGTTGACGAAAAAGGCGAAAAACAGTACCCGCTGATCCTGCATTGCAGCCCAAGCGGCGCCATCGAACGGGACATATACGCGTTGCTTGAGAAGGCTTACCGGGAACAAATGACTGGCAAAGCGCCGATGCTGCCCCTGTGGCTTTCTCCGACTCAGGTTCGGCTTATCCCGATATCTGACAAGTACATGGATAAAGTTGAGGAGCTTGCTGGACAGATCGCGTCTCATTGCATCCGTGTGGACATAGATGACAGCGCCGCTACCTTGCAGAAGAAGATCCGTGAAGGCGAGCAGGAGTGGGTGCCCTACATAATTGTTGTCGGCGAGAAAGAAATCGAGTCAAAAAGCCTGTCGGTTAGGGAACGTGGACTTAAGGGTCAGCAGCAAAACATGACTGTTGACGAGTTGATAGCTAAGGTTTCAGAGAAAATCGCTGGTAAACCGTTCAAGGCTTTGCCGTTGCCTCTGTATCTTTCGAAGCGTCCGCAGTTCCATGGTTGACAAACGAAATACATGTATCATCTGCATAAACTATATCAAACAATCGAATGATATGAAACATCGTTGAAGAGTGAAGTTAGATGAGCAGCGAATTAATAGTTTACATCGATGGGCAATATTACCCTAAGTCGCAGGCTAAAATCTCAGTGTTTGACCACGGGTTCCTGTACGGCGACGGAGTTTTCGAAGGCATCCGAGAATACAACGGGGTTGTCTTCAAGCTTAAAGAGCATATTGACCGCCTTTACCACTCAGCCCACGCCATAACCTTAGACATACCGTTAACCAAAGAAGAAATGACTAAAGCCGTAGTTGAAACCCTGCGGAAAAACAAGATGAAAGACTCCTACATACGCTTAGTCGTAAGCAGAGGCGTCGGAGACTTAGGCTTAGACCCACGTAAATGCCCCAAACCAACCGTCGTCATAATCACCGGCACAATCTCCATCAGAGCAGGCAACGCCAAAGAAACAGGCATAACAACCATGTTCTCCTGGGTCAGACGAAACACAGTAGATTCAACCTCAGCCGAAATAAAATCACTCAACTACCTCAACAGCATCCTCGCAAAGATCGAAGCCAACGCATGCGGCGTAGACGAGGCGCTCTGCCTTGAAAGCAACGGGTGCGTGGCTGAAGGCGTAGGCGAAAACGTATTCATCGTCAAGAACGACGAGTTGTTGACTCCTCCGACCTCGATTGGAGCGCTTGCAGGCATCACCGCTGACGTTGTAAGCAAGCTTGCTGCTAAACTCGGCATTAAACTGACAGTTACCAACCTGACGCCCTTCATGATTTTCACCGCTGACGAAGCTTTCTTCACGGGAACAGCCATGGAGATGGTGCCCATACGCGAAGTTAACAAACGGCAAATCAGCACAGGCAAACCTGGACCCATCACGAAGAAGCTGATGGCGGAGTTCCAGAAAGTCATCGAAGACCCAACGCAGGGCACAAAAGTCTAAACCCCCTTTTCCCAACCCATTTTTACTTTGGAAATTTGATGTAAATAGTAGACCCCCTCCTTCGGTAGGCGGCTTCTGCTTGGGGCTTGTTTTAGGTTGCTTTTTTGGTTTACGGCTTGAAGGTGTTTGCGGGTTTGGTCTTGACTTTGCCAATGCGCCGCAAAGCTCTTCTTTTCTATTGCGCGCCTGTATCACGGGATTTCTGTCATGTTGTCCCGTAGAGCCAACCAACGTTTAAACTCAAGTCCAGTGCATTTGCCTCTGCCTAACCAGTTGTCACCGTACTTCTTTCTCAGTTTCTCATCATAAGACGCAAAAGTTTCTGCTTCACTGACGTCTACGCTGCCTTTTTTCTTCATTACGTATATCTCCAACTTGGCTCTGTGCCTATTTCACCTTAAACTCTATATTAAGAATGATTTTAGGATTTATTTTAAATAGTTCCCACGCCGAAATGAAAAGGCATCATGTTGGGTGAAGTGCTGGCTCTGCTTTCCGCTGCGGCATCAGGCATAAGCGTTGTCTCAGTCAGACGGCACTCTGCAGGATCCAGCGTCTTCAACATGAGCCTCATAATAACCGCCGTAGGTATGCTCCTGCTTTGGCCTCTCACCTTTGCAGAAGGGCGATTTGGAGATTTGACGCTTGTGGGTTTTGGGCTGTTTGCGGTCAGCGGGCTCCTCTCACCAGGGCTCGTACGGCTCTTTTACTATAAGGGTTTGAAAGATCTCGGCGCGTCGGTTAACTCTTCCATATTCGCCGTCTACCCGTTCTATGCTCTTCTGCCCGCTGTTTTTCTCCTCAACGAAGTGGTTACCATCTGGAATTATGTTGGGATAGCAGCCATAATCGCTGGAATAATCCTCATCGAGCTGTCCATTAATGGCAAAAACGGTCATGGGCAAGTCGGATGGAGGGTGTTGGTTGCTCCAGTCTTAGGAGGCGTAATGCTGGGCGGAGCAACAGTCTTCCGCAAACTCGCCTTAGACGTTTCACCTACACCCATCTTGGGAGTCGCCGTAGCCTACGTCTTCTCGCTCATGCCCTATTTGCTGGCGCTGGCAGTTCATGAGCCAACCCGCCGAGCCTTGTCACTGAAGAGGGATACCCGATGGTTTTGGGCGGCGGGCGTGGGTCAAGCCGTCAGCTGGTTACTTGCTTTCTACGCGTTGAGCGTCGGCACAATCTCTATCACGACGCCGTTGCTGGCGGTTGAGCCTCTTTTCGTCGTGGCTTTCGCCTACTTCTACCTCAAAGAAGTCGAGCACGTATCCGTCAAGTTGGCTGCAAGCATAGCCCTAACCGTTCTTGGCGTCGTGCTCATCACAATCTGATGCTTCAAAAAATTTCGAAATTTGAGATTTGGAGCAGGGCGGGAAATTGAACCGTCCGCATCTTGGAACTGTTGCCGCGGCAATCTACGCTTTTTTCGCGGCTTTGCTTTTCTTCATGAATCCTTCCAGCTCGCGATGGGCGGCGGGAAAACAACCCTTGCGTGTCCCTTGCCGTAGAAGGGGTCGAATCCTGAGCATCATCGGGCTACAAATTAAATCCCCTTTTCCATTACATGATTCCTTAAAAATATTTTAGGACCCACCGCTGGCTAGCCTATTTAAAAGTTCTTATAGGTAAAAACGTTAAAAGAAATCAGCACACTCTAAAAAGGCAACACCAAGATGAGCGCCAAGAATGAGAAAGAAAAGCCAATCGCCCTTTCTCCTCACGCCAAAGAGAAACTGAAAAGATTAGTTCTAATAGGAGTCACCGCAGACAACGCCATCAAAACAATCAAACAGCCCGAAAGTCTAATTTCAGGGTATTTTGGCAGAAAAATCGCTCAATCTTCTCTTACAGATGAGCTTTTACTTAGAGTTATTTACGAAGAAACGGATAATAGCATCTTGGTGATTACGTTATATCCAGCTAAGAGGCAGCGATATGAATAAGGTAACTTATGACGGCGTAGGCGATACGCTAAGCATTGTTTTAAGCAAGAAGCAAATAGCGTACGCCGAAGAACATGGAGCTGTCATAGTTAACTTTGATGATAAGGGAAAACCGGCGGAAATTGAAATTCTAAACGCAAGCAAATTTATGGGCAACCTCTTGTCCACGATAATCAAAGCGAAAGCCGGCGAAAAACAGATAGAAATTAACGCTTAATTAATTGTCTAAACCGCTCACTTCCCAATTTCATACTAAAAAGATTGAAGCCTAATTCTATAGAAGAACGGTGCGATAGCACAGATTCTTGTTTTCAAGAGTGCAACTTTTGAGCACAAACTTAACTGACAAAGAAATGAATCCAGCCTGAAAAAATAAATCCCCAAAAAATATGTGGTGATTTGATTCGCAGGATTTTATTTTTTGCTTTTGTTTTTCTTCATGAACCCTTCCAATGCGTCGAAGGCTTGTTCCAGCTCAGCTATCGGCGGCAGAAAAACTATTCGGGCATGTCCTTTGCCATAGACTGGGTCAAAGCCTGAACCGTTGACTATGAGTACGCCTGTTGCCTTTAGCAGGTCAACGACGAAGTCCATGTCGGTTTTCCATGTTGTGCCGACGCCGTGGACCTTCGGGAAAATGTAAAATGCGCCTTCAGGTTTGGTTGTGCTTATGCCTTCGATTTCGTTGAGGCGTTTCCACGCGAAGTCTCTTCGTTGCTTGAGACGCTCAACCGTGTCCTTAACCAACCCTTGCGGTCCAGTTAACGCGGCATTCGCCGCTATCTGCACAGGTGTGTTTGCGCAAATTCTGATTCGGCACTCTTTCTCCACGCCGTCTTTGAGTGCCTGAAGCTTTGCGCCTTCCCCCTTGAAGTACATGTAGCCAAGCCGCAGACCCGTCATCTGATAAACTTTCGAGAACCCATTCAACCCGATGACTGGCACATCCTTAGAGAGGTAGGCAGCGCTGAAGAATTTCTTCTCATATGTTAATTGATCGTAGATTTCGTCGCATATAACTGGCAGGTCATGTTCTCCCGCTATGTCGAGTATTTGGGTGATTTCTTTCCTGTCGTAAACTGAACCTGTCGGGTTATTGGGATTAATCATGACGATGGCGCGGGTTTTCTTGTTGATTTTGCTTCTAAGATCGTCAATGTTTGGGTGCCAACCTTTCTCTTCGGTTGTTTCATATGAGACAGGTGTCCCGTCGAAGAACCTTGTGTAGGAAATGTAAGGCGGGTAAGTTGGGCCTGGGAAAAGGATTTCGTCGCCTTTTTCAACTAAGGCTCCGAGAATCATCTGGATGCCTTCAGAAATACCCTCGGTCACGAGCACTTTATCTGCCGTGATGTCAACGTTGTTGACTTTTTTCTCTTTCCTCACGATGGCTTCTCTTAAGTCAAGCCGACCCTCTGAGGGTGAATAGTAATTATCGTCTTTTTGTACTGCCGCGCAAAGGGCGTCTTTAACGTTTTGGGGAGTCTTAAAGTCGAATGCTGCAGGGTCGCCGATGTTGAGGTAATAGATTTTTCTGCCGTCTTTTACCAACTGCGTAGTGTGTTCTATTACGTCTCTGATTGCGTACTCGATGTTTGAAGCTCTGCTTGTCACTTTGACGCCCAATTTATGTTACCTGCCACCAAACACTTGCGACGGAAAAAATAAAGGTTCCTAAGAATGAAGCAAAGATTAGAAAGCCTCTTTGTCGCCGACGTTAATTTAGGCTAAATTTTCCAATGCCATGGACCAATTCCCAGCTAAGGCTAAGCCGCTTGATACTCAGATTCAGACAACGCTTGATAATTTTTCTCGCCATGCGGAGTTAGCCTTAAATAAAACGCAATGAAAAGCGTGAAAATCCAAAAAGGTAATCACCATGAAAAAATTAGCCATAACTTTAGCGTTATTCATGATTTTAGCAGTTGCTATGTCCTTCGTAGCGTTGGATGTGCATGGTCAAACCAGCGATACAGCATCTAGCACTTCAACGCCTATGCACATACAGGTTGGAGTATACATCATCGACATTCAATCAATCAACTTGGCAAACAGCAATTACCAAATTGATTTCTACCTCTGGTTCAACTTCAACCCACAACAGATCAACGCCAGCGATGTCGCTCAATTTGAGTTCATCAACGGCGAACCGACGATAAAGCAGATTGATGCAAGCAGCGGATACCTTGAATACCGTGTAACAGGCACCTTCCTTAAAACATTCGACTTCACCAACTACCCCTTTGAAAGCCACACACTCTTCATAGAACTCGAACATGAAAACCTCGATAACACACAACTAATCTACGACATCGACCCAACTTCATACATTGAGCCAGCAGGCGGCCTCTCGGGATGGAACACAGGAAACATCACTTCAACAGTTCTAACCCATTCGTACGGTGACCAAGCATTCAGTCGTCCCCAATTCGCCGTGACGCTTAGCAGACCGCTAATTTCAGGAGTAATCAAGAGTGTGCTGCCCATCTCAATCATCACTGGCATCAGCCTCTTAGCGTTCGCGTTAGCGGCAGAAGATTACAGCCAAAAGATGGCGCTCGGCATAACGACCCTGCTTTCGGCGACAGCCTTCCATCTCTCACTTATCAGCGGCATCCCGCCCACAGGATACCTTACCTTAGCGGACCGAATGATGATCGGAGTTTACATACTCTTCCTCTACAACATAGGCTCAGCAGTCTACCTCATGACCTTGGCACGCAAAGACAAGAAGCAACAAGCCACATCGTTCAACAAGAAATCGCAGATTTTCCTGCCCGTAATTGTCGCCGCAGTCATAGTAATGATTGCCCTCATGTAAGGATTAACCTCTCCTTTTCTTTCTCTGTTGAAAAGCCCTCTTTTGCCTTTCAGCAGATTTTTTATTTTTTGGTTCTCGTACCGAATAATTTGTTTCTGGTGAATGGCATGTTGGGTAATTACTGCCGAAAAAGAGGCTGATATAAACGAGGAATGAGGACAAGGGATGTTGGATCGGCTGGGTTTAGGCGAAGAGGCTAAGCATCCTGGGGCAAACGGTAACTCCCGAAGTGAACCCGCGGTCAATATGACCGTGCAAAGTACACTGTATCCTTAGCTTTCTGCCCGCAGTAAACGCAGTCGCCTTTCAACTCTTCTTTCTCGAACGGCAACACCCTGATGGTTGCGCCTGTCTCTTCTTTAATCTTGGCTTCACATTCTGCGCTGCCGCACCAAGCCGCCTTCAAAAAGCCGCCCTTGTCACAGAGTACTTTCTTGAATTCCTCGTAGCCGCTCACAGTGTGGGTGCTCTCTTGCAGCAAAGCTTTGGCTTTCGCGAACAGGTTTTCTTGAATTTCCTGCAGAAGCTTCTCCGCGGCTGCTGGGATGTCTGCTTCTTTAACTGGGACTTTTTGACCAGTGTCCCGCCTGACCAGTACGGCTTGCCCTTGTTTGAGGTCCCGTGGACCAATTTCTACTCTGACTGGGACGCCTTTGAGTTCCCACTGATGAAATTTCCAGCCAGGCGTGTATTCTTCTCGGTCGTCCAAGATGACACTGAATCCTTTTGCTTTGAGATTTTCCGCGATTTCTTTAGCTTTGGCAATTACCAGTGCGGCTTCGGGTCCTTTGAAGGGAATTGGAACAACAACCACTTGGGTCGGTGCGACTTTAGGTGGGAAAACTAAGCCTTTGTCGTCACCGTGGACCATAACCATCGCTCCCAGCAGCCTTGTGCTGATGCCCCAGCTGGTTTGCCACACAAGATGGTCCTGCTTGTCTTCGCCGATGTATTTGACGTCGAAGACTTTTGCGAAGTTCTGCCCCAGGTTGTGGCTGGTTCCCATCTGCAACGCTTTGCCGTCAGGCATCATTGCCTCCAACGACGTAGTGTAAACTGCCCCAGCAAACTTTTCGCTTTCGCTCTTGACTCCTCCGATAACGGGGATGGCGAGGTAATTCTCCATTATGTTCCTGTACTCGCCGAGTGCATACATGACTTCTGCTTCGGCTTCCTCTTTGGTGGCGTGGGCTGTGTGTCCTTCCTGCCAGAGGAACTCTCTTGTCCGCAGGAAAAGCCTGGTGGATTTTGTTTCCCACCGCACGATGTTGCACCACTGGTTGATTTTGACGGGCAGGTCGCGCCAGCTACGAATCCACTTGGCGAATGTAGCGTACATTATGGTTTCGCTAGTCGGTCTAACAGCCACCCTCTCCTCGAGTTCCGTGTCGCCGCCATGGCTAATCCAAGCGACTTCAGGCGTAAAACCCTCAAAGTGCGCCGCCTCTTTTTTGAGGAGGCTTTCAGGGATGAAAAGTGGGAAATACACGTTGCGGTGACCTGTCGCCTTGATTTTTTGGTTGAATGTTTCCTGGATTTTCTCCCAAATCGCGTAGGCGTCTTCGCGGATAATCATGCAGCCTTTGACGGGCGCGTAATCTGCAAACCCAGCTTTCATGATGACTTCCACATACCATTCAGAGAAGTCATCTGCTTTCTTTACGGTGACCCCAGTATCAGACATTTACGTATCCACTCTTCGCTGTCTTTACAGCTACAGAATATAAAACCGTAACGGAAACGACACAAAAAAATAGTTCAAAAATTCGGGAAAAACCGCGTTTTCAGCGGCGGTTTTCTCTTTTAGGGTAGTCTTTGCACTCGAAGATTCGCAGTTGCCTCTGCGGTTCGATGCGGCATCTTTTGCGTGCGTTCTTGCGTCTTATTATTGGGGCGAACCCGAAGAAGGGGCATTTGTTGCATAGTGTACTCGTGTATGTGCCTCCGCTTACCGTGTCATCATTCTTCTGAACAGCGGAACCGCGATTGCAATCATGATTGCGCCGAACGCGATGAGGATTATTAGGTCAGTTGAGATGGCGGGTACCCCTGCGCCCAGCACCATGACTTTTCGCATGGCGTCGGCAGCATAGGTTAGCGGCAGGAACTTGGCTATGTCTTGCATGTACCATGGCATCTGTTGCAGTGGGAACATCACGCCGCTGAGGAACATCATTGGAAACATCAGTGTCATCATCATCATTTGCGCGGTTTCTTGGTCTTTAGCCAGCGTAGTCATCACAATGCCTAAGCCAACGAACGAGAACACACCTAACAGCAGAAGCGCAGCCACAATGATTATGCTTCCATGAATCACAACACCGAATATTCCCAGAGCCAAAGCCAATATTATGACTCCCTGAAGCAGACCACGGACTGTTTGCCCGATAGATTTGCCTAAGATGATGGAGAGCCGGTTGATTGGGGCAACCATCATGCCGTCCATGGTGCCGACTTCCCGCTCCATAGAAATCGCCACAGGCAACCCAGTCATGACACTCATCATAACCGTCAACATAACCATGCCTGGCGCAATGAAGTTGAAGTAACTTGGGTTTCCAGAGACAACCCCTTCCGTTTTAACGTTGTAGGGTTGCACTACTGCCAGAGACTCGTTAGCTGTTATGGCTGCTGAGAGTCCCTGAACGTTATGCTGTGCGAGAACCGTACCCATCTCGTCGAAAACACCTGTCAAAGCGCCCTGCAGTTCAGCGGAAACCGTCGGGTTAGACTGGTCCGTAATGATGATTAGTGTTCCTTGTTCTCCGTTCATCATACAGGTTGAGAAGTTGCTGGGTATGATTATGCCGCCGTCTATTTTGCTGTTCTTAATATCAGATTTGATGTCGTCTATGCTTGTGGAGATTGAAAGCTTCAGCATGTGAGTTTGACTATTGATGCCATACAATGTACTGTTGAAGAATTGGCTTGGCTGAGTTACGCCATTGAATCCTGAATCCTGATTCACCAAGCCGACAGGCATATTGCTTATTGTGGTGTTGCTGGATGGATAGATAAAGCCAATCATAGCCATCATAAACAACGGCATCACAATTAGCAGCACCAAGCCAAGTCGATTACGGAACAGTTCAGTCAGGTCTTTCCAAGCGATTCTGAATGAATGAGAAATAATGCCTTTTGCAGTCATATCAATCACCGTATCCTATTTGGCGCTCGGCCAAAACGTTGAGGACCCCCCTGCTCCATAGGAATCTTCTCAGTTGCGCTGTCTCGCACTTGATGACCAGTAATGTGTAGGAACACGTCTTCAAGGGTTGGCTGCAGGTTTTCCATGGAACTTATTTTTCCGCCGTTCGCCCGTATGGCGTCGATTATGTCGTCGAAGGCGTCGACGCCGTGGCCTAGAATTTTGAGTTCAGTGGGTGACTCTTGGGTAACAGCGTCTGCGCATCCAAGCGCCCGGACTTTTGCTACAAGAGGCGCAGAAAGATTAGGTACGGTCAGTTTTATCACAGATGTATCTGCTCCATTGATAATCTTCTTGAGGTTAGGTGAAGTGTCAAGCGCCACGATTTTGCCGTGGTCAACAATGGCTATTCGGTCACATAGTAAGTCAGCGTCAACCATCATGTGGGTGGTTAAGACAACTGTTGTGCCGTTTTCTTTGTTGAGTTTTCTTATGAATTCTCGAATTTCAACCGATGATTGTGGATCTAAACCTAAAGTTGGCTCATCCAAAAACAGCACTTGAGGCAAGTTAAGCAGCGCCCGAATCACGTTCATTCTCTGCCGCATGCCAGTTGAAAAAGTGCCAACCTGCGCGTTTTTCCACTTGGTCAGTTGTACCAGTTCGAGGAGATCGTCGATGCGTTTGGTTAAAACATCTTTGGGTATGTTAAAGAGGCTGCCGAAAAACCACAGGTTCTCCTTCGCGGTTAAGCGGTTGTACATAATCATTTTTTCTGAGACTATGCCGATTAGGGTGCGAACTTTTGTGTCGTTTTTAACGATGTCGTAGCCGCCTATTATTGCGGTTCCCTTTGTCGGGCGAGCCAACGTTGAGAGCATACGCAGAGTTGTGCTTTTGCCAGCCCCGTTAGGACCTAGTAAACCGAAGATTTCGCCCTTTTTGACATCAAATGAGATGTCGTCTACGGCTGTGAATTCGCCGAATTTTTTAGTTAGTTCTTTTACTTCGATTATCGAGTCGCTTGCCATTTTGGCTCCTCCATACTTGAATATTGTTCAGTGCAATATATTGCGGTAAAATATAAGTATTACCCAAATACAATATAGATTTGAAAACTAATGACCTCGGAAACTGAAGAAAAGACAACAGAAAACTGGATGAAAGAAGCGCAAAAAGGCTACATCCGCATGGGAGTCCTAATCCTCCTCAACAAGAAGCCATCCCACGGCTATGAAATCATGAAGGAAATCAACAGCCGCACCAAGGGCTTTTGGCAACCCACCGCCGGAGGCGTATACCCTATCTTGCGCGACTTAGAAAAATCAGGGTACATCGAAGGAGACTGGCAGCTTAATAAAAACCGCAAGATAAAAGTTTACAAAATCACTGAGTCAGGAGAGCTTATTCTAAGACGCTCCATCGTAAAAGAAGCTGAAATCTTCAATAACATCCGCAACCTTTTTCAAGAATTCGCCAGAGATGTCCTCAACATCGAGACCATCATTGTTATGCCGAACATGCCTTCCCCCTTCACAACTTTCTTAAAAGAGACGCCAGACGGCGAAGAAACCCTCAAATATTTAGAGCAAGAGCGAAAGCACACTTACGAAGCTTTCAAAATGATGCAGGAAAAACTAAAACTTATCGATAAGCGAATTAAAGAAATCAAGAAGCAAACGCACAGTGGTTCTACTCCAGCATCAGAGTAGCGGGGAACATACGAAAAAGTTATTTGCAAACTTCCCTTAAGTTGCATCCGAGGAATCGCTGATATGGCAAACGTGGAGAACGAACGCTACGCTTACATGCTTATTGTTGACAAAAAATATTGGGAAACCTTCTGCCGCAAAGGCAAAGACACCTCTAAGGCGCAGGCTTTTGTGAGGAAAAATCAGGTTGGACCTAAACAGGCTAAGAAGCTGCTGTTTTACGTGGTTGGAAAGAAGCAGGTTTTAGGCTCCGCCGATTTTGTTGAACGTATAGCTGGGAACGTTGAGGATTTATGGGCGCAATACGGCGGCGAAAGCTGCTTTGAATCGTTCGACGCATACAAAACGTTCGCTGACGGCAGACTAAAGATGACTTTCATTCGGTTCAGCAACCTCGTTGAAGCCGCAAGTCCCAAACCTTCCGTTGAGGTTTCGAAGCTTCTGGGGTCCCTTCGCGGTTTCGGCACGGGAAGATTTCTTGACAGGGAAACTGCGTTGCAGTTGGTGCAAACATTAAATGTGTGACCATGGTATCTGCTAAGTAAGAAGTGACCTGAATGTTCCGTGTAAGAGTCAACAAAATCGAGTCAAACCGCGACCTAGACGGCAACCTAGGAAAAAGAATCGAGTTACTGGAAGAGCGAGAACTCAACCCATACGTTCTAAGACCCCAAACTGACGAGGCAAAGATGGCTCAGGACATCATGCAAGCGTTACAGCAGCAAATGCCCTTCCTGCCGCAGAAAACCCAGCTTGCCACGCCGAAAATCATTCTGTTCCTAACTGAGCAAGAATACGACAGTTTAGGAATAAGCTTCGACGTAAACCAAGTCTACGAAGTCGCATTGCAAAATCAAGCGATTAGCTTTAGGAAAGTTTAAGAATTTCTTTCCTCATGTGCCGCAGCGCAGCATGCTTAGGATGGAAAGACAGAACAAACATCATGCTTCTCAAAGTTGAGCTTATCTCGTCTAAACCAGACAATTTTCCTTCATCACAGTAAAGCGGGATAGGCTCATCGTCGCCGTCATCTTCATAGTAAACGTAGATCGGCGTTGCAGGTCCATGGAGCTTTTTCATTTCGAAGTTTAGTTTTAGCCGTTTAGCTGTCTGCTGTGTGGCAGTTGTAACTGACTCTAACCGTTTCCGGTGGGGTGCGCCGCTTGAGGCGTAAATCATCAGTTTCCCGTTGGTTTCTTTGAACATAACAGTCTCCAGCATCCATTCCGCCTAAACTTCTTTTAAAGAAAGCTATGAAGCGACTGTTTGGGGTAGGAGAGGGGTAACTGAAAGTGAAGGGCGCAAAATGCCTAAAGTGTTGTAGTGTACAGGCAACCACAAGTGCTTAAATTCAAAATAAAAGGGAGAGTCTATGTGTGAGGTGAAAAAAATGGCGATTGGCGAAAAACTTTGGGAAGGCAAAGGAAAAAGTGGCGCAGGCTTCATAAAATCAGTCGGAATGGAAGGCGTTACTCAGGTCTACACGTGGACGGCTCAGATGAAAGGCACGGGGAAAGCTAAAGGAGTAGATTGCATGTTAAACGTGACGGGTAAGAGCATGACTCCGCCTAAAGGCGTAGCTTGGTCTAAAGACCAGGGAATGCTCATGACGATGACTGGCGACATGGGAATAGTGAAAGGAGTTTCTCTGATGAAGATGATGACACCAAGCAAGAACCCGACAAGCGTAGGGTTGTGGACGTTCATGACAATGTCAGAAAAGCTAGGCTGGCTCAACGACACGATAGCGGTTGTCACTTTTGAATCGACAGACCCAATGTGGACCGAACTTAACATTACAATCTGGGAATGGAAGTAAACTTCGGAGTTAATTTCATGCAAGAGCAACATTGGCAGATGCCCGATTGGTGGTACCGAGGAAGCCGCCCAGCCAACGACGAAACCTACTTTGAGAACATGTGCCGAGTGATTTTTCAAGAAGGCTTAAACTGGCATGTAATCGACAACAAGTGGCCGACAACACGGAGGGCTTTTGCGAATTTTAACATAGACAAAGTTGCATGCTTCACCGCCTCAGACGTTGAACGCCTCTTGAAGGATGAAGGCATAGTTCGGAACCGATCCAAAGTCGAAGCAATCATCTACAACGCACAAGGATTCAAAGCCATAAAAGAACACTTCGGATCCTTCCAAGCCTACATAGACAGCTTAGACAAATCCAACAACTACGACGCAGCAGTAAAAGACCTAACCAGCAAATTCAAACACATCGGCGCACCCTCAGCTAGCCTATTCTTGTACACCGTGGGCGAAAAAATCAAAATGTGGTAAACTCAGCTTTCTTTTCCTTTTTTCTTGATTAGATTTTTAAATTTGGTCAAATCAGTATAATTTGAGTAAGATTCATGGCTAACGTTAGGGCGCATGTGTTTGTCAGCGGCTTGGTTCAAGGGGTTTTCTTTAGGCAAAAAACTAAGCGGCAGGCGGAAAGCCGTGGGGTTCGGGGTTGGGTTCGTAACTTGGAGGATGGCAGGGTGGAAGCGGTTTTTGAAGGCGAAGCAGCCGACGTAAACGCGTTGGTGGATTTCTGCAAGAAGGGTCCAGGTGGCGCTCAGGTAACGAATGTTGCGGTAGAATTTGAGAAGGCTTCGGGTGAATTTAGAAATTTTAACGTTGCCTACTAGCCGACGCTGGTTGTGCATCTTTAAATTTGAGGCTTCGATCTATGTGAAACGAGGCGATATTCGTGAATATACTGGCTTTAGTCGGCAGCCCACGAAAAGGCAGCAACACTGACCTGCTTGTGAACGCGATCATAGAAGGCGCGGCAGCAAACAATCACAGTGCAAGCAAGGTTTACCTCTATAACGTTGACATTGCGCCCTGCGTGGACTGCAAGGCATGCAAAACAGGCAACTACAAATGCGCACTTGGCGACGACATGCAGACGCTTTACCGAAAGCTGGAAGAAGCCGACGTTATAGTTTTCGGAACCCCGCTGTACTGGTACGGACCCACGGCGAAGATGAAGCTTCTGTTGGATAGACTGCGTCCATTCGTGGCGTCGGGAAAGCTGAAAGGGAAAAGAGCGGTTTTAGTGATTCCTTCCGAGGAGGGAGCAGACGCATGCAAATTCGCTGTTGGCATGTTTAAGCTGTCCTTCAAGTATTTAGGCGTGGATTTAGTTGGAAAATTGCTGCCGAAAGCTTCGGGAAGGGCAGAAGTAAAAGAGCAGCCTCAGACGCTTATGGAAGCGTTCAAACTTGGAAAAGACCTGACGTAGGAAGTTCACTTACGCTTTTTTCTTGGGGACCCTGAAATGTGACTCTTTGCCTGCGCTGATGTATTCTCCGCCCATACCTCGGACCGCTGACGCGATTTTCGCAAATTTCTCGGAGCCAAGAAAACCCATCAGTTTGATTATTATGTAGTCGCCTTTTTCCTCGAAGCCCAGTAGGCTTTCTAATTCCTCGGGGAAAGACATGCGGATGTCGTCGAGCGTTCTCAGTTTTTGCCCTGTTGCTGGTGCAGCTGGAGGTGGCGTCGCTTGGGTAGGTGGTGGCGCTGGATGGTTGGTTTGGCCTGTTGCGAGAGATTTTAGCGATGTGGAAACCGATTTCAACTCTTCAGAAACCTTGGCTAATTTTACGGTAAGCTCCTCAACCTTGCCGACGAGTTCATTTAGCTTTTCTTTGTCAGTGCTCATATCTAACGCTCCCCTTTAAACTCCTAAATAACCCCAAGAAGCTTATTAATTGTTTGCAACCTCAAACTTCAGCTAAGATTCAGCAGGAAAACGGCATGATTGAAATTGATGGGAGCCAAAAAAGCGGCAGCGGCACGATTCTTCGCCTCTCAGTAGCCTTGGCAGCCATCGCAAATCAGCCACTGCATATTTACAATATCAGGCAGAGCCGTCCTCAACCCGGCTTGAAACCTCAGCATCTTGAAGCCGTGCTAACGGCAGCCAAACTGTGCGATGCGAAGGTGCAGGGTGCCGCTTTGGGTTCAAGAGAGCTTTGGTTTACACCTCAGCAAATAAGAGGCGGCAACATCGAAGCAGTAATTGAGACGGCTGGAAGCATCCCGATGCTGCTTTTGGCGGTGATGCCAATATGTTTGTTTGCAGACTCACCCGTTCGCTTGCATGTTGCAAAGGGGGGAACAGATACCACCCACGCGCCGACGATTAACTACATGCGAAATGTGTTTCTGCCGACGCTTGCCTATATGGGTGTCGAATCGGAGATATCTGTTCAGAAATACGGCTACTACCCGAAGGGGATGGGTGAAGCCACACTTACCGTTAAGCCAAACCCAACGCTAAAACCCATTATCTTGGAGAATTTTGGCAAAATAGAAAGCGTAAGCGGCGTTTCCGTCTGCACTTTCTTGGCTGACCGACAGGTTGCAGAGCGGCAGGCGAAGGCGGCGCAAGATTTCCTGTCACGAAAGGGCTACAGCGCTGATATAGAGGTTGTGAATGATGAGTCGAACCGTTTTCAGAAGGGAAGCTCAATAGTCCTATGGGCGAAGACCGACAGTGGCATGATTATAGGCGCCGACGCAATCGGTGAATTACGCAAAACGGCAGAGGCTGTCGGAAACGAGGCTGCGGAAAAGCTCGTCGCAGAGTTGTCTGCAAAGCCAACTGTCGACGTTTTCTTAGCTGACATGCTTAATCCCTACATGGCGCTGACGCGGGGCAAATCAATCTTGCTAGCCAGAACAATCACAGAACACATTGAATCCAACATTTGGCTGATGGAAAAAATGTTAAACGTTAAATTCACCACTCAAAAAGTAAACAACCTCTACAGGATAGAAAAGTGCAGCTGATACCATGCAGAGAACAGCCGTTTGCATAAGAATTCCGAAACAGAGGGGCGAAGCCGCAATAGCGTTAGCCAGCAAACTCGGGGTGCTGGACAAAACGTTGGAGATTCACCGAGACGAAAAGAACCTTTGCATCCCGCTGGTTCGCGAACTTGAAGAAAACGAGTTGGCAAAACTAAGGAGCCAAGTTCCCGAGTTCCAACTTGAGAAAGGCTCATTCACTCAAAAAAGGGCGACGGCGCCAACCCTCATCCAAACCCTCGAAGCATCCCTGCCGCCTCATCTACTGGCTACTCTGCCTCAAGCCTTAGACATTGTAGGCGACATCGCCGTCGTTGAAATTCCGCCTGAACTCAAACCCTACGAGAAACCCGTAGGCGAAGCAATCATAAAAACCCACAGAAACATCAAGACCGTGCTTGCGAAGGCAGGTGCAATAACTGGGACGTTTCGTGTGCGTGAATTCACTTTTATCGCTGGAGAACAAAAAACCCACACGATTCACAGGGAATTCGGGTGCCAGTACCATGTTGACTTGGGCAAAGCGTATTTTTCGCCTAGGCTTTCGAATGAGCATATGCGTGTGGCTTCACTTGTGCAGGAGGGCGAAACCGTGGTGGATCTGTTCGCTGGGGTTGGCCCCTTCTCAGTGCTCATCGGAAAAAGGAACCCAGGCGTTCGGGTTTTCGCTGTTGACATTAATCCAGAAGCCGTTGAGCTGCTCAAGGTCAATGTCAGGGTTAACAGGGTTGAAAACCGCGTTTTCCCCATCCTAGGCGACGCGAGGCAACTCACGGAAACCAAGCTTAAGGGCTCAGCTGACAGGGTTATAATGAATCTGCCTGAAACAGCCATAGAGTTTGTCCAAGCCGCTTGCCAAGCCGTTAAGCCCAAGGGCGGAGTGATCCACTTTTACGGTTTTGTCCGACTACCCGACACGGTGGAAAACCTGAAACTTCGTTTTTCAGGCGCCGTTGAGAAATCGGGTAGAAAAGTGGAAGCTTTTCTATGCGCGAGAAGTGTTCGTGAAACTGCGCCCTTCGAATCTCAGGTTGTTTTGGACGCCAAAATCGATTAGGATTCCACAATCAAGGTGATTTTTAGTTTCTGTTGGGGATTTTTCAGTTTTTCTACGAATTCCCTCGGCAGGTCACTTGACGATTTGTCAGCGTGGATTGCCAGGGTTCGGTCTGAGACGTAGTCGCTTTTTCTAATCACCATGTCGTTCGGGTTGGACAGAACCAGTTTTGGGGAGCCAAAGGCATTGAGCTGCTGAGTTGAGCCGTCAGCCTCGATTAATATTGTTAGTTTGGCGTTTGACGCTTTTAGTTTTTCTTTGAATTGCGGGCTTAAGTCTGCGGGGGCTTTGTCAGCTGCGACGGCTACAATGCAGTCACCTGTTTTAGAAAGATTCTTCTCTTTTGTAAACATTAAAGTTGAGGGGTGAACTGCTTGAATGTTCGCGTGCCCAAAAGCCCAGACTGTTTCTTTCGTTTGCTTGGAACTCACTATTCGTTGACCTCGATGGAATCGACTTTGCCGTCTCCGTCCAGATCAAACCCCTGAATCACAACCGCGAAAGTGTCCTGCCCCCTGTACTTCTGCAGGGTTTTCTTCCAAAAGTTGGTCAAAGCCAAAACGCACGCTTTTGTCCCGACTGCTTTGTTGCCTGCTAAGATAACGATGCGTTTGGTGTTATCCCAGGGGTTAACGATTTTGGCTATTAAGCCTGAAACGTCCGAGGTGTAAACCTGCAGGGTTTTTTCTGAGCGTAAGCCGCCGAGCAGGAATCCCTGGTCGGATGATTGCATTATGAATTTGATGGGTAGGTACTCGTTTATTTCCTGTGTGAGGAGGTTTGTGCCGGGTCCGCCTACGAGGATGAGGTTGTTTTTTTCTTCTTTCTCCACTTTCACGTCAACGTCCAGTTTAACCGCGAATTCAGTCGGCATCTTCGCGAATTGCCCAAGGAAAAGGGCTAAGTGTGCGGCGTAGTGTCCGTCTCGCGCGCTGGTTTTGAATGGTCCATGAGGTTGGGGGCTGCCTACGACTATTTTTCCATCGAAAGTGCCGTTGCTGACGAATTCTCTGAAGAAATCCTGAAGTTGCTTGTCTAAACTTAGGGTGCACATGTTCTGGATTGGCTTGTAGCCGAGTGGGAACTCGATTCCGAATGCGGGTGAGACGGCTTTGTAGTATTTTGCAGTTGCACCTTTCTTTTTTTCTTCCCGCTCAACAGTTATGGCACCTGCTTTGGCAAGTATTCTTATGTGGTAGTAGATTTTTTGTTCGTGCATACCTAACTCTTTCGCGATTTCTAAGGGGTACATCTCTTTTTTTGAAAGCATAGTTAGGATTTTCCAGCTTAGGTCGCCCAGCACCATTTTCAGTTTTTGTGAGTCGTTTATCATGCTGATTTCTTTTACTTCTTGGGTGTTGCCGTTGTCTTGAAGAAGAAGTTTCTTGTCCATGATTTGGTCCTGATGTGTTAGAACATAGTACTATAAAAAATTTATTTATAACGGTGCAAAAAATCGGTCTACAATTAAGCTTGCGGTTGCCCGTTTGCATGGAAAAAAGGGAGAAACTGCTACAACCTTTTTTTTAGCGGTCAAACCTAAATCTTAAAAATGCTTATTAGCGTACGTCCAGCTTCCTAGAGTTAATCGTTGTTAAGAAGCGAGGCTTATGATATGTGTGGAATATTTGGTTGTGTTTTAAAAGAAGGAAACGCCGCTCCCCTTATACATTCGTCACTTAAACGGCTTGAATACCGAGGCTACGACTCAGTCGGCATAGCGACAATTTCTGAAGGCAAAATATACCTGAAGAAGGATCAGGGAAAAATCGACGAGGTCCATAAAATCTTAAACCTTGACGATATGCCAGGCTCAATAGGGATCGGGCACACCCGTTGGGCGACGCATGGTGCACCACTAAAAGTTAACTCTCACCCTCACTCCGACTGCACAGGCGAAATAATGGTTGTGCACAACGGAATCATCGAGAACTTCATGGAGCTCAGAACGGAGCTGCAGAATCTTGACCACACTTTTGTTTCCAAAACAGACACTGAAGTAATCCCGCATTTAATTGAGCAAACAATCAAACAGAACCCCAAACTCTCCTTCGTCGATGCAGTTCAAGAAAGCCTCAAGCGACTCGAAGGATCATACGCCCTCGCAGTAATCTCCACAAAAGAGCCCGACAAGATTGTCTGCGCCAGAAACGAAAGCCCACTGGTCTTAGGCATCAACGGGAAAGGTGTTTTCTGCGCATCCGACATTCCAGCTTTTCTGCCAATCACCAACAAGGCAGTCATGATAAACAACGGTGAAATGGTTATCCTAACAGCGGACAGTTACGAGATCAAGAAAATCTCGGATTCCAGCCCAGTCATTCGGGAACCAGAAATCATCGAGTGGTCAGCTGAAATGGCTATTAAACAAGGCTACCCCCACTTCATGATTAAAGAGATTCATGAGCAGCCTGAAACCCTCCGCAACACCCTAAGAATGCAGGAGCACTATCTGGATTTACTTACAACTTTCCTTGACCGAGCCAACGAAGTTTTTCTTGTCGCATGCGGAACAAGCTACCACGCATGCCTAGCGGCTTCATACATGTTCTCAAAGCTGGCGTTCTTGCCTACACATCCAGTTTACGCTTCAGAATTCATAGAGCAACATGGCAAATCAGTAAGCATCGACAGCACCATTCTGGCGGTCAGCCAGTCAGGCGAAACGGCAGACACCATTGCAGCCGTTACCGTTGCCCAGCAGCGGGCAGCCACAATTCTAAGCCTAACAAACGTCATAGGCTCCTCACTAACACGGATTTCCCGCGTTTACATCGGAACACAGGCAGGCCCAGAGATCGGAGTTGCCGCGACGAAAACTTTCACCTCTCAGCTTTCCGTGCTGGCTCAGCTTGCGCTTAGGCTAGCTAAGAAGAGAGGCAAAGTTTCTCAGGATGAAATGGACAGCCTTGAAATAGCTTTGCAGAAGTTGCCAGAAATTGCCGACACGATAGTTAAGACACAAGAGGAAAAAGTCAAGCAAATCGCCCAGAAATACAAGAATGCGAAAGTGTTCTTTTTCTTAGGCAGAGGAATCAGCACCGCCACCGCCTACGAAGGCAGACTCAAACTCATGGAAATCGCCTATATCCCGTCGATAGCGTTCCCAGCAGGAGAAAGCAAACATGGACCAATAAGCCTGATAGAAAATGGGTTCCCAGTGGTTTTCGTTTGCCCCAGAGATGACTGCCACAAGACGTTGATTGGAAACATCATGGAGATGAAAGCCAGAGGTGCCCGCATAATCGCCGTTGCTGAGGAAGGGGACGAAGAAGTCAAAGTGTTGGCAGATGACTTAATCGAGGTTCCCAAAGGCATCCCAAGTGTTCTGTCGCCGATTCCCTTCGTCGTGCCCCTGCAGCTTCTAGCCTACTATGTTGCTCTCGCCAAAGGCTACAACCCCGACATGCCAAGAAACCTCGCCAAATGCGTTACTGTAAAGTAACTTTCCCTTTTTTCCTCATTGATTTTTTTTCGCGACTCTTTTGTTGTGGATTTGATTTTAATCAAAATAGCAGGAACCCATAGGTCGTCTCTCTTTCTCTCACAGCCTACCCCCTCGGTCTACTAGATGATCCAAATAGAAGCATCTAGATGAGCCAAATAGAGGCAACCTCTCAAAATGCGGGTTGAATGATTAGCCGAACCATTTTTCCAGCGAAACCTTTGCCTTCTGCTTCTTGCTACCAGCCATCATTCTGTCAAGGGATTTTCTGACTCGGTCTTCCGAGAACTCTTTTTGCCTCACCATCAAGTCGACGACACCCTCCACGTTTGGCTCGCACCATTGCAGCTTGTAGTTGTCGGTGACTTCAGGATGCAGAAAGATACGGCGTATGCAGTTTGGCTCAACGGGGAAGGTCGCGTTTTTTATGTGGGGCAAAGCGTTCTCCAGCGACCCGTATTCCTTGACTAGTTTTAGGGCGGTTTTTGGTCCGAGCCCTTTTATGCCGTCAGGGTTGAAGTCTGTGCCGATGAGAATACCGACGTCGATGAGCTGCTCATAGGTTAAGCCTGTTTCGCTCAGGGTTTTAGACAGCTCCATCACTTCAGGCACAACCTCAACGTACGCGTTGCCACGCTTGCGCCTGCCCGAAATCGTGATGTTCCGCAGCATTTTTGGCGCTCCGAAAAGCAAGCTATCATAATCCTGGCTTGCACAGTAGTCTGCGTCGCCTTTTTTGGTCATGTGGGCAGCTTGGGCTTCCCCTTCGCTTGGCGCGCTTACCCACGGCAAACCCATCAGCTCCAGCAGTTTGCGGCTGTCCTCCTGCATGTAGTCTTTCATGCTTGTTGATGCCTGAGCAAACATCCGCATCTTCTCCGTGTCGCCCTTCGCCGCAGCCTTCTCGTAGCTTGCAACGGCTTGAACCTTAACCGCCTTGCGCCGCTCAATCTCAGTCGCCTTCAACGTCGGCGGGATCCCATCGAAAACGTAAATCGGCTTCAAACCCATCTCAACGAGGTTGCTGGTGCGGTAAAAGAGCCCGCTTAGGTGGCTGGTGATGTGTCCCGTGCTGTCTTTGAGGGGTGTGCCGTCGGGTTGGCGGATGATGCTGAGGAACTGGTAGATGGCGTTGTAAGCGTCTATAGCGATTATTTTGCCGCTTAAGTCTTCAAGTTTAACTGGGGTTTTCGGAACAAGATCCTTAAAGTCTACGCCCAAAACTCATCACGATTAAGATAGGCGAAAAACTTTCTTAATAAACTTGCGAATGACTCTTTAATGTCTGGCTCACCATGTAAATGTGTGAAAGAAATTGAAGCAAGAGCAAAGGAAAGTGGGTTCAAAAGGGCAAGTTACTATTCCTAAAGCGATGCGGGATGCCCTCAAGTTGGAGCCTGGTTCGCAGGTTTACTTTGTTCTGGAGGATAATAAGTTGATTGTGAGGCGGTGGTTCGATGCTGTTGCAGTATTCAGAAAAATCGCCAGGAGCGGGCCATCAGTCTCCGAAATTGACCCTCACCAAGCGTACGAGGAAGAGCTTGAGGAAAGATACCAACGTACAATCGCTAGAGCAGAAGAAAAGAAAGAGAAATATAGTTAACTGTACGCTTTAAAACCATTTTTCGAAAAAACAATGACTAAAAAACAGGTTTAGGCTTTTGTTGCTGTTACGGTTATGTCGAAGCTGTAGCTGAATGGTGTGCCTGCTACAAAATTCGTGTTTGTCGTCACCATGTTGATGGCTATGTACAGGTTCGCTGATGCGCCCACGGCGATGGGGTTGAATTCAACGTCTCCCGCCACGTTAAACTGGATGTTGCTTGGCACCTGTACGTTGGAGGCGCTCACAGCTACGTTGATGGGGAGGCTACCTGTGTTCTTCACAACCAACTGGGTTGTCGCGGGTATTCCGCCGACAGAGTCTAACGGTCCGTAGATGTTGCAGGGCAAGTTAGTCAAGGTTGTTGGGCAGCTGGTGTCGTTAGGAAAAAACAGGGCAAACTGAACGGTTGACGGAGGGTCTGAAGCCGTGGCAAGGGGCGAGGGCATTGGAGTTGACGAAATATTTCGGGGGTACTTTGCGGTTCCGCTGACGTGGAGAGTCTGGTTTTGCTGGACAATTTGGGCAATCACAAGGGGAACAGCTACGGCTAAAACTAAAGTTATTGCTAAAATCAAAAATCTCTTTTTCAATCACTCACCTCCACGCTGAGCTTCCCGACATTGTTTATTTCCATATGATAATTAATAAGACGATGTTGTAACATGCTGACGCAACAAGTGATATGAAGCCCGCAATGAATCGACACAGTTTTTGTTGCAAAACCAACTCTGCAAAATTGGATACGTTGAATTGCGAAATACCACAAGCCAAACTTGTTGTTTTCAAGCCTCAAAAATCCGAAAAGAAGAACCAGTGGTTTAATTCGCCTCGTGGAGCACAGCAGATATAAGGAACCCTACCAATTTAAAACCGCAAGAGATGTCGATTATGACAGAAAGACAAACAGCACTGTCCATGTTCACCTGCACAAGCTGCGGCAAACCAATTCCGCCTGGCAGCGAATCTACAAAGTTCCTCTGCCCAAACTGCGGAGAAATCCAAATTAAACGCGACGGAAAATGCCGCAAGTTCGGACGCATCTACAAATGCCCAAAATGCGGTTTCACGGGACCATAAAAGGCGATTAGGGCATGGGTAGCGTTATTGTAACTTACAAGGTGTTTCCAGAAGACATAGTGGCGAGCTTTGACGGCCTCAAAAAGGCTATTGAAGGCATTAAACCCGAGTTCGCTTCCATCGAAGGATGGGGCGAGGAACCAGTCGCTTTCGGGCTTGTCGCGCTTCTTGTTCAGCTAAAGTTTCCAGAGGACAAATCAGGTATCGTTGACGAGTTCGAGGAAAACCTCGGTAAGTTGCCGGGTGTAAGCCAAGCGCAAACGATGTTTCTGCGTAGAAGCAGCAGAGATTAGCCGCCGAACGCTTGGTTCAGGCTAAACCTCCTTCAGGTTCAGTGTTAGTTTGCACCTGAAAGTTCCAAATGTTACGCTTGAAAGTTTATATAGGTTTAAATGTTCTTTTCCACTCATTGTCCATTAAGCCCGATTATTTGGAGGATTCTGTTTGAGTGAAGTTCAACTACGCGTTGGAGATGCACGACAAAGAGATGTGGGCAGAGGAATCGCCCGAATAGACCAGAAAACTATGCAGAAATTAGGCATAAGTGCTGGCGACGTAATTGAAATTATTAATAAACGTACAACTTCTGCTATCGCTTGGCCTGCTTACAGTGAAGACCAGAACCGCGATATCATCCGAATCGACGGCTTCACACGCAAGAACAGCGGCGTAGCCATAAACGAGTATGTTGTTGTTCGGCCTGCAAAAGTCAAAACGGCTTTGAGTTTGACTTTGGCTCCTGTGGATATGCGACTTAACGTTGATGAAGACTTCACCAACTTCGTGCGAAACCGCCTCATGGAACGCACACTTGTCGAAGGCGACACCACACTAGTAATGATGCTCGGCCACGCCATACCATTCACCGTGTCAAAAACCCGTCCCCACGGCATAATAAAAGTCACAACAGAAACCCACCTAACGATACTAAACGAGCCAGCGCCCGAAGGCAAAGGCTTACCCAGAACCACCTACGAGGACATCGGTGGCCTACGAGAAGAAATCCAGCGAGTCCGCGAAATGGTTGAGTTGCCGCTGAGGCACCCTGAGCTTTTCCAGCGCTTAGGCATCGAGCCACCTAAAGGAGTTCTGCTTCATGGTCCGCCTGGCTGCGGCAAAACCCTGCTTGCAAGGGCGGTCGCAAACGAGTCGGAAGCAAACTTTTACTCCATTAACGGTCCAGAAATCATGAGTAAATTCTACGGCGAATCCGAAGCGCGGCTACGGGAGATTTTCCAGCAAGCTCAGCAGAACGCTCCAAGCATAATATTCGTTGATGAACTTGATGCGATAGCGCCTAAACGTGAAGAAGTCACGGGCGAAGTTGAAAGACGTGTTGTCGCGCAGCTTCTTGCCTTGATGGATGGCTTGAGCGGAAGAGGAAACGTCATAGTTATCGGCGCAACTAACCGTCCAGGCGCACTTGACCCAGCCTTACGCAGACCGGGAAGGTTCGACAGGGAAATTGAGATTAGTGTACCTGACAAGCGTGGAAGATATGAGGTGTTGCAGATTCATACACGAGGCATGCCGCTTCACGGTCTCGAAAAACCTGAAGGCGAAAGAACCGCAGAAGACGTTGACCTCAAAAAACTCGCTGACATGACACACGGCTACACAGGCGCGGACTTATCGGCTTTGAGCAGAGAAACAGCCATGAAAGCTCTCCGCAGGTACCTGCCTCAGATTAACCTTGAAGAAGAACGCATTCCACCCGCCGTGCTGGAGAAGATGGAAGTTACGATGGAAGATTTCTTAGGCGCCTACAAGGAAGTTACGCCTACCGCAATGCGCGAAGTCTACATTGAAGTCGCAACGGTGCATTGGAGCGACATAGGCGGCTTAGACAGCGTCAAAGAACACCTAAAAGAATCCGTCGAGTGGCCAATCAAAAACCCAGAAATGTTCACCCGCCTCGGCATCAGGGCACCCAAAGGCATCCTGCTTTACGGTCCACCTGGCTGCGGTAAAACCCTGCTTGCAAGGGCAGTCGCAACAGAAAGCGAAGCCAACTTCATATCCATAAAGGGACCTGAAGTCTTCAGCAAATGGCTCGGCGAATCAGAAAAAGCGATCCGTGAAGTCTTCCGCAAAGCCCGCATGGCAGCGCCATCAGTAATATTCTTGGATGAAATTGATTCTCTTACGCCGAGACGTGACATGGGCATGTCTGACAGCGGCTCTTTCGAGCGAGTCATAAGCCAATTACTAACGGAAATGGACGGCATAACAACGCTGCAAGACATCATAATCATCGCTGCTACCAATCGTCCACACATGGTTGACCCCGCTGTGCTTCGCCCAGGAAGATTTGACCGCTTAATCTATGTGCCTGAACCAGACGAAAAGAGCCGCATGCAAATCTTTTTGCTGTACACGAAGACTATGCCAATCAGCAAAGACGTTGATTTAGCCCAACTAACCACTATGACGAAGTACTATTCCGGCGCCGACATCGAATCACTCTGCCGCGAAGCAGCAATGCATGGCTTGCGCCGAGATGTCCAATGCAGCGAAGTCACAATGAAGGATTTCCTGGATGCCCTCAAAGAAATGGGCCCGTCAATAACGCCCGACATGGAAAAATGGTACAAGGGCTTCAACCAGCAATTCCGACAAGTACAAAAGCCACAAACACCCGTTGCTTAGAAGGAAAACGTATGCCTCAAATAAAAATTTGGAAAACCCGACCAGACTACTTTGTAGTTTTGGAAATCCTAAAGAAAAAGGGCGACATGACCGACGACGACTTGTTTACTCAGGTTAAAGGAGAATTCGAAGACTTAGGCTTCAAAGACTTCAACGACATTCTGCTCAAACTCGAGGTAACAGGCAAAATCCGCACTTCCTCCTTGGCACGTGGAAAACGCCGAATCGAGCTAGTCCAATAACAAATGTAACGATGACTCAGCACACAACCCGACAGACAGATGCCTCATCAGACGTCGTTATCATCGGAGGCGGACCTGTCGGCTCCTACGCAGCTTTAAATTTAGCCAAGGCAGGCGTCAAAGCCACGATTTTTGAAGATCACCCCGAAATCGGGTACCCGTCTCACTGCGCGGGGCACCTGAGCATTCGAAGCCTCAAAAGTATGGGGCTGTATCCGCTTCCCGAGGGAATAGTTGAGAACACTTTTCGCACAGCCAACTTTTACTCGCCAAAAGGAACAAAATTCTCGATTCATCTAACCCAACCAGTAACATGCGCCTTGAACAGGGCACGTTTCGACCAATATCTGGCTAAGCAGGCGGAAGAGGCAGGCGCACGCTTCATCTTAGGCACCCGCGTCCAATCGCTTGTCATCCGCGACGGCTACGTCAAAGGAGTAAACATTCAAGGAAACAGCGGAGAAGAGGCTCAGGTTGCCTCTAAAATTACCGTGGACTCCGAAGGCGTTTCTTCGAGGCTTTTAAGGCAAGCTGGCTTGAAGGCGTTGAAGCCTGCGGGGCTGGTTTACTCGGTTGAAGCCGAAGTCGAAGATGTACGCGACGTCGAACCCGACGCAGTGGAGGTTTACTTGGGCAATTCTTATGCGTCTGGTTTTTACGGGTGGCTCATTCCAAGGCTTGACGGAACCGCAAAGGTGGGTTTGGCGACGAATCGGGGAAACCCCAGAGACTACCTAGAAGCGCTTATGACGAGGCACCCCGTGGCTTCGAAACAGCTGGGCAAAGCCAAAATAACCAAAGTTAGCTACCACGCCATATCTTTGGGCGGTCCAATCAAGAAGGCTTACGCGGATGGGTTTCTCGCGGTAGGCGACTGTGCGTCGCAGGTTAAGCCGACAACGGGCGGCGGAGTAATCTTCGGGTTGACATGCGCAAAAATCGCAGCGCAAACCGCCAGCCAAGCCCTGCAGCTCGGTGACGTTTCAAGCCAAGCCTTGCAGGTTTATGGGAAGCAGTGCTCGGACCTGTTGAGTTTTGACTTCAGCGTTATGCTTCGACTTAGACGGTTTCTTAATTCTTTATCTGACGAGAAAGTGGATGAGATGCTTCGGGTCTGCGGCAAACTAGGCGTAGACAAGGCGCTGCGGAACGAGGATGAAATTGATTTTCAGGGAAAAATGCTGCTTAAAGCCGCTGCGAAACCGTCTATGGTTGCAGCCTTAGCGTATTTTGCATTGCTTTACTTGTCTGCAAACCCTTAAAATGTGGGCTGTCTAAATAAAGGCGGGAAATGCAATGGGCGAATTTGAATACAAGCAAGTACTCGTTTTCCGCACCGATTTGAAGATGAGTAAGGGAAAAATTGCGGCGCAAGCTGGGCACGCGGCGATTTGCGCGGCGCAGGCGGCTCATGAGCAGCATAAGAAGTGGTGGGAAGCGTGGATGTATGAGGGGATGCGGAAAATTGCGGTTAAGGTTCCAGGCGAAAAAGAACTCAGCGACTTGGAGGCGGCAGCGGACGATTTGGGTTTGCCTCATGCTTTGATCGTTGACCGAGGCTTAACCGAGGTTCCTGAGGGCACGGTAACTTGCTTGGGAATTGGTCCCGCCCCAAACGGACTAATTGACAAGTTAACGCGCGACCTTCAATTACTGTAAGGCGAGCCTTTTGCCTGTGTCTTCCCTTGAAAAAGAACTCGGCCTCGAAGTTTACCTGACCAAAAGCTTAGGCGTCGGCGGCGTCATCCGCGAAGAAGTCGAGGATTTTGTGGTTGAGGAAGTTCTTGTTGACGGCTCAAAGGCACAGGTGAACGGATCGGTTACCAGCAAGGTTTTGGGTTCCACTCTTGGACGGCAACGGTTTTTGCTTTGCGTGCTTGTTAAACGCAACTGGGACACTTTTATAGCCGTCAAGAACGTGGCAAAGCAGCTTGGCATAGATCAGGGTCGCATCCAGATTGCAGGCATAAAAGACGCCAAAGCCATCACGGCACAGCACTTCACGGTCGACGGGGTCACATTGGAGGATGCCGCAAAAGTCGACGTCAAAGACATACAGGTCATCCCCATTGGCTACGTTCGCGAAGCCCTTTCAACCTACTACTTACTCGGCAACAACTTCACAACAAGAATCAAAGCCATCAAACTCCAGAAATCAACCGTTGAAACACGCATCGCCCAAGCCATCGGGGAAATCGACGCTGCAGGGGGCATTCCAAACTTTTTTGGGCACCAACGCTTCGGAACCAGCCGCCCCATCACACATTTGGTTGGAAAAGCCATCGTCGGAGGCGACTTCAGGGAGGCGGCGATACTTTTTCTGGCGAAGTCAAGCAAGTATGAGCATCCAGCTTCAAGGCTGGCACGCCGGCAGCTTGGGGAAACATGCGATTTTAGGCAGGCGCTGGAAGATTTTCCGAGGCAGCTTCGTTTTGAGCGGTTGATGCTGAGTCACTTAGCCGATGAACCTGAAGACTTCTTTGGTGCCTTCCAAAAGCTGCCCCTCAAGCTTCAGCAGCTTTTCGTTCAAGCACACCAATCCTACTTGTTTAACCGCTTCCTCAGCCAGCGGCTGGCGCAGGGCTACGCTTTGAACAGAGCTGAAGCGGGGGACTACGTTGTCGGAGTCGAGCGGTCGGGTTTGCCGTTGACGAAGATGTCGAAAATTGTAACATCCCCAACCGAAGATGCAGTTAATGAGCAAATCAAGGCTGGAAAGATGCGTGTCGCTTTGCCGATTATCGGGGTAAGTCAGAAGCTTTCTGAAGGCGTTATGAGGCAGATTGAGCGGGAGGTTCTTGAGGAGGAAAAAATAAGGCTTGAGGACATGCGAGTTAATCCGCTGTCAAGCGTCGGCGGCAGGGGCGGTTTGCGAACGGCGGCGGCACCTGTCAAAGACTTCAAGTTCCATGTTTCAGCAGACTCCGAAGGCGAAGGCTGCGAAGCCGAGCTAAGCTTCATGTTGCAGAGAGGTTGCTACGCGACTGTGCTTCTTCGGGAGCTGATGAAGCCGCTTGACCCGTTAACAGCAGGCTTCTAGCGGACTTTTACTCCAAGAATAAACTGGGTGATTCGTTCCTCGTTAAGGCTTGTGCGAAACCTTCGGCTTGCTTTAGGTCTTCGGCGTTTGGTCTGCCCTTGTGTGTGCCGCCGATGAGTTTGAACGGCCCGAAAGTGTCAAAGGCAGCGCAGTTAAATTCTCCGACGACGCTGTAACCTTTCGCCTCAAGTTTCTTCTTGAGAGATTTGTGAAATTTGGCTGCGCCTTTTCCTGCGCTTCCGCTGGTGGAGAAGATGAATGCTTTTTTGCCTGCGGCTTGAGGGATTTTGTCGGCGAGTTCAAGAAGGGGTTTGCCGAGTTTTCCAAAGTAGACGCCTGAGCCGAAGCCTACAAGGTCGAAGCTAGCAAGGGTGTTTGGGTCTGTTTGCTCGGGAGTTTTTATTTCTGCGCCGATAACCTTGGCGATTGTTTGGGCGATTTTCTCTGTGTTTTTATGGTGATACGAAAATAAGACTATGACTGAGTTCATTTGGGGTACACAACCTACTCAGTAGTGTGACAGTACCCCGTATTTTAGCGCTGTGGTAAGTAGAAAACGTTGATAAGCAACTGGTAACTTCAATTTCTTTTAGGAAGCAAATTTCTATGGGAAATGAGCCGCTGCATCAATGCGTTATACCGCTTCACAAGCCGAGCAGAAAAGAGCTATCGTTCTTTTTCATTTCAGGCATACTTGTAAGCGTCCCTATGGCTTTGTTTTTTTCAAACGTTTACCCGTACGTCCCCGTCATCATATCTACGGCGCTCATTGCGCCCTTCGTGGAAGAACTAGCCAAGGTTTTCCCGCTATTCTACAGGCACGGCGAAACCGAACGGTCCATAGTGACTTTAGGCGTCTTAATCGGGCTCGGCTTCGGCATCTCCGAGTTTTTCCTGTACGTCGTCTTCTTACATGTTCCCCCGATTGCGAGAGTTCCAGGCGTCATTTTCCACGCGTCAAGCGCATCGATAACCGCCTACGGCATAGCCAAAAAGAACCCGCTGCCCTACTACCTGATTTCCGTGGCGCTTCACGCAGCAAACAACTTCTTCGCCTTATCAAGCATCGGCTTAGGCATATTTGTCGAGTTGCTGGTTGTAATCGTGGCTTACTTTTCAGCCTGGCAGTTTTACCATAAGGCTTCGCCCGAAAAAATAGTTGTGTAGCCTCTTTAGCCTTTGTCTGTTCTTGCCAGGTCACGGAGCCTGTTGACGCCGTCTATTTCCCTGATGAAGTCAGCGACGCTTTTGGGAACAAGCTCCACCCAGCCGTCGTCGCATTTAAGCATTTTTTCCCTAATCACTGTGGACATGTACTGTTTTCTGTCGAAAAACGGTATCTTCTTGATTGGGTAGCCTGCCTCCGAAAAAAGCCTCTGCGTCAATGCCTCATTGGAGTAGCAAACGTTGAATTTTGGGGTGTAGCCTTCAACTGCGCTTACCCACAGCATATGCAGGTGAACATCTGGTACTGGCACAACCCAAAGCTTTTGGGGGCTCAGCTTGGCTTCTTGCAGAGCACCCCTTATCATGGATAGCCTTTCGCCAGCTGTAAACGGGTTGTGCGGTTTGTGACTGTACTGGGCACTGCCGATGACTATGACTAACTCATCAACTTCCTTGAGCACTGCCTTCACAGCGCCAAGATGCCCCAAATGGAAAGGCTGAAACCTGCCAACGTAAAGACCACGAGTAACCAAACTGCAATCGCCATTTGACGTTAAGCCCGCATGCTTTTATGATTTGCGCTCACAAAAATCCGCGTGAAACCAAGTTTTTAAGAACATGTTCAGCTGGGAAAACCGTGAAGGCTCCACCATCTACCTGCACCTGTTTGAGGCTTGAAAAACCGCGGCTCTCCCGACCTAAAAGCTCAATCTTAACCTTTAAGCCTCCGCCGTATCCGCCTAAGCGTAAGGTCTGATTTGACGACTCTGTGGCAGGGAACAATGGGTGCGAAGGGGTTTGTAGCCATAACGTTTCCCACTGCTCTTGGGCTGCCGCCTACTGCTTTGGCGATTTCTCCGTAGGATGTGACGTAGCCGAGCGGAATCTGCATGGTTGCTTTGAGCACCTTTTGCGTGTAGGCTGGCAGATGCGCGTAGGCTAATGGAGGGCTGGCGTCAACAGGTTCTCCTGCATAAATTTTCTTTAAGCAAACCAAGGCGTCTTCGGCGAAGTGTGAAGGCTTATCGAAAACTTGGAAAGGCGCATTGTATGGAATAGTCTCAAGTAGGCCGCCTAAGGTCCCTTGTTGACTTGCCCCGAAAGATGATGCAGCGATTTGCTGTTGGTCGCAGGCGACTCCGAACCAAACGCCTTCAAGGTTTTGTGTGTAGATTTTGATCATAGCTTTCACTTGAGCCGTTTTTCAACGCTTCATCGCCAACTGACGGAGTAGACGATGAGATTAATGGATATAAGTAACCTTAATAATTTGTCTTGTGTATATCAACGGGAAAAGGCGAAAATTATGGAAGGTTACGGACCACAACTACCAGACATACCGCAGATTCCGCAGTATCCACAGATGCAGCAGGATCAACAGCAACAGCAGGCTCAGCAAGGCGGAATGGCTTGGATGCCAGGCGCCACCACAGTCGGCGTTGTCTTCAAAGGCGGAGTGCTCTTAGCCTCAGAGAAAAGAGTAACTTACGGTTACTTCGTTATGAGCAAAGGCGGAAAAAAAGTTTTCAAAATAACAGACCGAATCGGCGTAGCCTGCGCAGGTCTCGTCGGCGACATGCAGATTCTCGCCAAAGAAATGGAAGCGCAAGCCAACCTTTTCAGCATGGACACAGGCAGAAAAATCACTGTGCGTGCAGCATCTAAACTTTTAGCCAATGTCCTATTCAACCGTCGATACGCGCCGCTTTTCACCCAGACAATCATAGGCGGCTTAGATGAAGACGGACCAGCACTCTTCGTGCTTGACGTTTTAGGATCACTTATCCCTGACAAATACGCGGCTGTCGGCACAGGAACAGAAATCGCCATCGGAGTCATTGAAGAAGCCTACAAAGAAACCATGACCGAGGAACAAACAAAAGACCTCGTAACTCGAGCAATAAAATCGGCAATCAGCAGAGACTCAATGAGCGGCGACGGCATAGATTTCCTCACCATAACTAAAGACGGCGTCAAAGAAGAATCCATAAAGTTCTAAACCAGCTTTTCCGCCCAAACTTATTCTTCCTGTCACTCAGCGGCGCCTACGCGCTGCAAATGACTCAGAGGCGGAAACTATGTCGTTTGAACTAAGCTTAGATGAAGGAAAATTCTTAATCAACTTGGCAAGAAACACGGTTAAGGAATATCTGGATAACGGAAAAATCCTAAAGCCGCCCAAAGACACGCCCAAGAAGCTGTTTGAACGCTGCGGTGTCTTCGTCACCATAAACAGCCTCAGGAACGGTGAGAAGGAGCTTCGCGGCTGCATCGGCTACCCTTACCCGACAAGCCCGCTTGTGGAAGCCGTGATTGACTCAGCCATTAATGCTTCGACTGAAGACCCAAGATTCGAATCGTTAAGCCTTGACGAGTTAGGCAAGGTTGTTTTTGAGGTCAGCGTTCTGACGCCGCCGGAACCCGTCAAAGTTGACAACCCGAAAGAGTACCTCGGCAAAATCAAGGTTGGGGAAGACGGGTTGATTGTTGAAAGAGGCTTCTACAAAGGGTTACTTCTTCCTCAGGTGCCTGTTGAATGGAGATGGTGCGAAGAAGAATTTTTGTGCCAATGCTGCGTCAAAGCAGGACTCCCCCCTGACACATGGCTCACAAAAGACGCTAAAATCTACAAGTTCAAAGCCATAATTTTTGAGGAAGAGTCGCCTATGGGCGAAATCAACCGCTTAAGCCTAAACAAATAAAACCGATTAATCCAGCAGGGTTTCAACAATCGTTTGTGCCCTGTCTAAGCCCCGGTACTTGTTGGAGAACTTGTTAAGCGACAACATGTTTTTGTCAAAAGAATCCTGATCATTCTCCATTCTTGCAACCGCCTTCTCAAGCTGCTTTTGGTTCTTGACAGTTATTGAGCAGTCAAGGTCTTGCAGTTTAGCCGCATTGCCAAGCTGCTCGGGCTGCGTTGGGATGCATATACTGGGTTTCGCGTACTTTACAGTTTCAAAGCAGGTTGCGTGTCCCCCGCTGAAGATAACGAACTTTGCGTTTCTCATGTATTCCGCCCGTTCCTCAGCAGACAGCCAAGTGTGAAGTTCACAGTTCCCGATTTTGGCTGAGGATTTCTTTCCCGGCGTCCCCAAACTGATGATACATTTGGTCTTCATTTTCTTGAGGACAGGCAGCAGGGTCTTGAGCATCTTGGCTCTTGTGCCGGGCGGTCCGCTTATGGGTGCAAAAATATGTTCTTTGCCTCCTTCGACGGGTGACGTGTCAACGAAGCTTCCTACGTACTCAACTTCGTCGCCTAAGCCCATGCTGTCGATGTTTCCGATGCTGTACTCCGAAATCGTGTATGGCGGCGGGTTGTCGGGGATGATTATTTTTGAGCATTTCTTAACGTAGCGTTCAACGAGTCTTTCGCCTGGGTTGAGGAAAGCAGAGAAACCGTAACTGGGCCTAATCATGTTAGCTATGTAAACTGAGGGGAAACCCCACCTTTGAGAGAGCCTAAGCGCGTTTATGTCGCCGTCGGCAATCAGCATGTCAGGCGCCAATTCATTGATGTTTTCTCGCAGGTCGTAGTAGCGGTGGATTGTTTCCCAGGCGTTGGAGTTTTTTATTTCCAGCCTGTTCTTCTCGAAGTTAAACAATGGAAGCGGCAAAAGCATGTTAACGAGCGATGCCGAGGTGATTATGCCGTGTGCGTTCTCATACCATGAAATCGGCGTACATTTGTAGACGTGGCTGAACTCTTTCTGCAGCAGGTCGTATGCTTTGCCTCCTGAGAAAAAAAACATTTCGTGACCGCGGTTCTGTAGCCGTTTCCCTAGGGGAATGATACGGGAAACGTGGCCTAAGCCAAGCTCTGAACAGCTAAACAGTAACCGCATAGCGCATAGGTATACATCAAAGTTTTATTTTAACTATGCCCATATTGCGTCTAAGAACGTAAAAGCAGTTTTAAGCTAGTAGCTAACACTAAATTGTTATGTTTGTTCCCCGAAAAATCCGTGAAGAGAAACTCAGACAAATACTCGCAGACGACGTAGGTTTAGGCGACGTCACTGTCCAAGCGCTAATCCCAGCAAACTTGAACGTGAACGCGGTTTTGGTTGCGAAGGAGAACGGGGTTGCTGCGGGAATCGAAGAAGTCACTGTTCTTGCTGAGTATTTGGGGTTGAAGGTTAAGGCTAAAGTGGCTGATGGAGACGCAGTCAAAAACAAACAGGTGCTTATGGAAATCTCGGGCAATGCACAGACAATTCTATCCGCCGAGAGAACCATGTTGAATCTGCTTTCACGGATGAGCGGAATCGCAACGGCTACCCGAACGCTTACAGAGAAAATCAAGAAGGCAGGATTTAAAGCCAAGATTGCCGCGACACGCAAATCCGCGCCTGGGCTGCTTTACTTTGACAAGAGAGCCGTAGTCATCGGAGGCGGTGACCCGCATAGGCTTCACTTGGACGATATGGTTCTGATAAAAGACAATCACGTCGCCATAGTTGGAAGCCCCGAAGAAGCCGTGAAACAGGCGAAGGCAAACGTTTCTTTCTCCAAGAAAATTGAAGTTGAAGTAACCAAGGTATCGGATGTTCTGAAGGTTGCAAAAGCGGGGGCTGACGCGATTTTGCTTGACAACTTCACGGCTGCGCAGGTTAAGGAGGCGGCAGATTTGCTTGAGAAGGCGGGTTTTTTGGGCAAGGTGGTTTTGGAGGCTAGCGGCGGAATCGCGGCTGAAGACATTTTGGCTTATGCGGCGGCAAAAGTTGATGTCATCAGCATGGGTCAACTCACGCACAGCGTCAAAGCCTTAGACATCAGCTTAGAAGTCACCAAAGAAGAAAAAGAAGCCGTTTAGGCTTATACCAGCGGAAGCATCGATTCTACAATGGCTCCGACTACAAGCAAGGCGGCGCAGACACCTATGAGAATCGCCGTAGTTTTCAGTTCACTATACCTTTTCTGCCTTAGCCTACGGAACAACCAGATGCTTTCCGCGATGGCGATTGAGTAGGCTGTGAATTCAATCCAAAATATTGGGTTTAGGAGTTCAGCGAAGACGTAGATGAGTGGAGGAAAACCGAGTACTTGGGCTTCCGCGCCTATGTAGTAGCCAGTTGAAGCGAAAGATAGCACGCCGAATGCGGGTCCAACAATTGGGATGAAGAAGATTAAGCAGATTCGAAAGTTGTTTAGAAAGATGTACTGCGGCACTGTTCCATTTGCTTTTTGCTGACTGACAGTCTGGTTTAGTGAATCGTAGATTGATTGCGCCGAGCTGTGGCTAATAGGAATTGAAGCTCCGATGGCGGTTAACACGATGGCTCCTACGAGAATGAATAGGAACGTGTAGATTCTTTTGCGTCTGGTCGATGCGTTCGTCCAAAATGACAAATCCAGCTTCATCCATGTTAACCTTCATTTTGATTTGGCTTAATTTTTAATGCACGAAATCCTCGCGCACAAGGATTTAATGTCTCTACCACTTTAACCTTTCCCAAAACGCCCTCAACATCCACAGCAAAACCGCGGACATCATGTTCAGCAGCTATGAGCGAGTTAAGGTAAACGCGGTTGTCCTGCACCGTCGGCTGGCACATAGTAGGCAACCCCAAAAGAAGAGGCTTACCTTCATCCACAGCCTTTTGGCAAGCAAACAAAATCGCCTCTGACCCAGCAGTTAACTCCGCAATCCTCACAGGAACACTTTCTTTGCCGATAGCCAACATGTCGATACCGTGTACCCGTTTGATTTCGCCAGCGATTTTCCTGAGTCTTGGCAGAATTTTTAGGATGTTTTGTCGACCAGTCCTTGAGGCTCGAAGGTTTACGAGTTCAACGGGCGATACCTCTTCGATTGATATGCCGCCGAGAGACAAATCCAAATGGACAACGTCAGCTTTCATTTTGTCAAGCAAGCTTCTGCAGAGCTCAGCTTCATGAACGATAACTTCGAAGCCGCTGTCGACTTCTCTGAAAATCGGTTCAGCCAACCTAAAAGACGGCTCCCGATACGGTGGGTCAACGAAGACGGCGGCGGAAGCAACGAGGAAAAGTGTGTTAAACTGTTCATCAAGTATTGCAGCTGCAGAATCCGCCGAAATAATCCTCAAACCGTCACCAAAAGAAACATTGCGTTGCGGGTGAAAAATAGGTTGCTCTTGGCGGCTTATTTATTTTAAGCCTTCAGCCAAAAGGTACATTTCTGAGCTTTTCGCGCGGCTTGCCTGAGGCTTAACAATCTTAACCGTTTCGAAGGTGGCTTTCAAGGCTTGAATGAATTCGTCAAGCTGTCCCCCCTGGAAGACTTTTACAAAAAAGTTTCCTGAAGGCCGCAGCACGCACTTCGCGATTTCCAACGATCTTGTAGCGAGGTCGATTTGGCATGCATGGTCAACTTCCCACACCCCAGTTACGTTCGGCGCCGCATCTGAAATTACGGCGTCTGCTTTGCGCGGCAAGAACGAGAGGATTTCTGGAACAATGTTTTCGTCAGTTAAATCTGCAATTATTGTTCGAATGTACTCTTGCGTGAAGGGTTCAATGGGTTTAAGATCTACGCCTAAAACGTAGCCGTGGCTTCCAGTCATTTTGCGGGCTGCTTGAATCCAACCGCCTGGAGCGGCGCCTAAATCGACAACCACATCGTTTCTTTTTATAAACTGGTATTTCTCGTTAGCCTGAACAAGCTTGTATGTGGCTCTTGAACGGTAGTTTTCTGCTTTAGCTTTCTTATAATAATATTCATTCTTTCTATCTCGGATCCAAGCCTTCGGCAACGGAATGATCAGCCTCTTCTTCAATGTTTTGCACGCTTGGATCAGGCACAGGTGCTGCCGCAACGGGTTCTTTTCCCAAATTAAGTATCCAGTCGGTCAATCTTGGGCAGCTTTTAGGAGAAATAGCCGTGGTCGGGTCGCATCTTGCGTTGTCTGGGCACAGCAGGCATGGGCAGTCAATGATTGTTTGTATGGATGCGGGGAGCCTTTTCGGGTATAGCCGATAGGTCCATCTGCCTTCCTGAAGTTCTTTTTCGCGGCGGATTAACCCTTTTTCCTCAAGTTTAATGGAGACTCTTGAGCCTTCCCGGCTGCTTGCGCCTAGTTCACGCCAAAGGTCCGATTGGAGCACGCCTTGATAGCCTGTGTTTACCACATAATGGAGTGCTTTCTGTTCAAGGTCATTACGTTTAGGCATCTACTATCAATTCCAAATAATGCAATTAGAATATAAGCGTTGAATCCAGATAAAAATATGTATCCCTTTAAAAAACGTGGAATCCGATGAAAAATATGCTTGAAGCGCCGAAAAGGAAGGAAGGTTACTGTTTGGGGATTGAATCTTCAGCAGATGACTTCGGCGTCGGTGTAGCAGCCTTCAACGGCGAAATACTCGCTAACAAATCAGACAGCTACATACCGGAGGAAGGCGGAATTCACCCGCGGGAAGCTGCACGGCACCATTCAGAAGTAGCTGACATAGTAGTAAAAGAAGCCATAGCCACGGCAGGCGTAAAGCCGCGTGAACTTTCAATCATCGCGTTCTCTCAGGGTCCAGGTTTAGGACCGAGTCTGCGGACGGGAGCCACTGTAGCGCGTGCCTTAGCCTCGTACCTGCAGATTCCCCTCGTCGGCGTCAACCACTCCGTAGCCCACATCGAAATCGGAAAACTGAAAACGGGCGCCAAAGACCCCGTGACCCTTTACGCTTCAGGCGGCAACACCATGGTAACTGCTTTTGAAGCTGGACGCTACCGCGTTTTCGGCGAAACACTGGATATTGCGCTTGGAAACTGCCTTGATGTTTTCGCGCGGGAAGCAGGCCTCAAGAACCGCAAGGGTTTGCCGCTTGGCGCTGCCGTGGAGCGGTTGGCGACGAAAGGCAAAAACTTGGTTTCTCTGCCCTACGTGGTGAAGGGGATGGATTTTTCTCTAAGCGGCTTGTTGACGGCGGCAACCGCGATGCTGCAGAAGGATTGTTCGTCTTGAGGATTTGTGTTACAGCCTTCAGGAGCATGCGTTTTCAATGGTTACTGAAGTTACGGAGAGGGCGTTGGCGCATACGGAGAAAGCTGAGGTTTTGTTGACGGGTGGGGTGGCTGCCAACAAGCGGTTGCAATCCATGCTTGGCGTCATCGCGGAGGAGCATGATGCAACGTTCAACGTGGTTCCGCTTGAGTTTGCAACGGACAACGGCGCCATGATTGCATGGACAGGCGTTTTAGCTTTCATGCATGGGTTGACTACGCCTTTAGCCGAGAGTTACGTGAAGCTTCGGTGGCGGGTAGATAAGGTGGATGTGCCATGGAAACAATAGCTGAAAAGTCTCTGCTCAAAAAGGGCGCGGAAGCCAGCCTCTACATCGCCAGGTGGCATGGACTCAACGTAGTCGTTAAAGTACGAATCCCAAAAAAATACCGCCCCGAAACGTTGGATAAGCAGATACGAACCTACCGCACCGTTCATGAGCCGCAGCTTGATGCATGAAGCCAAAGCCGCAGGAGTGCCGACGCCGCTGATTTACATGGTGAACGTGCCAGAAGCCTCAATCACCATGCAGTACATCGAAGGACAGCAAATCAAGCAAATTCTTAAACAAAGCATCTGAAGATAGGCGGCGGGACCTTTGCGTCGCAATCGGGAAATTAATCGGAAAACTCCACCTGCAAGGCTTAATCCACGGAGACTTGACAACCTCAAACATGATTCTGAGCCCTGAATGGCAAAATTTTCTTTGTTGACTTCGGCTTAGGCGAAAAAAACAGTGAAGTCGAAGCTCAAGGCGTGGATTTGCATTTGATGAAGCGGGCTCTTCAGAGTACGCATTACCTGTTCTGGGAAGAATGCTTCAAAAACGTCCAGTGCGGCTACTCTTCAGTTTTAGGTGTTGAGGCTGCGGAAAAGGTTTATGAGAAAATAAGGGAAATAGAAAGGCGTGGCCGCTATGTCGAAGAAAGAAAACAATAAAGAAGCCTGCAACATCAAAGGCAAAGTCGTCTTTTTCGCGACGGGAAACATCAACAAATTCAACGAAGCCCGAAGCATCCTCAGCCCCTACGGCTTTGCAGTCGCGTTGCTCCGCGTAAAAGGCGACGAAATACAAAGCGACCAACCTCAAAGACATAGCCAAAACAAGCGCCGCAAACGCGTTTAAACACACCAACCTACCCATTTTTGTAGAAGACGCAGGCTTATTCATCGACGCCCTCGGCGGTTTTCCCGGACCCTACGCAGCCTACGCCTACAAAACAATCCATAACAGCGGCATACTGCGTTTGATGGAAAACGTCAAGGACAGGCAAGCCACGTTCCAATCCGTCATAGCCTACATGGACCAAGGACTATGCAGTGAACCGGAATGCTTCAACGGCGAATCAGAAGGGCGAAATAACCCAGATTGAACGCAAAACAGCGGGGAAGGCGGCGTTTGGTTTTGACCCGATTTTTCAGCCTGCTGGATCCAGCAAGTCGTTTGCGGAAATGACTATTGAGCAGAAAAACGGGTTTTCGCACAGGGCAAAAGCAATTCAACAGTTTGCCGAATGGTACAAGCAAAGGCTACCCGCAAAAAATGACGGCAAGCCTTAAGTCTAATTTTTAGTCTTCTTGAATTAACGTTACGCTCGGCTTTTTTTCAGTCGGCTGTTCCGTTGGTGACGGAGCCGTGTTTTCTTCCTGAGAGCGCGTAGTAGACGGAGCCGAGGATAACGATTAAGCCTATTGTCAGCAGCATGACAGCTAATAATGTGCCTATCACTATCGCGGGGTCAGTTAAATCAAGTTCCGCGGAAACACCTACTGTAACCAGTACCAACCCGACCGACTAGATACTTGATAAAGCCATATTCAAGCTTCTGATGCCTCATGCCCAGCATGTGGATCCGTTGGCTTCTGCTGTTTTTGCTGTGCCTCGGCTTTGTCCTGTTTCGGGATAAGCTCAGGCTGCGATGGGGCTTGCGTTGGTTCTGCCTCTTTTAGTTTTGCGCCGCATTCGGGGCAGAAAGCCATTTCGTCCTCAATTTTGGTGCCGCATTTCAAGCAATAAGGCATGCAAATTCTCCAATGGCTTCGTATTTTACCCCATATGACTATTTAAAAACATTCATTCTCCCCTCTGAGAGAAACATATATGTGACTTGAAAACATAGTCGAATAGGGAACAAATGGGCTTCAAAACCAAGCTAAACATGCAAGCGATGCCTGACAAGAAAAAAGAAAACTTGATTTCAGCCCTATACATAGGCTTAATTTTAGTTCTCCTTGCCGTAATCTACTTCATCAACGTAGACAAAAGCCTCTGGAACAACTTTAACCATTTCCTCAACAACTTCGTTTTAGCCACCGTCCCCGGCACAGGCATCCAACTGCCAACTCCAGAAAACCCAGCAGCCTACATACCGCTCTACAACGCCGCATTCCAGTTCTGCCTAGGCTTAGGCACAATTGAAATCGTGGTTTTATCGCTCAGAGTCTGGCTTAACTCGCCTCTTCCAAGAAAAGCAGAAACCATCGAAAACCTCGTTTTCTGGCTTGGAACAAGCTACCTAATAGTCACCTACCTAATCAACATCACAATACCCAGCGAATGGTTTGTGTTTTGGGCTGGCGTAATTTTGATGGGCGGTTTATCGTTGGTTGCCAGAGCCTTTGTTCTTAAGGCGACTCGACAGGTTTAGCCTTTGGTTTTTATTGTCCACCAGAGCCGAGTTACTTGCCAAAACATGCTCCATGAATCCTTGGCGATGTTAACTTTCGTGCCCTTGCCGCTTGTCCACATAACAGGAATCTCTTTCACCCTGAAGCCGTGACGCTGAGCTCTCACAAGGATTTCCGTGTCCCAAAACCAATGAGTCGCCTTAACTTCACCAAGCAAGGCAAGGCATGCTTCTTTTTTGAATGCTTTAAAGCCGCATTGGTGGTCTCTCACTTTGGAGTTCAGCATTTGGCGAACCAAGAAATTGTAGCTTCTGGAGCTTATGGCCCTGCCGATTGACCGTTCAACCTTGCTTTCAGGAAGCATCCTTGAACCCGTCGAAACATCGTAGCCATCCACGACGATGGCGTCAACGAGGGGTTTGAGCGATTTAAGGTCGGTTGCAAGGTCCAAATCCATGTAAACAAAAACTTCGCCCCTGCAACTCTGGAAAGCGTTGTTTAGCGCGGTTCCTCTGCCTAACCTTTTTTCTCGGTGGATATGCCTTACAAACGGGTATTTCTGCGTCAGCTGCTCGGAGAGCTCGGCTGTTCCGTCGGTGCTGCCGTCTTCCGCGATGACAATTTCATATGGGTAGCCAATATCGTTTAGCGTTTGGCTTATTTTTGTCACGGCATCATCTAAATTATCAGCTTCGTTGTAGGCTGGCAAAACAACAGAAACTACCAATTTACCTTGTTGAGTTGTCGGCTTCTGCATTTTTAGAACACCCAGCTTTTAAACCAATGCAGACTGTTAATGAACGAGTCCGATGTGGGAACACCTGAAATAACGGGGTAGAACAGGATGAATAATGCAACTACCAACGCAAAGTAAATTATCGCTAACACTTTCATCCATTTTATGCTCCAGTACCTACTTATTACAAAGGCTGAGCCTAAACAGAGGAATGGCACATCAGAGTAGAAATGGTAGTCGTAGGTGCCTCGGGAAATAAAAATGTAAACCAACCACTGGAAAAAGAAGATTACAAGGATAAAGACCGCTGGTAAATTGTCTTTTAGGCTGAAGCTAAATCGTTTTTTAAGAATTTTTGGCACAGTGAAAACTGTCAATCCGACTATTGCAGCAAAGCCCAGCCACCAAACCGCCGGATTGCCCAACACAACAATTGTTGATGATGTTCCGTTAAGAAGATGCGCAGATTGGAACCAGTATGGAACATGAGTACCGGCGTTGAAAGGATTAAACATGAAAGGCCAACTGTACCAAGGAGACTCCCAACCGTTTTTTGCCGTCAAAGTTGAATGGTAAATGTACATTTGGTCTTGTAGGTTGAGCACTCCCAAAAATGTTCTGCCTGTAAGAATATCTGGAATGTAAATGACGAAGTAGATTGCGATGGCAAGCAGCAGGAAAGCAACAATCATGGAGTATGGGCGGTCGAGAACGGCGTAGATTTTTTCAACGAGTTTTCCCTTTAACTGCCTAACCTCGTTTAAACGCATCACCACAAGTATAGCTAATACGCCGACGAAGCCGAAGAGAACAAGCCACTTCGTCGAGATGCCCAGCGCCGCAAACATGATGGCTAAGAACAGGGGGATGACGCTGGTTTTCCAGCCTTTATCAAGCACGTTTTTGAGGTAAATCAAAAAGAACAGCTGTGAAGCCAACGAAAAGAACACAACATAGGTGTCAGCGGTACCTAGCCGCCCCATCGTGAAATGCATGAAGTCAAACGTTAACAAAAACGCCGACGTGAAACCGCCGATCCATGAGCCAAAAAGCCTCTTGCCCAAAAGATACATGACGACAATCATGAGTGTAGCGAAGATAACGCCCATTATTCGCCATCCGAACGGGTTGAAACCGAAAACCAGAATGCTTCCAGCTTGGATCAGTTTGCCAAGGGGCGGATGCGTCCACTCGTAAGGCGACTGCAAATGCAGGTACTGCTCGGCGGTTCGGACAAAGTAGATTTCGTCAAAATACGTGTTTTCCATGTAGTCAACAGGGTAACGGACGCTGCTTTGCGCGTTGACCAAGCCGTTTACGTCTGGGTTTCCTTCGCCGACGCTGGTGATGGATTGAATTGTGTCTACCGTGTTATTTTGGTCAATGACGGCGATTTGTGAGAGGGCTGTGCCATAATTTGAAGGGACGTAGCCAATGTCGATTTTTATGTACTGCGTGGTTTGCAAAACGTTGACTTCATCCCATTTGCCGTAATCCTCCGACCAGCTCGAAGAATAATAGAAATCCGCGTTGCTGTTAGCTGCCGTCCAGTTGCCCGTCGGCGAACCCGTCGATACCGTGACGTTAAGCGAGCCTACATGCAGCAGGAACAAAACCGATTTAACGTTAGTTTGTCTGCCTAAGTCAACGTAGAAGCTTTGGCCAGCAGTCCAATGAGTCACGGTTGTGGGATAAGTTGTGTAGCCAAGGTTCACCACGGCTATCGAGAAGAAAACAATGCAGAGCAAAACTACTGTTACGACGTCTTTTTTGTTGATGTTTAATCCGAAGTCAACTTTCACGTCGGCTCACCTCCCTCAACTGGCGGGCTGGGCGGCGGAGGCTCACTTCTAAGCCAAGTGTGCTTATCCCACATAATTATTGAAGCGTAAACAAGCATTAATAAATTAATCGCGCTCACCGCCAAAACCACCGGGTCACCCGTCAAGTTCATAGCGTTAGGATAAGCGATGTTAAGCTGGTACAGGACGTAAGCTTCGTTGACTAGAAAAGTCGCGGTTAAAACCGCGTAGAGCGCCCACGCTTTTTTGATGAATGGAGCCATCAAAGCCATCGCGGCCATCGCTGGGAACAGGTAGCGTTCATGGATTCTTGTCGGAAGCATGAAAAACGCGAAAAGAAGCATGAATGCCGCGTACACAACCATGAACTCGGTTGAAGTTTTGAAACGTTTGTTGAGCAGGTAGAGAGTGAAAACGGTGAAGGCTCCGAAAAGCGCCCATCCCACGATGTAGAGGTTTCCGTCGGGCACCCACATGCCTGATATTAAGCCCCAGAGGTTGAAGGCGTTGATTGAAGTGTACGCGTACCCCTTGTACGCCACAAAGTAGATGTTGGTTAAGAATGAAACTGGGCTGCCTCCCCAGTTGAAGGGAAAGATAACTACAAAAACCGTCACGGTGAAGGCAACTACGGAGATAAGCATCTGTTTTAAACCGTTTTTCTTGTAAATCAGAAAGGCAATCAGTGGAGCAAGAGCTATGCCCTGCGGCTTAGTCAAAATCCCAAGCGCGAACGCTGCCGCGGAAAGCTTCGGTTTGCTTCTTAGTGCAAGCATGAGGGAGAGTACGAGGAAGAAGGTGTAGATGGCGTCGTATTGTCCCCAGACTGCGGCGTCGTAGATTACGGCTGGGTTGAAAGTGTAAAGTGCCGTAGCCGTGAGTGCTAGCTTGAAACTTGACTGTTTACGGACAAAGACGAAGATTAAAACCGCGGTGCCTAAGTCGAAGATGTTTGGCGCCAGCTTTACGATGTTGACTGCGTTGACGCCGACTTTTGTCGCTGCGTTTGCTATAGAGCCGAAGAACCAGAAGATGTACACGTTAAGCGGCGGGTAATCAGTCCAACCGCCTGAACTGTAGAACGGTCTTATGCCCCCTGTTGCCGCCTTGTTGAACCACGCAAGGAAGTCGTTTGTGTCGATGGGGTAGCCTTTCAGCGGAAACAAGGCTAGCCTGATTAGGAAGGAGGCGACGAGTACGGCGGCTAAAATTGAGATTTCTTTTTTTGCAGTTAAGTTGACCGCGTTTCCCCCCGTCTTCTGGAAAATACTTGTAGTTATGGAATAAGAAGGTTTTTCAAAATTGACCGCGTAGTTTTTCAACTCAAACGGGGATGAAACGGCGCCTGCGTGCTGAAAAAATTGGTGAAATCAGTTAAAATTGCACCGCAAGCTCGCTAGAGCCTCAATTAAGCTATTGGAGCTTTTTTAGACAATATTTTAATTCTAGTTCATCCATAACTATGATAGCAAATCAAAAACCAGTTTTAAAAAGGCGTTTTTAATGCAGATAGCAAACAAGTTTTCCGCATTCTTTGTTGGTTCACTTATACTACTCGCCGCCCTCAGCCCAGCATTCGCCATATCCACCCTAACCATGGATCCTGGAATAGGCTTCAGACATTTCTCCAACGGCAGCTACACAAGCACAAACTGGAGCGGATACGCAGTCACTGGCGCAACTGGCTCAGTAACTTCCGTCAACGGTTCATGGACAGTACCCGCAGTCACAGCTGGTACCAGCCCAACAACCACTTATTACTCGGCTTTCTGGGTAGGAATCGACGGCTTCAGCTCCAACACCGTTGAGCAAACGGGAACGATCTCGCAGATACGAGGCAACACCGCAACATACTACGCTTGGTACGAATTCTATCCCAACCCAATGTACCAGATTTCCATGTCGGTAAAGCCAGGTGACAAAATGTTCGCAACCGTAACATACACAGGTCAAAGCCGATCATTCTTCGGCAGAACATCCAGCACTTTTAGCGTCACCATCATCGACAAAACCACAGGACGATCCTACACCACCACGGCAACCGTTTCGAACGCGGCAAGGTCGTCAGCAGAATGGATTGCAGAAGCACCCTCATCAAACCGCGGAGTTCTTCCCCTGTCAAACTTTGGAGTAGCAAACTTCGGCAAAGACTACACGGCAGTCTCAGCAACCTGCTACGCGACGGTTAGCGGCGTGAACGGGCAAATCAGCAGTTTCGGCTCAGCGGTACAGCAGATAACGATGGTTACAAGTAAAAGCGCAACCAAGGCCGCACCCTCCGCGCTATCCGTGGACGGAACAAGCTTCACGGTCACGTGGGCAAATGCGGGACCATAAGGAGAAAATTTAGCAACCAACAACCATCATCCTCTTTTTTTCGTTCAACTTTGATTTTTGCGGAGTGAAGGCAGACAACCAAGATCAAATAGATGCTTATTGCGCGAATGACTTTGTTTTTGGCGGCATTAAAGTTATTTGGCGAGTAAAATAGCAATCCGTTTTTCCCGGCATCAGTCCGCCCTTCGCGCCTGCACGGCTTTCGTTAACTGGGTGGCTTGCCATTGGGCTTTTTATCTTATGTATTCGACTTTGCGCTTGTGGTACCGTTTGCATTCTTTAACTATTTTTCCTGTGAATTGTGGTGGAAAAAATGTGCCCATACCTGCAAGCAAAGCAAACTCAGCGCTTTGGTTTTGACGTACCTCAGTGTATTCGGGGCATCCGATGCACTGATCGGGGAACTCTTTGAAACACAAATGTTGTATTTCCAACAATAGGCCTCCCCACCAATAACTAAGGCTGTTTAAATATTTAAGATGACATCCCGCGCGCTGTCAGTTCACCGTTTTTTTTCAAGATAACCAAGAAAAAACCGAGAAAACACTTGTCGCGAGAAAAGTCAAGGTTCAAACCCAGTTTTGAGGCTATTCTTCTTGAGAGCGCTTGCAATTCTCTTTCACTCTGAACCTTACGATTTCCCGAATCAAATCTATAGGAATCGGCTTGTCTAAGGGGAACCTAACGGTGCCTTTGCTTATGTCGTAAGCAGACAACTTCGCCTTGAACGCTTCAATTCCCGACGCCCTCGGGTAAAACCCAATGTGGTCTTTGAATGCGGCAAACCAAACCAAGTTGCCGTTCAATTGGAAAGCGGGAATTTGATAGCTAATGGCTTCTTTTGCGTCGGGAGCAGCTTCCCTGACGGTTTGCCTTACCTGCTGCAAAACGTTTTGGACGTTTTCGGGAAAATCGGCAATGTACTCATCGACGGTTTGAAAATGTTTCCTCATCATTAACATCCCGCAACGGCGACATCTATTCTAACTAAATACGATCTGATTTTAAAATCTGTCTGGTCGGAAAATGACGAAACAAAAGAAGGCTGTTGTATCTGGGATTTGGAGCCTTCGGCGGGATTTGGATCTACGACCATCAGCTTACTGTAATACTGAATGAATATCCTCCAACGAAACTATCGGCTCTTTATTTGTTTTGAAAATGATTGCAAGCTTCTCCAGTGAAGGGATCCTTTCTTCAAATACCAACCTTTCAAGAGGATCCTCAATCTTCCAACCTTTTTCCATTAATTCAAAATATTTGTTCATTAATACTGTGAATTCGCTGCTTCGTAAGATTCTAACATTGTTTCTAGCTTTTAGGATAGCATCTTCCGCTGCCTGAGTTTTGGTTGTGAAAATAATTGGATATATTGGTCGGTCGGGATACTCAGTTTGATAAAAAGGTTTATGCCCTCCTATTTGGTCAATGTGTTCTGTCTTAATAATATCTGATGTTTCTTTCGTTTTTACTTCAATGATTGCAACGTACCTTAGTCCAGTATTTGAAAAAGCGATAAGATCGGGTTTTCCTTGAACATGTTTTATTACGATTACCTCAAGCCCCATGAGTTCTAAAACTTGCTTCAATGTATCACATATGGCATCATGGCTACCTGTGTTCAGAGTTTCGCGTAAAACTTCCCAAGTCTGAAATGGATTTCTTTTTCCAAAAGAGTTTGAGGTATAGTATTCATTCCACTTTCGCAGAAGACTTTCTTTAAATCCTTGCATTTCAACATTGAAAATAGTTGCTTCTTCCTCTCTTGTTTCTCTTAATTCATTAATCGCAACTTGAAGACCATTAAACCAACTTGTATACCCTAATTGTTTCGATAATTCGAGATGTTTTATTGCATCTTGTTTGTACATGTCATTATTGAAATACAGGTGTGCTAAGTAGAATGAGTTAGCGATAATATAATTAAGCCATGCTTTTTGTCTATTTATTGCCTGATTTGTTTCGCCCATTTGACCGTAGTGCTCTACGCATTTTTTAAAATCTTCGGCAGCATCCAAGTAACTAAGTCTTTCAGTTAAATCATACCAACCTCGCACTTCGTTTAGATATGGTTTTTGAAAGCTTGGCGGTTTTTTATCAGTAACTTTCTTCGCTCTTTCTATAATTTCTTCATTAATTTCAGGGGTTTTGTTGATTAAAAAATTGTGTCCAACTTCAATTGTTTTATTAAATCCGCCCAAATCGGCAAATTCCTGCCCTTCATCTAATTCAGCTTTCATTCTTCTAGGAAAATGTTGGTATATCCGTTCATTACCCACGATATCTGCTGCCTAGTCTGTTATCAAACATAAAATATATTGCGTGGTCATCTGGATTTCGGTTGCACCTGCCAAAGGCCTGAACTAACCTATGACTAACTTTTTCGTCAGAATATTCGGCATCTTCTAAGATGTTTTTAACCAAAATATCAACCGGTCCTAAAATGTAGGGCATTCTTGTTACAACTGCCACGCCACACACTTTGCTAGATAAATCAAGTCCAATGAATCTTCCAGCCGCAACTAATGCACCCTCCTCCTCAGCCGCAAAGTGAGTGCTATCTGTTTCACCTTGATATAGAGTGGCTTTTTTACCATTTTCCCGGATAAAATTAATAACTTTCTCAGCATCGTAAAACGAGTTACACATTACAAGAACCTTAGTGAAAGAGCTCATTAGATTATCAATAGCCACTAGAACCTTTTCATCTATTTTTCCAGTGGTGCAAACATCATTTAAAGGGAAGATAATGCGCGTGCCCATTGTCCCCATTTGACTCTTCAGGTCTTTTTCATTTAGGACTGAAATGATATCAAAGGACCCCATAGTTCGATGAATTCTTTCGGAGGTCCCGAGGGTCGCGCTTGTGTAGACGATGTGCGATATGTCTCGTAGTCGCTCGTGCATTGACCCTGTGATTATGTATGGAATAAATGTTATCTCTCGCCCCGAAACGAACATTAAATAAGTGTGCATTGAGTTTTTGTTTTTATCCAAACTCCAATACAGGTCTCTAGATATCTTTGATTGCCCTGAAGTCAGGATATACTTCTTGAGTTTTGAAACCATCTCAATCGAATGAGGAAAATAGATTAGCTGGACGTCTTCTGAATTAGGTATAGCTTCAAGTGTTTCTATTCCTTGGTAAATTCGATGTTTTAACAACTCTTTTATAATATAGTTGTAAATTTCGGAATCAATTTTTTTGCTTATAGTAACGCTAAATTGGTCAATTAATAAATTCTCGAAACTGTCTGCATCATCAATTACCAAGACGTCGGGTAATGCTACGTCTTTGCATAACATATATGCCCAATAATTCATGATTCCCAAGGCGTAGCCTCTTTTGTATTCCTTTAAATTCTTGAGCCTCTCTCTAGTCTCGGCTTCTCCAATTTTTTCGGCTCGTTGGGCTCCAGAAATAACAACATTAGGGATTCCAAGATCATCGCAACGGCGTTTCATGTCATCGCTTAATGCGATAGAAGAGGTCAAAATTGCGACACGTTTTCCCACTCTGCGCCACATTTCGAGTATTAAAAGGCTGACTATGCTTTTGCCCGAGCCTGTTGGTAGTTCAATAGCCACTCTATTTGCATTTGTTAGTTTGGCAAAATAAAATTCTAGAACCTCCACTTGATTGTCCCATAGCTTCTTGATTTGACCGTCAGGTTTCAAACTCAATGTTTTAAAAATCTGGTTGGGGTTTGTAATCTCAGACATACAATCGTTAATATTATCCCGAGTCAATATAAAAAACAATCGATGTTCATAAAACGCATTATTTTTTGCTATCCTAAAAGTTTCAAGGAAAAAATCGTAAAGAAGGCCTTGCCAACATTTGCAAAGCCATTGAAGGTTACCTTGAAGCGTTCTCCCAAAAACTTGACCAGCTTAAAAGCAATAAGAGTTGGGGAAACAACTTTCAAACAAAACTGTCTCACCTGAGGGCATAAATCAAGTTATATCGAAAAAACTATTAGGACAAACCGCACTATTGAGAACTCATCGGAATTTTGAGGGTTAGACTTGAGTTTAAAAAGCGAAAAGGAAAACGTCGTTGAAAAGCCAAAAGCCTCGGATGATACCAAAGGAAAAATCGTAAAATTTCCACGAAATTCCCTTACAGAAGCTTTGAGGGTTCCCCAAATAATTTGGGAAGAAAATGCGGGTGAACCTTTCTCTTTATTCGATATAGCATCAAAACTTGGAAGCACACCCACAAGCGGTACCTTTCGAGATATCATCACATCAGCTATTCGATATGGACTTACGAACGAAGGTATTAGTACCAAGGATTTTACGAAAACAATTTCACTAAGTGCGCTGGGAAAATCGATAGCAGCCCCCACACCCGATGAGGATGTTAACACTCTTAAACGGAAAGCGCTTGAAACACCAGAAATATTTCAGAAAGCGCTCAATTTGATTAACAGCAAAATAATTCCTGACTCAACGGTGTTCAAAAACATGCTTATTAGAAATTTCAATTTGGATAAAGAGAGTGCTGAAAGTTGCTACGAAGTCCTCATGCAGAACATAACCGAACTTGGTGCAACAGAGAATTTTCAAGGCAAAGTTTACCTAAGATTGGATAAGTTGGGCGGGCTCGTAAAAACAGCAGTAAAACAGAAAGAAGGAGAAGATTTTGACAACCCAGAAAACGAGAAGGAGGCGGAAATGGAAATACAAATACCTTCGCCGCCGTGTTCACCGAAACTTCCATGGGTTTTCATATCACACAGCAAAAACAAGAAGATTTTAGACCAAATAAAACAAGTGCTCGCCTATGGGCAATTTCAATTTGAAATAGCTGAAGAAAGAGAAACGTTGTCAATGCCATTATCAGATAAAGTATTTGGTTTAATGAAAAAATGCAATTGTGCAATAATAAATATTACCCAAGTATTACCTATATCCTTATTAATGCATTTTCCGTCTAAACTAATAGGGATCAAGCATGAAAAAAGTAGAGTTTGAAGAAGAGATTCAAAAATATTTGAATTTGAAAGACAAAAATACAGCAGGTTCTTATGCGTCGGGTTTTCGAAGTTTCTTGATCTTCTACAAAGCAAAGTACGGCGAGGACAAAGGTTTCAGTGACTTTTTGGATAGAATTTTTAATGAGTTCAAAAAGGATTTGCGTAATCAAGAAAGCATCGCGGAATTGGAAGTAGCAGAATTTATCAAAGGTCTTGAGCAAAAAGGATTGTCCGCCAACACTATTAGATTATACATTGCGGCAATACAAAATTTCCTGAAGTGGAAACATATTGTGCTATCAACGAGTTTCATTGACGTGCCAGCTCCGAATGAGAAAAAAGAGAATGGCAAGCATGAGTGGACAATTGAGCAGATTAAAGAATTTGTTAATGCTACATCAAGCTATCGTGATAAAGCGATAATTTTGTGCATGTTCCAATCAGGGTTAGCCGTGCAAGAAATCTGTAATCTCAATTATGGAGATGTGCAGAGTGAACTCACATCAGGAATCTTACCTATTTGTTTGAAGTTGGTGCGTCAGAAAACCGATGTTAAATTCAAGACGTTTTTTGGAAGGGATGCGGTTCATTACCTAAAGTTGTACTTGGCAACCAGACAAGACCTGAAAGGTAACAGTCCATTATTCATTAAGGAGAGAGATCGAGGGGATGCAAGACTTAATCCAACAATCATCCAGCAAACTTTTAGCGAAATAGCTGTAGGTTTAAAATTCATTGAGCAGAACGGTGGTTATAATTCCGCTCGCCCACATTCACTTAGAGCCGCCTTCAACACTCGTTTGGTGAATAAGATGGATGAAAAAATCCGCGAGTTCTGGATGGGTCACGACATCGGGGTACAATCAAATGCTTACCTGCAAATGCCCACAGAGGAGTTGAGAAAATTGTACATGGCGGCTGAGGAGTTTTTGAAGATTGAGTTTTCATCCCGAGAAGAAATTGACGAAAAGATAAAAGGCAAAAGCATCTTTTCGGATGTTTTGGAGTCGGATGTCAAGGCGTCTAAAGCCAAAATAGAGTCACTTGAACAAAGGGTCAAATTGCACGAAGAAATATTCAAGCAAATGACTGAGATGTCTTTTGAAGAATTTGCAAAGTGGATGCAGGACAAGAATCGATGGGAATGGGAGCAACAAAAAGAAGAGGACAAAAATCAAACTCCCACTTAATTTTTTTTAGATTTTCCATTTTTCATATGTAGTATGCGCACCCAACGCCAACGCGAAATGGATAAAAATCAAGCTGAAAAATCCTAATTTTTTTGAATTTTCTGAACCTTTTTTGTGTTTTACTGAAGATTTTATACAAGATTTTATGGTGTCATACTGAAGATTTAAAAGGAAAAATCATAAATAATATAATAAATGAAAAAGGAGGAAAAGATAAAATGCCTGAAAAAAGAAAGAAACGAAGACCAGTCGCAGAAAACATTTTGGCTATTCTTGAGGAACATAAAGGTGTTGGATTACGTTTCAGCGACATCAAAGTGGAAATGCTAAAAAAAGGCATGATGCCCGTTGACTGTTCTCTTTCGCAAAATAATCACTGGTTGGTACAGCATGGCTTGATTGCACAGGTCGGAAGCTATTACGGTATTCCTGCTGAGCATGAAGATGGCAAAATATACATCAAAATTCCAGATGAAGAACCTATCGAAGTGTGGAAGGTGCGCAAGGAATGAAAAGAATTGCCAGAATTTGCGTGACTTGTCCAAAGATGGGTCAATTCAGCTACTACAACGACGGAATATTGATCACTGAAAATACCGACAGGGCTTGGACTGGCTGCAAAGATGGAAAGAAACCGAAAGATTGTCAATACGAAGATTTTGTGGAATAAAGGATGACTTAGGGGAAGAAAAAATCTGACTAACTCGGACATTAGGATTTTGGGAGGAACCCCAGGTACAGGCAAGACAAAGACAACTATGCAGGAATTGGAGCGCCTTTCGGGGAAGAAATGGTACTTCACAAATTCACATAATCTTTTGTCCGAGCAAGAAGGAAAAATGAATGGATGGCTGCATCTTTGGGGCTTAGCCCGTATCTGTCCGTGTAACCAAGAGGATGGGGATTATTACAACACAAAAATTGCCAAGTTAATAGAGCTTGATCTACCACATGAATATGCTTGTCAAGCCTGCAAAATACTCAGGAGCCTTTGACCAAGAAAAATGCCCTTATCTGCTACAAAAAAAGAAACTTAACGACGCTCAAAAAGTCATGTCACCGATCCAATACTCCTACATGGGCATGTTCAATGATTTTAAAGCCGATCATGTGGTTGTTGATGACTGCCAAACACAAAAGAGGAATAATCCAACTCGAGAAACCCTTGCTGAATATTATCGCTTTGTGTATCCATTAATCTTTAAGGTTGAACATGCCAAACTTGGCTTTGAGGAATTTCTTAAAGATGAAGAATTTGACAAATTCGTGCGTTTATTGAAGGACGTCCGAGCAACTCTTTGAAAGCCATAATGCAGATGACTGTAATAGACCCAAATATCGGCAAAATTCCTTTTTTTGCAATTCCAGCAGAGGAATTTGAGGTTTACCGCAAGTATAGCCAAAAATACGGCAATAAGGAGGGGTTTTCGACTCCATATTTCTTCTATCTCTTTGACTACATCACGGAAAATACCGAGGCAAATTTGACCATTATTGATGCGAAGCCAAACGAGATGTTTATGGCTGATCTGAAACGGCGATACGAGGATGAGAATCAGGGTAAATCAATTAATTACCAATGGGAGATGACTTAAGGCAAACTTTAAGGACTTGGGTTCAACCATTCATCAATGCCTCCCACAAAAAGATGCATGGCTTCCCACTAAATCAGTTGCAATAAACAACGGGAAATTCCAACAACCAGGATTTGGATAGGTGAGGAAATAAGCAACATTTTGAAGAATTTAAAGGTTGCAAAATAGGATTTGTAACGACGTTAGCTCAAAATGCAGAAAAAAGGTCGATGAATATTCCAAAATCATCTTGAATCCGAATTGAGTTCATCAAGCCCGAGTTTCACGTCAGCTTGGAGGATATTTTGTGGTTTTGGAATCAACGGGGTTCAAATAACTTGAAACATTGCAATCTAATTTTTGTTGTCGGTACCTATGTGGTCAATCGTGGCGATTTGATTATGGAGTTTAGGCTTATGGTTTCCAAATATTGACTTGATCTACGACAGAGACAATCGAACAGAGTAGGCACATGGTTCTTATTATCACTACAAAGATCAAAGTTGGAGAATTTTCGGACGATGTTTGATGAAGATGAGCTTTATCATGCAATTCTTCGCGGGCGTCCACATCTTTACAAAAAAGATATTTATTGTTTCTGTCTTGTTCCAGAGGAAATTAAGAATGATCCAATTTTGCATTTTGATGATTCATTTAAACGAAATAGAGGTGAGTTAAATGGACGAAAAAGAAGAATGGCTAATCCAATATGTGAAGGAGCATAGCAACCATGTACCTGAAAGAGTAGCACGAAGCGATATGGCGAAGAAATTTGGCATTTCTGAGGTCTGGGCATACGAGAAGTGTAAGATTGAAGAAATTACGAAAAACCATAGTATATTTGACATCTTTAGGAAAACTCTGGGAAATAATGGCTTGACTTCGGTAACTTCAGTACTTTGGACAAGAAACTGAGTAAGTATATATAATTTTCCGTACTTACAACCAGAGTTTTTGAGTCCAAAGTACTATAATATATATTATAGTAGTACTTACAACTTGACTTTCTCTGGTTCAAACTACTGAAAAATGCTAATTGGAGTTAATGGGATAAAGCCAAAGTTGCTTCAATAACCAATGCTTATTAATTTGGGCGGGATTCGCCCTGACCGGAGTAAATAGCCAAGGAAGTCCTAAAGAAGATGGAAGGGAGCTATTGGTTTTTGTTTATTCCACTCATGTTTATCCTACCTTAATGATGTCAACGTAGCGCCATATACCTGCATTCCTTGGAACTATAATCTAAACTTGCGACACGTGTAAGTTTTTCAAATGGTTGTCATGTATCCTTTGTTTGGGTATCAGATGTATGTCGAAACGAGATACCCTGACTCTGACGGTTGAAACGTTAAGGCTCTATCCCAGGTCGAAACGTCATAGCAGGTTCGGACGATAACTACGAGGCGTAACGAAGCATTATCGTAGGAGAACGGCGAAACGGATACAGTGTAAGTCCTATATTACTTTTATTAATATAGGGTGGGGGATATAGAAACTAAAACGAACTTACTGGGCATGGCAGTGGGAAAAATATATTTTTATCCCCTAAAACGGGGTTCCTTTGAGCGGGTTTGAGCGGGTTCTTGGGAAACTCCAAAGATTCCCATTCTTTCTCGAAAATACCCTGTTTTATGGGAGTTTTTTCATGGTTTTCGCGGATGTTTTGGGTTATTTTGGGACATTTTGCGGTGGTTTTGCACACTTCACCCTCACAAGTTAGTTTTCGTTTGTTTTTAGCAGACTTATTCATTTCAACTAACCCTCACTTGCGCCCATGTTTATCTGACTTCCGAGCGAAATTCATTACTTTTAAGCAGATTTTGTTAAGTTTAAGTACAAATTTACATACTTTTAGCAGACTTTGAGTAGAAAACAAGGTTGATTTGGGTTTCTTTTAGCAAAAAGACTTAATTTTAACCCAAACTAACCAAACTAACCCAACGTGGCAAGCGTTACCCTTCATTACTTCACTATACCCCACGGCAACCCATCTTCTCCTTAGCAGAAGGTAGGTATGGGATGGTTTCACTACCCATAACCTTACAACGCAGGGTTCTATAATCAAAAACTATGAAAGATTCCACGTAACTAACGGTTGATGGGAGTTATTAAAAGAAAAGGATATGGATTGATTCGGGTAGGGTTATTATTTGTTTATACCAAAAAGCTTTGCGTTTTGTACCTCAGTCCAGTCTTGCCATGCTTTGGTATCGCCAAATGTCTTGATATCTGGGTCAGCTTTGGCTTCTTCAATCATAGCTTTGTGGAGCATGTGTACCTTACGTCGCGATTGTATTGCTTCTTCTGCTTGTTTAGGTGTAAGCCTTCCTTCTTTGGCTAAATCATTCAATTGCTTCTCTTCTTTTGAAAAGTCAGGGGTGAAATCATCAATTGCGACTTGTATTAGCGTTTTATCTCCAATCCAACTTCCTTCAGCTTCTTTTTCATCATACCACACATCGTAAGCTATCAGATCGTCAGCAAAGGCAAAGGGGTATTTGAAACTCAGCTTGAATTTATTTAAGTAGTATTGAATTTGGGTAGGGTTTAATCCTTCATTTGCATAATTCATAAGCATGGTTGTGTTTTTACATGCCTGTTCCTTGATGCCAAACAGCAGCCAGAACTTTAGGTCTTTTTCTTCCTCAGCAGTCATTCTTTGCGGTCGTGGCATTAACTTATCACCCCCCGACTCGTAGTTCATCAATCTTTTTGCGGTCGAGGTCGGCTTCACTTCTTTTGATCGGGAAGATGTACTTCTCTAAGGCTCCGAGAGTCAAGTAGGTTTTAGCCTTTAGCTCGGAAACTTTCATGTCTGGTAGTTGAGTTGCGGAAGTTATGAATTGGAACCGAAAGTGATGACAATAAAACCCTTCAAAAACATACTTCACCCAATTATCAGCCATGCTCTTTGAAATTGGGAATGGTCGATGGTTAAGCTCAAATTGTAGTTTGCCATGTGAAGACTTGATCTGAAAGCCATACTCATCTTTTTTCTTCACTTCGTTAGGTTTATTATTGAATGTGTGCTCCCAGCTTTTAGATTGAAGATACTCGACTACTTCATCAACAAGTGGGAAACATCTGGGTATTGAAATCGGTTCATCGGCGTCTTTGTGATACTTCTTTTTCTTCCTAAGCAAGTGGATTGTGAGTTTGTCTGGTAGTATCTCAAAATCATTCCTTATTTTGCCATCCTCAATAGGCATGTTTTGGACTCTTTCAAAAATCTCCGACTCGCGTAAAGGCGTCCAGTACAAAATGATCAAAAAGCATCTTTGAGCTTCGCTGACCTCGTTTCGGGGAAGCATCTCGTTCAGCTTAGCTATGAAGGTTTCTGGAGACATCAACCCCAGCTCTTCAGGCGTATTTTTGTAACGATGATTTGGTAAAGTTTTACTGCCCTTTTTGAACCTGGGGTTAGCTCTGAGTGGCAGGTTAAATTTTTGGCGGTAAAAATAGACATACCGGGGCTGTAATGATTCAAAAGCTGTTTCAGGTGTCTAGTTTTAGCTGCTTGGCAATTTGCATTCCGCTGAGTCCTTGAAGCCATAGCGGTTCCATCTTTGACTTTAAATCAGCTTCTTTTTCTTTGCTGAGTAATGGTTGTCTCGCAAAATCCATGTTTCTTTCTCCATTAGTTATTTTTATCCAACTGCCACGTTATAGGTAATCAGTATGCAAAATCTTATAAGCAAATTCAATGAATATGAAAACTTTGGGAAATGTGTAATGAGTCCAGGTTTCTGGAGATATGCTGGGTTTAAATTTTTACGTGGAATTGGTGGATGTATTGCCTTTATTGGCATTCTTTATGGATTATTCATTCTATTTGGAGTATTTCTGTTAGGAAATCATCTTACGTATGACATCGTTTTAGCTGCATTCTTATTTGTAGGTGGTCTTCTGCTTAGGTATTATGCAGATTTCAAAATTCATGCACGCTAATTTCAAAATTATTCACTCATTGTTTTAGTCAAAGATTCCTTGGATGGGAAGACATAACATTTCTTACGCTAAATACCCCACCTATTTGAGCAAGAATCGAGCGTCATCTATCTGAATGTAGTTTTGAAAAGTGACTTAGTAAATTAGGTTTGTTTAACTCATTAAACTCTGTATTTCGTACATTTCTTTAGCAACCAAAACACCTTTCTCAGTTAAGCTGTAAAGACTTTGTATAGGTTTTGTGTCCAAGACTCTCCTTTGAATTAATCCTTCTTCTATAAGGTCTTTCAAGCTAAGACTCAACGTTCCTCGACTGTTAACAGTTTCTGAAAGCTCGGAATGTCTCACTTCTCCTTTTTTGAGTAGATATAATATAATTTGAACGCTTGCAATTTGTATTATCTGCGTTATCTTCAATAATTCTGCCCAATTTAAAAGAACTAGCTGTTCTGATAATACCATAACATGATGAACTGAGCTTAGCTCAGCAAAATGTTAAATGTATAAACAAACAAACAGGTAGCAGGTGAATAAAATTGGAGGTATTCTATTGAATATGGCAAAAATAAAATCAACTAAAGATATTGAAGACTTGGCAATTGGATATGTTGTACATTATCTCGAAGACAAGGGAGAAAAGCCCAAAATCATAAAGAAAGGTATTGATGTTATTTCTGGGGAAAAATACATTGAAGTTAAGGGATGTATGAAAAAGGAAACCAATCTAAGAATAACACAACAGACATTAGATTATCTTGAGAAAAATAATAAATTTAATGATTTTTTCATCTACTTTGTTTATGATATGGATATGGATTTAGAGACGCAACTACTGATTTTTAATAATGACACCTTCCAGAAAAATAAAATCTGTGAAAAAAGATGGATAATACAACCTAACAAAATAAAAGAGAAACCAAAGCCAATTCCATTGAAAAAAATCGAGTTCACTTAGGTTCTTCAATACCCTATCCTAAGTGGCTTTTTGGCAATTTGGCATTTTTATCAGTTGATTAACTTGAGGCTTTTTCATATTCAGCTTTTAAACAATAAAAGGTGAAAGGGCAAAAATTTTTAAGATAAGTTAGCGTTAAGTCAATTGGGTAAATTGGCACGGCTAATAAAGGGTTAATTGTTGTCATAATCGGCTTAATTGTTGGCATACGGGAAATGAGTTGAATGCAAAAACAAAATCTTAAACAAAAACACTGGTATGCCGTACACCAATGGATTTGGTTCATAATTTTCTTTGTGGTTTGGTTTTGTTACACTTGGTATAATGGGCCATTCACATTTAGCGCGCGCATCATAGATATAGTTATCATTAGTTGTTTAATTCTTGCAGGTATATCATATGGCGTATTGTATCTTATAATCAAAGTACTAAGTGCCATAACCACAAGAATTATGGCATATCATCGAAAGCGCACGCCCTAATTTCAAAATTATTCACTCGTTGTTTTAGTCAAAGATTCCCATTGATGGGAAGACCTCACGATTCTTACGCAAAATACCCCACTCTAAACGAAGAAAAAGGATAAGGATTTGATTGGGGATTATTTCTTCTTCTTCTTTTTACCTTTACCACGGCAGCTACGAATATACTCCATCCACTCGGGAGTGCCAAATTTAGGCTTTGGCTTTTGCTTTGTGTTTTTTGCCATTCATCTCACCTCACAAATTCTCGGTTTTAATTAAAAAAAAGGATAAAGATTGATTGCTGAACGAACACACTTACATCAGACCTTGTTCCCTATCTTTCTTGGTCAGCAATCCTTCATTTACTTCTCTTCGCGTGATCAGTCCTTCCTTCGCTTCTTTTCGAGTGACTAGTCCTTCACTCATGTCTCCTGTTAAGCTATGATTGACACTGCGATCTCCCATGATGTTGCCCATGTTAAGCGGCTTCTCTTTGATATCTTTCTCTTTCCATTGTTTGCTTTTTGTCATTTATGTTTCACCTCCGTAATCGGTCTGTGAAACTTTTGTTCAGCTTGAACTATTCTTTCAATTTTTTGTAAGCTTAGTGGGTTATGCTTTTTCTCTCTTAGTGGCTGTTTGCGTCCCATATTCATTTACCCCCGCTTTTTTTATGTAAGTTTCCTTGCTCCTTAGCACGATTCCAGAGACCATCTTTAACCTGAGGAACCTGACCTTTGTTCATCTCTCAAAAACTCCATTCGTTCTTTCTTTTTGGTTCATGCATTTTAGGTGGGGAGAAATCAACCATGTAACTGTTGAGTCTGTGATTGAGTGGCGCTGTGACTTTTTTGTAATACTCGTTCTGATAGCCCTTGTAGTCTGACCTTGAACTGGATTTGATATTTTTATGACGCTTTTTAGCACCGCTTCCTTTCCCACCCAAATCAATTCATCTTCTTTTAATCTAATATTCAATTTGAAACGTTTTAAGGGTTTATTGTTGTGTTTAAACTATAGGTACCATAGTGTTATATTATTTGATCAAAGTCTATAGACCATTATGGTGGCATACATGGAAATTCAAAAAATTGCAAAAAGATGTTAAAAAATTTCCTCCACTACCGTTGTTTCTCCAGGTAGCAAAGTAGTATCTAAAGGCAAAAATAGCAAATCAGTCAAGAAAGGCAAGACCGAGAAAAAAGGATTTGCCGCAACGGCTCAAGCACGTCTTGAAAAATTGGATAAAAGAGAAAAAGCCCTGACCGCAATCATTGAGACTCGCCAAAAAACAATCGCAAAGATGCAGAAAAACTTGGATTTCTTTAAGATAGCATTGGAGAAAGTCAAAAAGCAAAAGGAATCCGAGCTAACCGCAATCAAAGAGCTAACCGCAATATTCAGCGACTCCAAAAGCCTAAACCTTTTCCTTTTTGTTTTTGGGAGGTGATTGATTTATGACGAGAACAACATTGAGTTTGACTCCGAAACTGTGAGCGTCTAAAAGGCAAAAAGATTATAACGAAAGAGAGTCTATATGATGTACGAGATTGAACAGAGTCTTGAAAAAACCGATTTGAGGGTAAGAAAGCATGACCATTGAGGATGAAGCGGAAAAAATCCTAAGATTGCTTGGTGCGAAGGCAAAGGACAAAGCTAAAGATATCTGGAATGATTGGAAAGTCAAGTCACTTGTTGAACAAGCACTCAGCGACAATCAATCGACAAGAATTTGCGCAAGGGCAAAGTTGAAAAAGCAATATCCCGAGGTCTTTGCGGAGCTTGAGGAGTCAGAAAAGGATAAGCGTAAGACAACCAATCAAGACTCCTCCAAATCCCCTACTTCTTCTGGTGAGAAATCGAATGATCCCCTTCCGATGGGCGAGCTTTACACAAAGGAAGATGAGGATTTTCACGAGTACAAAAGGGGCTTTAAATTTTAGCCCTCGCACTGCCAAACGTTATATCGCTATGACTCTAACTATACAGCTAAGGAGATAGAAGACATGGATAGTTGTCAAGTTTGTGGAAAAGCAAAAGAGTACCCACTATTTTTAACGCTATACATATGTCCCTTTTGTGCGCATATTTTTTGTGATAAGCATCGTCAACCTGAAAAACACAACTGCTCATTAGCACCACCAACAGACACCACACCATCAATCACAAAAAAATCTATCACCTAAAGAATACCAGAGGGAGTAAATAGGAAATAATTAAGCTCAAATGTGGGACGATATCTTCACCGAGAAAGATGAAAGTTTTTTTAATCTTTAATCAAAACGTAAATATTCTCGATTCGAGAAGGGTCATTATGTCAGTTTGAAAGGTGAATTTGGCTTTAACTATTACCCAGATAATACTTAGGTAATAAATATTAGTGCGGACGAAGAAAAAAAGCAAGGGGAAGGGTATGGAATAAACGAAAATGTTCTTATTGAAGTAGGCGGTAGCTTCCTAAATTACAACAAAAGAGTAATTCTAGTAATTGATAAGAAATTTCAGGATGTTTTGCCGACTATTCTAAAAGGTTTAACAGCAATTTTCTATGAGGGCGACGCGCTAACATGGGACGACGGAATGAGGTTACAACGTGCGCTTACAGAGTTTCGTAGTGCACTCTAATAAAGCGGTTTTTGTTTTTCAGAATATTTTTTCCCACTTATCATTTTTCTTTTTATCTAAAAGCGAAGTTGTTTGGAGCCTTCGGCGGGATTAGAACCCGCAACCATTGCCTAGCCCACAAAACGCCACTGACAAAAACGAATAGAGTTTTCTTGGTCAAAGTTTATATGGTCTACACGAGGGTTGGTTTTATGGGTAGTGCAACCTTATGGTGGAAATTAAAGGCAGAAAATTCACGGTACTTTTGAGGGAGGAGCCTGAAGGCGGCTATTCAGCGCAGTGCGTGGAACTTCCAGGAGCCATAAGTGAAGGAGAAAGCCGCAAAGAAGCCCTCACCAACATCAAAGAAGCAATCGAAGGCTACTTAGAAACCTTCCCCGAAGAAGCCGACCAGCTTAAACGCAAGAAAGAACTGGTGCAGATAACTGTCTGAAAAGCTGCCCTCTGTTTCTTGGCGAAAAATCATAAAAGCACTTGTCAGCGTCGGATTCAAAGTAGTGGGCCAGAAAGGCAGCCACATATTTTTAACGGATGGAAAACACAAACTTACCGTGCCACGGCATGACCCCGTTAAGAAAGGCACGCTTTTAGCAATCGTTCAGCAGGCAGGTTTAACCCGGGAAGAATTCCTCCAGCTAATAGAAAAGCAGTAAAGAGAGAACTGGAGCCTTCGGCGGGATTTGGACCCGCGACCATTACCTTACCAAGGTAACGCCCCACCGGGCTAGGCTACGAAGGCGCAATTTTGCTGTTACCGTGAATCAACGCTGCTAGCCAATAAAATGCTTACGGTTCACAAGTGGGAAGAATGGGGGCGGAGACGAGCTTAGGGGCAAGGATGCTGGAGTAAAGGGTTTATGCGTGGAATCGTTGAGTCCTGCTGGTTTTGTAATATTACAAAAATCTAGCCGAAAACGCCTCTTCTCTTGTCTCCTCAGAAGCCAACATCTAAGTGAATCCAAGCCTAAACCAAAAAAGCAACCCAAAGGCGACGCCTCAAAAACCTGCCGAAGGGGGGAGGGGGTCTACTATTTACATCAAAAACCAGCCACAAAAACCAATCCAAAAACCGCCGCGCCCCGACGCCGCCGACGACAACTTTATGTTAATATGTGGGTTCTCCGTTTTGGTTCAGGCACAAGTGCAGGGGTCTCCAAGTCTGGTCAAAGGAGTAGGGCTTAGGACCCTATCGCGCAGGCGTTCGTGGGTTCAAATCCCACCCCCTGCACCAATATAAAGCAAATGGTCTGGGGGTTTTTGCTGGCGATGTTAGACCTTTTTTGTATGTTAAAGCTTGCTTTTTCTAAAGATTTTTGCGTCTTGAAAGTCCGTGACGTACTCAAATCCTGCCTCTATTAAGGCGCAGACTTCTTTTTCAGTTTTAGCTACTTTTGAGATGTATTCGTGTTCTCCTTGGAATAGCGCTTCTTCGAGTTGAACGTATAGCAGCGTGTTTTTGATTTGTTTGTGGCCAAGCGTTGCATGACGTAGTACATGTCTTGGTTTGTGGTAGAGCATGGTTGCCTTTCCAGTAGCGGAATGTGTGGAAATGGATTTTTAGGAGTCTTGGGTTTCTGAGTTTGTGGGCTATGAGTTTTCGTTGATGGCTGAAGGTTGTGCCGTGATGGTCCACTGGCATGTGAGGGTACGAGAATATTCTGTCGCCGTAGGTTTGGGTAGGTTTTCGAGCATTTCAAGGAGCTTGTACTAAGGTGAACGACTCTTGGGTTGCTGTTTTTTTCAGCAGTTATGTTTACTACTTTGCTTTCGAAATCTATGTCTTCCCATTTGAGTCACCAGATTTCTCCGCATCTTGCGCCTGTCTCTTTGAGTATCTGAAGGAATGTTGCCATGCGTCGGCTGCATCCTGCGATGAGCTGGTCAATTTCAGTTTCTTTTGGGATAAAGGGTAGTTTTCGTATTGTTTGGTAGAGCGGAGGATTCCATTTGCCGTCAACCATTTTTAAAAATGATGAGTAGGCGTCTACTGCGTTGTTTTTTCTTCCGTTACTCCAGGTTTGTTTGGCTATGACTGCTTTGATCGTTTCGGGGTCGTAGAGGTTTGCGCCGCGTTTGACCATTATAATGAGTATTTTTGTTCGTCCTGAGGATTGTTTGTTCGCTATTGCCGTTCTTTTTCAACCACCAGATGTATTCGAGGATTTTTCCTTTTGATGTCGTTTTCATTTCTCCGCAGAACTTCGGTTTTTGAGGTTCTGCTGCCAAGTTTTTCGTCTCCGTGACGCATATTTGGCAGTTAGTTACTATGTCCTTTATGGTTTTTAATGACTGCCTTTCAACTGTTTCAATACGTTCAAACGGTTTTTGAGTCTTGCTACGTCTTGTGGGTCTGAGAAGCGTCTGCCGCACTTTCGGCAAACCCATCTTTGAATTTTATCGCCGAAAAAGGAGCGCCTGATGCCATCTTTCCAAACTTTTGTTGATTTGCAGTGTGGGCATAGGGGGCTGGAGCCAGCATCCCTTTCGGGGGCGACTTACTGTTTGAACTGGCTTTGTTGCCAAATATGCTGTCTTCCGGTGTAAGTCCAGCCATTCCCTCTCACCCTGCTAACTATGGTTATGCAACTTTTCAGAAAGCCTCTGACCGCATGGTCCACAGAGGAACCCCCATGAATCATCAAATTCTGTGACTTGCCAATCTGGTCTGCCTTTGACGCCGCAGGTTACGCAGGTTTCAATCCCAAAATCCATGGTTAACCGTACAACCGATTTGGCTTTAGCCTCCAACTCCTCAAAGCTAACGCATGCAAACGAGTTAACAAGTGAAATGACCTCCCGAGGTGCCTGCGCCTCTTTTTCAGTTTTTTCACTCTGCAAATCAGGCCTTTTTTCTGGAAAGAGGCTTTTTTCTTCTACTTTGTTTTTGGGTTTTGATGGCTCGAGCACTGCCGCTACTTGTATAACTCGTTAACTTGTTTGCAAAGGTGCAACCGTATTTCTTGGCTATGCGCTTTAGTTTCTCTACGTCGAAATCGTAGACTCTGCCCGGACCCTTTTGTCCCCTCTGGTGTTGTTTTTCTTACCGCTTAATACTTCACGGAGTCTATAGCCAACTTTCTGCTTGGTAACTTCCCCGAACTCAGGGGTATCCATCTTGTTTGGCTTCTTATCATCCAACTTACCCTCCAAATCCCCAACCAAACCATCCCAGACATCAACGAAAGCCAGCGGCTGACCAGAAACGTACAAGTCACAAACTACCTTAACGATATGCCCCTCTAGTGTGTTGCCATTTTCTCGCTAAGCCGTTCTTTCTGCAGCGCTTCAAGGTGAGCTTGTAGGTCACTTTCAACTGTTAATCCTGAAATAATTTGGATGGTGGGTTTCCAGAGCTCTTTTCGAGTCGCCCTTTGACGGGTAATTCTATTTCGGGAATCTGCCACTCCTTAGTTAACAGGCGCCATTTCAATAGCATATCCCGTAGATTGCGGAGACGTTTTTCGTCTGCTTCATTGAAGTCTGCCCAGTCTTTTCTAGGGTAGCCTTCAACCATTGGTATAAAAATGAAGCGTTCGAGTAAGCCTTTGACACGGGGCATCTCTTCAGCCGCACAAGCCTTGAAGCAAAAAACGCGAAAATATTTGATAAAACGCTTGTTTTGCGTTATCATGGTTCGGGGGACGACTGCGCCTTTTTTGTAGCCTGCCTTGTAGATTTTCGCCTTGTCCATATCCCGCTGTAAACCCTGCGCTTCGTCTTCTAGGATTGTTCCAGGCGCATCTGAATCATCTAAGTAGCCATAAGTGTCGGCGGAGGGGATGGTTACGCCTAGCACTGGGACGGTAGCACAGCCAATTAAGCAGGTTCAGAGCAACGGTTTTGCCGCTCTCGTTATCCCCAACAAAGTAAACGTAGGGAATCTGCGCAGTTTCTTTGCTGATAACTGAGCAGAACGCAGGCGGCTAAGTAATCCTTCCAAATCGACTCCACATCCAAAAACAAATCAAACTCTTCCCTGACCTTCCAAAACAACTCTTCACGGCTAGACACAGACCCTTTATAGTTGCCGTAGGGTTCATATGGGAACTCGTTGGGGTACTCTTTGGGTAGGAAGCTTTCCGCCTTCAGTGGTCACTTCTTTGCAGACTCTGAATTCGCCCTTGTTTATTGTGAGAAATGCAGGTTTCCCTTTATGGTAAATCGCTTCATAATATCCCTGCTCTGAATAACCGCATGCCTTATGGAATCTGGGCTTTTCTTTTCCTTTGGGTAAAACTCACCGCAGGCTGGATTTACTTTACAATTACCCCTTTAACGATGTCATCATAGTCAGCGTCATGGGCTGTCTTTGATTTTCCAATTGGCGCAGTCGCCGCATTTTTTTACCCTTCCCACGGTCAGCCATGAATCGAATTGTCCTCCTGCCAGTTTTGGGGTTTGGGTTTGAGTTTTTGGCGGTAGATTTTGTCTTCGCCATATAGCCAGTAGCTGTAAGCGTAGGTTTCGCCGTGGAGTCTCTTCTTTATGGTGACGTTGCTGTTGCGCAGGATGTTGTAGGCTGGGCGCCATTTGTCTTCTATGTTGTTTGCTTTGTAGGCGATTTCATGCTCGCCAAGTCTAGCGCCTTGCTGGGTTTCAAATTTCGAGGGAGCTGAAATTTATTTCATGGACTGCTACGGTGGTTTTGGTTGTTTCTTTGACTTCAGGCGGCGCTAAAGAGTCAATGTATTCGTTTGTGGTGTCCAAGCATTTGAGAAGCATCTCGGAGCTTGACCAAAATTCGACTTGCTTGTTCATGCTATTGTTTTCTCCTCAAAAAAGGTGATTGTAGAGTTCAGGTGCGTCTCTTTGGATTTTTTCTCGGATTGAATTTGCAGAAGGTCGCTTTCGTTTATGTGGGTATCTTTGGCGACAAACTCTTGCATGAGCTCTTTCTTAGGCTCTACGGAACCCTTGCGTTTATTCTCAATTTTCTTTTTTCACGTTTTCTCTTCCTCGCTTGTCTTGAAATGCTTAATACTTATTAGGAAAGTATTATTTACTCATAATATAAAGAGTTACGGAAATAGTAGTGAGGTATTGTAATTGAAGGGTACAATCTGCTATACACCATCCGGAACAAATATGTGTAATGTTGTGAACTCTGGAGGAGAAGCCCGTTGGAAAGACATGGAACTTAAACTAAAAGACCTGGGCTGGGGACCAACGACT